>NZ_CATKPQ010000001.1:0-215418 GCF_949768005.1 Pseudomonas sp. IT-347P
CGTCGTGCGCCAATGGTTGTCGCCCTCGCCCCAGCGTTGCAGCGGTTCGCCGGCCAGACCTGGTAAATGCAAGCGCCAGCCGGCGTCGACGCTGTTGGTTTTCAATGCTTCGCCGTCGAGACGGTAAATCGTTGTCAGGCTGGGTATGGACAGGCGCGGGTCGAACTGTGATACCAAATGCCCGGCCGTATCATGCTGCTGACGGTTCACGAGCGAGGTGACTTCACCGGTGCTACGCAGGTAGGCCACCTGGCGCACCGGCAGGCCTCGGCCATCGTTGGCCGAGAGCAGCGGCGTGTGCCAGTGCACGCTGTTGTTCACGACGATGACGCCAGGTTTTCGGGCGAAGGTTCGACAGTGTCTTGAGCCGTGTCGTTGAAGTCTTCGTCGGTCTGGTACCACGGGTGGTAGACGGTAAGGGCGAAGTAGCCTTTGGCGTTTATCAGTTTGATCTGCCGTCCAAGGGCGTCATAGAACACCTGGTCGAAATGGCCCAGCTCGCGCAGGGACTGGTCATTCACGTAGCCATGCGCATCGACAAAAAACGGCCGGAACTGACGAACCGGCAGCCCCTTGTTGTTGTACTCGACCCGTCCACTGACCCACCAGCGCGGATCGGCATACACTTCGACATACTGGCCGTCTTCGACGACAAGGGCGCCATCGACCACCTTGTAGGCCATGCCCGGATCAACCCGTTGCTGGGTTTGCAGTGTCCGGCCAAAACCGTCCACGCAGGTCCTGACGATCTGGACCTGAGCCGCGATTTCCTTTCCGGGATATTGATCGGCGCTCAGCATCACGGTGTGGACGGGTTCGCGATGCGCTGCGTTGATCGCCTTGAATAATGCTTGTTCCGACGCGGTCAGCGTATTGCGCTGCGCATGCTGTTGCCGCGCACTGGCGCGAATATGGCCGCTGGGCAACAGATAACCGTCGGCAGCCCATTGTGCAATCAGATCGGTGGGGCCACGGATTTCACCCATCCAGCTGAACAGATCCTTGCGCAGGGTACTGGCGGCTTCCTGCACGGCAGCGTGCGGGTCGGCAATCGCCGGATCCGGGCGGTGATCTTCTGGACGCTCGTAGTTATCGAGCGGTTTGAATCCCTCTTCCATGCCGTATTCAGTGCCATAAAAACTGGTGGCCAACGGCTGGCCGGAGGGCTCGTAGGTGGCCTCTTCGATATTGTCGTTGGGGTCGGTAATGCGCGTCGGTTGCACGGCGTGGTAGTCGTATTCGATCAGATACCTGCACTGGTCGGGCAGTTCGACACGGGTAATCGCCAGACTGTAGTCGTCGTACTCGGCGGTGGTAAAACCGTGGCTGGGCGTTTCGCGGTAGCGCAGGACTTTGAAGAATTCTTCACTGCCGGCGTACTCGGCAAAATTGAAACGCGTCGAATACAGTTCGGACTCAGCATCGGCCGGGCGCGCAGGTTCGAACAGAGGGGCCATGGCCGTGTAACCGATCTTGATCAGCTCTTCATGGATGTTGATCGGCGGCTGCACGACGTTGTAAGCGGCCAGCGCGACCTTGTCGAACTGAGCCAGCTCCAGTGGCCCGGCCAGTGCTTCAAAGGTCGCCTCGCCGTCGGGCAGTGGCTCGCCTGCGAGGTTCAAGTAGCGCTGCACGGACTGGCTGGTCAAGACTCTCGCCGTTTGCCACTGCGCCGAATCCTGCTGAGCCTTGAACGTTTCAAACGATACCTGTGCCGGGGTCAGCCCGTTTGGCAGTTGGCCTTTTGGCAAAACCATTGCGTTAGTACGCGCCCGATACGGCAAGCCCAGTCGCCATTGCTGCCGATCGAGCCGGTCGATGTATTGCGCCCGGCTTTCAGCCAGATAAAACGACTGCTGTTGCTCGTCATGCGCGTCACGCCACCACTGTTGTTGATCCGGATCGTCGAAGGGCGGCTGATCCTCCGCGGTCAGGCGACGCGCATAGCTCACCGTGAACGCCTGGGTTGCTGCACCGAACGGGTCCCGGCGCAGGTTGATCTCGTGACGGCACAAGGGATCGTCGATGAACCGGTCGTATTGATAACTGATGGTTTCCAGCACCAGCGGTAACAGCACGGCAGCGCTGTACTGCTGTTGCGCTCGCACCTCGCGCACCAGGTAGCGA
The DNA here is from genome assembly GCF_949768005.1 of Pseudomonas sp. IT-347P. Taxonomy (NCBI): domain Bacteria; kingdom Pseudomonadati; phylum Pseudomonadota; class Gammaproteobacteria; order Pseudomonadales; family Pseudomonadaceae; genus Pseudomonas; species Pseudomonas sp. IT-347P. Next base: position 2,128 of record NZ_CATKPQ010000001.1, read on the forward strand.
AATTCCTCTACTGCGAAGGGCGTGGCAATACCCGGTTCATCCATCTCTGCGTCGGCGTAGGTTTCAATGCGCGCCACCGAACCGACCAGCGCCCGGCGGATCTGGTAGTCGATGTCGGCATTGTGCGGGTCGATGGGTTCATCGAACGCGTCCGTGGCGGGCGTCAGGCTGAACAATGTCTTGCCCGGCGCGACGGCACCTTGGTCCTGATTGAAGTATTGATCGCGGGGCGGGTCCATCGATTGCCCGGTATGAAACCAGGTGCAGACTCGCACCGGCTCGGTGAAACCGACATCGTCGTCGCCGCTGGCGCTTTCGCTGTCGGTCTGCTGCAAATGGCCGAAGCCGCGGAACTCGCGCTCTTCGCTGTCGTACACGCCTTCGCGCCAAGTGAAGCTCTGCGTCAGGCAATTGCCGGTGATTTCATCGAGCTGTTGCTGCTTGACCACCACCGATACTGCGAAAGGCAGATGCGACACCGGAAGGCGTTTGCGTTTGCGTATCAGCTGTTTTTCATCCAGCCATTCCTGGGCCGAACTGCGGTAAACCACGCTGGCGCTGCAGCCCATATTGTTGTTGCTGGCGGTCAGCAGCCACGGTTTGGCCGAAACGAAATCGTAACGCCAGTGCCGTGGCTTGTCATAGGGCACTGTCAGGATCAGGCTGGCACAGCCCAGCCCTTGCAGGTCGGCGAAATTGACCTGACACAACCGGTCATAGCGCACGCCTTCGGGCCAGGGCACATTGATCGGTATCTGCTCCAGGCCATTGCCACCCCGATTCAGATAGATATCGAAGCCGTCCGATTGCAGGTAAATCAGCGCCGGTGCGCCGGAGCCATCGAGATCCGCCAGGCGTACCCGCGATGAGTCGAATTGTTCGTAGGTGAAGGGCAGGTCACTGATCTTGTACCCTTTGCCAAATCGACCGTGGCCGAGGTTGGGCCAGCAGCGGATCTCGTTGTGGCGGATGCGACACAGCTCGGGCATGTCGCTGCCCAGCAGATTGCCGAGCAGCACCAGTTCGCTGGGGGTGTTGCTGAACAGTGGCAGGCGGTCTTCTGCCGGCTCGTGCGGTACATCCTGAGCGGGGGCGAAACCTTCTTCGCGGCGGTTGGCGTACAGGCGCACCGAGTTCGGGCCAATCACGGTAAGCGAGTTCAAACCGTTACCGCTCAGATCGCCCAGGGTCGACAGTGTGTTGAAAAATTCCAGCGGGAATTTGTTGAAGGCGACGAAGGGGGCGAACTGGCGCTGCGCGGTCATGGCGTGAAAGCCGCTCAAACCCGGCTGTGCGCTGACCCAGTCGAGGCGTCCGTCACCGCTCAGGTCGGTGAGCATTTGTTTCACCACCCGGTTGCTATCGGTCAGCGGAATCTGCTCCAGCGCCGTCCATGGGCCGTAGGCGATGGCGTCACCTCCCGAGCCTGCGCGCTCCGGTTCGCGGTAATGCCAGCCGTCGACATAGCGGCAGAGAAAGCCCGGCACACCATCACCATAAAGATCGACGCATTGGTAGGCCCCGCCGTCTTCAATGCCCGGCTGGTTCTCCCTTTCAAACAGGCGTGTCGGTGTTTTGTTGATCTCGAAGGCGGAGTATTCGAACTCCACCGGCGGCGTGTTTTCCACGCTGTCCCAGGCATCGAAAGCCTGATAATGAGCGGCGCTGATCAGACTGTAGGACCATCGGGTGGTGTTTGGCGGAGTGTGATATTCCAGCAGCAGGCGTCTGACCAGCGTCGGTTCATTTCCCGGTTCTTCAGGAATGTGGTGAAACATCAGTATTTGTCGACAGAGCCGGCGCGTACCGATCGCAAAGCCCTGGCCGTGGGTGGAAAAAGGGTCCGGGCGAAGCAGCCACGGCTGCAAGGTATCGCCATCGTAAACCGGGACTTCAGTCAGCAATGCCGTGCGCTCGCCATAGTCGAAGATGAGCTGGAAAAGCCAGGCAAGTCCGGCAGGGTCCTCCACGGTCCAGGCATACAAGTCTTCGTTGGCGTCGAGATTGCCATAGCACACCCGCTCCAGATAACGCTGAGCCGAGTAGCCCGTTGCTGAATCGGCGTCCTGATCATCGCACTTGTAGACGTAGCAAATATGTTCGCGGTGCGCGTTCATGCTTTCGCACAACAACCAGGCGCTGATACGTTGGGGCGCCTCTGGCTGCTCTGGATCCTTTGGTTCCTCGCGGCGGGAGTCAGCGGTTTTGCCGTAAAGGCGCAGCGAGCCATCGGCGCCATGGATCAGCCAGAATGGGGCGGACCCGTCCTCCGGCTGCCAGCGTTCACGCAAGGAAAAATCCCTTTCCACGCGAGGCCAGTAACGCACCACGCGGTGTGGTCCGATGCTCAATTCGCCGTATTGCGATTCAACGCGATAGATGAGCGTGCCATCAGGCTCGCGCTCGGCCATCCACTCTTCACCGTCATCACCGATGATCTCATCGTCATCGGTATAGCGCGGTACACCCTTGTTGGTGCGTCGACTGATCTGGCTCAGGTTCAACCCCCAGCCAATACCGAACGGGCCATTGCCGGCCTGATTGCTGTACGTCAGCATCAGTTGCGGATCCCAGCCACGCCCGGCGGACGTGGGCAACGGCAACTCGAACGTGGCGGCACCGGTCGGGCCGACGGCTCCCCAGCTCTTGCCGATGGTGGCGATCGTCGAGCTTTTGGCAATGGACGGAGTGACGATGCTCAGCTCTTGGTCGACCATGATTGCGTCCGGTGCAGATACGGTGGCGTGGGTGGATTGACGCTACCAAGTTTGAGCCGGGGCGTAACCTGTCAAACCTGACAGGTGCGCCAGATCGATTTTTGTGCCTCTGCGAGGTTTTTTCGTCAGTTGATCAGGCATAAAAAAGGCCGGCCCGTCATGTGACGGGCCGGCCTTTTATGTGTAGCGATAAACCTTACTGAACTTCCACTGCCAGGCTTTCGCTGATTTTCTGTTGCCAGATCGCAGGACCGGTGATGTGCACCGACTCACCTTTGCTGTCGACCGCAACGGTGACCGGCATGTCCTTGACCTCGAACTCGTAGATCGCTTCCATGCCCAGTTCGGCGAACGCCAGCACTTTCGACTTCTTGATCGCCTGAGCCACCAGGTAAGCGGCGCCGCCGACAGCCATCAGGTACACGGCTTTGTTGTCCTTGATCGCTTCGATGGCGGTCGGGCCGCGCTCGGATTTGCCGATCATGCCCAACAGGCCGGTCTGCTCGAGGATCTGCCGGGTGAACTTGTCCATGCGCGTGGCGGTAGTCGGGCCAGCCGGACCCACCACTTCGTCACCGACCGGATCAACCGGGCCGACGTAGTAGATGAAACGACCTTTCAGATCCACCGGCAGGGTTTCACCCTTGTTGAGCATCTCGACCATGCGCTTGTGCGCGGCGTCGCGACCGGTGAGCATCTTGCCGTTGAGCAGGACGGTTTCGCCCGGCTTCCAGCTCTGCACGTCTTCCGGGGTCAGGGTGTCGAGGTTGACGCGGCGGGCCGACGGGCCGGCTTCCCAGACGATTTCCGGGTAGGCGTCCAGCGGTGGCGCTTCCAGCGAGGCCGGGCCGGAACCGTCGAGCACGAAGTGCGCGTGACGGGTGGCGGCGCAGTTGGGGATCATGCACACCGGCAAGGAGGCGGCGTGAGTCGGGTAATCCATGATCTTCACGTCGAGCACGGTGGTCAGGCCACCGAGGCCCTGGGCGCCGATGCCCAACTGGTTGACCTTTTCGAACAGCTCCAGACGCATTTCTTCAATGCGGTTCTGCGGGCCACGGGCTTTCAGTTCGTGGATGTCGATGGACTCCATCAACACTTCCTTGGCCATCACCGCGGCTTTCTCGGCGGTGCCACCGATGCCGATGCCGAGCATGCCCGGTGGGCACCAGCCGGCACCCATGGTCGGAACGGTCTTCAGTACCCAGTCAACGATCGAGTCGGACGGGTTGAGCATGGCCATTTTCGACTTGTTCTCGGAACCGCCGCCCTTGGCCGCTACGTCCACTTCCACGGTGTTGCCCGGGACGATGGAGTAGTGGATGACCGCCGGGGTGTTGTCCTTGGTGTTTTTCCGAGCGCCCGCCGGGTCGGCGAGGATCGAGGCACGCAGGACGTTTTCCGGCAGGTTGTAGGCGCGACGCACGCCTTCGTTGATCATGTCGTCCAGGCCCATGGTGGCGCCATCCCAACGCACGTCCATACCGACGCGCACGAACACGGTGACGATACCGGTGTCCTGGCAGATCGGGCGGTGGCCGGTGGCGCACATGCGCGAGTTGATCAGGATCTGCGCCATCGAGTCACGGGCCGCTGGCGATTCTTCGCGCAGGTAGGCTTCGTGCATCGCCTGGATGAAATCCACGGGGTGGTAATAGGAAATGAACTGCAGGGCGTCGGCAACGCTCTGAATCAGGTCGTCTTGCTTGATCACGGTCATGAGTCGCGCTCCTCTAAAAGACGGGAACATTCAATAAGGTGCCTGCGGCTTGGGTGCATCGGTCGGTCGCAAGCACCTTTCAAGGCACGCCGGGGCTGCTGGCGCGACGCTAAAAAGGCGCGGCAGTATACCGCGCCTCGATGGGGCGTACACGCGCCGGCAGTCATTCGTTGGTCGGATGGGTGGGCGAATATCGGTCAGCGGGTTTGCAGTTCAAGATCCACCCCCTCACCCCAGCCCTCTCCCCCAGGGGCGAGGGGGAAAGGGAGCTGATCTTCATGTTGTTCAAACCTGAGCTCGACTCAGGAAAGGGGGAGCGATCTTCATGCTGTTCAGACCTGAGTTCAGCTCGGTATTTCAGGTCGGCGTATCTCGAACAAACAACACGGACAGTCCCCTCTCCCTCTGGGAGAGGGCTAGGGTGAGGGGCTTTTGGCGGTATGCGCAGGCCACACTTTTGACGTCAAATTTCGAGCCCGAAAATCGGTGGTCATTTATCGACTACGCCTCTAAAGTGGCAGCCGGTCTGTAGAGTAGGACACTCGGTCAGCCTCTTATCGCACGGTGAGTCAACGATTGACCCATAACGCCATTCAACGTCTTTTGCTCAAACGCTTTGCCCTCGCTGCGGCCACCTATGGATTGGCTTTGCTGCTGCTGTGGCTGGCGTTTTTCACCGGGCACTACGAGCAGCCACTGAGTGGGGTGGCCATCGGCAGTGCGCTGGTGGTGATCAGCCAGTCGGTGCTGTTCGGGCTGTTCTGGAGCGGACGCAACCTGCGCTTTGCCGATCCCAGCCTGACCGAAGCGCAGGTGTTGATCGGTCTCGGTTGGCAGACCTGGCTGATCGCTCATCTGAATGAAGCCCGCGGCGCTTTTCTGGTGTTCTACGTGCTGATCCTGCTGTTCGGCCTGTTCCATCTCAGCCGACGGGCGTTCATACGCTGTGCGCTGCTGGTGTTCTTCAGCTTCTGTGCCATCACGTTGTGGGACGGCTACCACTTTCGCTTGCGTGAGCCGGCGCTCTCGGCATTGCAGGTGTGCATTCTGGCAATGGTGCTGGCGTGGCTGGTGCTGTACGCACGCTTCGTCCAGGTTTCGCGGCAACGCCAGCGCCAGCGCCGGTTTGCCTTGCAGGCGCATCAGGACACGCTGCGCGGGATGATGCGCCAGCTCGAGGACCTGGTCGCCACTGATGAGCTGACCGGGTTGTTCAATCGCCGGCATTTTCTGCGCCTGGCCACGCGTGAACTCAATGCAATGGACGACGATATCGTCCACGGCCTCGCACTGATTGACCTCGACCACTTCAAACGCATCAACGACCTGCACGGTCATGCCGCCGGCGATCAGGTCTTGCAGGCCTTCGCCAGTGTTGCCCAAGCGTGTCTGCGCGACGGCGATGTGCTGGCGCGTTATGGTGGTGAGGAATTCGTGGTGCTGCTGCCCGATTGCGATGCTGAACGGCTGACCGCTTGCTGTGAGCGTCTGCGTATCGCCTTTACCGACGTTGAACTGGTCGGCCTGAAGGTGCGCAACCTCAGCCTGTCGGCCGGCATGACGCTGTTGACGTTGGGCGATGATCTGGACGACGCCTTGCAGCGCGCCGACCAGGCTTTGTATCGGGCCAAGCGTGACGGACGCAATCGTTGTGCGGCCGCATGGGAAAACGTCGATGCCTGAACTTCGCGTCGGTGAACGACAATGGTCGGTGGCAGCGGGCAGCAACTTGCTCGACGCGCTCAATCAGAACGGCGTCGCGGTGCCTTACAGCTGCCGCGCCGGTAGCTGTCATGCGTGTCTGGTGCAATGCGTGCAGGGCCTGCCCGCCGACAATCGACCAGACGCCTTGAGCGCAGAACAGCGTCAGCAAGGCTGGCGTCTGGCCTGTCAGTGCCAGGTCGTCGAAGACTTGCAGGTGCACACCTTTGACCCGATCACCGACGGACGTCCGGCAGTGGTCGAGGCGCTGGACTGGCTCAGCGACAGCGTGCTGCGCTTGCGTCTGACGCCGCAACGGCCGCTGCGCTATAGCGCGGGGCAACATCTGGTGTTGTGGATCGGGCAGATTGCGCGGCCGTATTCCCTGGCGAGCCTGCCGGAAGAAGACCGCTTTCTCGAGTTCCACCTCGATTGCCGTCAGCGCGGCGAGTTCAGCGATGCCGCCCGGCACTTGCAGATCGGCGACCCGATTCGCCTGGGCGAACTGCGCGGGGGCGCGCTGCACTACGATCCCGACTGGCATAGTCGGCCGCTTTGGCTGCTGGCTGCCGGCACCGGTTTGGGTCCGTTGTTCGGTGTGCTGCGCGAAGCCTTGCGTCAGGATCACCAGGGCGCGATACGCATCATTCACGTGGCCCATGACGCGCGTGAGCACTATCTGGCCAAACCCCTTGCAGCGCTGGCCGCACAGCGGGAAAACCTCAGCATAGAGCTGTGGACAGCGGCCGAGTCAGCCGCCGCTTTGGCGCAACTGCGCCTTGTTTCCCGGCAAACCCTGGCCTTAGTCTGCGGCTCGACGGCCAGCGTCGACGCCTTCGCCCGACGTCTGTACCTGGCCGGATTGCCGCGCAATCAACTGCTGGCTGACGAGTTCCTGTCCCGTGGTTGAACGCTGATATTCAAGACGCGAGACACGCCATGACCGAAGCCATCCTGCTGGAACGCGAGCGCGGTTTGCTGACCCTGCGCCTCAATCGCCCGGACAAAAAAAACGCCCTGACCCGCGCCATGTACAGCCGCCTCGCTGAGGCGCTGCAAAAGGCCGATGGCGACCCAGAGATCAACGCGGTTCTGATCACGGGAAGCAGCGAGTGCTTCACTGCCGGCAACGACATCGCCGACTTCATCCAGCAACCGCCGAGCGACCTCGACAGCCCGGTGTTTCATTTCATGCTCAACTTGCTGGAGTGCCGCAAACCGGTGATCGCCGCGGTGGCGGGCGCGGCGGTGGGCATCGGCACGACGTTGTTGCTGCACTGCGATCTGGTTTACGTCAGCCGCGATGCGCGGTTGCGCATGCCGTTCGTCAATCTCGGGTTATGTCCGGAATTCGCTTCCAGCCTGATTCTGCCGCGTTTGCTTGGGCAGGCCAAAGCGGCGGAGCTTCTGTTAATGGGCGAAGGCTTTACCGGTGAACAGGCTGCGCAGTGGGGGATTGCCTCCGAAGCATTGGACAGTGGCGATGCGGCGTTGGCCAAGGCGCGGGAGATGGCGCTGCGTTTTGACGAATTGCCGACCGAAGCTGTGCGCATCAGCAAGCAATTGATGAAGGCGCCGGATCGTGAGTTGATCCGTAGGGTGATCGAAGAGGAGGGCGCCTTGTTTACTCAAAGGCTGCGCTCGCCGGAAGCGTTGGCGGCGCTGACCGGGTTTATTAAACGACATTGAGATATTTGTTGTATGGATTGACGCCATCGCGAGCAGGCTCACTCCTACATTTGAAATGCGTACCCCTGTAGGAGTGAGCCCGCTCGCGATGGCGTCGGATCAGTCGTCACATTTCCTGGATCAGAAAATAAAAAGCCCCGACACTCACATGCCGGGGCTTTGGTTTTTCAGCGTGTCACTCAGACTTGCGGATCACCCACGTGCAGGATCTTCATGCCGTTGGTGCCGCCGGTGGTGTGGTAGCTGTCGCCCTTGGTCAGGATGACCCAGTCGCCTTTTTCCACAACGCCGCGCTTGACCAGCTCGTCGATCGCCTTCTGGCTGACTTCGTGCGGTTCCAGCGAAGCCGGGTCGAACGGAATGGTGTACACGCCACGGAACATCGCTGCACGCGCCTGGGTCTCGCGGTGTGGCGAGTAGGCGTAGATCGGCACCGAAGAACGGATACGCGACATGATCAGCGGGGTGTAGCCACTTTCGGTCAGGGCGATGATCGCTTTGACGCCCGGGAAGTGGTTGGCGGTGTACATGGTCGCCAGTGCGATGCTTTCGTCGCAGCGGGTGAATTCCTTGCCGATACGGTGGCTGGAGGTTTTACCGGTCGGGTGCTTTTCAGCGCCGACGCAGATACGTGCCATCGCCTGCACAGCTTCCAGCGGGTACTGGCCAGCGGCGGATTCGGCCGAGAGCATCACGGCGTCGGTGTAGTCGAGCACGGCGTTGGCCACGTCGGACACTTCGGCGCGGGTCGGCATCGGGTTCTGGATCATCGACTCCATCATCTGGGTCGCGACGATCACAGCCTTGTTGTGGCGGCGTGCGTGCAGAATGATTTTCTTCTGAATGCCCACCAGCTCGGCGTCGCCGATTTCCACACCGAGGTCTCCACGGGCAACCATTACCGCGTCGGAGGCCTTGATCAGGCCGTCGAGGGTTTCGTCGTCGGCCACGGCTTCGGCGCGTTCGATCTTCGCCACCAGCCAGGCAGTGCCGCCGGCTTCGTCGCGCAGTTGACGGGCGTATTCCATGTCGGCAGCGTCACGCGGGAAGGACACGGCGAGGTAGTCGACTTCCATTTCCGCGGCGAGCTTGATGTCGGCCTTGTCTTTTTCAGTCAGGGCCGGTGCGGTCAGGCCGCCACCGCGACGGTTGATGCCTTTATGGTCAGACAGCGGGCCGCCGATGGTCACGACGCAGTGGAGTTCGGTGGCGGTGGCGGTTTCAACGCGCATCACCACGCGGCCGTCGTCGAGCAGCAGCTCGTCACCCACGCCGCAGTCCTTGACCAGATCCGGGTAGTCGATGCCGACCACTTGCTGGTTGCCTTCGGTCAACGGATGGCTGGTGGAGAAGGTGAACTGGTCACCGATCTTCAGCTCGATCTTCTTGTTGGCGAATTTCGCGATACGGATTTTCGGGCCTTGCAGGTCACCGAGCAGGGCGACGAAGCGGCCGTGTTTGGCGGCGAGGTCACGCACCAGCTTCGCGCGAGCCTTGTGCTCGTCGGGGGTGCCGTGGGAGAAGTTCAGACGGGCAACGTCCAGACCAGCCAGAATCAGCTGTTCGAGAACTTCCGGCGAGTTACTGGCCGGGCCAAGGGTAGCGACGATTTTGGTACGACGGACGGACATGCAAAGACTCCTGAGTTCAAGCGCCAGCGAAGGCTACTATGCTCCAAGGGTGTAGTCATTGTTCGTTTGCACTACTTATCGTTTTCTTTATTGAACGCGGCAACTTTGGGCCAAACGCGCCTGAAGATTTCCGACCAGGGGTCGATACAGAACACAAGACAGGAGAACCCCCATGCGATTGTTGCCCATTGCCGCCCTTGCCCTCAGCGTCCTCGCCGTCACGGGTTGCACCCGTTGGTCGATGAACCATCATTTGAACAACGCCTACAGCGCCTATGATCGCGGCAATTGCGAGCAGGTCATGCTCGAACTGTCCAAGGTCGAACGCGCCAGTCGCGCCCGCCCGTATGTGTGGCCGGAAGTGTCGATGATGCGCGGCCAGTGCCTGGAACGGCAGAAAATGTTTGTCGACGCGGCGCAAACCTACCAGTTCATCATTGCTTCGTACCCGAACAGCGAATACGCCTACCGCGCCCGCGCCCGTCTGGAAACCTTGCAGAGTCTGGGCCATTACCCGACGCGCAGCGCCGCCGCCGTGGTGCGCCCGACCCGTTTCTGATAGTGGTTGTCCTACAAAATCTGGCCGTGTGTACAAGCTGAGCTATAGTCGAATAACCCGGGTTCAGCCACGTTTCTGAATCCGGAGCAACACCTGCGACTGGCCGTTGTAAGGTGACAGCGATGTAGTGACTGTCACACCGGAAGCGGGGAGAGCGTGCCGGCAATATCGGTGCGTTCCGAAGCTCAGGTGCGGCTCTGTGATGGAGCCTTGCATGGCGAACTGCGCATGTTTACCGACCGCCGAATCGAACGGCATCAGTTGCCGTACTTTCTCAGAGTATTCAACAGCGTCACCGACAAACCCATCGGTTTTCTCGGCAATGTGTCCGAAGACGGGCTGATGCTGATCAGCCACTTGCCGATGATGATCGGTGTGGATTTTCATCTGCGTTTGAAAATTCCCTTTGACGATCGCTGTCAGCAGGTAATTGACCTGACCGCGTCTTGTCTGTGGTGCCACGAAGACGCAACGCCGCTGCATTACGACGCCGGGTTCAGCCTGCTGCGACCGCCGCCGGAATATGGGCAACTGGTCGAGGCACTGCGTCAATATTTCAGTTTTCAGCCGTTGCCGGCGTCGGCCTGATTCATCCCTGCAATTCAACGGGTGGAATACGGCCCTTGTGGGAGCTTGCTCGCTAAGTCGTCATTACAGATAACTCATCTTTAAGGTCAGGTAACGGCAATTCCCTCCTCGTTATCCAGCGCCTTCTCCGCCAGCCACACATCCATTCCACTCAATTGATCGAGCGCCATCGCCAGGTCGCGGCTTGTCTCCAGATCTCGCAGCATACTCGCCTGCGGAAACGTGTCCGCGTCGTGTGGAGGGCTACCGTCTGTCGGGACTGTCAGATTTTACAGGTGTCATGGGTATCGAGTGATCCACTAACGTGTCCGACCTGACCTCTGCTAAATCACCGAACCTGCGCAGGCAAACTTATGACAGATGATCGGCAAGATATTGAACAGACAGACGACATGGTCATTCGGATAAAGCAACCTTCACCGCAACAGCTCCTCTACAGGCGCCGGGTCGGCGTAGACGGGCTGGTGAATGGAATGTTGATGGGTACCGTTATTACCGTCCGAAGGATAAACGATGATGGCAGAGACCAATTGCTGGGACTGGGTACAACTATCCCCATACCTTTTCCAGATCCTGACTATCCGGATGGCATGAAAGTAGTGTCGTGGAGTATGGTGCCCGTATATATGAACTTTGGGACTAATCGGATTTATGCCCGGGTTCTAGAAGGTCAGTCAAACTCTGTTGACAGTCGCATCATAGAGTTCACAGTTGCACCGCTCGGTATTCCGGTTATAGATTTCCCGGAAGCAGGCGTTACATATGCAAGCCGTCTCTCAGTCAAAGGTTCGATACCACGAAACTCTGTGCGTGGCGACTGGGTAAAGGTTTATTTCGATCAGCGCGATGATCTTATTGGTCAAGTCTCTCCCGCTGATGATTATTCATGGGCCTTGGACCCCGTCAATTTCGAGCCTGGCGTACGTAGCATTGTGGCGCTCACTTCCAGTCTTGATGACTCAGGCGATCGCTCCAGGGCCATCAGCTTCAGAGTTCGCCCGCCGACGCTGGCAATACCTGATGTCACGTTTCCCGCTGTCCGGACGGCGAGGTTCTCCGGCACCGGTCATTACGACCCCCTGCTCGAAACCCAGGTGCAGTTCGTTGTAAAAAGTGGTCCTGGCACTGCTCCACCCAACGCCGTTGTCAAAGACAACGGCAGTTGGGAAACGACCGCGGCGGACTGGTCATTCGGCACGTACAGCGTGGAGGTGATTCAAAAGATCGCCGACAACGCCAGCGGCTGGATCGAATCGCAATGCTGTTCGTTTGAAGTCAAGTACGAAATGCCCGATGTATTTGACCTGAGCGCCGACGAAAATTATCAACCCAACTTCTTTGGCAAGGGTCATACCGGGGCTACCGTGCAGCTTTACCACCCCGGCGGTTTTGAGCCGCCGGCCGCCCCGCCGGTGGTTGTGCGGGACGGTATCTGGTCAAGCCGGGCGTCTGAGGTATGGGGACCTTCATGCAATCGGGAAGTGCATATCAGGCAGGTCCTGGGCGATCATCTTCCAAACAATTGGGTAAAGCTGCCTGTCACCATCCCGCCGCTCGCGCCGGGTCTGGACACGATTCCCGTGTCGGATACCAGGCCGGTGTTCGGCGGCACCTGCTGGCCCGGCGCCGAGGTGACTGTCGCTTTCAGTGATGACCCCGAAACGTTCAAGGCGGACGTGGCAACTGATAAATGGACCTTTCAGCGCGAGAAAGAATTCGCCGGGGACCTTGAGCACACCGTCACCGTGACTCAGAAAGCGGCGGGGCAAACCTCCGAAGCGACCTCGCGAACCTTCACGATTGAATTGCCTGTCCGGCAGCCGCTGATCCTCTTCCCGGAGCTCGACGATGCCGAGGTCGGCAGCGATGTGGTGATCCGCGGCACCGGCGCAATAAAGGGCGCCACGTTGCAGTTGCGTGATGCGCAATTTCAGGTTGATCTGGGCCCGGAAATCACCTTGAACAAAGATGGTCATTGGGCTGCCAGTCTCGACGGGCTGGCGTTCAGAAGGTACAGCATCGACGCGCAGCAGAAACTCCGCGGCCGGTTTTCCGAGCGCAGCCCGCTGCGACATTTTGAAGTGGTGTTGCTGCCGCCGCACATTAACCACCCCACGCCTGGCGGCAGGGTGACCCGCGCGGCCAGGCTCCAAGGGGTAGGCAAGATCGGCGGGCACGTCACGGTCTTTCTGGACGGGCTCGCCGAACCGTTGGTCAGAGATATTCCGGTGGTCTCCGACAGTTGGTGGTCGAGCCGTTGGGAAGTCGACGTGGCGTTGCCGACGGGCCCCCAGATCCTCTGGGCGCTGCAGACCTTCATGGATGCTGGCAGGTTGCTTGAATCAGGCGATTCAGAACCACTGTCTTTTGACGTGGTGCCTCTCATGCCCGCGATCGAAACCCCGGCGCCCGGGGCGTCCATCGGCCGGCGGGCGGTGGTATCCGGTTTTGGCGTGGCGGGCGACACCATCAACGTGACACTGGGCAGCGTGACGCAAACCGCTGTGGTGTCGAGCGACGGCACCTGGTCGGTAGCCGTGCAACACGATTTGCCAGATGGCGATGGCGTGTTGCAGGTGACTGCGCAGTGCATGGGCCTGAAGTCCGATGTTGTCGAACGGGCGCTGGTGGTGGGCGTTTATCAGCCGGTCATCGAAGAGCCGGCGCCCGGGCGGTGGGTCAGTGATCCGGTGTCTTTCGCCGGACAGGGCCGCGACGGCGAGGGTCAGGTCGTGAGCTGGTACGACCCACAAGTGAAGTGGACGGCGCCGTTGGCGGTCACCGGGCAGGGCTGGCGTGGCGCATCCGCGGTGCCATTACCTGTTGGCGGTAACTGGTGCCGGTTCCGGCAGACCCTGAGCGGGGGCACAAGTCAGCTGTCGGACTGGGTGCAGAGTGCGCGGTTTGAAGTCGGCGGTGGTTCCGACGGAAAACGCTGAGTCGAGAGTCCGACGAACGGTTATAAAACCTGTCAGATATGACAGTAGACCTTGATCGGCAACCGGCGCCAAATGGGGTTCACCGAATCGATTGTCTGGCATTGACGTCAGGCAGTTCAGGTCTGCTGTCGACTCAAGGAAACTGATCATGGCTCAACCGCGCCTTCCCGGCTTGCAACTGTTCCATCAGGTATTCCCGGAAAAGCAGATAGCCGAAACCTCCGGTTTGTCAGCGCTTGAAACCTACCTTGAAGACGGTGGTTCGATTTTCCCGCTCGTGGAAAGCGGCGTACAAGGCCTGCTCCGGGAGTACAAGGTCAGTCCCGAGGATGCTCGACGGTATTTGCGCCGCGCCAACAGCCTGGCGACCTACCTGCGCCGCCGGTATATCGAACAAGAACTCAGCGGTAGCCAAGAGCAGAGCACTCGGGTGCCGATGGTCGATGGTCCGAGGTTTGAAACGTTAATCAACCCAGGCTTTGATCGCATGTGTCCGGTTGATGCACTGGAATCGCTGGCATCGCCCGTGGCTTATCTGCTTGACCTGTTGCGCTGGCTGTTCTTCAGGATCGAGCCTTGCCGCAGTGCAGAGGCGGCAAAAAAATATGCTATCGACCTGCGTCGTACGGACGTGAAGAAACAGCAGATCGATTTCAATGCGGTGTTTCAGTCGCTGTCCTCGGTAGACATTATCGTGAAGGCGCTGGAGGCGTTTATCATGGCGCAACTGAACTTGTCGGAGGACAAGATCGAGGACGCCATGATCGTGGCGCGTTACCCCAATGGTCTGCCTTATTACCAGCATTGGGTCACGGTGGACGGCATCACGGGGCTGAAAAATTGTTCGGTCGGGGATTTTGCCCAGGCAATCGATCTGGCCTATCCGTATTTCCTGCGCGCCGAAGTTCGCGAGACACATTTCGATAGAGCCCTGGCGCATGCTTCGCGGTTGGGGCCTTACCAACGCAAATTGCTGACGGAGCCAGGGCCTGTCTTTGGCAATGATCCGGAGATTGTCAACAAGTTCTGTCAGGAAAACTTTGGTACCACCGCACTGCAAGTTCCCAACCTGCCCCAAGTCAATTTCTTTGCCGATCGCACTAAACTCGATACAACTGCAATAGAGCGTTTGTTATCGATTCGCGCTTTCTCAACCGTGCGTTCACCGAATGCGCCGCTACTTCCCTGGTTGGCTGAAAAATCGCAAAGCGGCCTTTCTGGCTCGTTCTACATCAATGCCGATGCCGATAAACCCATTGATATTATCGAGGGCGATTCAGACAATCCTTTTATGCATCGCCTCTCTGTGATCATCAGATCAGAGCAGGGCCTGGATGCATTCGACCGGATGAATCGCATGATTCGCCTGTGCAATTGGCTGGAGTTGCCGAGTGAGCAGGTGGATGCGCTGCTCGCTGCTGCGATCAGGGCCGATGTGCGGGGTGGAGAAACATCCAGGCGGTGGATTACCGACAACGTCGTACATGCCCTCGGTCTGTTTCGGATGCTGCGTAATCGCTATAGCTGCAGCGCTGCGGACTTCGCGGTATTTATCGATGAACTATCGATTTATGGGCGTGGGGAGACGCTTTCGCAATTCGACCAGCTGTTCAACAGTCGCGCGGCCTACGCCATCCCTTTGCAGCTGGACGGCAAGGATTTTCCGGTGACGCCACTACCGGGTCAACCCGATCTGACGATCGAGCGACTGCGTGAAGGCCTGTCAATCGATCCGCAGACCTATGAGTACCTGGCGGTGACGGTGGCCAGGGCGCATGGCACCGGTGCGATGCTTACTCGCAGCCTGCCAGTCATTTCCAGTTTTTACCGTCTGGTTCACTTGCCGCGTTTGCTCGGGATCACCCCCGTCGAAGGCGTGCTGATGCTCGCTATGTTCGGCGGGGACGCTTGGCTCAGCGGGATGGCGGGCACCCCGGTGATTCACGCCAGCGACAAGGTTGCACCGGATGTGTTGAACATCATCGGGGCCATGCAGACCTGTGTGCAATGGTGTGGGGATAACAAGCTGGACGTGACGTGGATGCTGCAACATGTCGCCGCGTCGCAGCCCGCGTCCCAGCTGTCCGAGCCGGATCGGCAATTCTTCGATCAGATCCGCAGGTTGCTGCCGACGGCGCTCCTGACCCATGCAACGGTAATGATGGCCGGAGTTCCTGCCGCCGGGGCGTCCGACTGGCTGCACTTCCTCGCGAAGGAAGTCAACGGCGTGCCGAATGTTGTCGATGCCGACGGGCTGGTTCTGACCAGCGTGCTGACGACGCCAGCTTATCAGGATGAGGCCCGCAAGCGGATCGAATGGGCGGTCGACAACGCCCTTGGCAGCATGGAGGAAGATTTGCGCGCCGCGATCATCAATGCCCTGCTCAAGGTGCTTCTGGATGCCCGCGATGCTCAAGTGTCGCTGGTGAAGGAAACGCTGGCGGTGTATGCCGGGGTCGGTGTCGACCTGGCCATACCGGTATTGAACTGGGCACAGTCAACGGTTTATGACCTGTTGCGGCAAGTCTGCGACCTGGTTGAACCCGAGGACGAGCCATCGCAACGCAGGCGTCCCGCCCATTCGGAAAAGGATGCCCGACGGTTGCCTGAAATCCGCCGGCTTGCCGAGGTCACGGCGGCATTGGGCATCAGCGCCGCTGCGTTGCAGGCCTTCCTGGATTACGGGCGTGAGGCCTGGCTGGAACGGCCTGACGAGGAAGAATTTTCGGTGCATACCTTGTACGGCTTGATGACGCTGACCCAGGTCATCGGGGCGAGCGCGCAAGCGGAGCAGGAAGTGCTCGATTACTTGCGCGATGCTCATGAACTTCCCGCCGGGCTGGGAGGGCATGCCAAGCTGCTGGCGCAAGAGGTCTCGGCCATCCGGGTGGCCGCCATATGCGGCTGGAGCGTGCAGGAGGTCCGTGAATGTCTCCGCCAACTGAGTCCGGACCTGCCGGTGCTGAAAAACTTGACCCAACTCGATGCGTTGATGCGGGTACGCAAGCTGTCCCTCGTTACGGGGATGGATGCGCGGACGATTTTTGAGATCGGCAACCTGCCGGAAGTGGTCGATGCAAACAACCGGCCCGCCTATGCCGGCGCCGCTGAACTGGCCTTGCTCAGCGCTTCCACAGCACGGGTGCCGCAGGTCCAGGCGGCAGCGGATCTCAAGCAATTGGTGACGATCGAATCCACCGTGGACCCTACGACTGTCGTCGCAGGCTCCGGCCAGACCGCGGTCTACACGGTCACCGTCAAGGACGCCGAAGGGGAGGCGTTGAGCGGTGTCAGAGTCAATTTCCGCGCAAGCCTGGGCACCCTCCCTGCCAGTGACTACACCGACACGAACGGCAGCGTCAAGGTGACTTACATCCCTGGCAAGACCATGGGCAGAGACACACCGATCTATTGGCTGGACCTGTTCGAGCCCGAAAATGCCACACCCATTGACCTGATTTCCGATCATGAAAGTTTGCACTTCGTTCTGGGGTCCAGATCGCCATCGCCATCCGGTCTCATTCCCGTGGGGCAGGAGATTGAGCTCTACGCGAAACTTGGCGACAACTACAACAACATCGGGGTGGACGAAATCGTCCATTGGGGGCATCGGCAGGCAAACAAGCGAACTGTCGTTTCGATCCGTCCTAATCAGGTCAGGACCGACAAGGAAGGCCTCGCCCGGGTTTTTGTCTCCAGCGACAGTGCCGCAGAGATCATCGTCAGCGCGATTTGCGACAGGAGCGGCAAGATGATCGAGTTCGATCCGATTACGTTCGCCAATGATCAACCATCGGAGTGATAAATCGGTCGAGCCGCGTTAAAACCCGGAATTTTTTCGCAAGGAGCAAGATCATGGCATTGAGCAGCATTGGCCCTCTATTGGAATTGCGGCGTTTGGCGCTGCTCGAATTCTGCATCGGCCATGCCACCCGAAATAACTACGATCATGTCGAGACGCCGGCCGATCTGGGGGAGCTGTTGCGTATCGATCCGCTTGACAGTTTCGCTGTGAAAAGCTCTCCGGTGGCCGAGAAGGTCAGCTTCGCGCAGCAGTGCCTGCATGCTGTTTTCGGTGGTCAGGAACCCGGTTTCGCAGGGTACGAGTTTTCCCCCGAGGATCTCGAACAGTGGACGCTCTACAACAATTATCCCGACTGGGCCGCGGTACAGCTGATCGCGATTTACCCGGAAAACTACATCAATCCGTTTGTCCGGCAAGGCAAAACCAGCCTGTTCAAGGCACTTGAAAACGACCTCAACCAAGCGCGCCTGAGCATCGATTCGGTGCAGGCTGCCATGCGCAATTACCTGCAGGCGTTCGAGCAGACGTGCGATCTGGAAGTGGTCAGTTGCTACATGGACGGCGCTACGCCAAAGGACGCCCGCTATTACTTTATCGGGCGCCAGCGTGTGCCGCCCTACCAGTATTACTGGCGCAAGGCCGATATTGAGCTCACCCCCACCAGCAAAGCGGTCAATCCTGCGGCCTGGGGTGAATGGCAGCCCGTGGAGGTTCAGCCGGCCAATCGGGTGATAGATATGCGCCCGGTATTCTGGAATGGCCGGCTGTGTGTGGTCTGGGCGGAGTGGCGTGACGAGGTGAAGGGGACGACGGGCGAAACCCTGCCGTACAAGCTGGACGTCAACCTCGCGTTCATGACGCAAAATGGCCAGTGGTCAGCGCCGCTGAGTGTCTACAGTGCGGATGCTGTCCGAGAGGATGCAATAGGCTTTCGCCTGACTGCCATCGTGCGCATCGATAATGTGGATCCCAAAGGCAAGTTGGGGATCTTGATTAGACGGAAGGCGGTTAAAGACACACCTTTTTGTGAAACCAGAGTTTTCGATGTGCTGATGCGTCTGGACGAGGACTCCGACGCTGGCTGGCTGGTCGACGCCGCCAATGATCGGTTCAAGACACCGGAGACGGTCCAGCATTCACTCACCAGCCAGGTGCAGATGACTTCCGCGGAATCACCCAAAGGCTTGATGTCAGATTATCTGATGCTCAGAGCCACGGCCCGGCGGGACGAAACGGACACGAACGATGTTCTGGTCGTCAGTGGTTATTGCCGATTTACCGGATTGCCGGGAGGCGACAATTCGTCTTTCAAATTGACCCTGGTGAACCCCGCTGACGGCGATCCACCTGCAGACGAAAAAGATTATCCGATCGCCGGTGGCTGGGAAACCGCCTCACTTACATTCAAGCGTGCCAAAGGCACGTGGCCAAACCCTGCCAGGATCACCCTCAAGGCTGAAAATGCGGCTCATGGCGGACGCGAATTTCAACTGAAGATTGTCGATCTTGAGTATTGGCCGGCACCCGTGCTGCTGAAAAATGCAGGCGACGGCGCACAGTTTCTGGCGTTCAATCTGCCGGATCCCTACTTGAAATATACGCGCCTGAACTCGCTGTTCGGCCCGGAACTGGTGCAGCGCGCGAACATCTCTGTGGATGCCATTCTGGATTGGGATACGCAGTTTATCGACCAGCCGCCCCCCACGGGGAAAACGCTCAGCGAGCCCAACGGTTTTTTTGACGGGGCCAACGGCCGGTATTTCTGGGAGCTGTATTTCCATGTGCTGCACCTGGTGGCGACCCGTTTGCGGGCTGAAGAACGCTTTGCCGAGGCGCAAGCCTGGTTACGCTACATATTCGACCCGCAAGCCGTTGCGGGGCCTTCACAGACAGTGCCAAAAGTCGATTATTGGCGCTGCCGTCCACTGGCCACCGACCAAGGCAATGCCGGCATTGAAGTGCTCGCCCCCATCGACCCGGATGCCATCGGCTACGCGGCACCCCGGCACTTCAAGATCGTAATCTTTTGCGAGTACGTGAAAAACCTCATGGAGTGGGGCGACTGGTATTACCGTCAACTGACCCGCGACAGCCTGGTCGCTGCCAAGCTGTGTTACGTGCAGGCGGCATCGCTGATGGGCAAACCGCCGCTGGCCCGCGCCGTGACGAACTGGAAAACCGAGACGGTGGAACGCCTGCTGGAGATGAGTTGCACGCGTACGGCGCTTGAGGCATTCGAGCAGACACTGGAATGTGATCTGGCGGATGTGCCGGGGGGCTCGGACGTCGCACCGATGCTCGGGCTGCTGGGTTGCGAGCCGTTCAGGGCACCGCTCAATCAGCCTTTGCTCGACCTGTACTCCGCGCCTGAACGGCGCCTGTACACACTGCGCAACAACATGACCATCGATGGCAAACCGATGGATATTCTCTTGTTCAACCCGCCGACGGACCCTAACCAGTTGCTCGCCGATCTGGCGGCTGGCGGAATTGGCGGGGCGCGGCCGATGGGCGGCCGGCCGGTGGTCAATGCGTTCCGCTGGCGCGTGACGTTCGAGATTGCGCTGCGTGCGGTACAGGCGCTGCAGGAATGGGGCGGCCAGGTCCTCAATCTGCTTGAGCGCCGGGATCGCGCCCAGCAGGAAGAGCTGCAGCAGGCCCATTTGGTGGAGTTGGGCAGCTACGCCAGGAAGATGCAGGAGCAAACGATCACGCAGCTGGAAACCAGTTTGACGGCACTGATGCAGAGCCGGGAAGTGGCGCAGCAGCGGGCGCAAGCCTATGCACAGCTCTTTGAGGAACATATATCCCCGGTCGAGTATCAGGTCATGGCCAGCCTGAACTCATCGAAAACGATGGCCTTGCAGGCGAAAGTACTCAAGAGTACCGCGGCTGCCCTTGCCGCGATTCCAAAAATTGTAGGTACTTCCAATGGTGGCATGAAGCCGGAAAACGCCGTCGAGGCGGTGAGTTTCGGTCTGGAGCTCGCTTCGCAGATGCAGCAGATCGATGCCGATGTCCAGGCCACGACCGAAGGCTACCGCCGCCGCCGCCATGATTGGAAGATGCAACGCGATCAGGCCTTGGGGGATGTGGCCGCCTTCGACGACCAGATCGAGGCACAGCGACATGCGGTCACGGTCGCCCGGACGAACCTGGAGCAAACGTTGCGGGGCAACGATCAGGCGCTGACGATCTACAACTTCCTGAAAAAACGCGCGACCAATGCCGAACTGTTCGACTGGATGCTGGGCCAGATGAAGGCCTTGCATTATCAGGCTTACGACGCGGTGATCAGTCTGTGCGTCAGCGCGCAGGCCTCGATGAACGCCGAAACCGGCGATTATGACGCACAGATTCAACTGCCCAGGGTGTGGCTGGATCAGCGGCACGGGCTGACGGCGGGCGATCATTTGCGTGCGCATCTGCTGCGCATGGAGCGTGAGTATCTGCAACGCTACGAGCGACGGCTGGAACTGGTTAAAACCGTCTCGCTGTGCAGATTGTTTGACGACCCGCTCGACCCGCAGCCCGACCACGCCAGCTGGGCAGAGGCACGGGCGCATTTACTCTCCAGCGGCTGTCTGGAATTCAGGCTGTCGCAGTTGCTGTTCGATCGCGATTATCCGGGGCATTACTGCCGACAGATCAGCTCGGTGCAAATCGATTTTCCGGTGCTGCTCGGGCCTTACGAGGATGTTCGCGCCACCCTGGTACAGATCGGCAGTTACACGGCGATCCGCCCCACGACGCAAACGGTGCGGTACCTGCACGCCCCGGACGGGCAGATGCCGATGGATGTACTGGTCAACATCCGCAGCGCCCAGCAGATCGCTCTGTCGGTCGGGATTGCCGACAATGGCATGACCACCCTGAAGCCCGATGAGGGCTTGCTCAATGCCTTTGAATGCACCGGCTGTGTTTCAACCTGGCGCCTGTGCTTTCCGCGGGCTACAAAAGAGCCGCAGGCGAGCATGCTCAAGTCGTTGACCAACGCCGTCATTCGTATCCACTACACGGCCAAGGCTGGCGACCTGACCTTTTGCAAAGCAGTCGAAGAGCTGGTCTGCGCGGCCGAGGAGGCCAGAGTGTCCGGCAAAAGCCAGGGAGCGGCAGATCATGCCTGAACCGATCATTCAAGCGAAGCAGAACCTTGTGCTCAATGGTGACTTCAGCAATGGCACGAGAGAGTGGAAAAAAATCGGCATCTACATCGGCGTTGACAATCTGGACTTTGAGGAAGCACGGATCCAGGCTCTCGCCCTTGCCAAGGAAAGCGGGGTCAGTCAGTCGTTCCAGATCCCCCTCACCCCGAGCAACAGTGCACGGTACTCGCTGACATTCCTCTGGGAAACCCTCCACACCCGGTCGGGCTGGCTGCGCATTTTCAAGGACCAGACGCTGTTGCACGAGTACGAGCTGAGGCCGACGGCCCCGGCCCGCCCCCAGCAGGAACCGGTGCAGGGTGGCGCGGCCTTTGATGAATTCGTGCCGCAATTCGGCCGGCTGGAACTGGGCACGTCTTTCGTCGCCGGCGATAACCTGCGCCTCGAAATCTTCAGCCCGCAGAATGATCAGGGAGACAATCACTCGAAAATCCGCATCACCCGCATCGACCTGCAAGTGCAACTGGAGCCGTTGCAACTGCAAGCGTTGAATGCGGACTGGGAGACCTTTAACCCGGAGCCGGATCAGGGGTTTCTGCTGCACCTTTGTCTGGGGGCTTCAGGCTCTTTTGCTCACCAGTTGAGGTTCGTGCCCAGTGATGGCAACGCCTGGGCGGACACTGCGGCTTCGTTGGCGGTTATCGACAACCCTGATGGCGCGGTTATCGTCACTCCAGGTCCCGATGAGAATCAGTCACTCACACAAACATGGACGATCGATTGCCCGCTGATCGGTGGGGAGCTGTATCCGCTCTCGCTGAGCCTGCGCAATCAATATGACGCCGATAGTTACCCGATTGCCGTTTCGCTGGGGCACCACCGTCTGGCATTTATCGACACGCAGGGCGCCGAATACTATCCGGTGCTGGGGCAAAGCGTACGCCTGGGGGTGCAAATCGGCTCTTATTACACCCGCCAGACCCTTGATGGACGCACGGTGAACTGGGCGGTGAATGGGCAGAGTGTGAAAAGCGCCACGGTCACCAATGATCAAGGCTGGGCCTGGTTTGACTATCAGACCGATACGGTGGGTGATGTGGTCGTCGAAGCGTCGGTTGATAGCCCTTATTACCAGAGCGGCTGCACAACCGAACTCTTCGAGTTAAGCGTGCTGGCCAGCGATCCATGGGATGAGCTGGTGGCGATAGTCGATGGCGTGGCACAGCCCTGGACATCGACCGGTTATCCCAACCGCGGCTCTGTGCATACCGTGCAGATTCGTTTGCCTGCCGCCACGGTTTTGAAGGGGTCGACGCTGTCGCTGCATTGGAGCGGTGATCCTCAGGGCCAACTCGGTGTCGAGGTGCGTCCGGAGCTTGGCCTGCCGGTGCCCTACGAGGGTGAAGATCTGGTGTGGACGCTGATCAGCGCCGATCGCCTTGACGGCGAGTTCGACCTCTCTCTGGTCTGCTCGAAGTTGCAGGCGCCGTCGCCGAAACGCCCCATGTCGCTGGCACGCAATGAAGTGGAAATTGGCGACGTGCGCGAGGCGAGCAATACAGCGGTGGTGGCGGATTGGGAAAGGGTGCTGGTGCGCTTGCAAGTGGTGCACAAGACTGAGGACGGCACTGGCGAGGGGGTTATCGATGCGATAGTCGAATGGGAAACCAAAGACGGTCCTTTTACGACCCATACCGGATCCGGCGGCTGGGCCAGTCTGCTTTACGGGCCAAAATACATCGGCGAGCAGACCGTTATCGCAAGTGTCAGGGCGCACCCGGGGGCGCGGCCGGTTACACGTGAATTTGAAGTCAAGTCGATCGAAAACAGTGCCTGGAAAGATAAGGTCGAGATCACGTTCGAGGGCGGATGGTCCAGCCTGCCTCATCGCGGAATGTTGTGTAAGCGAGGTGAATCAAACATCTTGCAAGTCAAGGCGTTGCCCGATAGCCCCCTGATCGGCAAGTCCCTTACGCTTGACTGGCGCAAGGAGAACCCGCGCATCGGGCTGGATATCAGTGACATTGGCACTCCAAAGGTTTTACGCGAAGAGGAACCGTTGTTCTGGACGCTGTCCTCCGACATAAGAAGTACCAGCAGCCTGTTTGAGTTGAAGTTGACGACTGACGGGTTCGAAGACAAGGAGTTGTTCGGACGCTTGATGTTGTCCGACATTAACGATGAAGTGTCTATGTTGCTGGATCAGACGACAGCTATGGAGTGGAAGTTGTTGTATCCGTGTCTGGGGGGACGCCACCGCTTTATCCTCAGACCCCATGCGCTGAGCCCCTTGGTCGGGATAGAGCTTTCTTTGCAATGGTATGAAACCGGAGGCGGAGGGTCGCCGGAGCAATTGGACATCACGATCGATCCTCCCTTGAACACCGGAGGGCAAGTATTAGGTGATGGGGGCGCGAGCTGGACACTGGATTGCTCCCGTAGCCTCACACCGGGCTCCTTCGGGCTGCGCTTCCTCACGTCCTTGGGATTTACCACCGGGACTGCATTGCGGTTGGACCACAACAAACTCAGCATTGCCGCCACGCGCGAATCCCCGGTTTACCCGGTCGTGGGCCAGGAGCCCGCGTGGATGTGGGCGCAGGTCACCTCGGCAATCACCGGAGCACCTGTGGATGGAGTGCCGGTGCAATGGATCGTCGACGGCCAGCCCCATGAAACACCCACCGCTGACGCAGGCTGGAGCGGTTACCCTTTCAAACCGGTCACGGCGGGGCCTCAACCGATCGAGTGTCGGGTGAGAAGCCCCTATGATGACCATGAAGATTCACGGGTGATGATCGTCCGCGCTCTGGATAACGACCCGTGGGACGCGCTGACGATCGAATTTGACGGCGCGTCGAAACGGCCTTGGGGCCGGACCCTGTTTCCGCGCCACAAGGGGCAATACAGGATCAACGTAGCCGCCGGGCATAACAGCCCATTGTATGGTCATCGCCTGATGTTGGGGATGACCGCGACCGAACCGGCGAACCTGGGTATTCACTTCAGTGGCTATGCGCTGGGTGCTCCGAGGACTTTCAGCAGTGTGGGACTGGACTATTACTTCACAGTGGGTGACGAGACTGACGGCACCTTTGACCTGTGTCTTGCCTCTGAGCGGCTGGCGAGTCTGTCGCCAGCCAACGCCATGTCGGTAGGCCCTGGCGAAAGCATCAGCACATTCGCCAAACGCCCGCGCGTCAACCAGACGTTGCCGTGGGGCGCCGAGGTGAAGGAGGACGTCACAGTCGTCTCGGCCACCACCGGCAAACCGATGTCAGGCATCACGGTGACCTGGCGCAGTCCTGAATTGGGTGTGGCGTCCTCGGTCACCAATTTTCATGGCGTGGCCAGTATCCGTTTCGCGCCTGTGATGCCGGGAGCCTTTGAACTGACGGCGTCGCTGGACAACGAGCAGAATCCTGCTTCGATCGTGCTGGGGTATGTTCTTGATGACCCTCGGCAGATCAGCGTGTTGCTCATCGATGAACCGAGTGGCTATCCCGGCCAGGAGAAAACTGCCCAGGCGTGGGTAGTGTCGGCACGTACTGGCGAGCCTGTGGCCGACGTAGAAGTCATGTGGGAATACGACAACGCATCGTTACCGAGCACGCTGACGGATGCCGATGGCAAGGCAACGGTACATTTCGCCCTTGGCGTATCAGACAGCACTTCACTTTGGGCGTCGGTGGCGGGGGGGATAGCAGGATGGCACGTCAGGACGTTGGTCCTGAATGTCGTCGAGTCGCGTTATGCGGCCGTCCAGTCGGTTGTCGGTATACCCAATCCGGTTCGGGTCCATGAGTTGGTAACGATGACGGCGCAGATCGTTGACAAGCAATCCGGAGAGCCCATGCCATTCAGAAAGATCCTGGCGTCACACAACAATGCTTCCTTTACCGAGGTGCATACCGACAGCTCGGGAAAATACTCCCATACCGGCAGGCCTATGCTGGCACCTCAAGTCATGTCTCTGGCGGTCGAGGTCGAAAACCCTGATGGCTCTACGGACGCTGGCAGCGTACAGGTCAAGGTGGTGAATTGATCAAAACGCTGCACTGCGTTTCCAACTGAGATACTGCGTCACCAGTGCGGCCCCTAACTCCGCGGGCCGCACATCCACCACCGGAACCCCATGAGCACTCAACCGCTCATGGAGTTCTGCGCGCTCATTCAGATAACTCACCGTCCCGCAGTAAGCCAACGCGTCGGGCAATGTTTGCACTGGCGTGTTGCGCAGCGTGTCGAGGGTTTCTTCGCGCAGGCTGGCCACCAGCACCCGGTGCTGCTGACTCATTCGCTTGACCGCATTGAGCAGTTCCTCGTCGTCTTCATCGCGCAGATTGGTCACCAGCACCACCAGCGCCCGGCGTTTTTGTCGGGCCAGTAACTGGTTGGCGGCAGCCTGGTAATCGGCAGGCTGTTGGGTACTGTCGAGGTCGTACACGGTGTTGAGCAATACGTTGAGCTGGCCTGTGCCTTTGACCGGCGCGAGATGGCGCGGCGGTTCGCAGGCGAATGTACTCAGACCGACCGCATCGCCCTGGCGCAGCGCCACATAACTGAGCAGCAGGCAGGCATTGAGCGCGTGGTCGAAGTGCGACAGTTCATCGTCCTGACTGCGCATGCGTCGGCCGCAGTCGAGCAGGAAAATGATTTGCTGGTCGCGCTCGTCCTGGTATTCACGGGCGATCGGTGTGCGTTGGCGCGCGGTGGCTTTCCAGTCGATCTGGCGCAGGCTGTCGCCTTCACGGAATTCGCGCAGTTGATGGAATTCCAGGCCTTGTCCGCGGCGTTGCCGCTGGCGTACGCCGAGCTGGCTGAGCCAGTTATCCACGGCCAGCAGTTCACCACCGTAGAGACGGGCGAAGTCGGGATAGACGCGGGTCTGGTCGCTGACATTGAGCAGGCGTTTGCCTGACCACAAACCCAAAGGGCTGGGCAGGTTGACTTCGCAATGGGTAAAGCTGAAATGGCCGCGCTTGAGCGGCCGCAGGCGATAGCCGAGCAGGCTGCGCTGGCCGGGTTGCAGTTCAATCGAAAGCGGCAGGTTTTCGAACTTCAGACCTTCTGGCGGGTGGTCGAACAGTTCAATGTGCATCGGCTCAGCGAAGTCATGTTCCACTTCCAGCCGCACCTCGCTCCAGCGGCCGAGCGCCAGACTGCCTGGCATCTGCCGGGTGATGCGCGGTGTTGGCAGCCGTCGCAGTCGCAGGGCATCAAGCGCCGCCAGGGCCAGTAACGCCAGCAGCAAACCCCAGTTGATCGATATCAGGCTCGCCGGAATGTCGATTTCCAGCGCGCGCAACGTCCCCAGCACAATGCCGATGACCAGCAGTAATGCCAACCAGATCAATAGCAGTTTCGACGGTTTCATGCGTTCACTCCCTGTAGGAGCTGCCGAAGGCTGAGATCTTTTTGGCTCACAGACGCGGCGCCGGAATCTGGTCGAGCAGTTGCAGCAGTACCTGATCGACCTGCAGCCCTTCAATGTCCAGCTCCGGGGCGATGCGTACGCGATGACGCAGCACGGCCAGCGCACAGCCCTTGATGTCGTCCGGGATCACAAACTCGCCGCCACGCAACAAGGCGCGGGCGCGGGCGCAACGCACCAGGGCAATCGAGGCGCGCGGCCCGGCGCCCAGAGTCAGTCCCGGCCAGGTGCGCGTGCTGCGTGCCAGGCGCACGGCGTAATCGAGGACCTGATCGTCCAGCGGCAAGTCACTGGCAATCCGTTGCAGGGCTTGCACATCCTTGGCTTGCAACACGGTGCGCAGCGGTTGCACATCGAGCATATCGGCGCGGGTCGAGCGACTGACCTGACGCACCATGTTCAGCTCCTGATCGGCGTCGGGGTAATCCATGCGTACCTTGAGCATGAACCGGTCGAGTTCGGCTTCCGGCAGGGGATAGGTGCCTTCCTGTTCGATCGGGTTTTGCGTGGCCAGAACCATGAACGGTTGCGCGATCGGCAGGGCGCGACCTTCGAGCGTGACTTGACGTTCCTGCATCGCTTCGAGCAAGGCTGCCTGGGTTTTCGCCGGGGCGCGATTGATCTCGTCGGCCAGCAGCAGATGGGTGAACAGCGGGCCTTTGCGCAGTTTGAACTGCTCGGTTTGCAGGTCGTACACGGCGTGGCCGGTGACGTCGCTGGGCATCAGGTCCGGGGTGAATTGAATCCGCGCAAACTCGCCACCGAAGCAACGGGCCAATGCGCGTACCAGCAGGGTCTTGCCCAACCCCGGCACGCCTTCGAGCAGTACGTGGCCACCAGCAATCAGCGCCGTCAGCACGTCGTCGATCACCTGGTTCTGGCCGATCAGGGCTTTCTGCAATTCGCCGCGCACCGCTTGCGCCAACTGGCTGGCACGCTGGCGTTGCTGGGCGGCGTGGCTGACGCTGCCGGGCTCGATCTGTTCAGTCATAGCGTGTTCCTCAAGGTTTGCAGGTGGGCGACCTGGCGGCAGAAAGCGGCGCGGGACAAGCGCCGCTCCGGCACCGGGCTCAGAGCCTGGCTGATAGCGCGGGTGGGTTGCCGTGTCAGGCGCGACAATGCCAGCCATTGTTCGGCAACGTTCAATTGGTCAAAGCCGGGGTGACGGCGGCGGGCGCGGCGCAACACGTCCTGCTGCAGTGCTTGCAGCAGCGCCTGTTGGCCGTTGTGGCGCAACAGGAAATCGGCGCTGGCGCGCAGGTGTTCCTGCCATTGCCGACGTCCCCTCGGGGCGGGTACTTGAAGCGGGCCGTGGCGTACGCCGACATGCCAGAGCCACAGGCCAATCAACGCGAGCAGGGCGACGATGGCTTGTGGGAAGTAGCGCCAGAGCAAGGTCAGCAGGCCATCGTGCTCGGTGTTGTAGATCAATGTGACGTCGGTGTCGGCGCTCAGATACCAGAGCAGCCAGGCGTTGTCGTATTGGCTGATGGCGTTGTTTTTCCACAATTCGGCGTCGGTGACCACGGTGATCGTGCCAAGGCTGTAGGGCAGTTGCATCATGTGTGTGGCCTTGGCGCTGTTGGCCCAGGCTTGTGCGAGGTTCTTCGGGTCGTCGAGATGGAAGTCGGTGTCAAAACCGGCGTAGGCCGGTGCGTCTTCGTCTTCCAGATAGAGCCTGGTCAGTTTCGGGAAGCGCTCGGGTTCAACATCGGCGGGCAAATCCTGCAGATCCTTGCTGAGGGATTGATGCAGTTGCACCCGGTCGAGCAACAGGTCGTTGCTCTGTTTCGTCTGCTCATCCCACAGCGATTCGGCGACGAACACCAGTCGCCCGCCGGCCCGCGTCCAGTTCAATACCTGGTCAACCTGACGCGGGGTCATGCTTGAACGGTCGTTGAATAACAGCAATGTGTGGCGGCGCGGATCGATATCAGGGAGCACCGCGAGGCTTTCAGCATGGCTGACGTTGAGGCCGCGCTCACGCAAAAACAGCTCCGCTGCCAGATAAGGATTGG
Organism: Pseudomonas sp. IT-347P; assembly: GCF_949768005.1. NCBI lineage: Bacteria > Pseudomonadati > Pseudomonadota > Gammaproteobacteria > Pseudomonadales > Pseudomonadaceae > Pseudomonas > Pseudomonas sp. IT-347P. The sequence continues at coordinate 31,035 of NZ_CATKPQ010000001.1, forward strand.
CTTGCGCGGTGGGCGAGGGGCCGTGATCGACTTCTTCCTGATAAGGCTTGGCCTTGAGGTACAGGAACACGCTCAGCGTCCCGATCAACAGGACGATCAACGCACCGCCCCACCACATTGTCCGGCGATTCAACGGGCGGCTCCGGGGCCAAACAAGGCGCGCCAGCCATCGCACAATTCCTGTTTCAGGGAAGGGGCCGGTACGCGATGCCCGTAGGCCACGTTCAGCCAATGGGTGGTGAGGTTGCGGCTGAAGGCGAGCAGTTCCGGGCGCTGCAATTGTTCAACGTGCGCCAGCACCTGGAGCTCGGTGTCGGCGGGTTTCAGCGTCATGTCGAAGTCGTGGAGCAGATGGCTGAGCAGCCCCCGATACAGCAGGCCCAACGCTGCACGGGGCTGGCTTTGCCAGAGTTGTTCGGCGCTGCCGGCAATGTCGTCAGGCAAGGTGTCGCGGCTTACGTCCAGACCGAAAGCCTGCTGTGGCAACGGGCGTTTCGGCCTGGCTGGCAATCGCGGGCGGCGGCTGACGAAAGTTTGGAGATATTCGCGATAACGCCAGATCAGCCAGCCGAATGCAGTAATGACCGCCCCCCACAACACCACTTCAATGAGCTTCGCCAGAATGTTGAGGTGTTGCCCGTCGAGCCAGTCCAGCAGGGTTTTCAGCCACTGCGGCGCGTCACCGGGTTTTTGTGCTGTGGCAGGTTTCGCCGGGTCGTCGCCAAAACGGTAGCGGGTGACGATTTCCTTGTTCTTGAACGGCGGTTGTTCAAGCAGTGTCTTGATACTGTCCCGTGAGGCCTGGCTGCTCAGCGGTTGATTCAACAACCGCGGCGCCTGTGGACTGTCATCCGGTTCGGCCGCCCAGGCCGACGGTACGTTAGGCAGCACCAGACAGACCGCCAGCAGCAATCCCGGCACACCGGTGTTGAGACGCTGACGCAAGCGGCGGAACACCAGCTCGATATCCCAGGCTTCCAATTGCGTGCGTCGGTTCAGGTAAAGGCTGAAGCCGCAGGCGACATAGATCGGTTCCCACACCACCAGCACCAGCGCGTAGAAGGCATTGGTCAGGTGTTCGAGCCAGCGCCAGTCTTGATCCGCCGCGAGTATCAGCGACTGCCAGCTCCAATCCATTTCGATTTGCTGCGGCAGCAACATGTAGAACAGCACCATCAAGCCGATCCACAGTGCGGTTTCCAGGTGCACGCCGATGATGGTCAGCCATTGCGCGGCGCCGGCGTTGCGTCGCAGCAGCCCATGCAGGCGCTGTTGCCGGGCGCTGCCGTCGAGGCCTTCGAGTTGTACCACCGGCAGCAGAAAGCTGCGGCTGAAACTGAGGCGGCGCCAGGTCAGGCTGGCCAGCAGTTGCGGTTTGAGCAGACGCGGAAATTCGCGCAGGGCTTGCTTGAGTGTCGGCGTTTCGCCAAACAGCGCTTTCGACAGGATGTACAGCGGCAGGCGTTCATACGCCGGTTTCAGCCACCAGAAAATAAACACCGCCAGTGATGGCGAATCCCACAGCAACAGGCTGAGCAAGGCGAACAGCGGCAGGGTGACGATCGCCCAACTGGTCATCAGCAGGCGCCGATGTTGCTGGCTCATCAGCACGCCCAGGTCCATGGCTTCCCAGGTCGTGCGCGGACGGATCACCACGGTGGCGTCACTCAGGCGCATGACGGGTCCTGCCGGCGCACAACAGATAGGCGGCGACCAATGCCCAAAGCCCGGCGCCGACCAGATACTTGGTCAGTGGCGTGACGCTGGTTTTCGACGACCAATAGGCTTCGATAAACGCGGCAATCAACAGGAACAACATCACCCCGCACACCAGCAACACGCTTTTGCGCGCCGCCCGCTGCAGCGCTTCACTGCGGCTCAGCCTTCCGGGCGCAATCAAGGCCCAGCCGAGTTCCAGGCCGGCGGCCCCGGCGAGGGCGATGGCGCTGAGTTCAAAGGCGCCGTGGGCGATGACGAATGACCAGAAGGTCTGGCCGAAACCAATCTCGCTGAGATGCCCGGCGACCGCGCCGATGACCATGCCGTTATAGAACAGAAAGAATGCGCTGCCCACGCCCAGCAACAGGCCGCTGGCGAAGGTCTGAAAGGCAATGCCGATGTTGTGCATCACGTAATAACCGAACATCACCCAGTCTTCGCTGGCCGCGCGTTCGGCGGGGCGCCCGAGATGACCGGCGACCGGGTCGTACATGCCTTGCATCTCGCGCACCTGGTCGGCGGGGATCAGGTTGTAGACCCGTTCGGGAAACACATACACCAACACGCCGACGCCGATCAGGCTGCCGAAAAACAGCAGGCTGGCGACCAGCACAAAGGGCCATTCGGCACGGACCAGCCGGGGGAAGTCGACGAGGATGAAACTCAGCAGATTGGCGCCGAGTCGGCTGCGATGACGGTACAGCTGTTGATGGCCGCGCAGCACCTGTTGCTGCAGTGAGTCGATAAGAAAACTGCTGTAGCCGCGTGCCTGGGCCAGCGCCAGATGTTGGCAAAGCCTGCGGTAGGCTTTGGGAAAACCGGCGACTTGCGAGGAGTCCTTGCCGCGCTCAAGACGTTCGAGGGCCAGCGCAAAACGCTCCCATTCGGCCTTGTGCCGCGTTTCGAAAAGGCTTTGCTTCATGTCGGCCCCAACAAGCCGCGAGCGATGCCGTTGAGTTCAGCGACAGCTTTGGGCGCGGAAATATGCAGTGGTTGGGCGAGCAGCGCCGCCAGTTCATTGACCCGTGCTGGCGATAATTCACCTTGGCGCTCGGCAAAACCCAGCACGGCGCGTTGTTCCGCGAGCGTCAGGGAGACGGGCAAACGCCTTGGTTCGGCTTCAGGTAGTTGTGGGCGAGTCAGCGGGCGTTCGCTGTAGATCACCAGTGTGCCCGCCGCGATATCGCCGAGGCGTTTGAAGGCCGGGTGTTGCAGGCAACTGAGGGTGCCGAGGAAATAGCCAAAGGGCAGCAGATCGACAAAACGCAGCAGGTTGCGCAGCAGCGAGGCCGACCAGCCAATCGGTGTGCCGTCGTCGTGCACCACGCGCAACCCCATCCATTGTTTACCCGGCGAGCGCCCCTGTCGCAGCACTTCGAACAGCACCATGTACCACCAGCTGATCGCAAACAGCAGCAGCGACCCGAGGCCCATGCCCAGTTTGCCGAGAAACGCCAGGGCGATGAACAGTACGCCCATGATCACGCCGCGCAGGGCCAGATCGATCGCGAAGGCCACGGCACGCACCATCAAACCGGCGGGACGCAACGGCAAATCGATACCTTCCGGTGTTTCGACCTGATGCCGCGTATCCAGCGGCGGGGCCAGCGGTGCTTTCCTTGGCGGTGCTGTGGGCTCGAGCATGGGCTACCTGATGTTCGCCTGTCCGGGGTGCAAGTGAGGTCGATGCTAGCAGCCTCTCGGGGGAAAACGACATAACTATGTATTGCACATCGTGAAGCACGAAGTGTTTGAATGACGTGAGGCTGGCCGCGAGCGCGGTCGAGCGCCTAGACTTCGCCGATCTTCAGTTCAGGAACCGCCCGTGACTTCAATCTTCTGGTACGACTACGAAACCACTGGCATCAATCCGCGTAACGACCGCCCGTTGCAGGTGGCCGGGATTCGCACTGACCATGCGCTCAACGAAATCGATGCACCGGTCAACCTCTACTGCCAGCCCAGCGAAGACATCCTGCCGCATCCGGCGGCGTGCGCGATCACCGGCATCACCCCGAGTCAGCTCGCCGAAAAGGGTTTGAGCGAAGCGGACTTCATGACTCGCGTGCATGCCCAACTGGCCGCCCCCGGGACCTGTGGCGCGGGCTACAACACCCTGCGTTTCGACGACGAAATGACCCGTTACAGCCTGTATCGCAATTTCTTCGATCCGTACGCCCGGGAGTGGCAGGGCGGTAACAGTCGCTGGGATCTGATCGATGTGGTGCGCGCTGCCTATGCGTTGCGTCCTGACGGTCTGGTCTGGCCGACCGATGACGAAGGCCGGGTGACGCTCAAGCTCGAACGCCTGACCGCCGCCAACCAGATCGATCACGGACACGCCCACGAAGCCTTGTCCGACGTGCGCGCAACCATCGCGCTGGCGCGGCTGATCCGCGAGAAACAACCGAAACTGTATGACTGGCTGTTCCAGTTGCGCAGCAAGCAAAAAGTCATGGATCAGATTCGTCTGTTGCAGCCCATGGTGCATGTCTCCGGGCGTTTTTCGGCGGCGCGCAGTTATGTCGGTGTGGTGCTGCCACTGGCCTGGCATCCGAAAAACCGCAATGCCTTGATCGTCTGCGACCTGCACCTCGATCCGCAGGGCCTGCTCGATCTGGACGCGCAAACCTTGCGTCAGCGTTTCTACACGCGTCGCGATGATTTGCTGGAAGGCGAGCTGCCGGTGCCGCTCAAGCTGATTCACATCAACCGTTGCCCGGTGGTGGCGCCGCTCTCGGTTTTGCGCGCGCAGGATCAGCAGCGTCTGGGGCTGGACATGGCGCTGTATCAACAGCGCGCACTGCGGCTAACTGACGCACAACAAGTTTGGAAAGATAAAGTTGCCGAGATTTATGTCAGCGAAGATTTCATTCCGAGCGAGGATCCGGAACAACAGTTGTACGACGGATTTATCGGTGACCGCGACCGACGTCTATGTGAGCAAGTGAGGAGCGCTGACCCCGCACAACTAGCGCAAGAGCAATGGCCGTTCGATGACGAACGTTTGCCTGAATTACTCTTTCGATATCGCGCACGCAACTTTCCCGAGACGTTGAATTTCGAAGAGCAAGAACGCTGGAGACAATTTTGTCAGCAGCGTTTGTCCGCGCCGGAGTGTGGCGCACCGAATACCTTGAAATCTTTTACCGAGGCGGCAGAGCAGTGGTCGGTTAATGCCACGCCGATGCAGATTGAGGTGCTCAATGAATGGCAGAATTATGTCCAGGCATTGCGCAAACGTTTGAATCTTTGAAATCGAACATGACCGGGCTTAAATGCCGGGCATAAAAAAACGCCAGCATTCGCTGGCGTTTGTTTTTCGCGGATCGCTCTGCGAAGGCGTTGCGGCTTAGCCCAGCAGGGTAGCCCAACCTTCAACCACGTCACCGCCCCACTTGGCTTTCCACTCTTTCAGGGTTTTGTGGTTGCCACCTTTGGTTTCGATGACTTCGCCGTTGTGCGGGTTTTTGTATTGTTTAACTTTGCGAGCGCGCTTGGTGCCCGTAGTTTTTACTGCGCCGCCGCGTGGCGCTTTGGTTTTTGCATCCGGATCCAGCAGCGCGATGATGTCACGCAGGGATTTGGAGTATTCGCCCATCAGGGTGCGCAGTTTGCCTTCGAATTCCAGCTCGGCTTGCAGTTTGTCGTCTTGGGACAGATTCTTCAAACGAGCTTGCAGCTCTTTGATAGCTTCTTCGGTGGCGCGATATTCGTTGATCAAGGACATGATTACTACCTTAGTAGAGAGCGCGATGGCAGGGGTACAGTGTCGCAATAATAGTCAGGCTGTTTCATCAAGTAAACATTTAACCGGGGTTTTTATTTAAATTAGTTACGAGAAACTGCTCTCTATTGAATATTCAGTTAAATAGTGTGAACCCGTCATCACAGATATTCACAGTTGCCTGATCGATCGATGCGGCAGGACCGCCATCAGGTTGGAGGTCACTCCATCAAAAAAGCGTGGTGCACGGCTTGGCCCGGGCGTGCGCTGATCAATACTGCAGTTTTGCTGCGCAGCCGCTAGAATGGCGGCCTTTGCGAAGTTCTGGAGTTCCCCCCTCATGCGCACTTTTCGGCTGGTGATATCTTGCCCGGACCGCGTTGGCATTGTTGCCAAAGTCAGTAATTTTCTGGCAGCCCACAACGGCTGGATCACCGAAGCGAGCCACCACTCGGACAACCAGGTGGGCTGGTTTTTCATGCGTCACGAAATTCGTGCCGATTCGCTGCCTTTCGGTATTGAAGTATTGCGCGAGAAGTTTGCGCCGATCGCCGAAGAGTTTTCGATGGACTGGCGCATCACCGACACCGAGCAGAAAAAGCGCGTTGTGCTGATGGCCAGCCGCGAATCCCACTGCCTCGCCGACTTGTTGCACCGCTGGCACAGTGATGAGTTGGACTGCGAAATCTCCTGCGTGATTTCCAACCACGACGACCTGCGCAGCATGGTCGAGTGGCACGGCATTCCTTATTACCACGTCCCGGTCAATCCGCAGGACAAGCAGCCGGCCTTCGACGAAGTGTCACGCCTGGTCAAGCAGCACGACGCTGAAGTGGTGGTGCTGGCGCGCTACATGCAAATCCTGCCGCCGGACATGTGCCGTGAATACGCGCACAAGGTCATCAACATTCACCACAGTTTCCTGCCGTCGTTCGTCGGCGCCAAGCCTTATCACCAGGCCTCGCTGCGCGGTGTGAAGCTGATCGGCGCAACCTGCCACTACGTGACTGAAGAACTGGACGCCGGTCCGATCATCGAGCAGGACGTGGTGCGTGTCAGCCACAGTGACAGCATCGAAGACATGGTGCGTTTCGGCCGTGACGTCGAGAAAATGGTGTTGGCGCGCGGCCTGCGCTATCACCTCGAAGACCGCGTGCTGGTGCACGGCAACAAGACCGTGGTGTTCTGATCTCAACCACACAGGCTTGTAAAACGAAGGGTCCGGGCGTTCATTCGTTCAGACCCTTTGTCATTTAAACCCCTTCGCCGTTTCTGACCGAGGAAAAGATCATGAGCGATCCGCTGGACAAAGCCACATCCAAAGCCCCTGCCACCCTCGGTGAAGGATGCCTGAGCCGCTATGACCCGGATGACATGAGCCCGGAAGATGGTACCGAGTTTCCCGGCGCAGCCGAGTTGTGGGAACAACTCAAGGAGGAGCAGGACGACGTCAAGAAGCCTGCCTGACTTTCATCAGCTTCTTCAGCAAAGGCCGCCCCAGCATCAACAAAAACACCGGACCACCCACCAGCAGATAAAAGTAATACGTCACCACCCGCCAGATCAGAATCGCCGCCGCTGCGGTGGATTTCCCCACCATCGGTGCCAACAATGCCGCCGAGGTCAGCTCCGCCGCACCCGCACCGCCCGGCAACAGACTGAACTGGCCGGCGCCCAGCGAGAGCATCTGCACCAGAAAACTCCAGGCCCACTGCAGGTCGGCGCCCAAGCCACGCAGCGCCAGATACAGCACGCTGTAACGCAGCAACCAATGCACACAGGTCAGGGCGAATACTTTGATCAATGTTTGCCAAGGCAACTTCAGCGTATCGGTAAACGCCGCGAGAAAATGCAGCAGCTTGCGCGCCCAGCGACGCCGGGTGCTGGCCTTGACGTTCATTCTCGCCAACAAACGTCCGCTCAGGCGGATCAAGGCGCGGTGATAACGGGCGAGCAATACGCAACTGAACAGTCCGCCGAATAATGACACCGCGCTGACGGTCAGCAGCCATTCCAGGCGATCGCTGAGGTGCTGAAACAGTGCATAAATCAGAATCCCGCTCAGGGCGCAGAGAAAGAACAGCAGGTCACTCAACTGATCCATGGCAAACACTGCGCTGCCCCTCGCCGGACGCACGCCCGATCGGGCCAACAGGGCCATGATCGTCAGTGGTCCGCCGCTGCCCCCCGGGGTTGCGCAATAGGCGAACTCGGCGGCCATCACCACGCCAAGACTTTTCAGCGGTGTGACGCGGTCGCGTTGATCGCCGAGCAACAAACGCAAGCGCAAGGTATTGATCCCCCAGCACAGCAGGATCATGCCGAACATCACCAATAGCCATTGCAGCGGAAAACTCTGCAGGCGCGCCCAGGTCTCGCTGCCGCCGAGCACAACCGGGATCAGCACTGCTGCGAGCAGGCCGATCAACAACAGAATGCCGCGACTCATGCGGCGCGTTCCCATTGGCCGCAACGTTGCGCCAGCCAGTCGATTTTAGTCATCGGTACGCGTCCTTCCATCAGCAGTCGTTCCAGGGTGTGCAGCCAGTAATCACGGGAGAAACGGTGGCGCATGTCCACCGGGTGCAAGCCTAGACGAATCACCGGCGCCTGGCGCCAACGCTGTTCACGCTGCTCGCAGACCAACTTTGACAAGCCCCGGCGCCAGGCACTGCGGGCACTCCAGACCAGACCCGGAGCATTGATCGCGGTGAACTCCGGCAACCGATACAGATGCTGCGGATCGCTGGTATAGCTCAACGGCAACTCGCGCAGCGCCTGGCGGGTGCCGTCGCTCATCAGCCAGGCCGGGGCGACGAACCCGTGCAATGGCCAGTCGTAACGCTGGAACACATCAATACCTGCGCGTAGGCGGGCGAGGGCGGGCTCGCGGGACAAACGATAAAACTCGCCTTCATGGGTGTAGACCCGACGCATGAACCAGTCACGCGCGGTCGTCGGCGCGGGTTCCTGGTCATCATGGAAATAACCATGCAGGGCCAGTTCATCGCCCCGTGCAACGCGCTCGTCGAGCACTCGGCGAAACGCCGGGTGAGCATCGAGGGCGTTGCGCCGATGGAAATCCGGAACCACCAGCCACGTCATCGGCACTGTGCCCAATGCATCGACCGCTGCGACAAACGGCTGATAATCCGCCCAGGTCGCCGGCGCAACGTCGTGCAGCACCAGCAACACCGCTGGTTGATTGATGGATTCAGCCATTGGCGACTCGTGGCAGTGTGTGGCCGAGGACGGCGTGATAGTGATCGAGCAGACTGTCGACCACCGTGTCCCAGGCGTAATGCTGTTCAACATGCTCGCGCGCCTGCTGGCCGAGTTTCACGCAACCGCGACTGAACAGTTCACGCACGGCATTGGCCATCGCTTGCGGATTGTTCGGCGCACAGAGCAAGCCACAGGACTCAGTGATGATTTCTTCAAAGGCGCCCGCGGCCACGGCGACCACCGGGATGCCGCAGGCCATGGCTTCGAGAATCACCAGGCCGAAGGTTTCCTGGTCACCGGCATGGACCAAGGCATCCGCGCCGGCCATCAATTGCGCGACTCTGTGTGGCGGGCAGAACTCATCGATCACACTGACATTATCCGGCACGGCAGCGGGCATCGATGAGCCGACCAACAGCAGGTGATAACGCGGGCCAAGGCGTTTCATGCAATTGAGCAGCACTGGCAGGTTTTTCTCTTTCGAACCGCGCCCGGCAAAAATCAACAGGCGCGTCTCTTCGGCGATGCCCAGTTCCGCGCGCAGATTGCGGTCGCCTGCGTCTGGATGAAAGGTCTGCAGGTCCACGCCCAAGGGCTGCACGAAGACATTGCGTACGCCGAGTCCGCTGAGCTTGTCAGCCATGACCTGACTGGGCGCCAGGACCCGGTCGAAGTTGCCGTAAAGCCGGGTGACATACGCCTCGATATTCGGCGTGAGCCAATGGCCCATGCGATTGCCGACCAGCAAGGGCAGGTCCGAGTGATAGAAGCCGATCACCGGCACGTCCAGCTGCCGCCGCGCATCCAGCGCAGCCCAGGCGGTCAGATAAGGATCGCCGACTTCGATCAGATCGGGCTGCAAACCCTGCAGGACATTGCGCCATGGCGCGAGGCGTACGGGGAAGCGATAACCTTTGCCGAAGGGTAGGGCGGGGGCGGGAACCGTGTAAATACCATCGTGTTCGCCAAAGTGGGCGCCGGGAATCAACAGGCTGTGGCGAATGCCGGGCTTGACGCCCAGCCGGCGGTGTTTGGCATCCAGATAAGTGCGAACGCCACCGCTGGCCGGGGCGTAGAACATGGTGATGTCGGCGATGTGCACGGTGATCAACCCTCCGCTGCTTGGTTCTCCCTTGGTTGACCTTTATCAAGAATAGATGTTCGGTCGGGATTGCGCGGTGGAGCTGAAGAGCGCCCTCACCCTAACCCTCTCCCAGAGGGAGAGGGGACTGACCGAGGAGGATGTTGGAGGTACACCGACTTGAGAGACCTGAGTCGAACTCAGGTTTTGAAAGGCTTGAAGATCGGCCCCCTTTCCTCTCGCCCTTTTTAGAGAGAGGGGACTGACGGAGGTAGTCGGCTTGATACATCGACCTGAAAATCTTCAGTCGAACTCGAATTTTGAACAGCATGAAGATCTGCTCCCTTTCCCCCTCGCCCCCCTGGGGGAGAGGGCTGGGGTGAGGGGGTAAAGCTCTTGATCTTCAGATCCGGAAGCTGCCGACCAGTTGCTTCAACCGCGAAGCCTGCTGCTCCAGATCCGAACACGCCCGTAATGTCGCCTGCAGGTTCTCCACACCTTCCTGGTTCAGCGTGTTGATCTCGGTGATATCGACGTTGATCGACTCAACCACTGCCGTCTGCTCTTCGGTTGCGGTGGCTACCGACTGGTTCATCCCGTCGATCTCGCCAATGCGCTGGGTGACGCTGTTCAAACGCTCGCCGGCAAGGTTGGCAATTTCCACGCTGTCCTGACTGTGGCGCTGGCTGTCGCTCATGGTGCTCACCGATTCACGGGCGCCGACTTGCAGCTCCTCGATCATGGTCTGCACCTGTTGAGCCGATTCCTGAGTGCGGTGCGCCAGATTGCGCACTTCATCCGCCACCACGGCAAAGCCACGGCCGGCTTCACCGGCACGCGCCGCTTCAATGGCTGCGTTGAGCGCCAGCAGGTTGGTTTGCTGGGAAATGCTGGTGATCACTTCGAGAATCTGGCCGATGTTCACGGTTTTGCTGTTCAGCGACTCGATGTTGCTGCTCGACGCGCTGAGCATGCTCGACAGTTGATTCATCGCCTTGATGCTGCGATCCACCACTTGCTGACCGTCTTCAGCCAGACCGCGCGCGTCACTGGCCTGATTCGAAGCCTGGGCAGCGTTGCGGGCGATTTCCTGCGCCGCGGCGCCGAGCTGGTTGATCGCCGCGGCAACACTGCTGGTGCGCGAAGCTTGCTGATCGGAGTTGTACATCGACGAGTTCGACGCCGCGACCACGCGCAGGGCAACTTCGTTGACCTGGCCTGTGGCCGACGATACTTCGCGGATCGAGCCGTGAATGCGCTCGACGAAACGGTTGAAAGCGGTGCCGAGGATGCCGAATTCATCGTTATTGACGATGGTCAGGCGTTTGGTCAGATCGCCCTCGCCGTCGGCGATGTCCTCCATGGCGCGGGTCATCACGTGCAGCGGCTGGATCAGAATACGGATCAGCATGCCGAGCAGGGCGATGATGATCGCCACCGCAATCACCGTGGCAATCACCGCCGAGGTGCGGAACTGGCTGAGCATCGCAAACGCCTGATCTTTATCCACCGACAGGCCGATGTACCAGTTCACCGACGGCAGGCCTTTGATCGGCGCGAAGGTGACGATGCGAGTCTTGCCATCAACAGTCACTTCACTGAAGTCGCTGCTGATGCGCGGGGTATCCTGCGGATAGGCTTCCTTCAGTGATTTCATCACCAGGGCCTTGTCCGGGTGGACGAGGATCTTGCCATCGGCGCTGACCAGGAACACATAACCCATGCCATCGAAATCCCGGGCGGCGAGGGTGTCGACCAGCGATTGCAGGCTCAGGTCACCACCGACCACGCCAACGCTCTGGCCGGCCCTTTTCGAGGCGGTGGCGATGGAGATGATCAACTGGCCGGTAGCGGCATCGATGTACGGTTCGGTCAGGGTCGAGGTGCTGCTGCTCTCGGCACCTTTATACCAAGGGCGCACCCGTGGATCGAAACCGTCCGGCATCTTCGCATCCGGGCGGATGGTGAAGTGGCCGGTGGCGTCACCGAGGTAGGACGCCATGAACGTCGAAGTCAGGGCTTTCTGTTCCAGCAGGCTGGCGACGTTGGTCTGTTCCGGGTTGATGGCGATGTTCTGGGCGGCGTTCTCGATCAGCAGAATGCGGCCGGTGAGCCACGTCTGGATATTGCCGGCAGTGACCTCGCCCATCTCGTTGAGGTAGTTGTTCAGGTCATCGCGGATCGCGTTGCGCTGCAACCAGTCGTTGTACAACGTAAACGAGGCGAAGGCGGCGATGACGATGAGGGCGGCGGCAAGCAAAATTTTATGGCTGAAGCGCAGATTTTTGTTCATGGCTTGGGGTTCCGCTAAGGTCTTAATGTCCCGGGCGTGCTTTTATAGAAGCGCGCAAAATGGGCAAGGGTGACAACAAGCTGATATTTCCGTCTCTCCTTAGGGAAATGTCCGGCCTGACTGGTGGTCGGGTCTCTCACTCTTCTGTATCGGCCATGCGTAATCAAAGATTAACCATTGGGTGACAAAATGCCTGACTCCTCGCAACTCGTAATCGGCGCTGATCTCGCAGGGCAACAGATTGCTCAGGCCATGCGCCTGGCGAACCGCCACGGACTGGTCGCTGGCGCCACCGGTACCGGTAAAACCGTGACTTTGCAGCGTTTGGCCGAGGCGTTCAGTGACGCCGGGGTCGCGGTATTTGCCGCTGACATCAAGGGTGATCTGTGTGGCCTCGGCGCTGCCGGCAACCCGCAGGGCAAAGTGGCCGAACGTATCGCCGGGATGCCGTGGCTCAACCACAAGCCGCAGGCGTATCCGGTGACCTTGTGGGATATCCACGGTGAGTCCGGTCATCCGTTGCGCACCACCTTGAGTGAAATGGGCCCGCTATTGATCGGCAGCCTGCTGGAACTGACCGACAGCCAGCAATCGGCGCTCTACGCAGCCTTCAAAGTCGCCGACCGCGAAGGCCTGTTGCTGCTGGATCTGAAAGATCTGAAAGCGCTGCTCAATCACCTCAAGGACAATCCGCAGCTGTTGGGCGAAGACGCCGCGCTGATGACGACCGGTTCCAGTCAGGCGCTGTTGCGTCGCCTGGCGATCCTCGAGCAGCAGGGCGCTGAAGCCTTGTTCGGCGAACCGGCACTGCAACTTGAAGACATTCTGCAACCGACCGCCGATGGCCGTGGGCGCATTCATTTGCTCGACGCCAGTCGTCTGGTGCATGAGGCGCCGAAGGTTTACGCGACGTTCCTGTTGTGGCTGCTGGCCGAGCTGTTCGAGCAGTTACCGGAACGCGGCGATGCTGACAAACCGCTGCTGGCACTGTTTTTTGATGAGGCGCATTTGTTGTTCGGCGATACGCCCAAAGCCTTGCAGGAGCGGCTCGAGCAAGTGGTGCGCCTGATCCGTTCCAAAGGGGTTGGCGTGTATTTCGTCACGCAATCGCCGGCGGATTTGCCGGATGACGTGTTGGCGCAGCTGGGTTTGCGCATCCAGCACGGTTTGCGCGCGTTTACCGCCAAAGAGCAGAAATCCCTGCGCGCGGTGGCCGACGGCTTCCGGCCGAATCCGGCGTTCGACAGTTTGTCGGTGTTGACGGAGCTGGGGATTGGCGAGGCGCTGGTCGGCACGCTGACCGAGAAAGGCACGCCGGAAATGGTCCAGCGCGTGCTGGTCGCGCCGCCGCAATCGCGGATCGGGCCGTTGAGCGAAACCGAGCGCACAGTGCTGATCGCCGGCTCGCCATTCAAGGGGCGCTATGACAAGCCGATTGACCGCGAGTCGGCCTATGAAATTCTGATGGGGCGCAAAGGGCTGGCGCCGGAGGCTGACGTGCCGGCCGGTAAACCTGCACCTGAAGAGCCGAGCCTTGCCGACAGGGCAGGGGAGTTTCTCGGGACGGCAGCCGGGCAGGCGCTGAAATCAGCGATGCGCCAGGCGGCCAATAACCTTGGCAAGCAGTTGGTGCGCGGTTTGATGGGCTCATTGCTCGGTGGCAGCAAACGCCGCTAAACCCTGTGGGAGCGAGCTTGCTCGCGAAGGCGGCCTGTCATCCAACATTGATGTCGTCTGACACGACCTCTTCGCGAGCAAGCTCGCTCCCACATTGGAAATGCGTACACATTTATCTAGAAGTCAGGATTTGCTTTTGGCGTGCGCCGCCAGCCGCTCCAGCGCCGCGCGCAAACCCGGATCAGTAATGCCGTCCGCCGTGGCCTGAATCGTCGCCGCTGCATCCGTCGACAAATCCATCGTGTGCCCGGTGGCCCCGCGTTGAACGGTCGGCGGCTGCACCTTGAACAGAATCCGCGTCAAACTGGCGAACTCATCGAACATCTGCAACTGGCGCTGCAAGCGTTTTTGCTGATAACGCAGGCGTGTGGCCCAGTGGCCATCGGTGACAATCAACAGCAAACTACCCTCACGCCACGACGCCACATGGCAGTGTTCGCGGGCGGCAGGCTGCAGTTGGCTTTCAAGCAGGCGCTGCAAATGGCCCAGTCGTTGGGCATGGCCGAGGATAGCCTTGAGCGGCTTGGCTTCGCGTAGCAAAACGGCGGGTGCTCTGGCCGTAAGAGGGCGAAATGCCATGTTCGAACACCTGAAGTAACAGAAACGCCATGGTAGCAGAAAGCACCCATTTCACTCGCCCATTGCTTTTGCCCCTGCTTTGCCCATTAAATCAACGACTAACTTCTTCCTTGTATGACTTGAAGTTGAGCAAAACGCCCCTATTTTAAGTGAGCCCCGTCAAAGCGCAGTGCCAGCATCGTGGAACATCGCCACTTTCCTCACTTCCGTTTCCGGGTAGAATGCTCGTTCGCATGCGGCCATGAGGGCTGCACGGGCGACGCTCACGGGGCCGCCCTCCATCCCTTTAGTGTGGAAGATCCTGCCGATATGTTTGCGCCTTTGTTAAAGAAACTTTTTGGAAGCAAGAACGAGCGTGAAGTCAAACGCATGCTCAAGACGGTGCAGCTCGTCAATGCCTTCGAAGAGCAAATGGTGGCCCTTTCGGACGATCAGTTGCGCGCCAAGACCGATGAGTTCAAAGCCCGCATCGCCAAAGGGGAAACCCTCGACAAGCTGCTGCCGGAAGCTTTTGCGGTCGCCCGCGAAGCCGGCAAGCGCGTCATGGGCATGCGCCACTTCGACGTGCAGCTCGTCGGTGGCATGACCTTGCACGAAGGCAAGATTGCCGAAATGCGCACCGGTGAGGGTAAAACCCTCGTGGCGACCCTGGGTGTTTACCTCAACGCACTGTCCGGCAAGGGCGTGCACGTTGTGACGGTGAACGATTACCTGGCCCGCCGTGACGCCAACTGGATGCGCCCGTTGTATGAATTCCTCGGCCTGACCGTCGGCGTCGTGACGCCGTTCCAGCCGCCGGAAGAGAAGCGCGCTGCCTACGCCGCCGACATCACCTACGGCACCAACAACGAATTCGGTTTCGACTACCTGCGCGACAACATGGCGTTCAGCATGGAAGAAAAATTCCAGCGCGAACTCAACTTTGCCGTGATCGACGAAGTCGACTCCATCCTCATCGACGAAGCGCGTACCCCGCTGATCATCTCCGGTCAGGCCGAGGACAGCTCCAAGCTGTACATGGAGATCAATAAACTGATCCCGCAGCTGGAACTGCACGTTGAAGAAGTCGAAGGCGAAGTCACCAAGGCTGGCCACTACACCGTTGACGAGAAGACCCGTCAGGTCGAACTCAACGAAGCCGGTCACCAGTTCATCGAAGACATGCTCACCCGCGTCGGCCTGCTGGCTGAAGGCGAGAGCCTGTACTCGGCACACAACCTGGGCCTGCTGACTCACGTCTATGCCGGTCTGCGTGCGCACAAGCTGTTCAACCGCAACATTGAATACATCGTGCAGGACGGTCAGGTCGTGCTGGTCGACGAGCACACCGGTCGGACCATGCCCGGCCGTCGTCTGTCCGAAGGCCTGCACCAGGCCATCGAAGCCAAGGAAGGCCTGAACATCCAGGCCGAGAGCCAGACCCTGGCGTCGACCACGTTCCAGAACTACTTCCGTCTGTACACCAAGCTGTCCGGCATGACCGGTACCGCCGACACTGAAGCGTTCGAATTCCACCAGATCTACAACCTGCCGGTCATGGTCATTCCGCCGAACAAGCCGTTGGCGCGTAAAGACTACAACGACCTGGTGTTCCTGACGGCCGAAGAGAAATACGCGGCCATCGTGGCGGACATCAAGGAAAGCATGGCCGCCGGTCGTCCGGTGCTGGTGGGTACTGCCACCATCGAAACCTCCGAGCACATGTCCGCATTGCTGGTGAAGGAAGGCATCGAGCACAAGGTTCTGAACGCCAAGTTCCACGAAAAGGAAGCCGAAATCATCGCGCAGGCCGGTCGTCCGGGCGCCCTGACCATCGCCACCAACATGGCCGGTCGTGGTACCGACATCCTGTTGGGCGGTAACTGGGAAGTCGAAGTCGCGTCGCTGGAAAACCCGACCCCGGAGCAGATTGCCCAGATCAAGGCCGACTGGCAGAAACGTCACCAGCAAGTGCTGGAGTCGGGCGGTCTGCAGGTGATTGCCTCCGAGCGTCACGAATCCCGTCGTATCGACAACCAGCTGCGTGGCCGTGCCGGCCGTCAGGGTGATGCCGGTTCCAGCCGCTTCTACCTGTCGCTGGAAGACAGCCTGATGCGCATTTTCGCCTCTGACCGGGTGAAGAACTTCATGAAAGCCCTGGGTATGCAGCCGGGCGAAGCGATCGAACACCGCATGGTGACCAACGCGATCGAAAAGGCGCAGCGCAAGGTAGAAGGCCGTAACTTCGACATCCGCAAGCAACTGCTCGAGTTCGATGACGTCAACAACGAACAGCGTAAAGTGATCTATCACATGCGTAACACGTTGCTGGCTGCGGACAACATCGGTGAAACCATCGCCGATTTCCGTCAGGACGTGCTCAACGCTACCGTCAGCGCGCACATTCCGCCGCAATCGCTGCCAGAGCAGTGGGACGTGGCCGGTCTGGAAGCGTCGATTGCCAGCGACTTCGGCGTGAAACTGCCGATCCAGCAATGGCTCGACGAAGACGATCACCTGTACGAAGAAACCCTGCGCGAGAAGCTCATGACCGAGCTGATGGCGGCGTACAACGAGAAAGAAGACCAGGCCGGTGCCGAAGCACTGCGCTCGTTCGAGAAGCAAATCGTGCTGCGTGTACTGGATGACCTGTGGAAAGACCACCTGTCGACCATGGATCACCTGCGTCACGGTATCCACCTGCGTGGCTACGCCCAGAAGAACCCGAAGCAGGAATACAAGCGCGAGTCGTTCACGCTGTTCTCCGAGCTGCTGGATTCGATCAAGCGCGACTCGATCCGTGTGCTGTCGCACGTCCAGGTGCGCCGCGAAGATCCGGAAGCCGAGGAGCAACGTCTGCGTGAGGAAGCCGAAGCACTGGCTGCCCGCATGCAGTTCGAACACGCCGAAGCTCCTGGTCTGGAGCAACCGGAAGCGCTGGTGGGCGAAGAGGTCGATGTTGCCCTCGCCACCGCGCCGGTGCGCAACGATCAGAAGCTGGGCCGTAACGAACTGTGCTACTGCGGTTCGGGCAAGAAATTCAAGCATTGCCACGGGCAGATTCAGTAAAACCCGTTTCAATCGCTGAAATACCCGCGCCGCGACCGGCTCCTGCCGTCGCGGCGTTTTGCCATTTAAACCACCGTCGCTGCGAGTGACGGTGCTGACATCATTGAGTAAGGAGCGCATTCATGGCTGTTGGTCTTGGTCCTTTGCCAACGTTGCACCCGGTTGCCGGTTTTGAACTCGGTATTGCCTCGGCCGGCATCAAGCGCCCCGGGCGCAAAGATGTCGTTGTGATGCGCTGTGCCGAAGGTTCGACCGTGGCCGGTGTGTTCACGTTGAACGCGTTTTGCGCGGCACCGGTGATTCTGGCGAAAAAACGCGTGCAGAACGCTGTGCGCTATCTGCTGACCAACACTGGCAATGCCAACGCTGGCACCGGTGAGCCTGGTCTGGCCGCCGCTGAGCGCACCACTGCGAAGCTGGCTGAGCTGACGGGTGTCGATGCCAACCAGATCCTGCCGTACTCCACAGGTGTGATCGGCGAGCCGCTGCCGGTCGAGAAGATCGAAGGCGCACTGCAAGCGGCGCTGGACGACCTCTCGGAAAACAACTGGGAAGCCGCCGCCACCGGGATCATGACCACCGACACCCTGCCGAAAGGCGCGAGCCGCCAGTTCGAACATGATGGCGTGACCATCACCGTGACCGGTATCAGCAAAGGCGCCGGCATGATCCGCCCGAACATGGCGACCATGCTCGGTTACATCGCCACTGACGCCAAAGTCTCCCGCGACGTGCTGCACAACCTGATGCTCGACGGCGCCAACAAGTCGTTCAACCGCATCACTATCGATGGCGACACTTCGACCAACGACTGCTGCATGCTGATCGCCACGGGCAAGGCTGCACTGCCGGAAATCACCCGCGCTGAAGGCGAACTGTTCGCCAAACTGAAGCAAGCGGTGTTCGACGTGTGCATGGACGTGGCTCAGGCCATCGTGCGTGACGGCGAAGGCGCGACCAAGTTCGTCACCGTTGAAGTGAATGGCGGCGGCAACCATCAGGAATGCCTCGACGTCGGCTACACCGTGGCGCACTCGCCGCTGATCAAGACTGCATTGTTCGCTTCCGATCCGAACTGGGGCCGCATCCTGGCTGCCGTGGGTCGCGCCGGTGTGCCGGACCTGGACGTGAGCAAGATTGACGTGTTCCTCGGTGACGTGTGCATCGCCAGCCGTGGCGCCCGCGCGGCGACCTACACTGAAGCCCAGGGTTCGGCGGTGATGCAGCAGGAAGAGATCACCATCCGTATCGAACTCGGGCGCGGCGATTGCAGCGAAACCATCTGGACCACCGACCTGTCGCATGAGTACGTGAAGATCAATGCGGAATACCGCACCTGATCTAACCTGGGACCGAGTCGCCTGCATCGCCAGCAGGCTGGCTCCCACAGGAATCTGTGTCATGCACAAATTCCCTGTAGGAGTGAGCCTGCTCGCGATGGCGGGGTTTCAGGCAACATCAATGTTGAATGGGCCGCCCTCTTCGCGGGCAAGCCCGCTCCCACAGTGATTGAGTTTGTACACAAATTTTGTGTACACCAGCAAAACCTGTGGGAGCGGGCTTGCCCGCGAATACGTCGGTTCAGACGCTGCAAGCCCAAAGTTTTCCCCTCTGACGAAAAGGCGCCACACCCATGTCCCTGCACCTGATCATCGGCGACAAACTGCTTTCCTCCTGGTCCCTGCGCGCCGCCCTGGCGCTTGAGCTGACCGGCGCACCCTACAGCGAAGAGCTGATCAAGCTCGGCAAGCCTGACACCCGCGAACAGCTGCTCAAACACTCGCCGACCGCCAAGTTACCGCTGCTGAAAACGGCGCGCGGCACCATCGCGGATTCTCTGGCCATCGCCGAATACCTCGCCGAACAGTTCCCGTCCGAACAACTCTGGCCGACCGACATTTTTGCCCGCGCTCAGGCCCGATCTGCCTGCGCTCAGATGCACAGCGGTTTCTTTGCCATGCGCAATCACATGCCGTTCAACCTCAACCATGACGCGCCGCTGAACCCGGTGCCGCCGGAAGTGAAGGTCGACATCGAACGCATGCTCGCGCTGTGGGCCGAGTGCCGTGCTGCCGCCACCGAAAGCGGTCCCTATCTATTTGGGCGCGTCAGTCTGGCCGATGCCTTCTTCGCGCCGATTGCCGTGCGGTTGCGCACGTATCAGGTGACGCTGCCGGCCGTCGACGAAGCCTATGTAGAAACCGTCTACCAATGGCCGGCCTTCAAGGCATGGCAAAAGGCTGGACTGGAGGAGTTGAATCCGTGAAACGTGTACACGTCGCCGCTGCGGTCATTCGTGACAACAGTGGCAAAATCCTCATCGCTCGCCGCGCCGATACCCAGCACCAGGGTGGTCTGTGGGAATTTCCCGGCGGCAAGGTCGAGGCGGACGAGTCGGTCGAAACCGCGCTGGCCCGTGAGCTGCACGAAGAGTTGGGTATCGTCGTTGGCGCTGCCCGCCCGCTGATCAAAGTGCGCCACGATTACCCGGACAAACAAGTGTTGCTGGATGTCTGGGAAGTGTCGGCATTCACTGGCGAGCCGCACGGTGCCGAAGGTCAGCCTTTGGCTTGGGTGACCCCCCGAGAGTTGGCGAACTACGAGTTCCCGGCCGCCAACCAGCCGATTGTTGCTGCCGCGCGTTTGCCGGCGGAGTACCTGATTACCCCGGACGACCTGGAAACGCCGGCGCTGCTGCGCGGGATCCAGAAGGCGATTGCCGGCGGGATCAAACTGATCCAGCTGCGCGCACCGAACGGTTACGACCCCAAGTATCGCGATCTGGCGGTTGATGCGGCCGGCCTGTGTGCGGGCAAGGCGCAGTTGATGATCAAAGGGCCGTTCGAATGGCTCGGTGATTTCCCGTCTGCCGGCTGGCACATCACCTCTGCACAATTGCGCAAATACGCAGCGGCGGGGCGTCCGTTGCCAGCGGAGCGCTGGTTGGCGGCGTCGTGCCACAACGCTGAAGAACTGAAGCTGGCCGAGCAGATGGGCGTGGATTTCGTCACGCTGTCGCCGGTGCAACCGACCTTGACCCATCCCGATGCGCAGCCGTTGGGCTGGGAGCAGGCTTCGACATTGATCGAGGGCTTCAGCAAACCGGTGTTTCTGTTGGGCGGGGTTGGCCCGGCTGAGCGGGACAAGGCCTGGAGTTCCGGAGCTCAAGGTGTGGCGGGGATTCGCGCGTTCTGGCCTGAGGCATGATTGTGTATTGAGGTTACTGGCCTCTTCGCGAGCAAGCCCGCTCCCACATTTGATTGCATTCCAACTGAAGGAACACGGTCAACTGTGGGAGCGGGCTTGCTCGCGAAGGCGTCCGTCAAATCACTGCCAATCTAAGGTTTGGCAGCCGGTTGCCAAAGAATCTCTGCAATCCCTTGCCGTCGCGCAATCAACCGCGCCGCCACAAACAGCAAATCCGACAACCGATTGATATACGCCAGCCCAACCCCGGCCAACGGTTCCAGCGCATTCAAATGCTGACAACGCCGCTCGGCACTGCGCGCCAGGCTGCGACAGACATGGGCCTGCGCAATCAGCATCGAACCGCCCGGCAAAATGAAATTCTCCAGCGGCCCCAGTTCCTCATTCCATACATCGATCGCTGCTTCCAGGCGCTCGACTTCCGCCGTATTCAACGCCTGATATTCCGGCATCGCCAGCTCGCCACCCAGGTCGAACAGCCGATGCTGACAAGGCGCCAGCACCTCGATCAGTTCACTCAGCCCCGCAAACGTGTCGCGCTCGGCCAGCAACCCGGCCAGTAACACGCCGATCTGGCTGTTCAGCGTATCGACCTCACCAATGGCCTCGATGCGTGGGTGGTCCTTGGGCACACGGCGGCCATCGCCTAGGCCGGTTTCGCCTTTGTCACCGGTGCGGGTGTAGATTTTCGACAGGCGAAAGCCCATGGGTTACCTCGATAATGAATTGGTTTCGGCTGCAATGGGCAGCGGTTGCGTCAGCGGCAGGCGCAGGGTGAAACAGGTGCCCTGGCCCGGTGCTGACTGCACCTCCATCTGCCCTTTGTGGTTGTTGGTGATGATGAAGTACGACACCGACAAGCCCAGCCCGGTGCCCTGGCCAATTTCCTTGGTGGTGAAGAACGGCTCGAAGGTGCGTTTGCGTACGTTCTCGCTCATGCCGATGCCGTTGTCCTCGACCTGGATCTCGGCCCACGGTGGATTGAGTCGGGTTCGCAGAATGATTCGTCCCGGCTCGCTGTCGTCTTCGCGCTGGTGGATGGCCTGCGCGGCGTTTTTCAGCAGGTTGAGCAGCACTTGCTCAAGTTCGTTGGCGGTGCCCGGCACCGGGCCGAGCGCCGGGTCGAACTGGCGGATGATCGCCTGGCCCTTGAAGTCGAAACCGATGGCCAGATCAAAGTCGTTGCCAGCGATTTCCACGGCTTGATCGATCAACGCCGGCAGATCACACGGCGCCATTTGCCGGGTACTGCGGCGGCTGAAGCTGAGCATGTGCGTGACGATTTTCGCCGCGCGAGCGCCGGCCTGTTGAATGCCGTCGAGCAGTTGCGGCACTTCGCGGCCCTGCAGATAACGATTTACTGCGTCCAGCTCGATGCCCAATTGCTCGGCGGTTTCGAGGTTCTTTGGCAGATCGGCGGACAGACGTCGACGGATGTTCTGCACGTTGTGCAGGATCGCGCCCAGCGGATTGTTGATCTCGTGGGCCATGCCGGCGGCCAGGCCACCGACCGACAGCATCTTTTCCGACTGCACCATCATTTCTTCCAGCGACAGTCGCTGAGTGATGTCGTCGATACGGATTACCACACCACGCCCGGCGCCCCCCATCAGCGGATAGAACGTTAGCGCGTAATGCTTGGGCTCATCATCCTTGAGCCATGTCACTCGCTCGATTTTCGCCACGGTGTGCTGCTCGACGGTCTGCTTGAGTTGCGGCAGAAACGGCTTGAGCGGCTCGAAGGCGAGGAAGATCGGCTGGTTCAGTGCTTCGTCCAGCCGTGTACCGGAAAGGGCGCTGGCCTCCTGGTTCCACTGGGTAACGTAAAGCTGCTCGTCGAGGGCGATCAGCGCGGAGGGCATCGAGTCGATGATGCTGTTGAGGTAGTTCTGGAAACCGGTGAGCTTCTTTTCGATTTTACTGCGCACCTGGACTTCCAGTTCCAGCTTGCGGTTGGTGTGACGGGTTTCCTCTGCCAGTCCCTGAGCCTGATCGTAAGCCGCTTGCGAATCGTCGCGGGCGCGCTTGAGTTGCTGCTCGCGGGCTTCGATGCGCGAGAGCATGGTGTTGAACGCCTCGGCAAGACTACCGATTTCGTCATGATTGCCGCGCGAGGCGCGCAGGGCGTAGTTCTCTTCGCGGGTGACCTGGCGCGACAATTCTTCAAGCTGATGAATCGGCCGGGTGATCAGGCGTTTGATCTGCCGGGCAATCACCAGCCATAGCAGCACGCTGAAAATCAGGATGCCGAGGCTCGCGGTCAGGGTGCCGGTGTAGAACGCCATCGGCAGCTCGCTGCTGGCCACCAGCAGCAGGTGGCCCGGTGCAGTGCCGGGGCGGGGCAGGGTGATCAACTGATTGCTGCGAAATTCGGTCAGTTGCCAGGCTTCGACGTGCCGATAACGTTCCGGCAGGTTGAGTTTATCGCCACGCTGGACTTGCGCCAGGCGTTCGCCCTTGCCGTCATAAAGGGCGGCGGCGCGCAGCGGTGAGTAACTGTCGAGTTCTTTGAGCAGACGCTCGGCGCTTTGCGGTGACTGCAGGGCTTCGCTGACCAGACTCGGGTTGGAAATCAGCCGGCCGATGGTCTGCAAGGCCTGCGGCGCCATGCTTTCCTGAGAGATGTAATAGGCGGCGCTGATAAAGGTCAGGTTGGCGACCAGCAGGACCGTGGTCAACAGCACCAGCAGGGCGGCCAGGAGTTTCTGGCCGACCGGCAGGTTTTCGAGACGCTGGCGCAATGGCATCAGGTTTATCGCAACAAAGGAACAAGTGGCCAGCGTAGCCGCTGCTCAGTCGCTGGGCAATCCGAGGCTGCGCAGATGGGTGATCAGGCGCTGCTGCAACTGATTGAGGTGCGGCAGGTTCAACTGGTGGCGCGCGGCGACTTTGCAGGCATGGCCCAATAGATAGCTGATTTCGGTGCGACGCTGGTTGGCCACGTCTTGATACATTGACGAATAGTTGGCAGCGGTCGCGTGGATCACCCGTTCGACTTCCTGCTGCAGATTGTCGGCGGCGGCGGGTTGGCCGCAACGCTCGAGTAACTCGGCCAGCTCAGCGCACAACGTGGCGACTTCGCAATGATGTTCCTGTAATCCGCCATTGCGGCAGTCGTGCAGCACGGTCAGCGGATTGATTGCACAGTTGAGCGCCAGTTTGCGCCACAACCGCGTGAGGATATCGGTACTCCACTCGTGGGGAATTTTCGCCGCGTCGAGATCGTCCAGCCAGACCGGCGCGACTGGATGGCCAGCGTCACCCAGCCAGGTGAAACCATGGCCGGCAAACACTACGCGCCAGTCGCCATCGCGAAACGCACCTTCGGTGCTCGAGGCACTGATGCAGCGCGCCTGGGGCACCCGCGTGGCCACGGCGTCCTGACTGCCAAGGCCGTTTTGCAAAAGGATCAGCTCGGCATCGGCCGTCAGGCGCGGGGC
The DNA here is from genome assembly GCF_949768005.1 of Pseudomonas sp. IT-347P. Classification (NCBI taxonomy): domain Bacteria; kingdom Pseudomonadati; phylum Pseudomonadota; class Gammaproteobacteria; order Pseudomonadales; family Pseudomonadaceae; genus Pseudomonas; species Pseudomonas sp. IT-347P. Next base: position 55,031 of record NZ_CATKPQ010000001.1, read on the forward strand.
GAGGCGGGCGACCGCGCTTTCGGCGTCGTAGGCCTTGCACGCGACCAGCAAACGACGAATCGGCTCGGGACTGTCGGGCGTTTCCCCGGGCACGGCGTAGGTGCTGGCCTGGCCTTGTTCGACCAGCGTCAGTCCGCCCACGGCTTCATAACTGCGCAAGCGCTCGGCATCCCGCACGATCAGCCTGACCGGCAGACCCGCGCGAGCCAGGCGGGTGGCCCACAGCGTGCCGAGGCTGCCGGCGCCGAGTACATGCCAGGTAGTGGACATCAGTTTTTTGCTCGATTGCGTTCAGGCATGTGCGGCTCGCCGTGTCGGTGGGAAAAGACCCGTTATAATGAGCCCGATTTTAACCGCAAGCCAAGCGCGCTCCATCCACATCGAGCGCGCCTTTTTATTGGAGAGATTACATGCCGTCGTTCGACGTGGTATCCGAACTGGACAAACACGAGCTCACCAACGCGGTCGAGAACGCCGTGAAGGAACTCGATCGTCGTTATGACCTGAAAGGCAAAGGCAGCTTCGAGTTCAAGGAAAAAGACCTCACCGTCAGCCTGACCGCTGAAGCCGAATTCCAGCTGGAAGCGATGATCGAAATCCTCAAGCTGGCGCTGGTCAAGCGCAAGATCGACGTGCAGTGCCTTGAGGTCAAGGACGCCTTCGCCTCGGGCAAGCTGATGAAGCAGGACGCCGTGCTCAAGGAAGGCATCGACAAGGAGCTGGCGAAGAAGATCGTCGGCCACATCAAGGAAGCCAAGTTGAAAGTGCAGGCCGCCATTCAAGGCGAGCAAGTGCGCGTGACCGGCAAGAAGCGCGATGACCTGCAAGAGGCCATCGCAGCGCTGCGGGCCAAGGAATTCGGCATGCCTCTGCAGTTCAACAACTTCCGCGACTAAGCTTTTCGGTCGGGGAACCTCTCGGCGTTTTCAGCGTCCGAGGCCCAAGCAACGGCAGAAACGATTGAGCCCCAGCGGGTTCGGTCTTTCTGCCGCTGATTTTTTACAGCCCGGGAAGCCGGAAATCAGGAGATAGAACATGGATTTGAATGCTGAGGTGGACAACCTGGTCAAGGCATCCCAGGCGTGGATCCCAATGATCATGGAATACGGCAGTCGCGTGCTGCTGGCGGTGATTACCCTGGCCATCGGCTGGTGGCTGATCAACAAGGTCACGCAGAAACTCGGCGGTCTGCTCGCGCTGCGTAACGCCGACCTGGCGCTGCAAGGCTTTATCAGCAGCCTGGCGAATATCATTCTTAAAGTGCTGCTGATTGTCAGCGTCGCTTCGATGATCGGTGTGGAAACCACCTCCTTCGTTGCCGCGATCGGTGCCGCCGGTCTGGCGATCGGTCTGGCCTTGCAGGGCAGCCTGGCGAACTTCGCCGGCGGCGTGCTGATTCTGCTGTTCCGTCCGTTCCGTATCGGTGACTGGATCGAAGCGCAAGGCGTGGCGGGTACGGTCGACAGCATCCAGATTTTCCACACCGTGCTGCGTACCGGCGACAACAAAACCATCATCGTGCCCAACGGCAACCTGTCGAACGGCATCATTACCAACACCAACCGTCAGCCGACCCGCAAGGTCGTGTTTGATGTGGGTGTGGATTACGAAGCCGATCTGCAAAAGGCCCGTCAGGTGCTGCTGGATCTGGCCAAGGATGAGCGCGTGTTGCAGGATCCGGCGCCACAGGCCGTCATTTCGACCTTGGGCGACAGTTCGATCACTGTTTCCCTGCGTGTGTGGGTTAAAACTGCAGACTACTGGGACGTGATGTTCATGTTTAACGAACAGTCGCGAGACCGTTTAAAGACTGCCGGTATTGATATTCCTTTTCCACAGCGCGTAATTCGCGTGGTTCAGGAATCGGCAGCACAATGATAGGTTGCTAATTAAATGCCTGACTTGTTGGTCAGGCATTTATAGCAAGTGACAGGCAATAAAAAAGGCCCATCGCAAGATGGGCCTTTTTTTATGCTTCCAAACTAACCACTGACAAATTACAAGATGTTCAGTGGGTACTCGGTGATCAGGCGGAACTCTTTGACATCACCTTCACCCTCGTCAGCGTTGGCAACGTGCCAAGCTTGACGAATACGGAAGGAAAGATCTTTAGCCGGGCCGCTTTGAACAACGTACTTGGCTTCAAAGTTGGTTTCGTGGTGTTTGCCATCTTCACCATACAGACCGGCGTAAGCGCTGCCCGCTGGAGTGTTGGTGCCGTCGATATCCCAACCTTTGACGTAACGAACCATGAAGCTCAGGCCAGGAACGCCGTACTCGGCCATTTTCAGGTCGTAACGGGCTTGAACAGATTTCTCGCCTGCGCCGTTGAAGTCAGAGTACTGGATGGAGTTGGCGAGGAAGATCGAGTCGCCACCCCGGTTGTTCTTGCCCACGCCGATGTAGTCGAACGGGGTGTCGCCGTTGACCTTCTGGAAGGCCAGGGTGAAGGTGTGCGCTTTGAGGAACGACAAAGCGGTTGCCAGCGAGAACGTGGTGTTGCTGATGTCGCCCGCTTCGGCACTACCGGTGTCGGTGGTGCGGTAGATGTTGAAGTCGGTGTTCAGCGAAGTGTCACCACCGAACGGAGTGGTGAGGTTCACGTTGGCGTAGTACTGGTTCCAGATGTCTTCCAGTTTTGCGCCGTACAGCGATGCACTGAGGTTGTCAGTGATCGAGTACTTGCCACCGAAATAGTCGATGTTGTTCGCTTCAACACCGGCATAGGTAGCGTAAAGGCCGCCATCGCGGGCGTTCTTGTCCTGGCTGGAGCCGGAGTAGAAGTGACCGGCTTCGAGGTCAAGGTCTTTGACTTCACTGCTCTGCAACTGGAAGCCAGTGGCAGTTTGCGGAAGGATGCGGGAACCGCCAACAGCGAACACTGGCGAGGTGCTTGGCTGCATGTCGCCGAATTTCAGTTCGGTTTTGGAAACGCGGAATTTGATGGAAGCGCCGGCCTTGCCCTGACTGTCGTTGACGTCGTGCGCATAGCCATTGGCCTTGAGGGTATCGCTACGGCTCATGTTGCCGGTACCGGAAGTACCGTCACCACCATCCAGTTTCAAGGCCAGATAGCCGTATGCATCAATACCAACACCAACGGTACCTTGGGTGTAACCGGAGGTGAAGTTGCCGAGGAAACCCTGAGTCCAGTCTTTCTGGTCATGGCCACCGTTCTTGTTGTCGCGGTTGAAGTAGTAGTTCTTCAACGTCTCGGTGAGTTTTGCGTCTTCAACAAAACCTTTGGCTTCAGACTGGTCACTAACAAACGGTGCGGCCGTAGCCAACTGAGAACTGGCTGCTGCAGCAACTGCCAGTGCGATCATGCTCCACTTCATCACGCGCATCGTGATTTGCTCCTTTGGTTTTAGAAGAGTACTGCCGTCCCACCTGTTTTATTATCTGGGCGGCTCTTTCTTTTTGTGTCGGCGCAAACTTATATCACGCCGACAATGTTGGCGATACTTGCTAATCCAACCTTTCAGCATCTTTACGACCTTGTCGCAAATGGCGTGGTGGATGTCGCAAATTCACAGTACCGACGCAGCCGGACTGACAACTTTTTCGCTGTTTATGGGCCTTTTTGCATCGGTAAAAAAGAGTCCCTGGCAAAACACTTGAATCTCCATCGGGCAACCCTGCCACTGTTCTTATGGGGCTTAAGGCATCCACTTCCAGTGGTGCGCTTATAGTCCATATGGGTACGAATGCAACAAGCGTGCACAAACCGCATTTTCGTTGCGGTTATTTTTCTGAACACCTGCCGCACTTGTGAAAACCTTGTGAAAACGGGGCTTCAAGCCTGATTTTTTCTGTGCTTGACGCCATTCCTCCTATGGTGTTGCCACGCCGAGAAGCGCGCCCGACAACCAAAAACGTTACCGGTTCACCCCGTCAGTGAGTATTTGGCGGATGCCCGACGCAGTGAGCGTAGACGCACTGTACGGTTTTGGTGCAAAAAAATTTACAGCTGTTCTGAATTCATACAGCTCGCAGAAGTCATGATGCTGCACGTAGCTACTGATTCCGGTCATTTTTTCCGGCTGAGTGTCGATATGGGTTCCGTACTGGTGCGTCCCGCTCACAAATGTCACATCTCGGGGCGTTGGCAGAGCGACGGCGTTCACCGTCGTCGTGAAGGCTGGCGCATTCGCAGGTATGCTGCCGTCCTGTCGCTTGGTGCGCCGTCAATAAGGATCGCCGCTAAGCTGAATAATGAAGATCAGCCGGGAGTGCGCGCAGTGTTTGCTTTAGATTCACGACTTCAACAGGACACGCTGACGATCGGTGATTTCCCTCTGTGCCGACTGCTGTTGTCCAATGATTCCAACTACCCATGGTTTATCCTGGTGCCTCGTCGCGACGATATCAGCGAGTTGTTTCAGTTGGATGTCGCCGATCAGCAGCAGTTGTGGCAGGAAACCACTGCACTGGCTGAGCTGCTCAAGGATCTGTTCAACGCCGACAAAATGAACGTCGCAACCCTGGGTAACGTTGTCAGCCAGATGCATATGCATGTGATTGTGCGCCAACGCGATGACGCAGCCTGGCCGGCGCCGGTCTGGGGCAAGCATCCGGCCAGGCCTTACAGTGCCGAGCAGGTCGCCGCCATTCGCGAACGGTTGCGTCTGGTCCTGACCGAGCATTTCACCTTTGTGGAGGGCTGAGTCATGAGTCTGGAAGAACGTGTTACCGACCTGGAAAGCCGTCTGGCGTTTCAGGATGACACCATTCAGTCGCTGAACGACGTGCTGGTGGCCCAGCAGCGAGTGGTCGAGCGGCTGCAATTGCAGATGGCGGCCCTGCTCAAACGCCAGGAGGAGATGGTCGGCCAGTTCGAGTCCTTCGAAGATGAGGCGCCGCCGCCGCACTACTGAGGCGGTTCCTTTTCATCAGGCGTAAAAAAACCGCGAACAGCACGCTGCTCGCGGTTTTTTATATCCGGATCAGCGTCGCGGCAGCGCGGCGATCACGTCCTCGGCTTGCAGGCCCTTGTCGCGGTTCATCACCGAGAACTCCACGCGCTGGCCTTCGACCAGGACGCGGTGACCTTCGCCACGGATCGCGCGAAAGTGCACGAAAATATCATCGCCGGAATCCCGCGAGATAAAACCGAAGCCTTTGGAGGTGTTGAACCACTTGACCGTACCGGTATCACGATTGGTCATGTCATAGCTGGTTGGAGCGGCAGCGGGTGAAGAACGATAGAAGCTGACGGCCAGATGCAGAACCACAGCAACCAGCGCAATCACCAGGCTGAACAGCACGGCTGGCTGGCCGGCGATGACAGGCATCGGGGCAATCAGGGTCAAGGTTTGCAGGACGACGGTCAGGACCAGAAGCGCGCTGACCAGGTTTTGCAGATGCTGACGAGGGCCTTTGTTCCAGAACGGAATCACTGGCGCAATCACCAGGTTCAGCAGGCCGAAAAAGGCCAGGTAAAGTGCATCGGGTTGTTGCAGGTAGGGAACGGCTTCGGATTTCAGGCTGGGGATGAACGACAGCAGCAGTGCCGCTGCGCCCATTAGCAGGTGGACGATTTTCAACATTTTGATTGGCTCACGTTATGACGGCTCACAAGGAAGAGCTGAAGGCGCACGGTTCGCTTCGGAACAAAATAAGAGGCGGTGGACACGTTCACGGCATCAGCCTATGCGCAACGCCGCGAAAAACGGGGCATGGCGACACACTGCCTATTTAACAGCAAAGCCTGCGGCTACTCAAATCAGCCCGGCCAGTGGCACCGAATCGGTCGATTTGTCGCAGTGTGTGCACCCGATCAGGGCTGCGGGTTATCGACAGCCTTGCTAGAGTGGGCCTGCACCTGTTGGATGAATTCAATCGCCGTTAGGGGGTAATCATGGCAATCGATATCGGTATCAGTGAAGAAGACCGCAAGTCCATCGTCGACGGTTTATCACGTCTGCTGTCGGACACCTACGTGCTGTATCTGAAAACCCATAACTTTCACTGGAACGTCACCGGCCCGATGTTTCGTACGCTGCACCTGATGTTCGAAGAGCAATACAACGAACTGGCGCTGGCGGTGGATCTGATCGCCGAACGTATTCGTGCTCTGGGCTTCCCGGCGCCGGGCGCCTATGCCACCTATGCACGTCTTTCTTCTATCAAGGAAGAGGAGGGTGTGCCGAGTGCCGAAGACATGATCAAGCAACTGGTTGATGGCCAGGAAGCCGTGACCCGCACGGCGCGTGGCATCTTTCCGCTGCTCGACAAGGTCAGCGATGAGCCGACTGCAGACCTGCTGACCCAGCGCATGCAGGTGCATGAGAAAACCGCGTGGATGCTGCGCGCCCTGCTGGAAGCTTGATCGTCCAGGCGCGCAGGCCCGCATTCGATGGTCCTGCGCGCTGTCCGGAATCTTACCTGTATCGTTGGCTTATCCTACGGAGACGGTCAATAAGTCGTCTGGCTATAACTTTGTGTCTGCGCTTTTATGAAAGCCACAGGATGTGACTTTTCAAACAAGCAGAGATGACAAAGGAGTGTCACCGATATGATCGAAGGAGACAGGCGAGGCGACAGGATTGTCGGCTTGCCGCATGAATTGAAAGTCGACCCGTTCGTCAACGAATTCGACATGGCATTGGTTCAGCCATCGTCACGATCCGTGCGTCTGAACGGTTATGCGACCTGCCTGCGGCTGGAGCAGGTCTACTGGAACATCCTCGGCAATATGGCCGCAGACAACTGCTGCTCGATCAGTTCGCTGCTATCCCACGTCGACCGCGAAGTGCATCTGCGTCACGGCGGGGTAAAAAATTTCAGTGCGCTGGTGCGGGTGGTGTGCGTCATGAACGGCGTCAGGCAAACTGCAGCGCCCGGATCGCTCTGAAACGGCGGTTGCAAACGAGGTCGCGGCCTGTGCAGTCTTACGGCTGCACAGGCCGCATTTAATCGATATAATCCCGCTCTTTCGCCGCAAAGCCCTGTGCGCGGTGGCAATCTGATCGCCGAGACACCCCCATGCCGATGTACGATTACCAATGTGCTTCCTGTGGTCATCAGTTGGAAGCCATTCAAAAGATCAGCGAGGCACCGCTGGTCGACTGTCCTGCCTGTCAGGCACCAGAGCTCAAGAAACAGCTGTCCATGCCAGGCTTCCGCCTCAGCGGCAGCGGTTGGTACGAAACCGATTTCAAGACCGGTACCAAGAAGAATCTGGCCGGTGGCGACAAATCTGACTAGGGTTCAACCCAAGGTTGAACGACACGCGTGAGTTTCCGCATTGCTTGAAAGCAACGGGATCTCCACCGAATATCGAATGACGAGAAGCGAACCATTATCATGATGCGCAGCCACTATTGCGGCCAACTGAACGAAAGCCTGGAAGGTCAGGAAATTACCCTTTGCGGATGGGTTCACCGTCGCCGCGACCACGGCGGGGTGATTTTCCTCGATATTCGTGATCGTGACGGTCTGGCCCAGGTGGTGTTCGATCCGGATCGCGCCGAGAGCTTCGCCGCTGCCGATCGCGTGCGCAGCGAGTACGTCGTCAAGATCACCGGCAAGGTGCGTCTGCGTCCGGCCGGTGCCACCAACGCCAACATGGCGTCGGGCATGATCGAAGTGCTGGGCTACGAACTGGAAGTGCTGAACGAGTCGGAAACCCCGCCGTTCCCGCTGAACGAGTTCTCCGACGTGGGCGAAGAAACCCGCCTGCGCTATCGCTTCCTCGACCTGCGTCGTCCGGAAATGGCCGAGAAGCTGCGTCTGCGTTCGCGCATGACCACCAGCATCCGTCGCTTCCTCGACGAAAACGGCTTCCTCGACGTTGAAACGCCGATCCTGACCCGTGCGACTCCTGAAGGTGCGCGTGACTATCTGGTGCCAAGCCGTACCCACGCCGGTTCGTTCTTCGCCCTGCCGCAATCGCCGCAGCTGTTCAAGCAACTGCTGATGGTCGCTGGCTTCGACCGTTACTACCAGATCGCCAAGTGCTTCCGCGACGAAGACCTGCGCGCTGACCGTCAGCCGGAATTCACCCAGATCGACATCGAGACCAGCTTCCTCGATGAAAAAGAGATCATGGGCCTGACCGAAGAAATGATCCGCAACCTGTTCAAGGAAGTGCTGGGTCTGGAATTCGGCGACTTCCCGCACATGACCTTCGAAGAAGCCATGCGCCGCTACGGTTCCGACAAGCCAGACCTGCGTAACCCGCTGGAACTGGTCGACGTGGCCGATCAACTGAAAGAAGTCGAGTTCAAGGTGTTCAGCGGCCCGGCCAACGATCCGAAATGCCGTATCGCCGCTCTGCGCGTTCCAGGCGGGGCCAGCATGCCGCGCAAGCAGATCGACGATTACACCAAGTTCGTCGGCATCTACGGTGCCAAGGGCCTGGCGTACATCAAGGTCAACGAGCGCGCTGCCGGTGTTGACGGCCTGCAATCGCCGATCGTGAAAAACATCCCGGAAGACAAGCTGAACGTGATCCTCGATCGCGTTGGCGCAGTCGATGGCGACATCGTGTTCTTTGGCGCCGACAAGGCCAAGATCGTCAGCGAAGCCTTGGGCGCGCTGCGTATCAAGCTCGGTCACGACCTCAAGCTGCTGACCTGCGAGTGGGCGCCAATGTGGGTCGTCGACTTCCCGATGTTCGAAGAAAACGACGACGGCAGCTTCTCCGCGCTGCACCACCCGTTCACCGCACCGAAGTGCTCTCCTGAAGAGCTGGAAGCCAATCCGGCCGGCGCTCTGTCCCGCGCGTACGACATGGTGCTGAACGGCACCGAACTGGGTGGCGGTTCGATTCGTATCCACCGCAAGGAAATGCAGCAAGCGGTGTTCCGTCTGCTGGGTATCAATGAAGCAGAACAGGAAGAGAAATTCGGCTTCCTGCTTGACGCGCTGAAGTACGGTGCGCCGCCGCACGGTGGTCTGGCCTTCGGTCTGGACCGTCTGGTGATGCTGATGACCGGCGCCCAGTCGATCCGTGAAGTGATCGCCTTCCCGAAAACCCAGAGTGCTGCCGACGTGATGACGCAAGCACCGGGTGTGGTGGATGCCAAGGCTCTGCGCGAATTGCACATTCGTTTGCGCGAAACGCCAAAGGCTGAGTAAGACGGGCCTGAAGGCGCATCTTCGGATGCGCCTTTTTTCTTTTTATAGAGAGCAGGTCGAGATTTTTTTGTTTGCCGGCTGCTGCATCAGCAGGGCCGACAACGTTTCAAAGAGAATTCGGAGCGAGTTATGGCAGGTCATTCCAAGTGGGCGAACATCAAGCACCGCAAAGAACGTCAGGATGCCAAGAGAGGCAAGATTTTCACCAAGTGGATTCGCGAGCTGACCGTTGCGGCCCGTCAGGGCGGCGGTGATCCGGGCTCCAACCCGCGTCTGCGTCTGGCCCTCGACAAGGCGCTCGGGGCGAACATGAGCCGCGACATCATCGACCGCGCTGTTGCGCGCGGCGCCGGCGCCACTGAAGCGGACAACGTTGAAGAGTTGACCTACGAAGGTTACGGCCCGGGCGGCGTGGCGGTAATGGTCGAGTGCATGACCGACAACCGCAATCGTACTGCCGCAGCCGTACGTCATGCGTTCAGCAAGTGTGGTGGCAACCTCGGCACCGACGGTTCGGTGGCGTACCTGTTCGAGCGCAAAGGCCAGATCAGCTTCGCACCGGGCGTCGATGAAGATGCGCTGACCGAAGCAGCGCTGGAAGCCGATGCCGACGACGTGGTCAGTCATGAGGACGGTTCGATCGATGTGTTCACCTCGTTCACCGGTTTTTATGCCGTGCGTAACGCGCTGGAAGCCGCGGGATTCAAGGGTGATGACGCGGAAATCGTCATGCAGCCGACCACCAGCGCCGAACTGGATCTGGAAGGCGCGGAAAAAGTGCTCAAGCTGATCGACATGCTTGAAGACCTGGATGACGTGCAGAACGTGTATTCCAACGCGGACATTCCGGAAGACGTGGCCGCTCAGCTCGGTTAAGAGCGACTACGATTCAATGTGGGAGCGAGCCTGCTCGCGAAGGCGGATTTTCAGGCAACATCGTTGCTGATCATGAAACCGCTTCGCGAGCAGGCTCGCTCCCACATTTGTTATGGGTTGATTTGAAAATCGTGCTTTTACCGAATCTGTAGGCGTTATGACTTTAATTCTTGGTATCGACCCCGGTTCGCGTATTACCGGTTACGGGATTGTTCGCGATACCGGACGGGGCGGCTGTATCTACGTGGCTTCCGGCTGCATTCGCACCGGGGCTGGCGAGTTGCATGAACGCCTGCAAATCGTCTATCGCGGTGTGCGCGAGATCATCCAGACCTACGGGCCGGTGACCATGGGCATCGAAAAGGTGTTCATGGCGAAAAACGCCGATTCGGCGCTGAAGCTCGGGCAAGCACGCGGCGCGGCGATTGTCGCCGGCGCCGAAGAGTGCCTGGAGATCGCCGAGTACACCGCCACCCAGGTCAAGCAGGCCGTGGTCGGCACTGGCGCCGCAAATAAAGAACAAGTGCAGATGATGGTCATGCACATGCTCAAGCTAACCAGCAAACCGCAAATCGATGCTTCGGACGCCCTGGCCATTGCCATTTGCCATGCGCACACACGCTCCAGTCTGCTGCCGCACGGTTTGGGAACCGCACGCAGTCGTGGCGGGCGCCTGCGTCTCTGATAGCATCAGCATCAATTTTCCTGAAAGCGGATTTTTGCGCCTGGGTCGTCGGCCCGAAATCCGCCTTTCGACAGTCGCCAGCCCACGGCTGGCCAACGCTCAAGGATCTGAAACGTGATTGGACGCTTGCGCGGCACCCTGGCTGAAAAACAGCCGCCGCACCTGATTCTGGATGTAAACGGCCTCGGGTATGAGCTGGAAGTGCCCATGACTACTCTTTATCGCCTGCCGTCGGTCGGTGAACCGCTGACCCTGCACACCCATTTGGTCGTACGCGAAGACGCGCAATTGCTCTATGGTTTTGCCGGCAAGCGTGAGCGAGACTTTTTTCGCGAGCTGATCCGTCTCAATGGTGTCGGGCCAAAATTGGCTTTGGCCCTGATGTCGAGTCTGGAAGTCGATGAATTGATCCGTTGCGTGCAGTCTCAGGACACTTCGGCGTTGACCAAGGTGCCGGGGGTCGGCAAGAAAACCGCGGAGCGTTTGCTGGTCGAGCTGAAAGACCGCTTCAAGGCCTGGGAAACCTCGCCGGCGATGTTCGCGCTCGTGCCGAATCAGCCGGATGGCCCGGCGCCGGTCAACACTGCCGAGAACGATGCGGTCAGTGCGCTGATTTCCCTGGGCTACAAGCCGCAGGAAGCGAGCAAGGCGATTACCGCCATCAAGGACAAGAATCTGAGCAGTGAAGACCTGATCCGCCGTGCCCTGAAGGGAATGATTTAAGTGATTGAAGCTGATCGTCTGATCACCGCCGCGCACAGTCCGCGCGAGCGCGAAGAAGTCCAGGACCGGGCCATTCGCCCGGTCAGTCTGGCCGACTACATCGGCCAGCCGACCGTGCGCGAGCAGATGGAGCTGTTCATCCAGGCCGCCCGTGGCCGAAGCGAATCCCTCGACCACACGCTGATCTTCGGCCCGCCGGGGCTGGGCAAGACCACGCTGGCCAACATCATCGCTCAGGAAATGGGGGTGTCGATCAAGAGCACGTCCGGGCCCGTCCTTGAACGGCCCGGAGATCTGGCAGCGTTGCTGACCAATCTTGAGCCGCATGACGTGCTGTTCATCGATGAAATCCATCGTCTGTCGCCGATCGTTGAAGAAGTGCTGTACCCGGCGATGGAAGATTTCCAGCTGGACATCATGATCGGCGAAGGGCCGGCAGCGCGTTCGATCAAGCTCGATCTGCCGCCGTTTACCCTGGTGGGCGCAACGACGCGTGCTGGCATGCTGACCAATCCGTTGCGTGATCGCTTCGGTATCGTTCAGCGTCTCGAGTTCTACAGCACCGCTGATCTGGCGACGATTGTCAGCCGTTCGGCGGCCATCCTCGGTCTGCCGCTGGACCCGGAAGGCTCATTCGAAATTGCTCGTCGGGCCCGTGGTACACCGCGGATCGCCAACCGTTTGCTGCGCCGGGTACGCGACTTTGCCGAAGTGCGCGCCAAGGGCCATATCACCAAAGCGGTGGCGGATATGGCGCTGAACCTGCTGGATGTCGACGAACACGGTTTCGATCATCAGGACCGGCGTCTGTTGCTGACCATGATCGAGAAGTTCGATGGCGGCCCGGTCGGTATTGACAGCCTCGCCGCTGCAATCAGCGAAGAGCGCCACACCATTGAGGATGTGCTGGAACCGTACCTGATCCAGCAGGGTTACATCATGCGCACACCGCGGGGCAGGGTGGTGACGCGGCATGCGTACCTGCACTTCGGTTTAAACATCCCGTCACGAATGGGTGAAATGCCCGTGGCAGACGAGTTTCTCGATGCCGTGGACGATTGATACACATTTTTTGTCGATTTATTCAGGGTTTGTACGGTCATAGGACGGTACTTTTGCGGTAATGCCCTGAAACCATGAAAAACAGTTGCCTGGCCGGATTGGCAACCTGAGGAGTAAGCACTAGAGTATGCGCGCGCAAAACGGGCTTGAGCCGTTCGCACATCGTTGTCGCGTTTATTACGAGGACACCGATGCGGGCGGCATCGTGTATTACGTTAATTACCTCAAGTTTATGGAACGGGCTCGAACCGAGCGGCTCCGCGAACTGGGCTTTGCCCAATCGCAGCTTGCCGGGGAGGACCTGTTGTTTGTCGTGCACTCCAGCGAAGCGCGCTATCACGCGCCGGCGCGACTGGACGACGAACTGCTGGTAAGCGCTGAGGTAATCGAATTGAACCGTGCCAGCCTGCGCTTCAAACAGCAGGTCAGGCGGGCAACGGATAATGTGCTGCTCTGTGAAGGGCAGTTTTTGGTGGCCTGTGTGCGCACTGACAGTTTGAAACCCCGGGCCCTTCCCGAAGACTTGCGTGCGGCCTTCGCCGACGCGGTCGGCCCGGGTACACACTCAAAGCAGGAGATAAAGCGTGGAAGCTAACGTCGTCGACCATTCCTCCATGTGGAGCCTGGTCAGCAATGCCAGCATCGTGGTGCAGTTGGTAATGTTGACCCTGGTGGCCGCATCGGTGACCTCATGGATCATGATCTTTCAGCGCAGCAATCTGCTGCGTGCCGGTCGACGCGCCCTGGAGAGCTTCGAAGAGCGCTTCTGGTCGGGTATCGATCTGTCCAAACTGTACCGTCAGGCGGGCAGCAACCCGGATCCTGATTCGGGCGTCGAGCAGATTTTCCGCGCCGGCTTCAAGGAATTCTCCCGTCTGCGTCAGCAGCCAGGTGTCGATCCTGAAGCGGTCATGGAAGGCGTGGCCCGTGCCATGCGCGTGGCCATCTCCCGCGAAGAAGAGAAGCTGGAGCAAAGCCTGCCGTTCCTCGCCACCGTCGGTTCGGTCAGCCCGTACATCGGTCTGTTCGGTACCGTGTGGGGCATCATGAACTCCTTCCGCGGTCTGGCCAGCGCCCAGCAAGCGACCCTGGCCACTGTGGCCCCGGGTATCGCTGAAGCCCTGATCGCCACCGCGATCGGCCTGTTCGCGGCAATCCCGGCCGTTATCGCTTACAACCGTTTCTCTGCCCGCAGCGAAACCTTGCTGAGCCGCTACTACACCTTCGCCGACGAATTCCAGGCGATCCTGCACCGCAAAGTGCACACCAGCGAAGAATAAGCAGGTAATTTCCAATGGCTTTAATCGCTCGAGCTCGCAAAAAGCGCAAGCCGGTCGCCGAGATGAACGTGGTGCCCTACATCGACGTGATGTTGGTGCTGCTGGTCATCTTCATGGTGACCGCGCCGATGCTCAATCAGGGCGTGAAAGTTGATCTGCCCAAGGTTTCCAGCGAAGCCTTGCCGCAGGACAACAACACCCAGGTCCTGACCATTTCGATCAAGGCTGACAAGACCTACTACTGGAACCTTGGCAGCGAAGTCGACACCGAGAAGCAACAGGACAGGGCCATGACCCTGCCGCAAATGACCGACGCGGTGACCAAGATCATTCGTGCCGGCACTGAAGGCGGCAAGCGTACTCAGGTCTTCATCCGCGGTGACAAGACCGTCGACTATGGCGCCGTCATGGGCGCCATGGGCGGGTTGCAGAAAGCCGGGGTCGGTAATGTTGGTTTGATCACCGAGGCCCCCTGATGCAGCAACAGCGAGAGCCGTCCGCCTCGGAAAGCTACTTCTGGCCTAGTGTTCTGGCAATTGTCCTGCACGTGCTGGTGTTCGGCATGCTGTTCGTCAGTTTTGCCTTCACACCAGAGCTGCCGCCAGCCAAACCGATTGTCCAGGCGACCCTGTACCAGCTGAAATCGAAAAGTCAGGCAACCACCCAGACCAATCAGAAGATTGCGGGTGAGGCGAAGAAATCCGCCGCACGCCAGACCGAAGTCGAGCAGATGGAACAGAAAAAGGTCGAGCAGGAAGCGGTGAAAGCTGCGGAACAAAAGAAAGAAGAAGCGGCTCAAAAGGCCGAGGAAGCCAAGAAGGCCGACGAGGCGAAAAAAGCGGACGAAGCGAAGAAGGCTGATGAAGCCAAGAAAGCCGACGACGCGAAGAAAGCCGAAGCCAAGAAGGCCGAAGAGAAACAATTGGCTGATATAGCCAAGAAGAAGGCTGAAGAAGAGGCTAAAGAAGAGGCCAAGAAAGAGGCCGCTGAAGAAGCCAAGAAGAAGATCGTCGAAGACGCGAAGAAGAAAGCCGCCGAAGACGCCAAGAAGAAAGCTGAAGCTGAAGAGGCGAAGAAGAAAATCGCCGACGAAGCGAAGAAGAAAGCTGCTGCCGATGCTGCGAAGAAGAAAGCGCAGGATGCGGCACGTAAATCTGTAGAAGACAAGAAGGCACAGGCCCTGGCTGATTTGCTTTCCGACAAGACCGAGCGTCAGCAGGCTTTGGCGGATGAGCAGGGTGATGAAACCGCAGGTAACTTCGATGATCTGATTCGTTCGCGAGCATCGGAAGGTTGGGCGCAGCCACCGTCGGCCCGTAAAGGCATGAAGGTGATCCTGCAAATCAACATGCTGCCTGACGGAACGATCTCCGGTGTTTCGGTTGCGCGTTCCAGCGGTGATGTACCCTTCGACAGTTCTGCAGTCGCAGCTGTAAAAAATATTGGACGATTGACCGAAATGCAGGGGCTGAAACCAGCTGATTTCGCACCTTACCGTTCATTCAAGATGACATTCACACCTGAGGATCTAGCCTTGTGAGAAACCTTCTTCGAGGACTGCTTGTAGTCATGTTCTGCTTTGCAGGACTGGCCACGGCGGATGAAAAAAATATCCTGGTCAGCAGTGGCAGCTCCCAGGCAACGCCGATCGCCGTTGTACCGTTTGGTTTCCAGGGCGGTGCAGTGCTGCCGGATGACATGGCTGAAATCATTGGTAACGATTTGCGTAACTCGGGCTACTACGCACCGATTCCAAAGCAAAACATGATCAGCCAGCCAAGCCAGCCGAGCGAAATTATCTTCCGTGACTGGAAGGCGGTGAATGCTCAATTCATCATGGTCGGCAGCATTGCTCCAGCGGGCGGTCGCCTGCAGGTGCAGTGGGCACTGTTCAATGTGGCCACCGAACAGAAAGTGGCAGACGGCAGTGTTTCCGGTACCACCGAGCAGCTGCGTGACATGGCGCACTTTATCTCCGACCAGTCGTTCCAGAAACTGACCGGTATCGAAGGTGCCTTTTCGACTCGCCTGCTGTATGTGACGGCTGAACGCTTCTCCGAGAAGAACACCCGTTACACCCTGCAGCGTTCGGACTATGACGGTGCCCGCGCTGTGACTCTGCTGCAATCGCGCGAGCCGATCCTGTCGCCTCGTTTCGCACCGGATGGCAAGCGTATCGCCTACGTCTCGTTCGAGCAGAAGCGTCCGCGTATCTTCATGCAGAACATCGACACCGGTCGCCGTGAGCAGATCACCAACTTCGAAGGCCTGAACGGCGCGCCAGCCTGGTCGCCGAATGGCGACCGCCTGGCATTTGTATTGTCGAAGGACGGCAACCCGGACATCTATGTCATGAACCTGGCTTCACGTCAGATCACCCGCGTAACCGCAGGTCCTGGCATCAACACCGAACCGTACTGGGGCAAGGATGGTTCGACCATCTACTTCACCTCGGACCGCGGCGGCAAGCCACAGATCTACAAAACCAGCGCCAGTGGCGGTGGTGCCGAGCGTGTGACGTTCGTGGGCAACTACAACGCCAACCCGAAACTTTCGGCTGATGAAAAGACTTTGGTGATGATCCATCGTCAGGATGGCTTCACCAATTTCAAGGTGGCAG
This sequence comes from Pseudomonas sp. IT-347P, assembly GCF_949768005.1. Taxonomy (NCBI): domain Bacteria; kingdom Pseudomonadati; phylum Pseudomonadota; class Gammaproteobacteria; order Pseudomonadales; family Pseudomonadaceae; genus Pseudomonas; species Pseudomonas sp. IT-347P. The sequence continues at coordinate 71,361 of NZ_CATKPQ010000001.1, forward strand.
CCCAGGATCTGCAGCGAGGTAGTGTAAAGATCCTCACTGATAGCACTCTGGACGAGTCCCCTACTGTTGCGCCCAACGGCACCATGGTAATCTACGCCACCCGCCAGCAGGGCCGGGGAGTCTTGATGCTCGTGTCCATTAATGGGCGCGTGAGGCTCCCGCTTCCTACCGCTCAAGGCGAAGTCAGAGAACCGTCCTGGTCCCCTTACCTGAAGTGAGCGGGCGCTACACGTTTTACTTAACACACTGGGGTTCATTAGGAGTTTCACGATGGAAATGCTGAAGTTTGGTAAATTTGCTGCGCTGGCTCTGGCCATGGCTGTAGCTGTAGGTTGCTCGTCCAAAGGCGGCGACAACGCCGGTGAAGGCGCTGTTGATCCAAACGCTGGTTACGGCGCAAACACTGGTGCCGTTGACGGTTCCCTGAGCGAAGAAGCTGCTCTGCGCGCAATCACCACCTTCTACTTCGAATACGACAGCTCGGACCTGAAGCCAGAAGCCATGCGCGCCCTGGACGTTCACGCCAAAGACCTGAAAGCAAACGGCGCTCGCGTTGTTCTGGAAGGCAACACCGACGAACGTGGTACTCGTGAGTACAACATGGCACTGGGCGAGCGTCGTGCGAAAGCCGTTCAGCGCTACCTGGTACTGCAAGGTGTTTCCCCAGCTCAGCTGGAACTGGTTTCCTACGGCGAAGAGCGTCCAGTTGCTACCGGCAACGACGAGCAGTCCTGGGCTCAAAACCGTCGCGTCGAACTGCGTAAGTAATTCGATATGCGAACGTGCCGTCGTGCTGTAACTGTTCTGGCTCTCAGCCTCGCGCCGCTTGCGGCGTGGGCTGCGGTTCCTGTGGTCGATGACAACTCCGGTTATAACAATAGCGGGAGCAGTTATCCCCCTGCAGGTTACGGTACGAACGGCGCCTATGCCGGGGGAGCGGCTTCGGCCCCTGCCTCGGCACAAGGCATGCTGTTCAACCAATTGCAACAGATGCAGGATCAGATATCGCGCCAGCAAGGCGTGATCGAAGAACTGCAGAATCAGGTTGCGCGCATGAAACAGGAAGCCCTGGAGCGATACCAGGATCTTGATCGGCGCATAGGATCCGGTGTTGCACCTGCCGCGACTCCTGAGAATTCTTCTACCGGTGGCGATGCAAGTGCTGCTGCCGGTGCTGCTGCTGGCGCCGGGGCTGCTGCCCAGGCCCCTGCAGCAGGTAGCGAACCGGCTGATCCGGCCAAGGAAAAGCTGTATTACGATGCCGCTTTCGACCTGATCAAAGCCAAGGATTTCGACAAGGCCAGTCAGGCTTTTGCCGCGTTCCTGCGCAAGTACCCGAACAGCCAGTACGCGGGCAACGCCCAGTACTGGTTGGGCGAAGTCAATCTGGCCAAAGGCGATCTGCAAGGCGCAGGTCAGGCTTTCGCCAAGGTTTCGCAGCTGTATCCCAAGCACGCCAAAGTGCCGGACTCGCTGTACAAGCTGGCTGATGTAGAGCGCCGCCTCGGTCACACCGACAAGGTCAAAGGCATTCTGCAGCAGGTGGTCGCCCAATACCCGGGTACCTCCGCCGCTCAGTTGGCTCAACGCGATCTGCAACGCATGTAAGGTCGTGTTATCCGTTTAGAAGAAACCCGCGCCTGTCGCGGGTTTTTTCGTTAGAATTCACGCCCTTTTTCTGAAACACGCTTCTTGCAGTCTACGCGTTGGCGGGATTGCCTGAAGTGCCTGACGGAGGCGGACAGCCTGTTTAGCTGTTACGCCCGTGGCGACTATGCAAGACACATTGAGAATCACCGAAGTTTTCTACTCGTTGCAGGGGGAAACGCGGACTGCCGGGCTGCCCACGGTTTTCGTGCGCCTGACCGGTTGCCCGTTGCGCTGCCAATACTGCGACAGTGCCTATGCGTTCAGTGGCGGCACCGTGCGCACCCTTGATGACATCCTCGAGCAAGTGGCCGGATTCCGTCCGCGCTACGTCTGTGTCACCGGCGGTGAGCCGCTGGCCCAGCCGAACGCCATTCCTTTGCTCAAACAGTTGTGTGATGCCGGTTATGAGGTCTCGCTGGAAACCAGTGGTGCCCTCGATATTTCGGCGGTCGATCCGCGCGTCAGTCGTGTGGTCGACCTGAAAACGCCGGACTCGAAAGAAGCCCATCGCAACCGTTACGAGAATATCGAACTGCTGACCCCAAACGATCAGGTGAAGTTTGTCATCTGCTCGCGGGAAGACTATGACTGGGCCGTGTTCAAGTTGATCCAGTACGGTCTTGAGCGGCGTGCCGGTGAAGTGCTGTTCTCCCCAAGTCACCATGACCTCAATGCTCGGGATCTGGCGGACTGGGTGGTGGCGGACAACCTGCCGGTCCGGTTGCAATTGCAGCTGCATAAATATCTATGGAATGACGAGCCGGGGCGCTGATATGACAGAACAACTGAATACCACTGAAAAACGTGCCGTCATCCTGTTGTCCGGCGGCCTCGATTCGGCCACTGTCGTGGCCATGGCTCGCGCCGAAGGCTACAGCTGCTACACCATGAGCTTCGACTACGGCCAGCGCTCTCATGCTGAATTGCACGCCGCTGCCCGCGTCGCCCGCGACCTGGGCGTGGTCGAGCACAAGGTGATTGGCCTCAACCTGAATGGCATGGGCGGCTCGGCCCTGACTGACAGCAGCATCGACATTCCGCAAGAGCTGGGTGAAGGCATTCCGGTGACGTACGTGCCGGCACGCAACACAGTGTTCCTGTCGCTGGCGCTGGGCTGGGCAGAGGTGTTGGGCGCGCGTGACATCTTTATTGGTGTCAACGCGGTGGACTATTCCGGTTACCCGGATTGCCGTCCGGAGTTCATCGAGTCATTCGAGCGCATGGCCAATCTGGCGACCAAGGCCGGTGTGGAAGGCAATGGCTTCCGCATTCAGGCGCCATTGCAGAACCTGAGCAAGGCGCAGATCGTCCAGGCGGGCGTGAAACTCGGCGTTGATTATGGCCTCACCGTTTCCTGCTATCAGGCCGACGGTGATGGCCGCGCGTGCGGCAAATGCGACAGCTGCCGCCTGCGCGCAGAAGGCTTCGCGGCCGCTGGTGTGGACGATCCAACACCTTATTTTTGATTATTTTCAAAAAGGTGTTGAATAGTCCTTAAAAATCAGTATTATACGCGCCACCACACAGCGGGTCGTTAGCTCAGTTGGTAGAGCAGTTGGCTTTTAACCAATTGGTCGTAGGTTCGAATCCCACACGACCCACCATATTTGGCGGTTTAGAAAATCCGGAAGGCCCACGAAAGTGAGGATTTCCGGGTTTTTTTTTGCCTGCAATTTCGCTATGCGTTGTTTCAATACCGGCAGCGCTGACGCAGGTCAGAATCATCTTTTGTATCAACGGGATATTCTGTAGCCTTGCGCAGCTTCAACGCTGTCCGTGCCTGATAAAACTCACTCTCCCGGCGGTACCCGCATGCGGTCCGGAGCCGGGTGTATACTCGACTTTCGCGCGAAAGCGCCTGCAGGTCTTGCGAACATGACGCAGATTTCCGAACGCCTTCTGGTTCAAGCTCACCTCGACGCCAAACAGCCCAAACCGCTGACGGCCGAGGAAGAGGCTTACTACCGTTCCGCCATCGCCGCCGAGCTCAAGGCTCAGGACGCGGTGCTGGTGGCTCACTTCTATTGCGATCCGGTGATTCAGGCCCTGGCCGAAGAAACCGGTGGCTGTGTTTCTGACTCCCTGGAAATGGCCCGCTTCGGCAACGCCCACCCGGCGAAGACCGTGGTGGTGGCCGGCGTGAAGTTCATGGGCGAAACCGCGAAAATCCTCAACCCGGAAAAACGCGTGCTGATGCCGACCCTGGACGCGACCTGCTCGCTGGACCTCGGTTGCCCGGTGGACGAGTTCTCGGCGTTCTGCGATCAGCACCCGGAGCGTACGGTAGTGGTTTATGCCAACACCTCCGCAGCGGTCAAGGCACGTGCGGACTGGGTCGTGACGTCGAGTTGCGCACTGGAGATCGTCGAAAGCCTGATGGATAACGGCGAGACCATCATCTGGGGGCCGGACAAACACCTGGGCACCTACATTCAACGCAAGACCGGTGCGGACATGCTGCTGTGGGACGGTGCCTGCATCGTTCACGAGGAGTTCAAGTCCAAGCAGCTTGAAGACATGAAAGCGCTGTATCCCGACGCCGCGATTCTGGTGCACCCGGAATCGCCGACGTCGGTGATCGAATTGGCGGACGCCGTCGGTTCTACCAGCCAATTGATCGCGGCGGCGCAGTCTCTGCCGAACAAGACCCTGATCGTTGCGACCGATCGTGGCATCTTCTACAAGATGCAGCAGCTGTGCCCGGACAAGGTCTTCATCGAAGCGCCTACTGCCGGTAATGGCGCCGCGTGCCGCAGCTGCGCACATTGCCCGTGGATGGCCATGAACACCCTTGAGCGCACGCTCAAGAGCTTGAAGGAAGGGACGAACGAGATCTTTGTTGATCCGGCGTTGATTCCGCAGGCGATCCGGCCGTTGAAGCGCATGCTCGATTTCACCCAGGCGGCGCGGATGAAGCTGGCCGGTAACGCCTGATCTTCAGGCAACGCAAATCAAATGTGGGAGCGGGCTTGCTCACGAAAGCGGTGTATCAGTCACCATTGAAATTGACTGATACGACGCCTTCGCGAGCAAGCCCGCTCCCACATTGGTATTCGGTGTCGGGAAATTAGCTGGTTTTCTTCGGGACTCGCACCACGCGTGTATCAGAGTAGATGTCATGCCAGGTGCGTTTTTGCTTGTCGAACAGCGACCAGAAGAAACCCAGCCCGATACACAACCACGACGCGATCGACACCATAAAGCGCAACAGCGCCTGCCACAGGCTGATGGCCGTGCCGTCGGCATTCTGCACGCGAATGCCCCACACCTGCATGCCGAGTGTCTGCCCGCCATGGGTCCAGAACTTGGCGAAGAAGCCGAACAACACTAACACCAACACCGTGGAATAGAGCGGATCGCCATCGAGCTGGCCGGCATCGGTCATCACCCGCAGGCGCTCTTCGCCGATGATCGCTGCCTGGATCAACTTGTAAACGAACCCGGTGACGATGAGCAGGGCGGTGCACAGCAAGAAGTCATAGAACATCGCCGCCAGACGTCGGCCGAGGCCAACGGCAGGAAAATCGCCCTGGGGGGTGAGCAGGTTTTTCGACATGGCAGCCTCTGGACGCAAAATGAAGCGCCATTTTACGGATTCGCGCGCACAAAAAAGCCCCTGATATCAATATCAGGGGCTTTTTCGTAACAGAGAATCAGGCTTCAGCTTGTACTTCGTCAGCCTGCATGCCTTTCTGGCCTTGCACAGCAACGAAGGTCACTTTCTGGCCTTCTTTCAGGCTCTTGAAGCCGTTGCCCTGAATAGCGCGGAAATGCACGAACAGATCCGGACCGCTTTCTGGAGTGATAAAACCAAAACCTTTCTCGTCGTTAAACCACTTGACGGTACCGCTCTGACGTGTGGACATTTCTTATTTCCTTTGACGCAAAAAATTGATGACAGTCTCTTTCTCATGAAAGAGTACTGGGGCTGGTTGCAGGAGAGTAAGAAGACGTCGAACGGGATGTAGCTAACTTGTAGGCTACTGCCCAGGTCACGATTCCAAGCTGACCCATGCAAACACAGTGGAGAAACTCTACGCCAACTATGGGAGAAAAAACAAGCCCCGTGAAGGCCCCGGTTTTCCTACTCTTGCTGGCATTTAGTCAGTTCACTAGTGCGGTTTGGGCGAATAGCTTGTTCAAATGTTTTCGAACGTTATAAGCAAAGTTCATATTCGAATGAGATGTTAGAAAATGCACTTTTTTGTGGCGATTGCGTTACACATTAGTGCACGCATAACGCAATCGCGTTACTTATAGAAACAGTCAATCAACCGCGATAGTAGCGTTGTGGAACAAATGGCATTTTGCTTACAAGCATTTGCACCTTTTTCCCACGAACTATTGCCCAAACCACCGTATCGAGCGTGACATAAGCACTGTCGAGGTATCCCATTGCCAAAGGCCCGCCCAGTGTCGGACCAAATCCGCCACTGCACACGCTGCCGATGATTTCGCCCGCTTCGTTGACGATTTCTGCGCCTTCACGCACTGGCGTACGCTCCTGCGGCAGCAGGCCGACACGTTTGCGCGCGATCCCGTTTTGTTGCTGAGTGAACACTTGCTCCGCGCCCGGGAAACCGCCAGCACGCGCGCCATCGGCGCGGCGTGGCTTGGAAATCGCCCACAACAGGCTGGCTTCGATCGGCGTGGTCTCGGTGTTCATGTCGTGGCCATACAGGCACAGACCGGCTTCGAGACGCAGTGAATCACGGGCACCGAGGCCGATGGCCTGGACTTCCGGTTCGGCGAGCAGAGCGCGGGCGAGTTTTTCCGCATCGGCCGCCGGCACCGAGATTTCGAAACCGTCTTCACCGGTGTAGCCCGAACGGCTGACAAAGCAGTCGACGCCGAGCAGTTGTACGCGGTTGAACTGCATGAAGGTCATCTTCGCCACTTCCGGCGCCAGACGTGCCAGCACCGTAACGGCCGCCGGACCCTGCAATGCCAAGAGGGCGCGCTCTTCGAACAGCGCCGTAATGGTGCACTGATCGCCGATGTTTTTTTGCAGATGCGCGAGGTCCTGATCCTTGCACGCGGCGTTGACCACCAGGAACAATTCGTCGTTACCGAGGTTGGCCACCATCAGGTCATCGAGAATGCCGCCGGTCTCGTTGGTGAACATCGCGTAACGCTGCATGCCCACCGGCAGATCGATGATGTCCACCGGCACCAGGCTTTCCAGGGCTTTGGCGGCGCTGGCACCGGTCAGGCGAATCTGGCCCATATGCGAGACGTCGAACAGCCCGGCCTGCTCACGGGTGTGCTGGTGTTCTTTCATCACGCCGAGCGGATATTGCACCGGCATGTCGTAGCCGGCGAACGGCACCATGCGGGCGCCGAGTTCGAGGTGCAGAGCGTGCAGCGGGGTTTTCGACAGTTGTTCGGTGGACATGCGTGGCTCCTTGAAAATTTTTGTTTGGGGGGGCTGGGGCTAGATTAAGATCAAGATCAAAAGCCCCTCACCCCAGCCCTCTCCCAAAGGGAGAGGGGGCTAGTTACGTTTCGTGATCAGCATTCGATAATGTTGACCGCCAGACCGCCGCGGGCGGTCTCTTTGTATTTGCTTTTCATGTCGGCGCCGGTCTGGCGCATGGTGCGGATGACTTTGTCGAGGGAGACGAAATGCTGGCCGTCGCCCCGCATGGCCATGCGCACCGCGTTGATGGCTTTCACCGAGCCCATCGCATTGCGCTCAATGCACGGCACTTGCACCAGTCCGCCAATCGGGTCGCAGGTCAGACCGAGGTTGTGTTCCATGCCGATTTCTGCGGCGTTTTCGACTTGCTGAACACTGCCGCCGAGCACTTCGCACAACGCGCCGGCTGCCATCGAACAGGCCACGCCGACCTCGCCCTGACAGCCGACTTCGGCGCCGGAGATCGAAGCGTTCTCTTTGTAGAGAATGCCGATGGCCGCCGCGGTCAGCAGAAAGCGCACGACGCCGTCGTCATTCGCGCCGGGAATAAAGCGCATGTAGTAATGCAGCACTGCCGGAATGATCCCCGCCGCACCGTTGGTTGGTGCGGTGACCACGCGGCCACCATTGGCGTTTTCTTCGTTGACCGCCAGTGCATAGAGATTGACCCAATCAAGCACTGACAACGGATCGCGCAACGCCGATTCCGGGTTTTTGCACAGTTGCCGATGCAGCGCCGCCGCGCGGCGTTTGACCTTCAAACCGCCGGGCAGGATGCCTTCGTTACGACAACCCGCCGCGACGCAGTCCTGCATCACTTGCCATATTTTCAGCAGCCCGGCGCGAGTTTCCGCTTCCGGGCGCCAGGCGCTTTCATTGGTCAGCATCACCTGACTGATCGACAGCCCATAGGTGGCGCAATGGGCGAGCAGATCCTTGGCGCTTTTGAACGGGAAGGTCAGTGGTGTGGCGTCTTCGACGATGCGGTCGGCACCGGCGGCATCTTTATCGACGACAAAGCCGCCGCCGACCGAGTAGTACTCACGGCTGCGGATCTGAATCCCCGCCGCATCGAAGGCGCGAAAGATCATGCCGTTGGGGTGATAGGCCAGCGGCTTGCGAATCATCGCCAGGTGTTCTTTCTCATTGAACGCAATGCTGTGCTCGCCGAGCAAATTCAGTCGGCCGTTGCCGCGAATCTCTTGCAGGCGCGCGGCGACGGTTTCGGTGTCGACGGTGTCGGGGTGTTCACCTTCGAGGCCGAGCAACACGGCTTTGTCGCTGCCGTGACCTTTACCGGTGGCGCCGAGGGAACCGTAGAGCTCAACGCGAACGCTGGCGGTGGTTGCCAGCAGGTTTTCCCGGCGCAGACCTTCGGCGAAGCGCGCGGCCGCACGCATCGGGCCGACGGTGTGGGAACTGGAAGGGCCGATGCCAATCTTGAACAGGTCGAACACGCTTAACGACATGAGTGGTTCTCCGGTTTCTTGTTATAGGAATTGGCGAAACATCAGGCTTGCGGTATTCCCCTGTGGGAGCGGGCTTGCTCGCGAATGCGGTGGATCATTCAATCTGGATGTGACTGATTCAGCGCATTCGCGAGCAAGCCCGCTCCCACATTGGGATTTGTGGTGTTTTTGAGAATGGGGGGCAAATAAATGCCCCCACACTGTTTAAGCGTAGCTTTCGATCGACGGGCAGGCGCACACCAGGTTGCGATCACCGAACACGTTGTCGACACGACCGACCGGTGGCCAGTATTTGCCTTCAATCAACGACGCAACCGGATAAACGGCCTGCTCGCGGCTGTACGGGTGGGTCCACTCGCCGACCAGCTCCGCTGCGGTGTGCGGAGCGTTCTTCAGCGGGTTGTCGTCCTTGTCCAGCGTGCCGTTTTCCACTGCGCGGATTTCTTCGCGGATGCGGATCATGGCGTCGCAGAAACGGTCCAGTTCTTCCTTGGATTCACTTTCGGTCGGCTCGATCATCAGCGTGCCCGCGACCGGGAACGACATGGTCGGAGCGTGGAAACCAAAGTCGATCAGACGCTTGGCAACGTCATCAACACTGATGCCGCTGCTGTCTTTCAACGGACGCAGATCAAGGATGCACTCATGCGCCACCAGGCCGTTGCTGCCGGTGTACAGCACTGGATAGTGCTCTTCGAGGCGACGGGAGATGTAGTTGGCATTGAGGATCGCTAGCTGCGAAGCGCGTTTCAGACCGGCGCCACCCATCATGCGAATGTACATCCAGGTGATCGGCAGAATGCTCGCGCTGCCGAACGGTGCTGCGCAGACCGCGCCTTCTTTGCGTTGCATCTGGCCGTGACCCGGCAGGAACGGGGTCAGGTGCGATTTCACGCCGATCGGACCGACGCCCGGGCCGCCACCGCCGTGGGGGATGCAGAAAGTTTTGTGCAGGTTCAGGTGCGAGACGTCGCCGCCGAATTTGCCCGGTGCGCAGAGGCCGACCATCGCGTTCATGTTGGCGCCGTCGATGTACACCTGGCCGCCGTTGTCGTGAATGATCCCGCAGATTTCGCGGATGCCTTCTTCGAACACGCCGTGGGTCGACGGGTAGGTAATCATCAGCGCGGCGAGGTGTTCGCGGTGCTCGATGGCCTTGGCGCGCAGGTCTTCGATGTCGACGTTGCCACGGGCATCGCAGGCAGTCACGACAACGCGCATGCCAGCCATGTTGGCAGTGGCCGGGTTGGTGCCGTGGGCGGACGACGGGATCAGGCAGATGTCGCGACGCTCCTCGCCACGGCTCTGGTGATAAGCACGAATCGCCAGCAGGCCAGCGTATTCACCTTGCGAACCGGCGTTGGGTTGCAGCGAGATCGAGTCGTAGCCGGTGGCGGCGCAGAGCATCGCTTCGAGTTCGTCGGTCAGTTGCTGGTAACCAGCGCTCTGTGCGGCTGGGGCGAACGGGTGCAAAGCACCGAATTCGGCCCAGGTCACCGGGATCATTTCGCTGGCGGCGTTGAGTTTCATGGTGCACGAACCCAGCGGGATCATGGTGCGATCCAGCGCCAGGTCCTTGTCCGCCAGTTTGCGCAGGTAGCGCATCAGCTCGGTTTCCGAGTGATAACGGTTGAACACCGGGTGGCTTAGGATTGGCGACTGACGTACCAGCGATGCAGGAATGGTGCTCTGTACCGAAGCGGCCAACGCAGCGAAGTCCGGCAGGGTCTTGCCGTCGGCGAACAGGCCCCAGAGGGTTTCGATATCAGCCTGAGTGGTGGTTTCATCGACCGACAGGCCCAGACGCTGAGCGTCGATCACGCGCAGGTTGATCTGCGCAGCGTGCGCCTTGTCGTGCAGTGCGGCGGTTTGTGCGCCGGTGGCTACGGTCAGGGTGTCGAAGAAACTGGCTTGTTCGACGTTAGCGCCCAGTGCGGTCAGGCCCTTGGCCAGGATCGCGGTCAGGTGATGCACGCGGTTGGCGATCTGTGTCAGGCCTTTCGGGCCGTGGTAGACGGCGTACATGCTGGCGATGTTGGCCAGCAGCACCTGCGCGGTGCAGATGTTCGACGTGGCCTTCTCGCGGCGGATGTGTTGCTCGCGGGTCTGCATCGCCAGGCGCAGCGCCGGCTTGCCGAAACGGTCAACCGAAACACCGACCAGACGGCCCGGCATGTCACGCTTGAACGCATCTTTGGTGGAGAAGTAAGCGGCGTGCGGGCCACCGAAGCCCAGCGGCACGCCGAAGCGTTGCGCGGAACCGATGGCGACGTCAGCGCCGAACTCGCCCGGGGCGGTCAGCAAAGTCAGAGCCAGCAGGTCAGCGGCCACGGCCACCAGCGCGTTGGCAGCGTGGAAGCGTTCGGTCAGTTCGCGATAGTCGAACACATCCCCGTTGCTCGCCGGGTATTGCAGCAGTGCGCCGAAGAACGCCGTCACATCAGTCAGTTCGCGTTCGTCGCCGACCACGATTTCGATGCCCAACGGTTCGGCACGGGTGCGCAGCACGTCGAGGGTTTGCGGGTGGCTGTGGATCGAGGCGAAGAACTGGTGGCTGCCCTTGTTCTTGCTCAGGCGTTTGCAGAAGGTCATAGCTTCGGCAGCGGCGGTGGCTTCGTCGAGCAGCGAGGCGTTGGCGATCGGCAGGCCGGTGAGGTCGCTGATCAGGGTCTGGAAGTTCAGCAGCGCTTCGAGACGGCCCTGGGAAATTTCTGGCTGGTACGGGGTGTAAGCGGTGTACCAGGCCGGGTTTTCCAACAGGTTGCGCAGGATCGGCGACGGCGTGTGGCAGTTGTAGTAGCCCTGGCCGATATAGGTTTTGAACAGCTGGTTTTTGCCGGCGATGGATTTGATCATCGCCAGGGCGTCGGCTTCGCTGAGGCCGTCGTCCATGCCGAGCACGCTGGTGCCCTTGATGCTTTCCGGGATGACGCTGGCGCTCAACGCTTCGAGCGAATCGAAGCCAAGGCTGTTGAGCATGGCTTGCTCGTCACCGGCGCGCGGGCCGATGTGACGGGCGATGAATTCGTTGGCGGTGCCAAGGTTTACTTGAGTCATGTCGGTGCTCCTCAGGCTTCGGCTTGGGCTTTGATCAGACGGTCGTACGCGTCCTGATCGAGCAGTTTGCCGACAGCGGCGGCGTCGCTTGGCTGGAAACGGAAGAACCAGCCTTCGCCCAGCGGATCTTCGTTGACCAGTTCCGGGCTGTCTTCCAGTGCCGGGTTGGTCGCCAGTACTTCACCGTCCAGAGGCATGTACACGCCGCTGGCGGCTTTTACCGATTCCACGGTGGCGGCTTCGGCGCCTTTTTCGTAAGCCTGCAGCTCAGGCAGTTGCACGAACACCACGTCGCCCAAGGCGTTCTGCGCGAAAGCGGTGATGCCGACAGTAACGCTGCCGTCAGCTTCGGTGCGCAGCCATTCGTGATCTTCAGTAAAACGCAACTCGCTCATGGAAACTCCTCAGGGGCCAGACTCGTCTGGTGGACGCGGTGGAATAGTCGGGCGCGAAGGCCCTTATTTATGAAGAGTTGATTAGCAAGAACGCGGCCAATGTTGATTTATTGTTATAAATCAATAGCTTGAGAAGAATGCAAGAAGATGGGGTCGCGGCGTGTGTAGCGAAATCGCTACAGCAGGAGGCATGGAAAAAAGCTTAACGGGATCAAAGCCTTGCGCAGCAGTGATTGGAGAAGCGTGTATCGATATCGTTCCGCTGTAGCGCTTTCAGTACAGATGAAGGTCGTTTTTGAACGGATTTCGAATCCGCCACAATTTATTGTAGGAGTGAGCCTGCTCGCGATAGCGGTGTGTCAGACGACAAGTTAATTGACTGATAAACCGCTATCGCGAGCAGGCTCACTCCTACAAGGGGGGCGCGGTGAATCAGGGTTTGTTGGGGATGCCGTATTTGCGCAGGCGATGGGCGATCGCGGTGTGCGAAGTTTGCAGGCGGCTGGCCAGTTGGCGAGTCGAGGGATAGCTGACGTAGAGTTTTTCCAGCAGCGACTTTTCGAAGGATTCAACGGCTTGTTCGAGGCTGTCGATATCAGTGTCGGTCTGTCTTGCGACTGAGGTGCCGGCAATGTCGAGGTCGCCAATATCCACCAGGCTGCTCTCGCAAATCGCCGCCGCGCGAAAAATCACGTTCTGCAACTGCCGCACATTGCCCGGCCAGCGATTGCCGAGCAGGGCCGGGTAAGTCCCGGGGGCGAGGCGGCAGACCGGGCGCTGGATCTGCGCGCAGGCCTGCTGCATGAAATAGCGCGCCAACAGCAGAATGTCCTGACCGCGCTCGCGCAGCGGCGGCACTTCAACGTTGAGCACATTGAGGCGATAAAACAGGTCTTCGCGGAACAAACCTTCGCTGACCATTTTTTCCAGATCGCGGTGGGTCGCGCTGAGGATGCGCACGTTGACCTTCACTTCACGATCACCGCCCACGCGACGGAAGCTGCCATCGTTCAAAAAACGCAGCAATTTGGCCTGCAAGTACGGCGACATCTCGCCGATCTCATCGAGAAACACCGTGCCCTGGTTGGCCAGTTCCATCAGCCCCGGTTTGCCACCGCGCGCCGCGCCGGTAAAAGCGCCGGGGGCATAGCCGAAGAGTTCGCTCTCGGCGAGGTTCTCCGGCAGGGCCGCGCAGTTGAGAGCAAGAAACGGTGCGCTGTGGCGAGTGCTGATAGCGTGGCAGGCGCGGGCGACCAATTCTTTACCAGTGCCGGTTTCACCTTGAATCAACAGCGGTGCGTCGAGGGCGGCGACTCTTTGGGCGCGGGCCTTCAGTGTGCGGATCGCTGGGGATTCGCCGAGCAGCGCATCGAAACCTTCGGCGTGATCGTGATGCAAGGCCGAGAGCTGTTCGCCGATGCGGTTCGGTTGGTACAGCGTCAGCAGGGCGCCGGCGTCGGTGATCGGTGTGGCGTCGAGCAGCAGGGTTTGGCCGTTGACGGTGACCTCGCGCAATGGCAAACGGAAACCGTGTTCGAGCAAGGTGTCGAGCAGCGCGGGGTCGTTGAACAATTGCGCGACACTCTCGCCGGCCGGCTCGCGACCGTACAGCGCGATCAACGCCGGGTTGGCCAGCAGCACCTTGCCGGCACTGTCGAGCGCCAGAACGGGATCGGTCATTGCTGCCAGCAACGCATCGAGCTGCAGGTGCCGACGCTGGCCGGGAAGAATATCGACCACGGTCACCGCTTCCACGCCGAGCACGCGAAACAGGGCATCTTTCAACTCTTCGAGCACTTGCGGGCTCAGGGTCGGCGCGTCGATGTAGACGTTCGGCGGGATCATCTCCACCGCATCCAGATTGAGATTGCGCCCACCGAGGATAGCCAGGACTTCCTGGGTGATGCCGACGCGGTCGATAAAGCTGACGTGGATACGCATGGGGCGGTTCAGTGATCTGCAGAGCGGAGGGTGGCAAGTATGCCTTAAATCAAAAACACCCTCACCCCAGCCCTCTCCCGGAGGGAGAGGGGGCCGACCGAGGTGTCTGTTGCTATACGTCGACCCGAAAAAGCGAGGCGATTATGGATTCGGTAAAGCAGGATCAGGTCGGCGTAGTTCTGCAGCATCCCCCCATCGGTCCCCTCTCCCTCCGGGAGAGGGCTAGGGTGAGGGGCTTTTGATGTTTATTCGAAATGCTCGGGATTGACCGGATCCCCGGATTGCATATTCAACTTCTGCCGAATGTCTTCAAACATCAAATCGTAATGCTTGTGCACCGAACCGATCTGGCTGTGCGCCTTGGGGATCCCGTACTTCTCGGCAATCCGGGTCACGTCGCGGGCGAAGTTGTAAGCCTCTTCCTTGGGCAGGAAAAACGTTTCCTTCATGTCCTTGCCCTGCATATTGCCGTGCAGGGTGAACTGTATCCCTTTGCCTTTTTGCGGGTCGGTGAACACCTCATAGTCGAGGTGCACGTTGTAATTGACGTCATCGTCAGTCAACGCGTGCCGCTCAATGTGCAAATGACCGGGTTCAAACTGGGCCATGGTTTTCTCCTTTCAAGGCATGGGAGAAGGGCAGACCTTCGGCCTGCCCCCGGAGTTTCTGATTATCGATAGCTGATGCCGGGCTTGGCGGTACTCACGCGAGTACCGGCAGTCCCCTGAACGATCGCTTCGATGTCCGCCAGCGAACCGATCACCGCGACTTTGCCAGTATGGCGCGCAAATTCGCAGGCTGCCTGTACCTTCGGCCCCATCGAGCCGGCGGCGAAACCGAGGCGTTCGAGTTCATCCGGGTGCGCTTCGGCAATGGCTTTCTGCGTCGGTTTGCCGTAATCGATGAACGCCGCGTTGACGTCCGTGGCGATCACCAGCAGGTCGGCTTCCAGTTGCTCGGCGAGCAGTGACGAGCACAGGTCTTTGTCGATCACCGCCTCGATGCCTTTGAGGTTGCGGTTCTCGTCATACAGGGTCGGAATCCCGCCGCCACCGGCGCAAATCACGATGCTGCCCTTGTCCAGCAGCCACTTGATCGGGCGGATTTCGAAGATGCGTTTCGGCCGTGGGCTGGCCACCACACGACGGAACTTGTCGCCGTCCGGAGCAATCGCCCAGCCTTTTTCGGCGGCGAGTTTTTCTGCTTCGGCCTTGTCGTACACCGGGCCGATCGGTTTGGTCGGGTTCTGGAAGGCTGGGTCCTTGGCGTCGACTTCGACCTGGGTGAGCAGGGTGGCGAACGGCACTTCGAAGTCGAGCAGGTTGCCCAGTTCCTGTTCGATGATGTAGCCGATCATGCCTTCGGTTTCGGCACCGAGCACGTCCAGCGGGTAAGGGCTGACGGAGGTGTACGCCGCCGCTTGCAGGGACAGAAGGCCGACTTGCGGGCCATTGCCGTGGGCGATGACCAACTGGTTGCCGGGATGGATCTTGGCGATTTGCTCGGTGGCGATGCGGATGTTGGCGCGCTGATTGTCAGCGGTCATCGGTTCACCACGGCGGAGCAGGGCGTTACCGCCCAGCGCTACGACGATACGCATGGTGCATGTCCTTCTAATCAGAGGAGAGGCAAACAACTCGATCTTCCTGTCGGAACCGGGGCGCTTTGTGGGAGGGGGCTTGCTCCCGAAGGCGGCGGATCAATCAGCATCACTGTTGAATGACACGCCGCTTTCGCGAGCAAGCCCGCTCCCACATTTCCAGCCGATTTCTTCAGTGAGAGCGGGTTGATTCTTACAGATCAGCCAGGGTCGAAACCAGAATCGCCTTGATCGTGTGCATGCGGTTTTCCGCTTGCTCGAAGGCGATGCAGGCTGGCGACTCGAACACGTCGTCGGTCACTTCGATGCCGTTTTTCAGGTGCGGATACTGTTCGGCAATCTGTTTGCCGACCTTGGTATCGCTATTGTGGAATGCCGGCAGGCAGTGCATGAACTTGGTGCGCGGGTTGCCGGTGGCTTTCATCAGCTCGGCGTTGACCTGGTAGGGCAGCAGTTGCTGGATACGCTCGGCCCAGGCTTCCACCGGCTCGCCCATCGACACCCAAACGTCGGTGTGAATGAAGTCGACGCCTTTGACCGCCGCTTTCGGGTCTTCAGTCAGGGTGATACGTGCGCCACTTTCTTCCGCATATTTGTGGCAACGCTCGACCAGATCATCCAGTGGCCACAGGGCTTTCGGCGCGCAGATGCGCACGTCCATGCCCAATTTGGCACCGATCAGCAGCAGCGAGTTGCCCATGTTGTTGCGCGCGTCGCCGAGGTAGGCGTAGCTGATTTCATGGATCGGCTTGTCGGCGTGTTCACGCATGGTCAGCACGTCGGCGATCATCTGAGTCGGGTGATATTCATCGGTCAGACCGTTGAACACCGGCACGCCAGCGAACTTGGCCAGCTCTTCGACGATTTCCTGTTTGAAGCCACGGTACTCGATGGCGTCGTACATGCGCCCGAGCACGCGGGCGGTGTCTTTCATGCTTTCCTTGTGGCCGATCTGCGACGAGTTCGGGTCGATGTAGGTGACGTTGGCGCCTTGGTCATACGCCGCCACTTCGAAGGCGCAACGGGTACGGGTCGAGGTTTTTTCGAAGATCAGGGCGATGTTGTTGCCCTTCAGGTGTTGTTGCTCGGTGCCGGTGTATTTCGCGCGTTTCAGATCGCGGGACAGGTCGAGCAGGTAACGCAGCTCACGTGGGGTGTGGTGTTCCAGGCTGAGCAGGTTACGGTTGTGGATGTTGAACGCCATGATGATTCTCCTTGGATTCGGTAATCGGCCCGGCCGCTACGGGATGGGTGCGGCCGGGGAGATGGTCGTTTAGTAATCGATAGGGTCGCGGATGATCGGGCAAGTCATGCAGTGGCCGCCGCCACGGCCACGGCCCAGTTCGCCGGCGCTGATGGTGATGACTTCCACGCCGGCCTTGCGCAACAGGGTGTTGGTGTAGGTGTTGCGGTCGTAGCCGATGACCACGCCCGGTTCCACGGCCACCACGTTGTTGCCGTCGTCCCATTGCTCGCGTTCGGCGGCGAAGCTGTTGCCGCCGGTTTCCACCACGCGCAGCTTCGGCAGGTTGAGCGCGGCGGCGACGGTGTCGAGGAAGCTGCCTTCTTCGCGGCGGATGTCGATACCGCCCTGTTTGCTTTCGTCCGGGCGCAGGGTGAAAGCGACGATCTGGTTTACGACTTCCGGGAAAATCGTCACCAGGTCGCGGTCGCAGAAGCTGAACACAGTGTCCAGGTGCATCGCCGCGCGGGACTTCGGCAGGCCGGCGACGATGACTTTTTCCACGGCTTTGTTGTTGAACAGGTTCAGCGCCAGTTGGCCGATGGCCTGACGTGATGAACGCTCGCCCATGCCGATCAACACCACGCCGTTGCCGATCGGCATGACGTCGCCGCCCTCCAGGGTGGAATTGCCGTGATCCTTGTCCGGGTCGCCGTACCAGATTTCGAATTCGGCGTTGGTGAACTGCGGGTGGAATTTGTAGATGGCGGTGGTCAGCAGGGTTTCCTGACGGCGAGCTGGCCAGTACATCGGGTTCAGCGTCACGCCGCCGTAGATCCAGCAGGTGGTGTCGCGGGTGAACTGGGTGTTGGGCAGCGGCGGCAGAATGAAGCTCGAATGGCCGAGGAAATCGCGGAACATCTGGATGGTCTTGCCACCGAAGCTGTCCGGCAGATCATCGGCGGACACGCCGCCAATCAGAAATTCAGCGATGTGCCGTGGCTCGAGGCTTTTCAGCCAGGATTTGACTTCGCTGATCAGGCCCAGGCCCACCGAGTCGGCGGTGACCTTGCGCTCGAGAATCCAGTCCAGCGCCTCAGGGATGGCGACGATGTCGGTCAGCAGGTTGTGCATTTCCAGCACATCGATGCCGCGCTCACGCATTTTGGTGACGAAGTCGAAGTGGTCACGCTTGGCCTGGGCGACCCAGAGCACGTCGTCGAACAGCAGTTCATCGCAGTTGTTCGGGGTCAGCCGCTGGTGGGCCAGACCTGGGGAGCACACCATGACTTTGCGCAGTTTGCCGGCTTCGGAATGGACGCCGTACTTAACTTTTTCCGTGGTCATTTCAGATCCTCCAGATAACAAATCAATCAGGGGTTACAGAGTCAGGAAGCCGTCGTAGAGACCGTAGGCCGCCACCAGGGCACCGACGATCACGGCGGCGAAAATCAGCTTCTCGACGTTAGTGAAAATCGCTTGTTTGAGTTCCAGCTTGGCTTTGGCGAACAGGATCGCGCCAGGTGCGTAGAGCAGGGCCGAGAGCAGCAGATACTTGACCCCGCCGGCATACAGCAGCCACACCGCATAGATCAGCGCGATGCCGCCGATAATCAGATCCTTGCGCCGTTCGGCCGCAAAGCCTTCGTAGGTTTCGCCGCGTACCGCCAGCAGCAGGGCGTAGGCCGCTGACCACAGGTACGGCACCAGAATCATTGAAGTGGCGAGGTAGATCAGCGACAAGTAAGTACTGGCCGAGAACAGTGTGATGATCAGGAAAATCTGCACCATCGCGTTGGTCAGCCACAGGGCGTTGACCGGTACGTGGTTGGCGTTTTCCTTACGCAAGAACTCCGGCATGGTGTGGTCTTTGGCGGCGGCGAACATGATCTCCGCACACAGCAGCACCCACGACAGCAACGCGCCCAGCAGCGAGATGATCAGGCCGACGCTGATCAGCACCGCGCCCCAGTGACCGACCACATGCTCAAGCACGGCGGCCATCGACGGGTTCTGCAATTTCGCCAGTTCTGGCTGGGTCATGATGCCCAGCGACAGCACGTTCACCAGCACCAGAAACAGCAGCACGGTGATGAAGCCGATCACAGTGGCTTTACCGACGTCCGAGCGTTTTTCCGCGCGGGCCGAGAAGATGCTCGCGCCCTCGATGCCGATGAACACCCATACGGTGACCAGCATCATGTTGCGTACCTGGTTCATCACGCTGCCCAGATCCGGGTTCTTCACGCCCCAGATGTCAGCGGTGAAGATGTCCAGTTTGAAGGCGAAGATCGCGATCAGCACAAACAGCAGCAGTGGCACGACCTTGGCGACCGTGGTCACCAGGTTGATGAACGCCGCTTCCTTGATCCCGCGCAGCACCAGGAAATGCACGGCCCACAGCAGCACTGAAGCGCCGATCACCGCAGCAACGGTATTGCCTTCACCGAAAATCGGGAAGAAATAGCCGAGGGTGCTGAAGAGCAGAACGAAGTAACCGACGTTGCCCAGCCAGGCGCTGATCCAGTAACCCCAGGCGGACGAAAAACCCATGTAATCGCCGAATCCGGCCTTGGCGTAGGCGTAGACCCCGCCGTCCAGGTCAGGCTTGCGATTGGCGAGGGTCTGGAAGACAAAAGCGAGGGTGAGCATGCCGACAGCGGTAATGGCCCAACCGATAAGTACCGCACCGACATCGGCGCTGGCGGCCATGTTTTGTGGCAAAGAGAATATCCCGCCACCAATCATCGAGCCGACTACCAACGCGACCAGTGCACCTAGTCGCAGTTTTCCGGGAGCTTCAGACATTGCATGACTCCATTGCAGGAGAGAAGAGATCACAGCGTAGTTCTGTTGTCTGTTCAAACAGCTGACTTAGATCAGTGCATGGTCACATTCCATTGTTAATGAATGACTTAGGCTTCGGTTTGAAGGCATGAGGCTTGTGCCCGCAAGGCCCGTCCCAGAGGCGTTGTGGCTACATTTTTGCGAATGGCTATTATTACTTTGGAATTATCACGCTAGTTCTTTTTCAGCTTTTGGCAAATTTTCCGCATCTGTTTTCAGTACAGAATTGAATTATCAGGATCAGCGCACAAAACTGTCTTAACGTGGTAGGCGTTAGCGTCATCCGCTATATATTCACGGGCTTTACCTGATAGCCATCATCTTGCTTTATTGATTTAGCCAATAGTTGTTACAAACAACCGATCGCCACACATAAAGGAAAATTGAAATGTCGCAACCGACGCAAAAGCTGCGATTAGGCGCGTTGATCGCGCTGGTGGTGGGTTCGATGATTGGCGGAGGGATTTTCTCGCTGCCGCAGAACATGGCGGCACGCGCCGATGCCGGGGCGATCCTGATCGGTTGGGGCATTACGGCCATCGGCATGCTGACCCTGGCGTTCGTATTCCAGACGCTGGCCAATCGCAAACCCGAGCTGGATTCCGGCGTATATGCCTACGCCAAGGCCGGGTTTGGCGACTACATGGGCTTTTCCTCGGCGTGGGGTTACTGGATCAGCGCGTGGCTGGGCAACGTCGGTTATTTCGTGTTGCTGTTCAGCACCCTCGGTTACTTCTTTCCGGTATTCGGTCAGGGCAACACGCCGATCGCTATCGGCTGCGCCTCGGTGCTGCTGTGGGCCGTGCATTTTCTGGTAATGCGCGGGATCAAGGAGGCGGCATTCATCAATCAGGTGACCACGGTGGCCAAGATCGTGCCGCTGATCATGTTCATTGTCATCGCCGCCGTGGCGTTCAAGGCCGACATATTTACCCGGGATATCTGGGGCCGCAGCAACCCGAGTTTCGGCGGGGTGATGGATCAGGTGCGCAACATGATGCTGGTCACCGTGTTCGTGTTCATCGGCATCGAAGGCGCCAGCGTGTACTCGGCGCGGGCGGAGAAACGCAGCGACGTCGGCCGCGCCACGGTGATCGGTTTCATCGGCGTGCTGGCGTTATTGGTGCTGGTCAATGTGCTGTCGCTGGGGATCATGAGCCAACCGGAATTGGCCAAGTTGCAGAACCCGTCGCTGGCAGCGGTGCTGGAACACATCGTCGGGCCGTGGGGCGCGTTGTTGATCAGCATTGGTCTGGCGATTTCCTTACTCGGCGCATTGCTGTCGTGGGCGCTGCTGTGTGCCGAGATTCTCTTTGCTACCGCCAAGGACAAAACCATGCCGGCGTTTCTCAGAAAGGAAAACGCCAACCATGTGCCGGTCAATGCGTTGTGGCTGACCAATGTGATGATCCAGATCTTCCTGCTGATCACGCTGTTTTCGGCGGGCACTTACACCAGTCTTATTTACCTGGCGTCGTCGATGATTCTGGTGCCGTACCTGTGGTCGGCGGCGTACGCGGTGCTGCTCAGCGGGCGCGGCGAAACCTACGAACACGCCTCGGCGGAGCGCACCAAGGATCTGCTGATCGGTGGCATCGCTCTCGTCTACGCGGTGTGGTTGTTGTATGCCGGCGGGGTGAAGTATTTGCTGCTGTCGGCGTTGCTCTATGCGCCGGGGGTGATTTTGTTTGCCAAGGCCAAGCGTGAACAGGGACAGCCGGTTTTCACTACGGTGGAAAAAGGGATTTTTGCCTGCGTGGTGATTGGGGCAGGGTTGGCGGCGTATGGGTTGTATAGCGGAGTGTTGTCGTTGTGATCTGAAAAGCCAGCCCTCTCCCGGAGGGAGAGGGGGCCAACCGCGGTGTCTGGCGCTATACACCGACCTGAAAAAAACAGTCGATTATGGATTCACTGTGAATCTTTCAGGTCGGCGTAACTCTCGAATATCCCCCAATCAGTCCCCTCTCCCTCTGGGAGAGGGTTAGGGTGAGGGGCTTTTCAGACCCACTGTGGTCGGTGTGAACCCAATTTTGTAGCCGGCAACGCCCACTGAATTGGTGTGCCGCTGATCCTCACCGGTACCTGCAAACGATGCGCCGGGCCCCAAGATGTCTGTTCCAGCAGCGAACTCTGATCCTGTGCATCCTCGGCGCGCAGCGCTTCCGTTGTCCCCGGTCCATGCTCAACCAACAACTTCGCCGTACGCGCCAGCGACAACCGAGCCAAGCCACCGCGACCCGTCTGCAAACGTTCGGTCAGCAATCTGATCGCACTCGCCGCCAGCAAATACCCGGTCGCATGATCCAGTGCCTGCACCGGCAACGGCGTCGGTTTCTCGGCCTGCTTCCAGCGCTGTCCGGCCTCGGCAATGCCGCTGCTCATCTGCACCAGGCTGTCGAAGCCGCGGCGGTTCTGCCAGGGACCGCTCCAGCCGTAGGCGTTGAGGCCGACGTCGATCAGGCCCGGCGCGAGTTGGCGACGGCGCTCAATCCCGAAACCCAGATTCTCCAGCGCATCGGCGCGGTAACCGTGCAGCAGCATATCGGCGTCTTGCAACAAACCCTCGAACACCACGCGATCGGCCGGATCATGCAGGTTCAGTCGCGCGCAACGTTTGCCGAGGGTCATTTCCGGGACGACACCCGGTTCGTCCCAGGTCGGTGAATCGATGCGCAATACATCCGCGCCAAGGCCGGCGAGAAAGCGACTGGCGGTGGGGCCGGCGAGCACGCGCGTCAGGTCCAGCACCTTGATCCCGGCCAACGGTTGCGCCACTGAGCCTTGCCACGTTTGGTTATGTTCATCCTGCGCAGCATGGAAATGCACCAGCGGCTCGGCGTTCACCGCCAGCCCCTGCGGATGATTCTGCCACTGTGCCCAACTGCGCATTTCGGCAGCACAGCCCTTGGCGTCGACCACCGCTTGCTCAAGATCGGTACTCGCCCATTGCGCGACTTTGCCAGCCATCGCGGCACGGTCGGCGCAGGCGCCGAGTACGCGTTCAGCGGCGGCGCGGTGATGTGGAGCGTTGGTGTGCAGACGGATCCAGCCGTCCTTTGTCGCGTAATCACCGGCCACCGGATCCCACAGCGGCGGGACCTGCCAGCCAATGGGACGGATCGATGTGGCGAACCAGAACGAGGCCAGACGTCGGTCGACTTCAACGGCGGGCAGTTGGCCGGTCTGCTGCCGGAGCAATTCACTGACAGCCTGACCGGCCGCGGCCATGCCGGCGCAGGCAAGGTCAGTGACGGCAAACGCCGAGGGCAGGGCGCCACGGTCGGTGAACGGGATCGGCGTATGCGGCAAGCCGAGTGCGGCTTGAATGGACGTGAGTAAATCAGTCATCGAAGGCCCTCCGGAGCGAGAGGGCGATGATAGTGCAAAACAATCCCGAGTCAGATGAAATCCCGGCAGGTGAGCACTCACCACTGTGGGAGCGAGCTTGCTCGCGAAGGGGCCGTCACATTCAACATCATTACTGAATGGCAGACCGCTTTCGCGAGCAAGCTCGCTCCCACAGGGTTCAACGGTGTAGCGTCAGACGCGGAACTGATCCATCAATTTCATCTGCTGACTGGCCAGTGCATTGAGCTGGCTGCTGATCGCCGCCGATTCAGTGGCTTGCCCGGTCAGGGTTTCAGTCACGGTGCGGATGGCCGAGACATTGCGATTTACCTCTTCGGCGACTGCACTTTGCTGTTCAGCGGCACTGGCGATCTGCAGGTTCATGTCGCTGATCACCGTCACCGCATCGCTGATCTTGCCCAGTGCATCGACCGCCTGACGAATCTGCCCGGCGTTGTTGTGCGCCTGGGTCTGGCTCGAATGCATGGTCGCGACGACGCCACGGGGGCCGGTCTGAATGCGCTCGATCACGATGCGAATCTCTTCTACCGAATCCTGAGTGCGCTTGGCGAGGTTGCGCACCTCGTCGGCAACCACTGCAAAGCCCCGGCCGCTCTCACCGGCACGAGCCGCTTCGATCGCGGCGTTGAGGGCGAGCAGGTTGGTTTGTTCGGCGATGCTGCGGATCACTTCCAGCACCGAGCCGATCTGTTCGCTATTGACCGCCAGTGCTTCAACTTCGGTCACAGCCTTGCTGACTTCATCGGCCAGTTGATTGATGTCGCGGGTGCTGCGCTCGATGATCGACATGCCGTCCTTGGCCGACTGATCGGCACCTTTCGCGGCGTTGGCCGCGTTGGAGGCGCTGTTGGCGACATCGTGGGCCGTGGCGCTCATTTCGTTGGAGGCGGTGGCGACCTGGTCGATTTCACGGAACTGCACCTGCATGCCTTCACTGGTCTGACGGGCGATTTCCGAAGACTGGTCGGCGGTGCCGCGGGCTTCGGTGATGCTCTGTTTGATCTGCGCGATGGTCGGTTGCAGCTTGTCGAGAAAGCGGTTGAACCAGTTCACCAGTTCGCCCAGTTCATCCTGCTTGCTGTAGTGCAGGCGCTGGGTCAGATCGCCTTCGCCGCTGGCAATGTTCTTCAGCATCTCGGCGACGCTGTTGATTGGACGGGTGACGCCGGATGCGGTCAGCCAGATCAACAACAGACCCACCAGGCCGGCAGCGATGGCGACCAGCAGCGCGGTGATCACCCCGGTTTCCTGAGCGTCGTCGAGTACCGCTTGCAGCTTGACCGAGTCGGCCAGTAGCACCTGTTTCGGCAGGTCGATGACCACGCCCCAGGCGCGCGAGTTGCCGATCGGGTCGACCGGGTACACGGCGCGAATCAGGTCACCCTGTTCGAGAATCTTCGGTGCGCCGGAACTCAGCAGTTGCAGGACATCCTTGCTATCGGCGCCGGCGGTGTCGCTGATTTTTTTGCCGACCTTGCTGGCGTCAGAACTGTCAGCAGCGAGCACGCCGCTGCCGGAGACGATCAGCATGTGCCCGGCGTTGTTGAACAGGTTGCGCTGAGAATCCACGGCGGCCGCTTGCAGCGCATCGAGGGCAATGTCGATACCGACCACGCCGATGGCTTTACCGTCGATGATCAATGGCACGGAAATGGTCGTCATGAGCATTTCCTTGCCCCCGACGGTGTCGGCATACGGGTCGAGCAGGCAGGTACGCTTGTTGTCGCGAGGGCAGGTGTACCAGCTGTTATAGGGCGTGCCACTGAGGCTGAGGGTGGTCTTGGTCAAGTCTTCTTCGACCATGATCGTGTTCAGCACCGCGCCCGCCGCCCGGCTCCAGTAGGTGGCGAAGCGTCCGGCTTCGTTGGACTGGCGGGCAGCGTCGTTGACGAACTCGCTGTCCTTGCCGTCGAGGCCGTCGGGTTCGAAGGCGAGCCAGATCCCGAGCACTTTGTCGTTGCGCTGGAAGGCGGTTTTCAGGCTCAGGTTCAACTCTTCCCGCAGGGCGCCGGCGTCCAGCGAACGCTTGGCAGCCATGGCGCGCATGTCCTTGATCTGGTCAGCCAGAGCGGTGATCACCGTCAGGCTTTCGCCAAAGGTCTTCTGTACCCGCACTGCTTGCTCGGCGGCTTTGGCTTGCAGCAGATTTTGCACGCTGGCGGTGAGCAACTGGTTGCTCGAGTGGCTGACCAGTTCGTCGTTGCGGTTGGTCTGGTAGATGTTCATGCCGACGATCAGCGCGACCACACCGAGCAGGCACAGACCGGAGAGCAGGACGATTTTCAGGCGAATGGACAGAGAGGCGAACATGGGGCGATCTCGCGAATGAATAAACGGGTGGCAGACGGACATGAACTATCCGGTTCGCCAAATCCATTCAGCGCTATTCACTGCTCATCGGCGTGGAACGAGAGCGCATGAGGCGGCTGCCGACGAACGGTCAGCGCTAAACGTTTGCGCAGGGGAAAGTGCTGAAAAAGCGATTAATTACAGGGATGTTTCAGTGCGAAGAAGGATCGCTGCGCACAGCTACCGATTCCGGACGCGACCAGATCCACAGGTTGCCCAGGCTCATCCCGGCAATCGCCAGATAGATCGGCCAGCCGTGATCAAGCATCACCAGCATCAGAGTTGCGCAAAGCAACATGCTTACCGTCGCACTGACTTTGGCTTTGCGCGCGATGATCTTGCCGTTGCGCCAGTTACTCAGGATCGGCCCGAACAACCGATGGTTTTCCAGCCAGGCACTGAGGCGCGGCGAGCTGCGGGTCGCGGCCCAGGCGGCGAGCAGGATGAACTCGGTGGTCGGCAGGCCGGGCACGACAATGGCGATCAGGCCGATGCCGAGGCTGACGTACGCCAGCAGGCCGAACAGCAGACGGGCGAGTTTCGAGGAGGCGGGTGGCGGCATGGGCTCGGGATTGCTGTGAGGCGAGATGGGGATTCTACAGACTTGCGCTGTTCCCATGTGGGAGCGAGCTTGCTCGCGAAAGCGGTATGTCAGTCACATCAGCGTTGAATGTGCTGCCGTCTTCGCGAGCAAGCTCGCTCCCACAGGGTTTTGTGGTGTGTCGGGAATCAGGCCGGTTCGGCTTCTGTGGCGTAAGCCTGTTCCAGCAACACGGTGAAGCGGTTGAACGCATCAAGCGCGCCTTGCTCCACTTCGGCTTCTTCTTCAGCACTGAACTGCAGCGAATCGAGGGTGCGCACGAAGCTTTTCCAGCCCTCGGCGCGGCCACCTTCAGGTTCGCCGAGGTGACGGGCACCGAAGGTTTCGCTCAGTTCCAGCGCCACCGCGCGTTTAATGAGAAACGCAGCGCCGAGCTTCGAACCTTCGGAAACAAAGATCCAGCCCAGCGCGCGAGCCTTGCTCGGATTTTTCACCGCGCCCGCCACCGGCGCCGGCACTTCAGTGTCGAGATCCGCCAAGTCAGCCTTGGCCGCTTCGGCGCGGCAACGCGCCGGCAGATCCGGAACGATCGCGGTCAGTTCGGCGTCGTTGTAGAGGTCGACCAGTTCCGACTGGAACAGGTACTGCGCGACGACGAAACGGGCGAAATTGGCGCGGGTCTCGAATGGCGCATGGGCTTTGACCAGGGCATCGAGCTTGCTGTGCGGCGCATGGGTGATCTGGTTCAGGCGTTGTGAACGCAGGGCTTTTTCCGAAGTGGTCATGACATGTCCTTGATAAAGAGGCGCTTGATAACGAGACGAACAAGACGAGGTGCAAGCGTAAAAAAACCTCACGGCGCGGTGCCTGAACACGCGCCGTGAGGTTGGCCGGATCAGATGTCCCAGATCAGATTGATCGCGAAGTTGCGGCCTGGTTGGGTCAGGCGATCGAGGTTGGCCGGTTGCGTCACCGAGGCTTCGCCGACGCTGTCGTAACCGCGCACGTCGTCCCACAGCCAGTACTTCTTGTCGGTCAGGTTGTAGATGCCGCCGCTGACGGTGACGTCGTCGGTGACTTTGTAATAACCGGCCAGATCAAGAATGCCGAAGCCCGGGGTCTTGAACTGGCTGCTGACGCCATCCGGCGACTTGAAGTTGCTGTCGTCGACGCGATCCTTTTTCTTCACCACGGTCCAGCTCAGCAGGCCGCCGTAGTTGTCCTGGTCGTAACCCAGACCGAACACGCCGGTCAGCGGGTTGACGCTGTTGATCGGCTCGCCGTTGTCGTTGTTGCGACCGTAGGCGTAGGCGATCGAGCCTTGGGTGTAGAGGCCTTGCGGGGCACCGAACGCGTCCAGGTTCAGACGACCTTTGACTTCCGCACCCTTGATGGTGGCGTGCTTGATGTTGCTCGACTGGAAGGTCAGCTCGCTGTAGCCCGGGGTGACGGCGTCTTCATTGATGAAGTCGCGGTAGTTGTTATAGAACACGGCCACGTCGAACGAGCCTTGCTCGAAATTGCCGCGCAGACCGGTTTCATAGCTTTTGCTTTTTTCCGGTTCGAGGTCCGGGTTCGGCGCCACGCTATAACCGGTCGTGGTGTTTTCAAAGCGGCCGTACAAGGCTTTCGCGGTCGGGGTGCGGAAGCCCTCGGCGTACTGACCGTACCAGGTGTAGTTTTCGCTCAGGGCGTAGGTCAGGCCGAATTTTGGCGAGACTTTGTGCCAGGTTTTGTTTTCGTCGCTGACCGAGCCTTGGCCGTCAGCCGCCACGGTGTTGAGGAATTCCTGAGTGATGTGCGGCTTGAGCTGGGTGTAGTCGTAGCGCAGGCCCGGCAGGAAGGTCCAGTTGTTCCAGCTGATCTGATCCTGGGCGAACAGGCTGTAGGTGTTGATGGTCGGGTCCGGGAAGTCGGTGGCTTTGGCCAACACGTCAGCGCTGCTGGTTGCGCCGATCGCGGTGCAGCCGCGACCGACCGCCAGGCAGGTGCCGTTGCCGCTGCGCGAGCCGGTGACTTTCTGTTGTTTGATGGTGGTGCCGTAAGTCAGGACGTGATCGGTGTCGCCGATGGCGAACGCCTTGTCCAGTTGCGCATCGAACACCCACTGCTTTTCTTCGTAGATCGTGTCGCGAGTGCGCAGCACTTTACGGGTGATCGGGTAGTAGAACTCGGTGGTGCTCTGGTCGGTCTTGGCAATCTGGTGGTTGAGGCTCCACTTCACGTTGTCGACCAGCAGGCTGTCGAGGGCGAACGTGTGCTCGATGCCGAAACGCTCACGGGTGATGGTGTCGTTGCCGGTGCGCCACTGGTACATACCGCCGGGCAGCACGCTGTTCGGAATCGTCGGCGCGCCGTTGAAGTACGGGCCGCCGTAAGCGCTTTTCTGATCGGTGTCGCGATCATCCTTGTACTTTTCGTAGGTCAGGCCCAGACGCGAATCTTCGTTGTAGTTCCAGCCGATCTTGGCCAGCACGTTGTAGGCGTTGACGTCTTCCGGGTTGGCGGCGGTGCGCTCAAGGCCAGTGCCATTGTTGCTGCCGTAGGAATCGGTTTCGTGACCGTCGCGCTGGCTGTAGTGCAGCAAGCCATCGAACTGGTCGGCGCGGCCGGCCACGGTGGCGGACTTCAGCCAGCTGTCATCGGCCGAGCTGTAACCGGTTTTCAGACGGGCGCCGACGTCTTGGCCCGGCTTGATGATGTCGTCCGGGTCGAGGGTGTAATAGCTGACGGCGCCGCCGATGGCGTTGCTGCCGTACAGCACCGAGGCCGGGCCACGGAGGATTTCCACCCGTTTGACGATTTCCGGGTCGACGTAATTGCGCTGGGTCTTGGCGTACGGGCCGTTGAAGAAGCCGTCCGGCACTTCGACGCCGTCGACTTGCGTCAGGATGCGGTCGCCGTCGATCCCGCGAATGTTGTAGCCGCTGATACCGCCCCGTGTGCCAGCGCCGCCGACGGACACGCCCGGCTCATAACGCACCAGATCCTTGATGGTGTTGACGTTGTTGCGGTCCAGATCCTGACGGGTCCGCACGGTAACGGTAGCCGGCACGCTGTTGACCGACTGCTCCTGGCGGGTGGCGCTGATGGTCACCTGATCCAGATTGAGCGTGCCGCTGGCGTTGCGTTTTTCCAGCACGACGTTGTTGTTGCTGATTTTGCGGAAGCTCAGGTTGGTCCCCACCAACAGACGCTCCAGGGCTTTTTCCGCTGGCAACGAGCCACGCACGCCCGGTGACGATACGCCCTGACCCAGTTCCGCCGGCAAACCGACCTGCCAACCGGTCACGGTGGTGAAGGCATTGAGCGCCGACACCAGCGGTTGCTGGCCGATGGAGAACGAGTAATCGCCCATGTTGCGCGTCGGCTGTTCGGTGGCCGCCATCAATGGCGCCGCGCCGGCCATGAGAATGGCAGCGGTCAACAGCGACAGAACGCGAGAAGGGGAAGAGGATTGGCGGGTATGGCGTGAGGACATCGATAGCGCTCCGTGTCGCACGAATCTTTATAGGGGCTGATTGGTTTCGCGTGTTGCGAATCAATTGCATTGGCTATAACGAGACGTACTGACGCTGGCTATCGAGTAAAAATAATTCTCATTTAGTTCAGGATGACCAGGGCGGGGAATTCTTTCAGTTGCGCCGAGGTGATGTGCGCGAGGGAACGCACCACGTCGAGCGGTTGATCGAGACGGTAATTGCCGGTTACGGCGACGTCGGCCAACTGCTCGTTGGTGTTGATGATCCAGCCCGGATAGTAACGGCGCAATTCGGCCAGCACCTGATTCAGCGGGCAGTTCTCGAACACCAGTCGGCCCTGTACCCAGGCCAGATCCGTGTTGGCGTCAAGTCTGGCCGGGCGGTCGAAACCGTTGGGACCGATGCGGATGCTTTCTCCGGCCGTCAGACGTACGCGAGCGTCGTTATGCGTCGCCTGCAGATCGACATCGCCGCGCTGCACGTTGACCTGCGCCACGCCATCGAGATAACGCACGGCGAATGCGGTATCGCGCACGCTGGCGCGGACCGGGCCGGCGTCGATTTCCAAGGGTTGACTGCGGCCGCTGGCAATCTCGAAAAACGCCTCGCCCTGAAACAGCCGGGCAACACGCTGCTGATCATTGATGGTGCTGGAGAATGCCGAATTGGTATTGAGCAGGACTTTCGAGCCGTCCTCCAGTTGCAGGCGCTGACGCTCGCCGACGACCGTGAGGTGATCGGCCTGAAGACGCATCGGCACATTACTGAAACTGAACACACCGAGCAGCAGCACGGCGGCAGTGGCCAGCGGTTTCCAGTGCGGACGCAGACGCTTGAGGACAGTGATCTTCGCAGGTTTCGCCGCCAGGCTTTGCGCACACAGTGCGACTTGCGGGCCGTCCCAGATCGCCTGGGCCTTGGCAAACGCCTCGGCGTTCAACGGATCGGCCGCCAGCCAGGCATGGAACTGCCGGGTCTGCTCCTCGTCCGGGCTGCCGAGCACGATGAGCCAGTCGAGTGCCTGGTCCATTGCGTTGGCAGCGTCCTGCGCCGAATCCGGCGAAGGCGAGCGGTGGGTGTCCGTCACGGTGTTTCCTCGGCAGTGTCTGCGCACGGCTGTTTTTTAAGTGAAGCGTAAAAGTCGGGCAAGGGTAACAAAGCCAGCTGATCCGTGCAGGCGATCCTGGTACTTACAGAAAAGCCCTACAGCTTCAGTCGCCATTCAGACGTTCAGCGACGCCGATACAAATGGTCATGATCAGCTTCAGTTCTTTTTGCACGGTGCTGAGGGAGACGTTCAGTTCATCAGCGATTTCCTGATAACTGTTCCCGTGCAAACGGCTGAGGATGAAAATCTGCTGCTGGCGGGGGCTGAGTTGACTGAGGCTCACGTTCAAGCGCTCCAGCATCTGTTCGGCGTGGGCGGCGTCTTCGGCGCTGCTGGCAGGGGCGGCGACGCTGTGCACGACATCCTGCGGCACATCGTCGACCATGGTCCGCGCGTGAATCTTGCGCGCACGCAAATGATCCAGCGCCAGATTGCGTGCGGTCTGGAAGACAAAAGGTTCGAGGTGATCGATGGCCCGCTCGCTCAACGCCCGTGTCACACGCAGGTAGGTCTCCTGCAAGAGGTCTTCGGCGGTGCTGTGATTGTTGACCATCCGTTCCAGCGTGCGCAGCAACGAGGTGCGCTGGGTGAGGAAGACATGGTTGAAGCGCGATTGACTCACGGGGGAACCTGATCCATTTCGAGCGAATGATAATGCTTATCATCTGCCTGCATGGTCAAGCTCTGATTTTGAATACAGCACTAAACACTGTGGGAGCGGGCTTGCTCGCGAATGCGTCTTGTCAGGCAATAAATGTATCGACTGACTCACCGCTTTCGCGAGCAAGCCCGCTCCCACATGGGGTTTAGGGATTACTCGGCGTTACACAGCGCCAGGCAGTTATCCAGCATGCGGTTGGAGAAGCCCCACTCGTTGTCATACCAGGCCAGCACTTTCAGCAGCTTGCCGCTGGATTTGGTGTGGTTGGCGTCGAAGATCGACGACAGCGGATTGTGGTTGAAGTCGCTGGACACCAGCGGCAGGGTGTTGAAGCCGAGAATCTTCGAGTGTTGGCTGGCCGCTTTCATCAGCGCGTTGACTTCCTCGGCGCTGGCTTCTTTTTTCAGCTGCACGGTCAGGTCCACCAGCGACACATTGATCACCGGCACACGCACGGCCATGCCAGTCAGTTTGCCCGCCAGTTCCGGCAGCACCAGGCCGACGGCTTCAGCAGCGCCGGTCTTGCTCGGGATCATGTTCTGTGTGGCCGAACGCGCGCGGTACGGATCGGTGTGATAGACGTCAGTGAGGTTCTGGTCATTGGTGTAGGCATGAATCGTGGTCATCAGGCCGCTTTCGATCCCCAGCTCGCGGTGCAGCACTTGCGCCACCGGCGCCAGGCAGTTAGTAGTGCACGAAGCGTTGGAGATGATCTGGTGCGACTGGCGCAGAATGTCGTGGTTCACACCATATACGACAGTGGCGTCGGCGCCTTTGGCCGGCGCCGAGATGATCACTTTGCGTGCGCCGGCAGTAATATGCGCGGCTGCTTTGGCGCGATCGGTAAAGAGACCGGTGCATTCGAACACCACATCAATCTTTTCCGCCGCCCATGGCAGTTCGGCCGGGTTGCGAATGGCGCTGACCGCAATGCGGTCGCCGTTGACGGTCAGACTTTCATTGTCATGCTCGACCTGAGCGTCGAACGTGCCGTGAACGGTGTCGTATTTGAGCAGATGAGCATTGATCGAGCTGTCGCCCAGATCATTGATGGCGACAATCTGCAAATCCTGTCGATAGCCTTGGGTATACAGTGCGCGCAGGACATTACGGCCGATGCGGCCAAAACCATTGATTGCGATTCGAAGAGTCATTGAACAGCGCCGCCGTCGTTTTGTTGTTGGAATTACAAGATTATTCGCATAAAAATAGAAAACAAGCCTTTTTAGTGGCAATATTTTGTTTTATCTACAACGAGTGACCTGAATCAACTGGTCCGAATGGTCAAAAAAGCCGTCTGTCATTCCAACAACAACGGCGTTTGATCAGCATAGACAATCAGGTCGCCACATCCGTTAGCCTGGAGTTCTACACATGCATCCCCGCGTCCTTGAGGTCACCGAACGGCTTATCGCCCGCAGCCGCGCCACGCGTCAGGCTTACCTTGCACTGATTCGCGGCGCCGCCACCGACGGGCCGATGCGCGGCAAGCTGCAATGCGCCAACTTCGCCCACGGCGTGGCCGGTTGCGGCAGCGAAGACAAGCACAGCCTGCGGATGATGAACTCGGCGAACATCGCCATTGTGTCTTCGTATAACGACATGCTCTCGGCGCACCAGCCCTACGAAGTCTTCCCGCAACAGATCAAGAATGCCTTGCGCGAAATCGGCTCGGTCGGCCAGTTCGCTGGCGGTACGCCGGCGATGTGCGACGGCGTCACCCAGGGCGAGCCGGGCATGGAGCTGAGCCTGCCGAGCCGCGAAGTGATCGCCATGTCCACCGCTGTGGCGCTGTCGCACAACATGTTCGATGGCGCGTTGATGCTGGGCATCTGCGACAAGATCGTCCCGGGCCTGATGATGGGCTCGCTGCGTTTCGGCCATCTGCCGACCATTTTCGTGCCGGGCGGGCCGATGGTCTCGGGGATTTCCAACAAGGAAAAAGCCGATGTGCGCCAGAAGTACGCCGAAGGCAAAGCCACCCGCGAAGAGCTGCTGGAATCGGAGATGAAGTCCTACCACAGCCCGGGCACCTGCACCTTCTACGGCACTGCCAACACCAACCAGTTGCTGATGGAAGTCATGGGCCTGCACTTGCCGGGCGCCTCGTTCGTCAATCCGAACACGCCGCTGCGTGACGCGTTGACCCGCGAGGCCGCGCACCAGGTCACACGCCTGACCAAACAGAATGGCAATTTCATGCCGATCGGCGAAATCGTCGACGAGAAGGCGCTGGTCAACTCCATTGTTGCGCTGCACGCCACTGGCGGCTCGACCAACCACACCCTGCATATGCCGGCCATCGCCATGGCGGCGGGCATTCAACTGACCTGGCAGGACATGGCCGACCTCTCCGAAGTCGTGCCGACCCTGAGCCACGTCTACCCGAACGGCAAAGCCGACATCAACCACTTCCAGGCGGCGGGCGGCATGTCGTTCCTGATCCGCGAGCTGCTTGGCGCCGGTCTGCTGCACGAAGACGTCAACACCGTGCTCGGCCACGGTTTGAGCCGGTACACCAAAGAACCGTTTCTCGATAACGGTGAGTTGGTCTGGCGCGAAGGCCCGGTCGACAGCCTCGACGAAAACATCCTGCGTCCGGTGTCCCGCGCGTTCTCGCCAGAGGGCGGCTTGCGCGTAATGGAAGGCAATCTCGGTCGCGGGGTGATGAAGGTGTCCGCAGTGGCGCTGGAAAACCAGATCGTCGAAGCGCCGGCGATGGTATTCCAGGATCAGCAGGACCTGGCCGATGCGTTCAAGGCCGGTCTGCTGGAGAAGGATTTTGTCGCGGTGATGCGCTTCCAGGGCCCGCGTTCCAACGGCATGCCGGAACTGCACAAGATGACGCCGTTCCTCGGCGTGCTGCAGGATCGCGGCTTCAAAGTGGCGCTGGTGACGGACGGGCGGATGTCCGGCGCGTCGGGGAAAATCCCGGCGGCGATTCACGTCAGCCCCGAAGCTTATGTCGGTGGCGCTTTGGCGCGCGTGCAAGAGGGCGATATCATCCGCGTCGATGGCGTCAAAGGCACTTTGGAACTCAAGGTCGACGCCGCCGAATTTGCAGCGCGCGAACCCGCCAAAGGCCTGTTGGGCAACAACATCGGCAGCGGTCGCGAACTGTTTGGTTTCATGCGTTTGGCCTTCAGCTCGGCGGAGCAGGGCGCCAGCGCCTTCACTTCTGCCCTGGAGACGCTTAATTGAAACTGGCTTTGGTCGGTGATATCGGAGGCACCAACGCGCGGTTTGCGTTGTGGAAAAACCAGCAACTGGAATCGGTTCAGGTGCTGGCCACGGCCGACCATGCCAGCCCGGAAGAGGCGATCAGCCTGTACCTGAGCGGGCTCGGTCTGGCACCGGGTTCGATCGGTTCGGTGTGCCTGTCGGTGGCAGGTCCGGTCAGCGGTGATGAATTCAAGTTCACCAACAACCACTGGCGCTTGAGTCGCACAGCGTTTTGCAAAACCTTGCAGGTCGAGCAGTTGTTGCTGGTCAACGACTTCTCGGCGATGGCGCTGGGCATGACCTGTTTGCAACCGGGCGAATTCCGCGTGGTCTGCGAGGGCACGCCGGAGCCGTTGCGTCCGGCGGTGGTGATCGGCCCGGGCACTGGTCTTGGCGTCGGCACCTTGCTTGATCTCGGTGAAGGCCGTTTCGCGGCGTTGCCGGGCGAGGGCGGGCACGTTGATCTGCCGCTGAGCAGTCCGCGTGAAACCCAGTTGTGGCAGCACATTCATAACGAGATTGGCCATGTCAGCGCGGAAACTGCGTTGAGCGGTGGTGGCTTGCCACGGGTTTACCGGGCTATCTGCGCAGTCGATGGGCATGAGCCGACACTCGATACGCCGGAAGCGATTACGGCGGCAGGTCTTGCGGGCGATCCGATTGCGCTGGAAGTGCTCGAGCAGTTCTGCTGCTGGCTCGGTCGTGTGGCGGGTAATAACGTGCTGACCACCGGCGGCCGTGGCGGGGTTTACATTGTCGGTGGGGTGATTCCGCGGTTTGCCGATTTCTTCCTTGAAAGCGGTTTTGCCCGCAGCTTCGCTGACAAGGGTTGCATGAGCGATTACTTCAAAGGCATCCCGGTGTGGCTGGTGACGGCGCCGTATTCCGGCCTTGTGGGGGCCGGCGTAGCGCTGGATCAATCAATCTCGACCTGAAATGCGCTCAAAATTGTGGGAGCGGGCTTGCTCGCGAAAGCGGTGTATCAGAGACATTCAAGGTGACTGACACACCGCTTTCGCGAGCAAGCCCGCTCCCACAGTGGTTCTGTGGTGTTTGTAAGTTCCATGCTTAAGGCATAATCCGCCCCAATTCCAACAACAAGGATGCCTTCGAAGTGAGCTCAGTCAACAAGTCGATATTGTTGGTCGATGACGACCAGGAAATACGCGAGTTGCTGGAAACCTATCTGACCCGTGCCGGGTTTCAGGTACGGGCTACCGCCGACGGTGCCAGTTTCCGTCAGGCCCTCAACGAGGCGCCGAGCGATCTGGTGATCCTCGATGTCATGCTGCCTGACGAAGACGGCTTCAGCCTCTGCCGTTGGGTGCGTCAGCATCCGCGTCAGGCGCAGGTGCCGATCATCATGCTCACTGCCAGTTCCGATGAAGCCGACCGCGTGATCGGCCTCGAACTCGGCGCCGACGATTACCTCGGCAAACCCTTCAGCCCCCGCGAACTGCAAGCGCGCATCAAGGCTTTGCTGCGCCGTGCACAATTCGGTCAGGAGCGCAGTGGCAGTGACGTGCTGGCCTTCGATGAATGGCGTCTGGACATGGTCAGCCATCGCCTGTTTCACACCGATGGCGAGGAAGTGATTCTTTCCGGTGCGGACTTCGCCCTGCTGAAACTGTTCCTCGATCACCCGCAGGAAATCCTCGACCGCGACACCATCGGCAACGCCACCCGCGGCCGCGACCTGATGCCGCTCGACCGCATCGTCGACATGGCCGTGAGCCGTTTGCGCCAACGCCTGCGCGACACGGAAAAACCGCCGCGACTGATTCGCACCGTACGTGGCAGCGGCTACCAACTGGCAGCCAACGTGGTTGCCGGCAATGGTCACTGAGTCGCTGCGCAAACTTGCTGCCAAAGTGCCGGTGCCGCGTTCGTTGCTCGGACGCATGCTGCTGTTGACCCTGCTTGCGGTGTTGTTTGCGCAGACCTTGTCGAGCGTGATCTGGGTCTCGCAACTGCGTGCTACCCAGCTCGAAGGTCTTGTCACCAGCGCGCGCAGTCTTGCGCATTCGATGACCGCCAGCGTCAGTTACTTCCGCTCATTGCCGGTCGCTTATCGGCCGTTGGTCCTCGATCAATTGCGCAGCATGGGCGGCACGCGCTTCGTCGTGACGCTCAATGACAAACCGTTGGGCATGGATGTGCTGCCGGTCACACCGCGTAAAGCGGCGGTGATGAAGGCGGTCGACGAGGTGCTGCGTCAGACGTTGGGCCATGACACCGATATTTCCGTGACCTTTGTCAGCCCCGAAGACCTGCGGATTTTCAACGCCGGGCTGAAACTCGATGAGTTGCCCCGCTCGTGGGCGCATTACGCGCTGACTCTGGAACCGGTAAACCCACCGGTACTGGTCACGCAGATTCAAATGGCGCCGGGCGAATGGCTGTATATCGCCTCACTGTTGCCGGAGCCGTACACCAGTCTTGAAGAGCAAGGTCTGCCATCGCAACAGGTGTGGTTCATCGTCCTCACCAGTGGTTTTCTGCTGCTGTTCATCGGCCTGCTGGTGCATTGGCAAAGCCGCCCACTCAAGCGTCTGGCCCGAGCCGCGCGGGATCTGTCGCTGGGGGCGGACGTCGAACCGGTGGCCGAGGGCGGGGGCAGTGAAGTGGTCGAAGTGGGCCGCGCCTTCAACACCATGCGTGAACGCATCAGCCGCTACCTGACCGAGCGCAGCCAGTTGTTCAGCGCGATTTCCCATGACCTGCGCACGCCGATCACCCGTTTGCGTTTGCGTGTCGAATTGCTTGAAGACGAGAAGCTGCAAGCCAAGTTCGGCCGTGATCTGGACGAGTTGGAGTTGTTGGTCAAGGGCGCGCTGCAATGCGTGAAGGACACCGACATTCACGAGAACATCGAACCGGTGGACCTCAATCATGTGCTCGACTGCCTGGTAGAGCCGTATCTGGCGCCCAACGGCAATGGCCGCGTGACGCAGCAGGGCAAGGCGCTGGCAGCTTATCCGGGCAAGCCTTTGGCGCTGAAGCGCTGCATCGGCAACCTGATCGACAACGCTTTGAAGTACGGGCAGAACGCGCATTTGCACATCGACGATGATGAGCGCGCGTTTGTTCTGCACGTCGACGATGAAGGTCCGGGCGTGCCGGAGCAGCGCCTGGAGCAGGTGTTCGAGCCGCACTTCCGCTTGGCGGGGCAGCAGCAGGGCTATGGCTTGGGTCTCGGCATTGCACGCAACATTGCCCACAGCCATGGTGGGGAAGTGACGTTGCAGAATTTGCGTGAGGGTGGCTTGCGGGTGACGTTGCAGTTGCCGCGTTCGGCGGATTAGATCAAAAGAGCCCCTCACCCTAGCCCTCTCCCGGAGGGAGAGGGGACTGATCGGGGGATGCTGCAGAGATACGCCGACCTGGAAGTCCGGTAGCGAATCCATAATCGACTCGATGTATCAGGTCGGCGGAAAGCTCATTACACCTCGGTCGGCCCCCTCTCCCTCTGGGAGAGGGCTGGGGTGAGGGTGGTTCTTTTGTCACGACATGGTGACAAAACCCGCCCCCTTCGTTACAAGCCCACCCCGGCCCGTTGTTTAGACTCCCCGCAGTCATAACAACAAAAAAGGCCACCCATGGATCTCTTCCACCCAGGCTTCAGCAGTTGGCTGAACTCCCCTGCCCACCAGCAATGGCTCGCCGCCGAAGGCCTGCGCCTGCTGGAATTCGCCAAGGCATCGAAACTGCCTGAAGGCTTCGGCAACCTCGACGAACGCGGCCGTCTGCCAGCGAACGCACACGCCGAAACCATGAACACCGCACGCATGACCCACAGCTTCGCCATGGCCCATATTCAAGGCTTGCCGGGTTTTGCCGAACTGGTCGATCACGGCATTGCCGCCCTGCGTGGGCCGTTGCGTGACGCCCTGCACGGCGGCTGGTTTGCGGTCGCCGAACACCGTGACGACAACACCGGCAAGAACGCCTATCTGCATGCCTTTGTCGCGCTCGCGGCCAGCTCTGCAGTGGTCGCACAACGTCCCGGTGCCCAAGCGCTGCTGGATGACGCCATCGACATCATCGACACCTATTTCTGGAGCGAAGAAGAGGGCGCCATGCGCGAATTCTTCAACCGCGACTGGAGTGAAGAAGAAGCGTATCGCGGTGCCAACAGCAACATGCACGCCACCGAAGCATTCCTCGCGCTGGCCGATGTCACTGAAGATCCGCGCTGGCTGGTGCGTGCGCAACGCATCGTCGAGCGGGTGATCCACGGTCACGCTGCCGGCAACGGTTACATGGTCATCGAGCACTTCGACCGCGACTGGCAACCGTTGCGCGAATACAACCACGACAATCCGGCCGATGGTTTCCGCCCTTACGGCACCACGCCCGGCCACGGTTTCGAATGGGCGCGGCTCTTGCTCCATCTCGAAGCCGCGCGGGTGCAGGCTGGCATGCTCACGCCGGGTTGGCTCGCTACCGATGCGCAGAAACTCTTCGAGCAGAACTGTCGCCACGGCTGGGATGTCGATGGTGCGCCGGGGATCGTCTACACCCTCGACTGGGACAACCAGGCCGTGGTCCGCCATCGCCTGCACTGGACCCATGCCGAAGCCAGCGCCGCCGCCAGTGCTCTGCTCAAACGTACCGGCGAAGCGCAGTACGAAACCTGGTACCGGCTGTTCTGGGAATTTTGCGAGGTGCATTTCATCGACCGTTGCAACGGCAGCTGGCACCACGAACTCAATCCGCAAAACACACCAAGTGCCGATATCTGGGCGGGCAAACCCGATCTGTACCACGCCTGGCAGGCGGTGTTGATCCCTCGTCTGCCCTTGGCACCGAGCATGGCGACTGCTTTAGCGCAGTTGTCTCACGGCACTCCTGTGTAACCATGTGGTGACATTCGCGCGTCCCTTCGTTACCTGCGGGGGAAACGTCCTGTTTAAACTCCTGTGCAGCGCAAGCACCAGACTTGCAATGCATAACAACAAGAAAGGTACATTCCGAATGAATGCGATTTCTCGCCTCGCTACTGTCATTTCTGTCGCCTCCCTGTTCCCGCTCGCAATCCTGCCGCTCAGTGTTTCCGCTGCCGAATCCAAAGGTTCGGTCGAAGTCGTGCACTGGTGGACGTCCGGTGGCGAAAAAGCCGCTGTTGATGTACTCAAGGCCCAAGTCGAAAAAGACGGTTTCACCTGGAAAGACGGCGCTGTTGCCGGTGGCGGCGGTGCGACTGCCATGACCGTGCTGAAAAGCCGCGCCGTTGCCGGCAACCCGCCTGGCGTCGCCCAGATCAAAGGCCCGGACATCCAGGAATGGGCGTCGACCGGCCTGCTCGACACCGACGTGCTGAAAGACGTCGCCAAGTCGGAAAAGTGGGACAGCCTGCTCGACAAGAAAGTCTCCGATACCGTGAAGTACGACGGTGATTACGTGGCCGTGCCGGTGAACATTCACCGCGTGAACTGGCTGTGGATCAACCCGGAAGTGTTCAAGAAAGCCGGGATCACCAAGAACCCGACCACCCTCGAAGAATTCTATGCCGCTGGCGACAAGCTGAAAGCGGCGGGCTTCATTCCGCTGGCTCACGGCGGTCAGCCTTGGCAGGACAGCACCGTGTTCGAAGCCGTGGTGCTCTCGGTCATGGGTGTCGATGGTTACAAGAAAGCCCTGGTTGACCTGGACAACGCCGCGCTGACCGGCCCGGAAATGGTCAAGGCGCTGACCGAGCTGAAGAAAGTCGCGACCTACATGGACGCCGACGGCAAAGGTCAGGACTGGAACCTGGAAGCGGCCAAGGTCATCAACGGCAAGGCCGGCATGCAGATCATGGGTGACTGGGCCAAGTCCGAATGGACCGCTGCCAAGAAAGTCGCCGGCAAGGATTACGAGTGCGTAGCCTTCCCGGGCACCGACAAGGCGTTCACCTACAACATCGACTCGCTGGCCGTGTTCAAGCAGAAGGACGCCGGCACGGCGGCCGGTCAGCAGGACATCGCCAAAGTCGTGCTGGGTGAAAACTTCCAGAAAGTCTTCAGCATCAACAAAGGCTCGATCCCGGTGCGTAACGACATGTTGAACAACATGGACAAGCTCGGTTTCGACTCCTGCGCACAGACCGCTGCCAAAGACTTCCTCGCGGACGCCAAGTCCGGCGGCCTGCAACCAAGCATGGCGCACAACATGGCGACCACGCTGGCGGTGCAAGGTGCGTTCTTTGATGTCGTGACCAACTACATCAACGACCCGAAAGCCGACCCGGCCGACACCGCCAAGAAACTGGGTGCAGCGATCAAGTCGTCCAAATAACAGCTAACACCGCAACCCCTGTGGGAGCGAGCTTGCTCGCGAAAGCGCAATGTCAGGCGCAGGTGTAATACCTGTCGGACGCCTTCGCGAGCAAGCTCGCTCCCACAAAAGGGAAGCATGTGAATTTTCTACCCTCGTACTGGATTTCCCCATGAGTTCTGTTGCTGTGTTCAGCAAGGCCTCGCCGTTCGATGCATTGCAACGCTGGCTGCCAAAACTGGTGCTGGCGCCGAGCATGTTCATCGTGCTGGTGGGCTTCTATGGCTACATCCTGTGGACGTTCGTGCTGTCGTTCACCACCTCGACGTTCCTGCCGACTTACAAGTGGGCGGGCCTTGCACAATACGCGCGGTTGTTCGACAACGATCGCTGGTGGGTCGCGAGCAAAAACCTCGCCGTGTTCGGCGGCATGTTCATCGGCATCACCTTGGTGATTGGTGTGTTGCTGGCGGTGTTCCTCGACCAACGCATCCGTCGAGAAGGCTTTATCCGCACCATTTACCTGTACCCGATGGCGCTCTCGATGATCGTCACCGGTACCGCGTGGAAATGGCTGCTCAACCCGGGCATGGGCCTGGACAAATTGTTGCGTGACTGGGGCTGGGAAGGCTTCCGTCTCGACTGGCTGATCGACCCGGATCGCGTGGTTTACTGCCTGGTGATCGCCGCCGTGTGGCAAGCCTCGGGCTTCATCATGGCGATGTTCCTCGCTGGCCTGCGTGGCGTCGATCAATCGATCATCCGTGCCGCGCAGATCGACGGCGCGAGCATGCCGCGCATCTACTGGAAAGTGGTGCTGCCAAGCCTGCGTCCGGTGTTCTTCAGTGCGGTGATGATTCTGGCGCACATCGCAATCAAGAGCTTCGACCTTGTCGCGGCGATGACTGCCGGTGGCCCGGGTTATTCCTCCGACCTGCCAGCGATGTTCATGTATTCCTTCACCTTCAGTCGCGGCCAGATGGGCATGGGCTCGGCCAGTGCGATTCTGATGCTCGGTGCGATCCTCGCGATCATCGTGCCTTACCTGTATTCCGAGCTGAGGACCAAGCGCAATGACTAGTCTCGCTGCCAAACCTGCCATCAGCCTGAGTCGCATCGCGATCTACGCGGTGCTGATCCTCGCTGTACTGCTTTATCTGGTGCCGCTGGTGGTCATGTTGCTGACCAGCTTCAAGACCCCGGAAGACATCAGCACCGGCAACCTGCTGAGCTGGCCGACCGTGGTCAGCGGCATCGGCTGGGTCAAGGCCTGGGCCACGGTTGACGGTTACTTCTGGAACTCGATCAAGATCACTGTTCCGGCTGTGATCATCTCCACCGCCATTGGTGCATTGAACGGTTACGTGTTGTCGATGTGGCGCTTCCGTGGTTCGCAGCTGTTCTTCGGTCTGCTGTTGTTCGGTTGCTTCCTGCCGTTCCAGACCGTGCTGCTGCCAGCCTCGTTCACCCTCGGCAAAATGGGCCTGGCAAGCACCACCACCGGTCTGGTGTTTGTCCACGTGGTTTACGGTCTAGCGTTCACCACGCTGTTCTTCCGTAACTACTACGTGAGCATTCCGGATGCGCTGGTGAAGGCTGCGCGCCTCGACGGCGCGGGTTTCTTCACGATTTTCCGCCGGATCATTCTGCCGATGTCGACGCCGATCATCATGGTCTGCCTGATCTGGCAGTTCACCCAGATCTGGAACGACTTCCTGTTCGGTGTGGTGTTCT
Source organism: Pseudomonas sp. IT-347P (assembly GCF_949768005.1). Lineage (NCBI taxonomy): Bacteria > Pseudomonadati > Pseudomonadota > Gammaproteobacteria > Pseudomonadales > Pseudomonadaceae > Pseudomonas > Pseudomonas sp. IT-347P. The sequence goes on from NZ_CATKPQ010000001.1 coordinate 113,646, forward strand.
CCAGCGGTGATTCGCAACCGATCACAGTAGCGCTGAACAACCTGGTCAACACCAGCACCGGCGCCAAGGAATACAACGTTGATATGGCAGCGGCGATGATCGCCGGCCTGCCGACCCTGCTGGTCTATGTGGTCGCAGGCAAGTATTTCGTGCGCGGGCTGACAGCCGGCGCAGTCAAGGGGTAATCATGGCAACGCTCGAACTTCGCAACGTCAACAAGACCTACGGTGCCGGCCTGCCGGACACCCTGAAGAACATCGAACTGTCGATCAAGGACGGTGAGTTCCTGATCCTGGTCGGCCCGTCGGGCTGCGGCAAATCGACCCTGATGAACTGCATCGCCGGTCTGGAAACCATCACCGGCGGCGCGATCATGATCGGTGATCAAGACGTCAGCGGCATGAGCCCGAAGGATCGCGACATCGCCATGGTGTTCCAGTCCTACGCGCTTTACCCGACCATGAGCGTGCGCGAGAACATCGAGTTCGGTCTGAAGATCCGCAAGATGCCGCAGGCGGCGATCGACGAAGAAGTCGCGCGCGTGGCCAAGCTGCTGCAGATCGAACACCTGCTCAATCGCAAGCCGGGTCAGCTTTCCGGTGGTCAGCAACAGCGTGTGGCGATGGGCCGTGCACTGGCGCGTCGGCCGAAGATTTATCTGTTCGACGAACCGCTGTCCAACCTCGACGCCAAGCTGCGCGTCGAGATGCGCACCGAAATGAAACTGATGCACCAGCGCCTGAAAACCACCACGGTCTACGTGACCCACGACCAGATCGAAGCGATGACTCTGGGCGACAAGGTTGCGGTGATGAAGGACGGCATCATCCAGCAGTTCGGCACGCCGAAAGACATTTACAACAACCCGGCCAACCTGTTTGTGGCGAGCTTCATCGGTTCGCCGCCGATGAACTTCATCCCGCTGCGTCTGCAACGCAAGGACGGCCGTCTGCTGGCGCTGCTCGACAGCGGTCAGGCGCGTTGTGAATTGCCGATGAGCATGCAGGATGCCGGGCTGGAAGATCGCGAAGTGATCCTCGGCCTGCGCCCTGAACAGATCGTACTGGCGAACGGCGAGGGCAATGGCCTGCCGAGCATTCGCGCCGAAGTGCAGGTGACCGAGCCGACCGGTCCGGACACCCTGGTGTTCGTCAATTTGAATGAAACCAAAGTCTGCTGCCGTTTAGCGCCAGACGTGGCACCGCAGGTGGGCGAGAGCCTGACGCTGCAATTCGATCCGTCGAAAGTGTTGTTGTTCGATGCCAATACCGGCGAGCGCCTCGGCACTGCCGGGCAACCACAGACCGATGCGCGGTCTGCGAACGTGGCGCAATTCAAAGGCCGCTGAGGAACAAATGTGGGAGCGGGCTTGCTCGCGAATGCGGAGTGTCAGGCAACACATGTACTGACTGACACGGCGCCTTCGCGAGCAAGCCCGCTCCCACAAAGGAGCACGCGGTGAATGGCCTGTCATTCGTCGCACTTTATGTAAACCGCGTTAGATAAAAACAGTTAATAACAATAAAGACGAGGATGTAGGGATGAAAAAGAAACACGTCAATGCCCGGTTGATCTGCCAGGTATCAGCTGCGGCGGCATTGGTGCTGGCCGGTAACGCGATGGCGGCGGATGCCTTCAGTTCCGATTCGAAATGGATGACCGGCGACTGGGGTGGCGAGCGGACCAAGCTGATCGAGCAGGGTATCGACATCAAGGCCGACTACGTTGGGGAAATGGGTGCCAACCTGCACGGCGGCTACAACGATGACAAGACCGGCCGCTACAGCGACCAGTTCGGTCTGGGCGTGGCACTCGATCTGCAAAAGCTGTGGGGCTGGGACAACACGCAAGCGAAGATCCAGCTGACCAATCGTAACGGCTACAACATCTCCAACGACCGCGTTGGCGATCCGCGTGCCGGCACTCTGTCGTCCTCGCAAGAAGTCTACGGCCGTGGCCACATGGTGCGTCTGACCCAGTTGTGGATTCAGCACCAGTTCTTCGACAACAAACTCGACGTCAAGGCCGGTTACTTCGGCGAAGGCGAAGACTTCAACACCTTCCCGTGCGACTTCCAGAACCTCGCGTTCTGCGGCTCGCAAGTGGGTAACTGGGCGACCAACATCTGGTACAACTGGCCGGTCAGCCAGGCCGCGATCCGTGTGAAGTACAACATCAACGACGAACTCTACGCGCAGATCGGTGCATACAACCAGAACCCGTCGCAGCTGGAACACGGCAACGGCTTCAAGCTCAGCGGCAGCGGCACCAAAGGTACCGTTCTTCCGGTTGAATTGGTCTGGTCGCCGAAGGTCAACAGCTTGCCGGGCGAATACCGTGTGGGTTACTACAAGAGCACGGCCGATGCCGACGACGTTCGTGAAGATGTCAACGGTTTTGACGCTGCAACCACTGGCGACGCCTACAAAACGCACAACAGCAAAAGCGGCTACTGGTTCGTGGCGCAACAGCAACTCACCAGCCACAACGGTGATGCAACTCGCGGTCTGAACATTGCGGCCAACGCCACGTTCCACGACAAGGACACCAACTTCATCGACAACTACCAGTCGGTGATGTTTGTCTACAAAGGCCCGTTCGATGCGCGTCCGAAAGATGACGTCGGCATCGGCGCGGCGCGTATCCACGTCAACGATGACGTGAAGAAAAACGCCGAGCTGCTGAACGCTTCCAACGGTGTTTCGGACTACGACAATCCAGTGTTCTCGCCGATTCGTGAAACCGAATACAACTACGAGATCAACTACGGCTTCCACGTCACCAACTGGCTGACCGTACGTCCTAACCTGCAGTACATCACTCACCCGGGTGGTGTGGATGAAGTGGACAACGCATTGGTCGCTGGCCTGAAAATTCAGTCTACGTTCTGACGCGTCTGCGATAAGCTCCTCTCTATGTGCGCATATTTGCGGACAGCCAAGGCTGTCCGCTTTTTTTTGGGGGGGCGGCGCACCCCTGTGAAAGACGAGTTCAGGATCGTGGCAAATGCATGAGCATCCGCTGCAACGCTTCTTCAAATCCCTGCGTGAACGCCCGGTGTTCGCTTGGGAGCGGTATCAGATGCGCGACGTGTTGGTGATCGATCATCCGCTGTGTCAGGCGGTGTTCAGTCGCCAGGGCGCGCAATTGCTGCACTTTCAGCCGCGCGGGCAAAAGCCGTGGTTGTGGTGTGCGGCGAAGTGGCCGCATGTCGGCGCGATCCGTGGTGGTGTGCCGGTGTGTTGGCCTTGGTATGGCCGTCATCCGAGCGAAAACGCCTGGCCATCCCATGGTTGGGCGCGACTACTCGACTGGAAGTTGCTCGACAGCAGCAGCGCCGACGACGGCGTGCGCCTGCACTGGCAATTGCAGCTGTGCGACTGGCAGGTTGACTTGCATGCACATCTGGGCGAACGCATGGAGTTACGCCTTGCCACCGAGCATCAGGACGACATGCCGTGCCAGTTGAGCCAGGCTTTGCACGCTTACTGGCGTATTGGCGATGTCGGCGAGATAGCGCTGTCTGGGCTCGAAGGGGCGCAGGGTTATGACCAGTTGAGTCGCCAGATTTGCCAGCAGGAAGGCGAGTTGCGGGTGGACGGCGGGTGCCAGCGGGTGTTCCAGCATGACGGTGAATTGCAGCTCAAGGATCACGCTTGGCAGCGTGAGTTGTGCATTGATACCGGTGACAGTGGCGACACGGTGGTGTGGCATCCCGGGGCGCGGCCGTTGTTGGGGGTGAGCTGGGACGAGATTTCCGAATTCGTTTGCGTGGAAGCGGCGGCGGGGGGGACTGACAGTCTGCACCTGGCGCCGGGAGAGAAAGCGCATTTGAGTTTGCAGGCGTGGGCGGCGGCTTGAGTGGGTCAGCCACATCGTAGCCCCTCACCCTAGCCCTCTCCCGGGGGAGAGGGAACCGAATGCGGGATGCTTAAGAGTTATGCCGACGTGAAAGTGCAGCGCTGAATCCATAATCGACTCTATTTTTCAGGTCGATGTACAGCGCAGCCCCCTCGGTCGGCCCCCTCTCCCTCCGGGAGAGGGCTGGGGTGAGGGGCTTTTGATCTTTAGTTGAACTCATCCCCGACCGGATACCGGCTGGCATTCAAGCTCTCTTTGATCTTGCGCAGATGCGGCTGGAAATCCACCCCGCGACGCAAGGTCATCCCGGTCGCCAACACATCCAGCACGGTCAACTGAATGATTCGCGACGTCATCGGCATATAGATGTCGGTGTCTTCCGGCAACGGAATATTCAGGCTCAAGGTACTGGCCTTGGCCAGCGGCGAGTTTTCTGCCGTCAGGCCCAATACCGAAGCACCGTTCTCGCGAGCAATGCGCGCCACCTCGACCAGCTCACGGGTGCGGCCGGTGTAGGAAATGATCACGAACAACTCACCGGTGTGCGCCACCGACGCAATCATCCGCTGCATCAATACATCGGCATGCGCGGTCACGGCGAGGTTGAAGCGGAAGAACTTGTGCTGTGCATCCAGCGCCACCGGTGCCGAAGCGCCGAGGCCGAAGAAGTGGATCTGCCGCGCCTGAATCAACAGGTCGACGGCGCGGCTGATCAGGTTCGGGTCCAGCGCCTGGCATGCGCTGTCCAGCGAGGCGATGGCGCTGCCGAAAATCTTCTGCGTGTAGGCCTCGGGATTGTCGTCGGCCTCGACCGCACGGCTGACATAAGCTGCGCCGCTGGCCAGACTCTGCGCCAGCTGCAGCTTGAGTTCGGGATAGCCGCTGACACCAAACGAACGGCAGAAACGGTTGACCGTCGGTTCGCTCACCGAGGCCGCCTGGGCGAGGGCGGCGATGCTGAAGCGGGTGGCCTGCTGCGGGTTGAGCAGGATCACCTCGGCGACTTTGCGTTCGGCCTTGTTCAGGTCTTCAAGGCGACTCTGGATCTGTTCCAGTAAATTTCGCACGCGGTCCATATGGAATTCCTAATTCACCTGCGCAAAGGTGCGCCGGGCTATGCACATTGGGCCTTTGATATGGCCCGTAACGGTGGCCTATCCTACTGATGCGTCCGGGCGACCACCACTCGGATTGTGTATTTTGGGAAAATGTTGTGGTTATTACTACATTTTCCCTTGAGTGATGCCTTGAAAAAAGGTATTTGTAGCTTAACTTGATAAAAGAACAAACATCATGCCTTCGATTACGGTTGAACCGTGCACCTTTGCCTTGTTCGGCGCGCTTGGCGATCTGGCTCTGCGCAAGCTGTTTCCTGCCCTTTATCACCTCGATGGCGCCGACCTGCTCCACGAGGACACGCGCATCATCGCGCTGGCCCGTGAAGCTGGCAGCGAGCAACAGCACATGGCGTTTATCGCCGCCGAACTGCGCCGTTACGTAGGCAAAGAGCTGAACGAAGCCGTGGTCGAGCGATTTCTCGCGCGTCTGACCTACCTGCACGTCGATTTCCTCAAGGCAGAAGATTACGTGGCGCTGGCCGAACAGGCCGGCAGCACACAACGCATGATTGCCTACTTCGCGACGCCGGCAGCGGTGTACGGCGCGATCTGCGAGAACCTGGCGAAAGTCGGTCTGGCAGAAAACACCCGCGTGGTCCTGGAAAAACCCATTGGTTCCGACCTCGAGTCGTCGCGCAAGGTCAACGACGCGGTGGCGCAGTTCTTCCCGGAGAACCGCACTTACCGCATCGACCACTACCTGGGCAAGGAAACCGTTCAGAACCTGATCGCCCTGCGTTTCGCCAACAGCCTGTTCGAAACCCAGTGGAACCAGAATTACATCTCCCACGTGGAAATCACCGTGGCCGAGAAGGTCGGCATCGAAGGCCGTTGGGGCTACTTCGACAAGGCCGGCCAGCTGCGTGACATGATCCAGAATCACCTGTTGCAGCTGCTCTGCCTGATCGCCATGGACCCGCCGGCCGACCTTTCCGCCGACAGTATCCGTGACGAGAAAGTAAAAGTGCTCAAGGCCCTGGCGCCGATCAGTCCGGAAGGCCTGACCACGCAAGTGGTGCGCGGCCAGTACATCGCCGGCCACAGCGAAGGCAAATCCGTACCGGGTTACCTCGAAGAACCGAATTCCAACACCCAGAGCGACACTGAAACCTTCGTCGCCCTGCGTGCCGACATCCGTAACTGGCGCTGGGCCGGCGTGCCGTTCTACCTGCGCACCGGCAAGCGCATGCCGCAGAAACTGTCGCAGATCGTCATCCATTTCAAGGAACCGTCGCACTACATTTTTGCGCCGGAACAACGCCTGCAGATCAGCAACAAACTGATCATCCGTCTGCAACCGGACGAAGGCATTTCCCTGCGCGTGATGACCAAAGAGCAGGGCCTGGACAAAGGCATGCAACTGCGCAGCGGCCCGCTGCAACTGAATTTCTCCGACACCTGGCGTAGCGCGCGGATCCCCGATGCCTACGAGCGGTTGTTGCTGGAAGTGATGAACGGCAATCAGAACCTGTTTGTCCGTAAAGATGAAATCGAAGCCGCGTGGAAATGGTGTGACCAGCTGATCGCCGGGTGGAAAAAATCCGGTGACGCGCCCAAGCCGTATGCGGCCGGGTCGTGGGGGCCGATGAGCTCCATTGCATTGATCACGCGGGACGGGAGGTCGTGGTATGGCGATATCTGATGTGCAACTGCCTGCGGGCGTGAACGCTCACGAATTCAAGAGCCCGGTGCTGTTGGCCGAAGGTCTGGCGCTGAACGTCGCCAAGCAATTGAGCGACGCCATTGCCGCACGCGGCAACGCGGTTCTGGTGGTGTCGGGCGGTCGTAGCCCTGTGGCGTTTTTCCAGCACCTGGCCAAGCAGGAGCTGGACTGGTCGAAGGTCGTTGTGACCCTCGCCGACGAACGCTGGGTACCGGTTGAACATGCCGACAGCAATGCCGGCCTGCTCAAGCAATACCTGCTCAAAGGCCCGGCGGCCAAGGCGCAGTTCCTCAGCCTGTATAACGCGGCGGCCAACGTCGAGCAGGCTGCCGAACAGGCGGATCGCCTGCTCGCCGAATTGCCGCCGATTGACGTGCTGGTGTTGGGCATGGGCGATGACGGTCACACCGCGTCACTGTTCCCTGACAGCCCGAACCTCGCCGAAGCGTTGCAGGTCGATGGCAGCCGCCGTTGCTGGCCGATGCTGGCGCCAAGCGTGCCGCGTCAGCGCCTGACCATGAGCCGTGCGCTGCTGGCTTCGGCGAAACACAAGATTCTGTCGATTTCCGGTCAGTCGAAACTGACCACCCTGAATGCCGCACTGGCATCCGACGACGTCGCCGCCATGCCGGTGCGCGCGTTTCTGCAACCTACGTTAGAGATTTACTGGTGCCCATGAGCCAAGGAACAGCCGCTATGACAACCCCATCCCCGACCGTTTCCATGGCGGACAAAGTTGCCCTGATCGACAGCCTCTGCGCCAAGGCGCGGATCCTGCCGGTGATCACCATCGCTCGCGAACAGGACGTGCTGCCATTGGCTGACGCCCTCGCTGCCGGTGGCTTGACCGCGCTGGAAGTGACCCTGCGTTCGCAGTTCGGCCTCAAGGCCATCCAGATCCTGCGCGACCAGCGTCCGGAGCTGATGACCGGTGCCGGCACCGTGCTCGATCGCAACATGCTCGCGGCAGCCGAAGCCGCTGGTTCGCAGTTCATCGTCACCCCAGGCATCACCCGTGACCTGCTCGAGGCCAGCGTCGACAGCCCGATTCCGCTGTTGCCGGGCATCAGCAATGCCTCCGGCATCATGGAAGGTTATGGCCTGGGTTATCGCCGCTTCAAGCTGTTCCCGGCTGAAGTCAGCGGTGGCGTGGCAGCAATCAAAGCCCTCGGCGGCCCGTTCGGCGAAGTTAAATTCTGCCCGACTGGCGGCGTCGGCCCGGCCAACATCAAGAGCTACATGGCGCTGAAAAACGTCATGTGCGTGGGCGGTAGCTGGATGCTTGATCCGGAGTGGATCAAGAACGGCGACTGGGCCCGTATTCAGGATTGCACCGCTGAGGCACTGGCGCTGCTGGACTGATTGTTACCAGACACTTCGTTGTGTGTTCTACGGCTTTACGGTGCGCTTGGTCGGTGCACCGTTTTTTTTGCCTGGAAGAAAGTGCCAGGACATCAAGCGATACATAGTTACCGCACAGCCGCGTTTGCGTGGCGCTAATCTGCGTTCATCTTACGGAAGAGAGAACGCCTCATGGACGACCATCAATCTGTAGCCTTGAAACACCCATCTCTGCATCAACGGCCAACCCAAATCGTTGGCAGCCTTGACTGGCGCGAAACCGGACACAACGTGCGTAACATAAGCCGCGGCATCGAAGGCCTGCCATTGGTATTGCGTCTTGCCCTGGTCGACGCCATGACGGGTGAGCCCGTGGTTGCCGCCCAGGTTCGGATCGAACAGAGCATTGGCGCCGACAGTCTGTACGGCACACAGTCGACCGACAGCCAAGGCATCGTGCGGTTTACCAGTATTTATCCGGATCGGCAGTCGGGTTGTGCGTCCTGCATCGCCATGACCGTGTGTATTGCCAGTGATGATCAACACCCGCAGTCACATCAAGAGGCCTGGACAGGGCTGCTGCATCTTCCCAACGCCTGTACCTGTGAAGTGGCGGGGGATGACGCCTCTCGGCTGGTGTTGCGACCGATTGGCGGAGAGGGCGTGGAGGACGGCTACTTCGGCAGCCTGACGATCGGCGTCGACACCTTTGCGGTGTCGTCGCAGATCGGCCTTGCGGGCTACGAAAAGCCCACGGGCGCGGTGTTTTAGCGCAGCTCGTTCAGCGCCCTTACCAACAGCTGCATTTCGGCAGCGGTGGTAGTCAGCCCCGGTGTCACGCGGATGCTTGGCCCGCTGGCTGCGCCGTTGCGCACCACGGTGAACAGGTTGTAGTCGTTGAGCAAACGCTCGGCCATCGCCTGTTGATCGTCATGACGGGTGAAGCGCAGCGATGTGATGCCGCAATATAGCCGTGGATCGTCAGGCGTCATCACCTCGATGCCCGGCAAGTGCCGCACCGCGCTGACCCACAGGTTGCGCAGATAATTGAGACGGGCGCCTTTGGCCGGTGCGCCGCCGAGGGAACGGTGCTCTTCGAACACCAGTGGCAAGGTCATCAGCGCTGGAATGTTGGGCGTGCTGTACGACGTGCGCGCGCGGATGTCATTAGCCGGGTAATGCATTTCACCCATGTCCGGATCAATGTCGGTCAGGCGTTGCGGCGCAATATAGAGGAAGCCGAGGGTGAGCGGGGCACCGATCCATTTGTGCAGGTTGTATCCGGCGAACGCGATGCCGAGGGCGTCGAGGTCGAACTCGATCTGACCGAGTGCATGGGCGCCGTCGAGGATGACATCGACGCCATGCTCTTTGGCCAGCGCGGCGATGGCTTGCACCGGCATCACCAGACCGGTGCGGTGAGTGACGTGAGTCAGGGCCATCAGCTTGAGTTTCGGCTGCCCGATAAACGCCTCGCGATAAGTTTCCAGCAGGCTGTCGTAGCTCGCCGGGTGCGCGTGGGCGATCTCGATCACCTCGGCGCCGCGATGTCTGGCCAGCCAGCGCATCGCGCCTTTGACCGTGTCGTATTCCAGATCACTGATCAGCACCTGATCGCCCGGCTGCAAGCGGTTGTAGTTGCGAATCAGCGATTGCAGGCCTTCGGTGGCATTGCGGGTGAACGCTACGCTCTGCGCACGCACGCCAATCAACTCGGCCAGTTGGGCGCGGATATCAAGGTTGTCGTGCTGTTCGAAACGCTGGCGCACGTACACCGAGTTGCTGTTGTTGATCAGCTCGATATTGCGCTGGTATTCCTCGATCACCGTGCGCGACATGCGCCCGAAGTAACCATTTTCCAGGTTCACGGGGCCGGGTTGAATGTCGTAGCGATCGGCGAACGTTTGCCAGAAGGCTTCGTCACGGGCGCGGCGGGTGTTATCGGGCATGGTCGGCTGACTCTGAAAGAGGAGGGCGCTTTAATGGCGCGGGGCAGGTTTGCCGTGTTTGGCGCGCAGCGGTTCGAGCAGATCCGACAGGCCGTTATGGTCGATCTCCTGCATCAGCGCGAGCAAGCCACCGAGTTCGCCGTGGGGGAAACCTTCACGGGCAAACCAGTTCAGGTACGGCCCCGGCAGGTCGGCAATGATCCGGCCCTTGTATTTGCCGAAGGGCATTTCGCGGGTGATCAGCAGTTCGAGTTTTTCGGGATTCATCAGTGAGATCGTCTGGCTTCAAATCAGCTTGGAAAATACAGGCATTCTGCATGCAGGCCAAATGACAGATCATGCAAATAACCGTGATACAGATAGTTCACTTATCTTTAACTATTTGATTTAAAAGGCTTTTTGAAAAATAAAAAACTGGCACGCACACTGCAATATCCCTTGCATCTTCAACCCATCGCAAGGAATTGAAAAATGACCGACATGAATAAAGAAGCCATCTCTGTACTCAATGACCTGATTGAAACCTGCAAGGACGGTCAGGAAGGGTTCAAGACTTGCGCTGAAGACATCAAGCATCCAGAGCTGAAAACCCTGTTTGTGCAGCGCTCCGCTGACTGCGCCACTGCGGCCGCCGAGTTGCAGGCTCAGGTGCGTTCGCTGGGCGGTGATCCGGAAACCTCTACCAGTGTTGCCGGTGATCTGCACCGTCGCTGGGTCGACGTCAAATCCATGTTCACCGGCAAAGACGAAGAGGCTGTGCTGAATGAAGCCGAGCGCGGCGAAGACCATGCGCTGAAGGCTTATCGTGAAGCCATCGAGAAGATCAACAAGCACAACCTGGTCGGCATTCGTGACTTGGTCGAACGCCAGTATCACGGCGTACAACGTAATCACGACCAGGTGAAAGCGCTGCGTAACCAGGCTCGTGCTCGTTCGTAAGCGCTTGTCGGTATAAAAAACGCCAGCTGGTCTGGCGTTTTTTTATGTCTGGGGGAAAGCCAAAGCAAGAGCCCCTCACCCTAGCCCTCTCCCGGAGGGAGAGGGGACTGACCGAGGTGTTTTTTCGAGCTACATCGACCTGAAATATTCAGTCGAACTCAAAATCTGAAAACAGCGCAGATCGGCTCCCTTTCCCCCTCGCCCCCCTGGGGGAGAGGGCTGGGGTGAGGGGGAAAGCTCTCACTGACACCCCGCCAATCAATCAGCCAATGCTGATCGCCGGCAAAGTCGGCAGGGTCACTGTCTGCTGCTTGCGCGGCGCCAGAATCTCCGCCTCACCATCCACCACCAACTCATCACGCTGGTTGAACACGCGAGTGGCAATACGCACACGAAACTTCGGCAGCTTCTCGAGAATTTCCAGACGCACTGTCAGCGTGTCACCGATCTTCACCGGCTTCTGAAAACTCATCTGCTGGCCGATATAGATAGTGCCCGGCCCAGGCAGCTCGCAGGCCACGGCGGCGCTGATCAGTGCGCCGCTGAACATACCGTGAGCGATACGCTCCTTGAACATGCTCGCAGCGGCAAACTCGGCGTCCAGGTGCACCGGGTTGTGGTCGCCCGACATCGCCGCGAACAGCTGGATGTCGCGCTCTTCGACGGTTTTGCTGTAGCTGGCGGTCTGGCCGACTTCGAGGGCTTCGTAAGGGATGTTGGTAACCTGGGTCATCGGTCTCGATTCCTGTGACGGATTCAGTGAATCCACAAATAAATTATTCGCTGCGCTGAGGGCGCGGATGGCTCAGGGCCTGATCGATCCAGGCCAGCACATCAGCGATCACTTCGTCGCGATTGGTTTCGTTGAACAATTCGTGCCGCGCCTGCGGGTAGATCTTCAGTTGCAGGTGTTGGCTGCCGGCCGTGCGCAAGGCATTGGCCAGATCTGTCAGACGCTTGCCTTCACTCACCGGATCACATTCGCCGCCGATTACCAGCAGCGGCAGGCCCGGGTCGATCTGCGCGAGATTGGACGCTTTGCTGATCTGCTGCAAGCCGCCGAGCAGGTCGATCCACAGTTGATTGGTGCAGCGAAAGCCGCATAGAGGATCGGCAGCGTACTTGTCGACCTCCACCGGATCGCGGCTCAGCCAGTCGAACGGCGTGCGCACCGGCTTGAATTTTTTATTGAACGAGCCGAACGACAGCCATTCGATCAGCGCACTGCGGCCCTTGCCGCCCTGACGCAGTTTTTCCAGGCGGGCGATCTGCCGCGCAGCGCGGTACAGCGCCACGGGCTGAAAGTTGGAACCACTGAGAATCGCCCCATGCAGGCTGGCGCTGTGATGCAGCAGATAGGCTTGGGCAAGGTAGCTGCCCATGCTGTGACCCAGCAGGATGATCGGTACGCCGGGGTGCTGCTGACCGATGTATTGATTGAGGCTGGCCAGATCGCCGAGCACTTTGCACCAGCCGTCGTCATCGGCGAAGTGCCCGAGGGTGCCGTGATTGGCGGTTTTGCCATGCCCGCGTAAATCCGGGGCGTACACGCCGTATCCTTTGTCGCAAAACGTGTCGGCCAGTCGTGCGTAGCGGCCGCTGTGTTCCGCCATGCCGTGGGCCAGCAGGATCACCGCTTTCAACGGCGCCGCGGGCAGCCATTGATTGACGAACAGGCGGCTGCGGTCACTCGCGTCCAGCCATAGGGTGTCGTGGATCATGGCGATTCCTTTGCTCAGAGTCGGAACATTGTATAGCGCGTCTGATCAGCTCACGCCACGGCAGGAAGATTCACACGGTCAATGACGGCTTTGTCCATATTTGCCTCAATGGCCATAGCTGCTAGTGTCCGTGAAGCTCCGCTTTTTCAGAAATGACAGAAAGCGGCCCCGGATCGGCTCAGGTAAAGAGGACAAGAATAATGCAACCTGATTTCTGGAACGACAAACGCCCGGCCGGCGTACCGCTGGACATCGACATGGGTGAGTTCAAGTCGGTGATCGAGGTGTTCGAGCGTTCCTGCAAGAAGTTCGCGGATCGCCCGGCGTTCAGCAACATGGGTATCACCTTGACCTACGCCGAGCTTGAGCGCCAGAGCGCCGCCTTCGCCGGTTACCTGCAGGCGCATACCGATCTGGTTCCGGGGGATCGCATCGCCGTGCAGATGCCCAACATCCTGCATTACCCGATTGCCGTGTTCGGTGCGCTGCGTGCCGGGCTGATCGTGGTCAACACCAACCCGCTGTATACCGCGCGGGAGATGCGCCATCAGTTCAAGGACTCCGGCGCGCGGGCACTGGTGTACCTGAACATGTTCGGCCAGAAAGTCCAGGAAGTGCTGGGCGACACCGACATTCAATACCTGATCGAAGCGAAGATGGGCGACCTGATGCCCACTGCCAAAGGCTGGCTGGTCAACACGGTGGTCAGCAAAGTAAAGAAAATGGTCCCGGCGTATTCGCTGCCGCAGGCGATCTCCTTTAAAAGCGCGCTGCGCATGGGCCGCGGCCTGGGGATCAAGCCGCTGAAGGTCAACCTCGACGACATCGCTGTGCTGCAATACACCGGTGGCACCACCGGGCTGGCGAAGGGCGCGATGCTGACCCACGGCAATCTGGTAGCCAACATGCAGCAAGTGCGCGCCTGCCTGGCGCAGCTCGGCCCCGATGGCCAGCCGCTGTTGCGCGAAGGTCAGGAAGTGATGATCGCGCCGCTGCCGCTGTATCACATCTATGCTTTCACCGCGAACTGCATGTGCATGATGGTCTCCGGCAACCATAACGTGCTGATCACCAATCCACGGGACATTGCCGGGTTTATCAAAGAACTGAAGAACTGGCGCTTCTCGGCGCTGCTGGGCTTGAACACCTTGTTCGTGGCGCTGATGGATCACCCGGACTTCAAGACCCTCGATTTTTCCAGTCTCAAGCTCACCAACTCCGGCGGCACCGCGCTGGTCAAAGCCACCGCTGAGCGCTGGGAGCAGATGACCGGTTGCCGTATCACCGAAGGTTATGGCCTCACCGAAACGTCGCCGGTGGCCTGCACCAACCCGTACGGCGATCAATCGCGGCTGGGCACGGTCGGATTGCCGGTGCCGGGCACGTTGCTCAAAGTGATCAACGATGACGGTGTCGAGCAGCCAATGGGCGAGCGCGGCGAGTTGTGCATCAAGGGCCCGCAGATCATGAAGGGCTACTGGCACAAGCCTGAAGCCACTGCCGAAGTGCTGGATGCCGAGGGCTGGTTCAAGTCTGGCGATATCGCGGTGATCGATCCGGACGGTTTCGTGCGCATCGTCGATCGCAAGAAGGACATGATCATCGTCTCCGGTTTCAACGTGTACCCGAACGAGATCGAAGACGTGGTAATGGCGCACCCGAAGGTGGCCAACTGCGCGGTGATCGGCGTGCCGGACGAGCGTTCGGGCGAGGCGGTGAAGCTGTTCGTAGTGGCGCGGGAAACCGGGGTCAGCCTCGAAGAGCTCAAGGCCTACTGCAAAGAGAATTTCACCGCTTACAAAGTGCCGAAACACATTGTCTTGCGTGAGTCATTGCCGATGACGCCTGTCGGGAAAATACTGCGGCGCGAGTTGCGCGATATCGCGTAATCGGTGAATGGCCGCGCTTCGCGCGGATCGCGGGCAAGCCACGCTCCCACAGGTTCTCTGTCATCCTGTGGGAGCGGGCTTGCCCGCGCTGCTTTTGAGAGAAAGTCCCCAATTTCAAAGGGTTTCGAGGTGTTCTAGGATTTTTGCTCTAAAATGACTGCTAGATAGTCTTGAGTCATGATAATGACTGTAGGGGCCGTTTTTGGCTCTAGTCGACCCTTGGCAAAGCTGCTACTCTCGGCGCGCTTTGTGACTTCTCGGCCTATGTAAAAGCCAGATTCACCAATACCAAACACACACCAATAATAATCGCATCAAATGCGGTGAAGAATTCGCGTTGCTGAGGAGTGGGCTTCCATGATCGAAGACTTTTGGAAGGATAAATACCCGGCTGGAATTGCTGCCGACATCAATCCGGACGAGTATCCGAACATTCAGGCAGTGTTGAAGCAATCCTGCCAACGCTTCGCCAACAAACCGGCTTTCAGCAACCTGGGCAAGACAATCACCTACGGTGAGTTGTACGAATTGTCCGGTGCGTTTGCCGCGTATCTGCAACAGCATACCGATTTGCAGCCAGGCGATCGAATCGCCGTGCAACTGCCCAACGTCCTGCAGTACCCGGTGGCCGTTTTCGGTGCGATTCGCGCCGGGCTGATCGTGGTCAACACCAACCCGCTGTACACCGCGCGGGAAATGGAACACCAATTCAACGACTCCGGCGCCAAAGCCCTTGTTTGCCTGGCGAACATGGCGCATCTGGCCGAAGCCGTGGTGCCGAAAACCGGCGTCAAACACGTGATCGTCACCGAAGTTGCCGACCTGCTGCCGCCGATCAAGCGTCTGCTGATCAACAGCGTCATCAAGTACGTGAAGAAAATGGTGCCGGCCTACCACTTGCCAAAAGCCGTCAAGTTCAACGATGTGCTCAGCAAAGGCCAGGGCCAGCCAGTGGCCGAAGCCAATCCCGACAGCGGCGACGTTGCGGTGCTGCAATACACCGGCGGCACCACCGGCGTGGCCAAGGGCGCGATGCTGACCCATCGCAACCTCGTCGCCAACATGCTGCAGTGCAAAGCGCTGATGGGCTCCAACCTCAATGAAGGTTGCGAGGTCCTGATTACGCCGCTGCCGCTGTATCACATCTATGCGTTCACCTTTCATTGCATGGCGATGATGCTGATCGGCAACCACAACATCCTGATCAGCAACCCGCGCGACCTGCCGGCGATGGTCAAGGAACTGTCGAAGTGGAAATTCAGCGGTTTCGTCGGCCTCAACACGCTGTTCGTGGCGCTGTGCAACAACGAAGGTTTCCGCAAGCTGGACTTCTCGGCGCTGAAGGTCACGTTGTCCGGCGGCATGGCCTTGCAACTGGCCGCTGCCGAACGCTGGAAAGCGGTCACCGGTTGCGCCATCTGCGAAGGTTACGGCATGACCGAAACCAGTCCGGTGGCCACAGTCAACCCGATCCAGAACATCCAGATCGGCACCATCGGCATTCCGGTGCCATCGACGCTGTGCAAAGTCATCGACGATGCCGGTGTCGAGCAGCCACTGGGTGAAATCGGCGAACTGTGCGTCAAAGGTCCGCAAGTGATGAAGGGCTACTGGCAGCGCCAGGAAGCCACCGATGAAATGCTCGACAGCGACGGCTGGCTGAAGACCGGTGACATCGCGCTGATCCAGCCGGACGGTTATATGCGCATCGTCGATCGCAAGAAAGACATGATTCTGGTCTCCGGTTTCAACGTCTACCCGAACGAACTGGAAGACGTGCTGGCGACCCTGCCGGGCGTGTTGCAGTGCGCGGCCATCGGCGTGCCGGACGAGAAGTCAGGCGAGGCGATCAAGATTTTCATTGTCGCCAAACCGGGCGTGACCTTGACCAAAGAGCAGGTCATGGACCACATGCGCGCCAATGTCACCGGCTACAAGGTGCCGCGTTCGGTGGAATTCCGCGATGCGCTGCCGACCACCAACGTCGGCAAGATCCTGCGCCGCGAGTTGCGTGATGAAGAGCTGAAGAAGATCAAGGCCAAGTCCGCCGCCTGAAACACCAAGCCCCGCAGATGCGGGGCTTTTTGTTGGCACAGACTGTAAATTTGCAGTGTCTGGTAAATCTCCCCCTCACCCCAACCCTCTCCCCCAAGGGGGCGAGGGGGAAGGGAGCCGATCGGGGGCCTTTCAGAACCTGAGCCAACTCAGGAATCTCAGGTCGGTATATCTCGCCCAAACACCTCGGTCAGTCCCCTCTCCCTCTGGGAGAGGGCTAGGGTGAGGGGAAAGGGGCATTGCACAAATCCTACTGACGAAACGGCGCAAAATTCACGTTGGTCCCCGCCGGACGCATGTCCTGCAGATACGAATCCTTGTCCGCACTCAATTCCAGACTCAACGCCGCTTTACGCTTGCCTTCGTTGCGAATCACCAGTCCTTCAAGCTTTTCACGCAGAAACACCGTCGGCACTTTCAGGTGCAGCAGTTCGTCGGTGGCCGGCGTGTGCATCAGCAAGTGAATCCACTCGTACTGACCAACGGCCAGACGCGACACCGGCAGGTCGAACCACCAGATGTTGCGGTTACGGTTCAGTTCGGCGAAGTGGCAGTTGTTGGTGCCGAGCACGGCGCCGCCCAGTTCCTGGTTGCGACGGGCGATGGCCTGCTTTTTATCGAGTTTCATAACATTCCTGCGGGATCGGTCTCTGGCGCACAGCGCCCATAGGGTGGGCATTCTCGTGGGTTGGGCAGCAAACATAAAGCCCAACCTGCACGCCGCGACGAAATGAGCCACTGAAAATAAATGAAACTTGGCGCAAACCCGGCCAGTCAATCATTACGTACTGACTTTTCCCCCTTTATGCATCACGGAGAAACACCATGAGTAGCACAGGCGATAAAGTAAAAGGCATGGCTAACGAAGCCGTCGGCAACGTCAAGCAAGGCGTCGGTAAGGCCACCGACAACAGCAAGCTGCAAGCCGAAGGCAAGGTTCAAGAGAAAAAAGGCGAGGCCCAGCAAGCGGTGGGTAAAGCCAAGGACGCCGTGAAAAAAGGTGTCGACAAGGCGTAATTCAGCCTTGAACGAAATACATGAACGGCCATCCAAGGATGGCCGTTTTTGTGTCAAAAGCCTGCAGCGGCCCGACGAGGTTCGCCAAACAGGCTACCGTGATGTAAAAAACGGCCCCTGAGTCGCCACGACTTCAACCTGTATTGCGGCGAAAGGAGACGCGAATGATTTTTCCGGACATGAAAGGTCTGCCCCTGCACCGGGTGATGGTGCGCACGGTCACTGAATTCGTCGACGACGAGATGTCGACCTATGCCTCGGCACTGGCCTACCAGATGCTGTTCTCGCTGTTCCCGTTCATTCTGTTCCTGATCGCGCTGATCGGTTTCCTGCACCTGCCGGACTTCTTCTCCTGGCTGCGCCTGCAATCGGAACTGGTTCTGCCGCCGCAGGCGCTGGAGCAGGTCAATCCGGTGATTGATCAGTTGCAGCAGTCCAAGGGTGGTCTGCTGTCCGTCGGTATCGTGATTGCCCTGTACACCGCCTCCGCCGGCGTGCGCCTGATGATGAGCGCGATGAACGCTGCGTATGACGTGGTTGAAGGCCGACCGGTCTGGAAGCGCTTCCCGCTGTCGATTGTCTACACCGTCGGCATTGCCGGCATGCTGCTGGTGGCAGCCGCGCTGATGGTGCTCGGGCCACAGGTGATGGGCTGGATCGCCGCGCAGGTGGGGCTGGAAGACTTCATCGTCACCGTGTGGACCATCGCGCGCTGGCCGGTGATCGTGATTCTGATGATGGTCGCCGTGGCGCTGATCTATTACGTCATGCCCGACGTCAAACAGGAGTTCCGCTTCATCACCCCAGGTTCAGTGCTTGCCGTGGTGGTGTGGATCATCGCCTCATTGGGGTTTGCGTTTTACGTCAAGACGTTCGCCAACTACAACGCGATGTATGGCAGCATCGGGGCGATCATCGTGCTGTTGCTGTACTTTTACATTTCCGCCGCCGTGCTGTTGCTCGGCGCCGAAATGAATGCGGTGATCGAGCACATGTCCAGCGAGGGCAAGGATGCCGGTGAGAAAGTCCCCGGCGAACTCGATGAACATCCCAAACAACACGTTTCGGGCCTGGGCCGCGATCATTCGCTCAAGCCGGACACTGACGAAGTCTGATCATGATCCGTGAAATTCTGAAAATGGGCGACGAGCGCCTGCTGCGCATCGCCCCGCCAGTGCCGGCCGAAATGTTCGACAGCCCTGAGCTGTGGCAACTGATCGACGACATGTTCCAGACCATGGAAAGCGTCGGCGGCGTCGGCCTCGCAGCGCCGCAGATCGGCGTCGACCTGCAACTGGTGATCTTTGGTTTCGAACACAGCGAACGCTACCCGGACGCTGAAGCGGTGCCGCAGACGATTCTGATCAATCCGCTGATCACGCCGCTGAGTCCGTTGATGGAGGAGGGCTTTGAAGGTTGTCTGTCGGTGCCGGGTTTACGCGGCGCGGTGGATCGTTATCAGCAGATTCGCTACGAAGGGTTTGATCCGAAGGGCGAGCCGATTGTGCGTGTCGCGTCAGGTTTTCACGCCCGCGTTGTGCAGCATGAATGCGATCACCTGATCGGCCGCTTGTACCCGTCGCGCATTACTGATTTCAGCAAGTTCGGTTTTACCGAAGTGATGTTCCCGGATCTCGATCCCAGCGCTGACGACTGATCCGAAGCCACTAAAATCCCCTGTGGGAGCGGGCTTGCTCGCGAAGACGTCGTTTTATTCAATACATTTGTTGACTGACACGACGCCTTCGCGAGCAAGCCCGCTCCCACATTGGGATCTGCATCAGGTTGAAGGTTTGAGCTCCATCGCAATCATCGGCTTGCTCCGCGCATAGCGGCTCAAGCGCTCCGCCATCGCGTGGGGCAGGGCCGGGTCGAACGTGAACCCGCGCCGCTCATAAAAACCGCGCAAGTCCGGATGACAGAACAGCCACACCGGTTCGCTCACATCCTGCACCGCTGCCGCGATCAACTGCGCGGCAATCCCCTGATCACGACACCCCGGATCTACAAACAACCCGGTCAACCAATGCCCGCCCGCCACTGGCCGCAAGCACAACGCACCGATAATCTCCCCCCGCCGCGCAACCCACAATTGCGCATCGCGAACCGCTTTCATCGAGGACTGGTGGCTGCGGTAAAACTTGTTCATCAACGGCCATAATGACTCGTCGAGCAGGCTGTATTGAGTGTCGGGCATGGGATCGGACTGTCGGCGCGCAAAGCGGCGATTATAAAAGAACGCGCGCCACAGGATAGGTGTATACCTGAGCCTACATCCCCTGTGAGTGGAGTACGCATCATGTCCAAAGGTATGGATTCAAAGAAAGCGGCGAAGAAGAAACCGGCCAAGACCGCGATTGAAAAACGCGCGGAGAAGAAAGCCAAGAAAGTCGACATCTTCGGTCATTGATCACGCCTTTCCGGAGCCCGGTTCTCGGGCTCCTGCCTGCACCCGAAAATAATCTGCAAGATTGCACCGCGTCGTTGCACAGAGGGGCAAGAATCCCGTTCCGAGCAACGCCATGTCCCATTACTTCGACGCCGCCCATCGTCAGCAGATCGAAACCCTGCGCCAACGCTTCACGGCCCGTACCGAGTGGCCGACCTGGCTGTTGCTGATCGGCGTCCATGGCGCCTGGTTCGCGATTGTCCTCAATAGTCATTGGCTGGGCCGTGGCTTGAGCACGCTGTTGCTGATTCCGCTGGTGGTGTTGTGGCTGTCGGTGCAACACGAATTGCTGCACGGGCATCCGACGCGCTGGGTGCGCTTCAACAAGGTACTTGGCTATGCGCCTTTTGCCGTGTGGTATCCGTACACGTTGTATCGCGACAGCCATTTGCTGCATCACCGCGATGAGAACCTGACCGTGCCCGGCGTCGACCCGGAAAGTCGTTACCTGAGCCGCGCTGACTGGCAGGGCCGTTCGCTGTTCGAGCGCAGCCTGCACTGGCTGAACAAAACCGTGCTCGGGCGCTTTGTGATCGGTGCACCGCTGGCGCTGACGGCGCTGGCCAAAGCAGAGTTGCAGCGGCTGAAGAAGGGCGAGCGCCAGGCCTGGTTGATGTGGCTGACCCATGGCCTGTTCACGTTATTGATGCTGTGGTTCATTGCCCGCTTCAGCGTGCTGCCGGTCTGGCATTACTTGTTGCTGATCAGTGTGCCAGCGCTGTCGATCGCGATGATCCGCTCCTACTATGAACACCGTCCCCACGCACAACCCGAACAGCGCACGGTGTTGAACGAAGCGGCTTGGCCGTGGCGCTGGCTGTTTCTGAATCTGAATTTTCATCTGGTGCATCACGACTTGCCCAAGCTTGCTTGGTACGACTTGCCCAAGGTTTACCGGATGCATCGCGAGCAATGGATCGAGCGCAGTGGCGGCTTTCTGGTGCAAGGATATGGCGAGTTCTGGCGGCGCCATGGCTTCGAGCCGATCGACAGTCCCGAGCATCCCTTTCACTGATCTCAAGACCACCGCAAGACCCTGTAGGAGTGAGCCTGCTCGCGATAGCGGTGTGTCAGGCACCGACGATGTCACTGATGCGCCGCTATCGCGAGCAGGCTCACTCCTACATTGGATATGTATAGCCCTGGGAAAATGTGTATGACCCAACACCACACCGAACTCCTGATGTACGTCGCCCCCGAGCCGATCCGCGCGGCCAACGAGCGCTGGATCGCACGCATTCTTGAGCAGCTAGGGCATACGCGCCTGAGCGCTGAAGGCCTGACATTGCCCGAACTCTGGTTATCTCCGGATCTACTGCTTACGCAAACCTGCGGCTATCCGCTGATGACGGCTTTGCGCGGACAAGTACGCATCGTCGGTCGCCCACGCTACGAACTCCCCGACGCCAGTGCCGGCAGCCATTGCAGCCTGATCTTCAGCCGCGCTGATGATCCGCGTAAAACCCTGGCGGACTTTCGCAACAGTCGCGGGGTGATCAACAGCGAAGATTCCAACAGCGGCATGAACCTGTTGCGGCAGAGCCTGGCGCCGTTGCAGCGCAATGGGCAATTCTTCTCGACCGTGGTGAGCAGTGGCGGCCATCGGGAAAGTCTGCGCTGGCTGCGGGAAAACCTTGGCGATCTCGCCGCTATCGACAGCGTCACCTATGCCTACCTCGCCCGGCATGCGCCGGAAGAGGTCAGCGGTTTGCGGGTGGTCGCGCGTAGTGCGTTGAGTCCGACCCTGCCGTTCATTACCGTTGGCAGTGCTACGGATAAGCAGGTAGAGGCATTGCGGCAGGTAATGAACGAAACCCTGCGTGAACTCCCCGATGTCGTGCGGGCCTTGGGATTGCCTGAAGTGCTTGCAGCCAGCGAGAGCGATTATCAGATCCTGCTTGATTACCAACGTGAGGCTGTAGAACTTGGCTATGGCCGCTTGCGCTGAAAGATTGCAGCCTTCTGCAGCTAAGAGGGTGGGTGTAAGCGCTACCGAAGGCTGTGCTCTTTTGATCTTTTATTCGTAAATAGAATATAAAAATGAAATTTAAATATTATTAAAGAATAAGGCGCCTTGCTACGATCGCGCCACCGGACGACCGGACATTCAGCGACCCCTAACCCAGGAGCCCCTATGTCCGGCACCGACCTATCCCATCGCCCCACCGTGGACGACTTGTTCCGCGCCCACTACCCATGGTTGTGCAGTTATCTGCGCCGTCATCTGCATGACGCCGCGAGCCGTGAAGACATTGCCTCCGAAACCTTTGCGCAATTGCTCGAAGCCCCGGCGCTGAGGGCCATTCGTGAACCGCGCGCCTTGCTGACGACCATCGCTCAGCGCCTGCTCTACCAGCGCTGGCGGCGGGGTGAGCTGGAGCGTCGTCATCGCCAGCAGATCGACGTCGATGACGCCGCCTCCCCGGAAGACCTCGCCCAGCTGGCGCAAACCCTCCATCGACTCGATCACACCCTGCAGCGCTTGCCCGGCAAGGTCCGCACGACGTTTCTGCTCGCCCGTATCGACGGCCTGACGTACCCGCAAATCGCTGCCGAACTGGGCATCTCCCAGCGATCGGTCAGCGTCTACATGAGCCGTTCCCAAGCGCTGTGCGATCGCCACAGCGCCAACCAATTCCTGCAAAACAAGAGGTCCGCATGAGATCGATCAAAACCCTGCTCGGCACCTCGCTGCTGGCCCTGAGCCTGAGCGTCGGTGCTGTTTCGGCAACGGAAAAAACCGCGCCGATCCACTTCGGCGACATCACTTGGGAGAGCGGCAGTTTCATCACCGAAGTGCTGCGCCTGATCGTTGAAAAAGGCTACGGCTACCCGACCGACACGCTGCCCGGCAGTACAGTGAGCCTTGAGGCCGCACTGGCGAAAAACGATATTCAGGTGATCGGCGAAGAATGGGCCGGGCGCAGTCCGGCGTGGGTCAAGGCGGCCGCCGAGGGCAAGGTATTTGGCTTGGGTGACACGGTCAAAGGCGCCACCGAAGGCTGGTGGGTGCCGGAATATGTGATCAAGGGCGACCCCGAGCGCGGCATCAAAGCGCTGGCGCCGGAGTTGAAATCAGTGGCCGATCTGCCGCGCTACAAAGACGTGTTCCGCGATCCGGAAGATCCGTCTCGCGGACGCTTCCTCAACAGCCCGACCGGTTGGACCTCGGAGATCGTCAACAGCCAGAAACTCAAGGCTTATGCGCTGAACGACAGTTTCGTCAACTTCCGCACCGGTTCGGGCGCGGCGCTGGATGCCGAAGTGGCATCGTCGATCAAGCGTGGCAAACCGGTGTTGTTCTACTACTGGTCACCGACGCCGCTGCTGGGCCGGTTCAAACTGGTCAAACTGGAAGAGCCGCCGTTTGATGCCGAGGCGTGGAAGACTCTGGCGGATGCCAACAATCCAAACCCCAAAGGCACCCGCTCGATGCCGGCGAGCCTGGCGATTGGCGTGTCGGCGCCGTTCAAGGCGCAGTATCCGGAGCTGGTGACGTTCTTTGAAAAGGTGGATTTGCCGATTGATCTGCTGAACCAGACCCTGGCCGGAATGAGCGAAAAACGTTTGCAGCCGAGAGTGGTGGCTGAGGCGTTTTTGCGCGATCAGCCGCAAGTCTGGAAGCCGTGGGTGCCTGCGGATGTGGCGACCAAGGTGAGCGGAAGTCTGTAAGTCATTTCTGTTGTTTCTGTAGTGCCTCTTATGACGCCTTCGCGAGCAAGCTCGCTCCCACAGGAGAGCATTCCAATGTGGGAGCGAGCTTGCTCGCGAAAGCGTCCGCCCCGGCAACATTTCTCCCCGCGCTGAACCGTTTCTTGTGCAAAAAGTGCCAGATACTGGCCGACTAGTGGCCTTGCGCAAGGCTTCGTGCTGGCTATGCTACTTCTAACTAACTATGTCGACCGTCATGTCAAAACCTGGCTGATGCACATCGTTGGTCCGTGAATTCATGCTGCCAGAGTGCGCAACCCAAGGCACCGACACTGAACCAACAAGGAGCGTCACTTACATGGAAGTTCTTCAACGCGTTAGGGCTGGCCCGCGTGCGGGCTATCAAGAGAAGGATGTCTTGATTAGAGCGTCATTACCTGGACTCTCCGATTGATCATCATTTATCACCTGACAACTTCCTCCCGTGGAGGAATGCGTGTGCCTGTTCTGTGGAACGTAGTGGTGGATCGTGAAAGAACCGAACTTTCATCAAATCAAAAGTCCGCGCGGAAGGTGATACAACCATGTTCAACCTACATCACAAGGCTGACCTGCAGCAGATCGAGCGCTTCAGCTGCGCCTTGACCGAGGCCAATGCCAAGTTGGCTGCGATCAGCCGTTCGATGGCAATGATCGAGTTCAGCCCTGACGGCATCGTTCTCGATGCCAATGAAAACTTCTGCAAGACCATGGGCTACAGCGCCGATGAAGTGCGTGGCAAACATCACCGGGTGTTTTGTGAAGAGG
This sequence comes from Pseudomonas sp. IT-347P, assembly GCF_949768005.1. Lineage (NCBI taxonomy): Bacteria > Pseudomonadati > Pseudomonadota > Gammaproteobacteria > Pseudomonadales > Pseudomonadaceae > Pseudomonas > Pseudomonas sp. IT-347P. The sequence goes on from NZ_CATKPQ010000001.1 coordinate 138,106, forward strand.
CTTTTTACCGCAGCGAAGAGTACGCAAAGCTGTGGCGTGATCTGGCTCGCGGTGAGCCGATCAGTGGCACATTTCTGCGCTTGAACAAGGCTGGCAGGGAGGTCTGGCTCGAAGCCAGTTACATGCCGGTCTATGGTCCGGACAAACAAGTCCAAAGCGTGATCAAAGTGGCCGCCGACATCACCGCCCGGGTGAATAAGGAACACGAAGAGGAAAGCATGCTGGCGGCGATCGGTCGCTCCATGGCGGTGATCGAGTTCACCCCGCAAGGCAATGTCATCACTGCCAACGACAACTTCCTCAAGACCATGCAGTACTCGCTCAACGAAATCGTCGGCCATCATCACAGCCTGTTCTGCCATCGGGCCGAAGCCGAGTCTGCGCAGTACAAGGCATTCTGGGCGTCGCTCAATCGCGGCGAATATCACTCGCACCGTTTCGAGCGCAAGAACAAGTCGGGGCAGATGGTTTACCTCGAGGCGTCTTACAACCCGTTGTTCGACGCCAAGGGCCGCTTGTACAAAGTGGTCAAGTTCGCCAGCGACATCACCCATCAGATGACCACGCTGCAGAACGCTGCCGAATCGGCCCACAGCACCTCGGTACAAAACGACGCCTGCGCGCAAAAAGGCTCACAGGTTGTGCAGCAAACGGTGCAGATCATTCAGGACATTTCCCGCGACCTCAACGAAGCGGCTTCCAGCATTGATGCGGTGAGCAAACAGTCGGACATCATCGGCACCATCGTCCAGACCATTCGCGGCATTGCCGATCAGACCAACTTGCTGGCGCTCAATGCTGCCATCGAAGCGGCGCGCGCCGGTGAGCATGGAAGGGGTTTTGCGGTGGTAGCGGATGAAGTCCGCAGCCTGGCGGCGCGTACCAGTCAGGCGACGCTGGAAATCGTCGAAGTGGTGCGCAAGAACCACGACCTGTCGTTGAGTGCGGTGTCGAGTATGCAATCAAGTCTGAGCCGCACCGGCCTCGGGGTTGAGCTGGCGAACGAGGCGGGGGAGGTGATTCTGGAAATTCAGCAGGGCTCGCGGCATGTGGTGGATGCGATCAGCCAGTTCAATGAGACCTTGCAACTGAACTGAAAACGCAGCCAAACCTGTAGGAGTGAGCCTGCTCGCGAGAGCGGTTAGTCAGTCACCGAAGATGTCACTGATAAACCGCTATCGCGAGCAGGCTCACTCCTGCAAGGGATTATCATTTGACCCGAGATCAGAGCGCCGCGAGAAACTTGCCCGCCTGCTTGTCGCTGTCCTTCACATCGTTGTCTTTCTCCGCCTGCGCCAGCTTCATCTTGTCCTGCAAGCGCTCGGCGATTTCTTTGCCGATGGCCAGTTGTTTTTCCGGCGGCATGGCTTTGATGTCGTCTTCGGTCAGGCCCATGGACTGCAGGATACTGTCGCGCAGACGCTGTTCCGGCGTCTTGCTCATGTAATCCTTGAATTCATCGGTGGCGGATTTCCCGGAAGCCGTGGTGGCGTCTGTGGCTTGCAGGTTGACGCGGGTCTTGGCGAAGGCTTCGTCGACGTTGTCGCTGATGCGCGTGGCTTCGCTGACTTGCTGGGTGGCGATCTGTGTGGCCGAATCCTGCACCTTGGCCGTGGCTTCGGCGGTTTGTGCCTGTGTCTGGTTTTGCAGGGTTTGCAGCATGGCGCCGTGCAGGCCACCTTGCAGACCGGCCGCGGCGGTGGACGTTGCATCGTCATTCAGCGCTCTGGGCAAGTGAATGATTTGCTGTTGTTTGGCACTGATCAACATGATGTGTGGACCTGTAGGTAATTGCTGACTCGCGTATCGGAGCAATTACCGTGCCTTCTGAATAAGTCGTTTTATTTCAATAGGTTGTTCATTGATCAGGTGTGCGTAGCGGTCATCCCTTGCCGATAAGCGGCAGGGGATGACCGTTGCCACTCTCAGCGATGGGCAATGTTCTCCAGTGCCAGATTGCGCGTGCGCGGGCCGAACCCGCCGATGGTCAACATCACGATCAGCATGCTGCTGACGATGAATGCCAACACCCCCGGCGTACCGAAATTGTCCAGAAACAAACCGATCAACAGACTGCTGAACACCGTCGACAAACGACTGAACGAATAGCAGAAACCCACGGCGCGCGCGCGAATGTTGGTCGGGAACAGTTCGCTTTGATACGAGTGATAACTGAAGCTCAGCCAGGCGTTGCAGAAGGTGATCATCACCCCGCAGAAGATCAGCCCGAATGGGCTGGTCTGCAGGGCGAACAAAGTGCCGAAGGTCATCGCGCCGAGGGCCGAGCCGACGATCTGCCATTTGTTCTCGAAGCGGTTGGCGAACTTGACGAACAGCAACGGCCCGAGCGGGTAGGCGAGGGTGATGATGAAGGCGTACATCAAACTGTGGGTGACGCTGACGCCCTGACCGGACAGCAGCGCCGGTAACCAGTTGCCAAAACCGAAGAAACCGATGGCCTGGAAAATGTGGAAGACAATCAACATCAATGCCCGACGGCGATATGGCGGCTGCCAGATATCGGCAAAACGGCCCTTGCCTTCGACGTCGACGGGAACGGCTTCGGGAGCATCCAGTGGTTTACGGTGATCCTTTTCGCAACGGGCCTCGATGTCGTCGAGAATCCGCTTGGCCTCATCAAAGCGGCCATGTTGCGCGAGCCAGCGCGGCGATTCCGGCAGACGCTTGCGCAGCCACCAGATAAACAGCGCAAACACTGCGCTGGCCAGCACCACCCAGCGCCAGCCGGAGACACCGAACGGCGCTTGCGGCACCAGCCACCACGACATCAATGCCACCGCCGGCACCGACAGGAACTGCACGAAAAACGCGAAGGCAAACGCCGAGCTACGCATGCGTTTGGGTACCAGTTCCGAGAGGTAAGCGTCGATGGTCACCAGCTCGATACCCAGGCCGATGCCGACCAGAAAACGCATGCAGATGATGCCCAACGCCGAACTCTGAATCCCCATCAACACCGTCGCCACCGTGTACCAGACCAGCGCGAAGGTGAAGATCGCGCGGCGGCCGAAGCGATCCGCCAACGGACTGAGCAGGCTGGCCCCTAAAAACAGGCCGAGGAACGTCGCCGAGGCAAACGCCGCTTGGTCGGAGAAACCGAACACGCCCTGATTGCCGGTGGCAAAAATGCCGTCGCGGATCAGCCCCGGGCTGATGTAAGCGGTCTGGAACAGGTCGTAGAGTTCGAAAAAACCACCGATCGACAACAACGCCACCAGCCGCCAGATCGTCGCAACTGCCGGAAGGCGATCAATGCGGGCGGACACCTCAGCGGCGCGTATCGGGTCGATGCCGTCGCTGTGCGCGGCGGCGGGGGCGTGTGCAGTCATGGGCTGATCCATTTTTTATTGATGGAAAAGCTTAGCCTGCTATCGGAGTTAATGGATTGTGAATATCGGCGGTTTGAGCAGCCAAACCGCTGATTTTTTGCAATATATGCTTACGAATTAACGATTTATGCCGCTGCCGCCGAATCCGGTAGCGCCGACGCTGGCAGCCCGAAGATCCGGTCGAACAGCCAGTTGAAGGCGAACGTGTAGCACGGGATGAAAATGATCAGCGCCAGATCCAGCAGGAACGCTTGTATCAGACTGATGTTCATCCACCAGGCGATCAACGGAATCAGGAACACGATCAGCGTCAATTGAAAGCCGACTGCGTGGGCGATACGGCGTTTCACCGTGCGCGTGCGCGACACTTGGCGGCTCTCCCAGTGCTCGAACAGCGAGGTGTAAATGAAGTTCCAGGTCACGGCGATGGTGGTGATGATCACCGCCAACGGGCCGGTGCTGCCGGGTGACGTGCCGGACAGCAACGCCAGGCCGAGGGCGGAGAAGGTCATGCCGATCACTTCGTAGAGCGACACATAAACCAGTTTGCGTTTGACGCCTTGCATGGGGAATTGCCTCTTTCTTGCCGTTTGTTGGCCAGGGGGACTGGCGCAGGGGGCGAAAGATAGCTTCAATAGGGCTGACAGAAAAAGTCAGCTACTTTCAGTTCTATTGATAGGTATTTGAGGTGAATTTCAATAGCGACAGCATCGAGCTGTTTCTTGCCGTGATTGAACGCGGCTCGTTTTCGGCAGCGGCGCGGGCGTTGGGTCGAGTGCCTTCCGCTGTCAGCATGAGTATTGGCAACCTTGAGGCCGAACTCGGTTATCTGCTGTTCGACCGCAGCCATCGCGAACCACAACCGACGGCGATGGCGTTGTCGCTGGTACCCCATGCGCGGCTGATCGCCGAGCAGCTCAAGCAGTTGCAAGTGCATGCCGTGGAGTTGTCGCTGGGTTTGGAAAGCAAGTTGTCGATTGGTGTGGTCGCGGACATCGATCGTCGGCCTTTGCTGGCCGCAATCAAGGTAATCGCCGAGCGCCATCCATTGCTCGACATCGAAGTGCTGACCGCACCGCAGGACGACGTGCTGGCAATGCTGCACAGTGGCCGCATCAGCCTGTGCCTGGCGTTCGCCGGGTTGAGCATGAATGTGCTGGAGCGTTTTCAGTTTGTCGGCAACGAACGGATGATCGCCACGCTGGCGGCGGACAGTCCGTTGTTACAGGGGCAGGATTTGTTTCTGGAAGATCTGGTGCATGTGCGGCAGATCATCGTCGCCAGTTGCGACTTGCCGATCAGTGAAACGCGGCCGCTGGTGGCGCAGTCGTATTGGCGCACCGACAGCCTTGGGACGGCGATGGAAATGGTCGAGGCGGGGTTGGGCTGGGGCAATTTTCCGTTGTCGGTGGTGCAGCCGCGGATTGAGTCCGGGCGGCTGAAACGGCTGAATTTCCGCAACATCGAAAACGGTCTGGTGATGCCGGTGCACGCGGTGTGGCTCAAGAGCCAGCCTCTACAGAAAGGTGCGCTGGCCCTCGTTGACCTGCTCAGCCAATAGCGACTGTGGAGATCCAATGTGGGAGCGAGCCTGCTCGCGAAAGCGTCGTGTCAGTCGGCACATGCTTATCTGACACAGCGCTTTCGCGAGCAGGCTCGCTCCCACAGGAACTGTGTTTCAACCTTGAATCTGTGGGAGGTCAGGTACTCTCGCGGATCTTCAGTTCAAAGCCCATGTCTTCCACCGGACGGGCGACGCTGTTACCGGCCATCAACGTCAGCATCTGCTCCGCCGCGCGCCGGCCAATCGCTTCACGCGGGGTGTTGATGCTGCTCAGGCGCGGCACCATGTGTTCGGACATCGGCAAGTCGTTGAAACCGAGAATCGCCACCTGCTCGGGAATCCTGATGCCATTGCGCAGCGCTTCCAGCAATGCACCCTGCGCCAGGTCGTCGTTACCAAAGAAAATCGCATCGACATCCGGATGCGCCGCGAGCAACTGCAAAAACAGTTCCCCGCCCAAGCCCACCGATGAAGAGCGAGGCGTCAGCACTTCCAGATCCGGGTCGTAGCGCCCGGCCTTTTGCAACGCTTTGCGAAAGCCTTCGCCGCGCAACAGAGTGCGCTGATCGAGTTGCGCGCCAATATAAGCCAGACGCTTGCGCCCGCGAGAGAGCAAATGCTCGGCCGCCGTTTCACCGGCACTGAGCTGCGAGAAACCCACGCAATTCACCCCGGCCGCACTGTCCAGTTCCATCATGTACACGCAGGGAATGTTGCTCGCCTCGATCATCCGCCGCGAACTTTCCGTGCGATCAAATCCGGTCAACAGGAAACCGCGCGGCTGATAGGCCATGTAGTTGCGCAGCAGGTTTTCTTCTTCATCGCGCGAGTAGTGGAAGTTGCCGATCAGCACTTCGAAGCCTTTGGGCGTGAGTACCCGATGAATGGCTTCCAGCGTATCGATGAATAGCAGGTTGGACAGCGAAGGCACTAACACGACGACCGAATGGCTCTGCGCCGAGGCTAAAGCACGGGCGGCAGGGTTGACCACGTAGTTGAGTTCGAGGGCGGCTTTCTGGACTTTTTCCACCAGTTCGGTGGCCACGGTACTGACGCCACGCAAAGCGCGGGAGGCGGTAATCGGGCTGACACCGGCCAGACGGGCAACTTCATTCAGGGTGGGACGGCCGGTGGTGCGCGTGTTTTTATCGTTTTTAGGGGAGGTCATCGGGCGGCTTGCCAAACAAAAATCAAGGCACTAAGGTAGCGCTGTCCTGATGCAGCTGCAAATGCGTAAGCGAGGTCCTGCCTGATCTTCGCTTTTTGGCGTTGGGAACAAACCTGCTGCAACCCAAAAAAACGACAAGAAGGCGTCGGCAACTTCTGCCTGTGCACTAGAGTCATAGCTAGCAAAGGTAGCGCTGTCTGCGCGCTGAGGTGTTATATGAGTCATCCCATCACCGCCCTGGTCATCATGGGCGTTGCCGGTTGCGGCAAGACGTGCGTCAGCGAGGCCCTGTGCCAATTGAGCGGCGCCACTGCCATTGAAGGCGATACTTTCCATCCGGCCGCGAACATCGAAAAGATGAGCGCGGGGATCCCCCTGAACGACGACGACCGTGCCGGCTGGCTAGACAGCCTGTGCGATGAATTGCGTCGCGTCGATGCCTCGGGCAAACGCCCGGTGCTCACCTGCTCGGCCCTTAAACACAGTTATCGCGAAGTGTTGCGCAGCGCCTTGCCAGGCCTGGGCTTCGTGTTTCTTGAATTGACCCCTGAAGTCGCTGCTGAGCGTGTGTCCCATCGTCCGGGCCACTTCATGCCGGCGACGTTGATCGAAAGTCAGTTCGCCACCCTCGAATCGCCGAAGGGCGAGCCGTTGACGCTGGCGTTGAATGCTTCGATCCACAGCGTTGAAGAACTGGCGTCCCAGGCTCACGTCTGGTGGCAGGCCCACGGTCTGAAACAGGCGGTATGAGTGTGTTGAAAGAGATAGCGCTGTCCTCCCGACTTCTGTTTAACCCGCTTTAATAACAACAACAATCCAGGAGACACCCCCAATGTTTGGCATGTCCCACGACACGTTTCTGCTGCTCGATGCAGTCGTCACGGTGATTGGACTGATCGTCCTGATCACCAAATTCAAGCTTCACCCGTTCATTTCCCTGACCATCGCTGCGGCGTTCCTCGGCCTGACCTCCGGGATGCCGATCGGCACCATCATCAAGGCGTTCCAGGACGGCTTCGGTGGCGTGCTCGGTTTTGTCGGCATCATCCTCGCGCTGGGCACCATGCTCGGCAAAATGATGGCCGAGTCGGGCGGTGCCGATCAGATCGCCCAGACCCTGATCCGTGCGTTCGGTAAAGACAAAGTCCAGTGGGCAATGATGTTCGCCGCGTTCCTGGTGGGCATTCCGCTGTTCTTCGAGATCGGCTTTGTCCTGCTGATTCCGCTGGTGTTCATCGTTGCCCGTCGCACTGGTGTGTCGATCATCAAGATCGGTATCCCGCTGCTCGCCGGCCTGTCTGCCGTGCACGGTCTGGTGCCGCCGCACCCGGGTCCGCTGCTGGCCATCGGCGTGTTCGGTGCCGACATCGGCAAGACCATTCTTTATGGTCTGATCGTTGCGCTGCCGACCGCAATCATCGCCGGTCCGATCTTCGGTACGTTCATCGCCAAGCACATTCCGGGTCACCCGAATCAGGAACTGGTCGATCAACTGGCCCGCGAAAGCGACGACTCGGCGAAGCTGCCGAGCTTCACCATCACCCTGATCACCGTGCTGTTGCCGGTGTTCCTGATGCTGCTGAAAACCTTCGCTGACGTGGCGCTGCCGGACGGTCACATCTTCCGTACCTGGATGGACATGATCGGTCACCCGATCTCGGCACTGCTGCTGGCGTTGCTGCTGTCGCTGTACACCTTCGGGTACAAGCAGGGCATCGGCTCCCAGCAGATGCTCAAGTGGCTCGACGCGAGCCTGGCGCCAACCGCGGCGATCATCCTGATCATCGGTGCTGGCGGTGGCTTCAAGCAGATGCTGGTGACCAGCGGTGTGGGTGATGTGATCGGCCACATGGCGGTCAGCGCACAGATCTCGCCGATCCTGCTGGCGTGGCTGGTAGCGGCGGTGATTCGTATCGCGACCGGTTCGGCGACGGTGGCGACCATCACGGGCGCGGGCATTGTCGTGCCCGTGGTAGGGATGATTCCCGGCGTCAACCGTGAGCTGCTGGTACTCGCGACTGGCGCCGGTTCGTTGATCCTGTCGCACGTCAACGATGCCGGTTTCTGGCTGGTGAAGCAGTACTTCAACATGACCGTGGCCGAGACGTTCAAGACCTGGACGGCGATGGAAACCATCCTGTCCATCGTCGCGTTGGGCTTTATCCTGCTGTTGTCGCTGTTCGTTTAAGCGGCTTCAAGCACCCACAAAAAAACCGCAGCGATGCGGTTTTTTTGTGGATGTGATTTCTCGGCTGAACACAAAACCCTGTGGGAGCGGGCTTGCTCGCGAAAGCGGTGGGTCAGTCAGCTTTGATGTCGGCTGACACGACGCCTTCGCGAGCAAGCCCGCTCCCACAGGGGGATAGGCGTCAGGCGGTAGTTTTTGCGGCCAGGCCATCCGCCCGGAACATCCCGCGAATCCCGCGTACGGCCTGACGAATGCGGTCCTGGTTTTCGATCAGCGCAAAGCGCACGTGATCGTCGCCATACTCACCAAAACCAACCCCCGGCGAGACGCAGACCTTGGCCTCGGCCAGCAGTTTCTTGGCGAATTCCAGCGAACCCAGATGCGCATACGCTTCGGGAATTTTCGCCCAGACGTACATCGACGCCTTCGGATTCTCGACCATCCAGCCCAGTTCATGCAGACCTTTGACCAGCACGTTGCGGCGCTGGCGATACTGCTCGGCGATGTCGCGCACGCACTGCTGGTCGCCTTCCAGCGCGGCAATTGCCGCTACTTGCAGCGGAGTGAAGGTGCCGTAGTCGTGGTAGCTCTTGATCCGCGCCAGCGCATTGACCAGTTCCGGGTTGCCGACCATGAAACCGATGCGCCAGCCGGCCATGTTGTAGCTCTTGGACAGGGTGAAGAATTCCACCGCAATGTCCTTGGCCCCCGGCACCTGCATGATCGACGGCGCTTTCCAGCCGTCGTAGACGATGTCGGCGTAAGCCAGATCGTGAATCACCAGCACGTCGTACTGCTTGGCGAGGGCGATCACCCGCTCAAAGAAATCCAGTTCCACGCACTGTGCGGTGGGGTTGGACGGGAAGCCGAGGATCATCATTTTCGGCTTCGGGATCGAGCCGCGAATGGCCCGTTCCAGTTCGTCGAAGAAGTCCACGCCCGGCACCAGCGGCACCGAACGCACCTGGGCGCCGGCAATCACCGCGCCGTAGATGTGAATCGGGTAGCTCGGGTTCGGCACCAGCACGGTGTCGCCCTGATCCAGGGTTGCCAGCATCAAATGCGCCAGGCCTTCCTTGGAACCGATGGTGACAATGGCTTCGCTTTCCGGGTCGATGTCGACCTCATAGCGTTGCTTGTACCAATTGGAAATCGCCCGGCGCAGGCGCGGAATGCCTTTGGACGTCGAATAACCGTGGGTGTCTTCGCGTTGGGCGACTTGCACGAGTTTTTCGACAATATGCGGCGGCGTGGCCCCGTCGGGGTTGCCCATGCTCAAGTCGATGATGTCTTCACCACGACGCCTGGCGGCCATCTTCAGCTCGGCGGTGATGTTGAAAACGTAAGGGGGGAGTCGATCTATGCGCGCAAAGCGGCGCGGCGAACCTTGTTCGGCCATTGTTGCCTCGGATAACGTAAGCGCCCGGAACCGTCCGAGCGACGCTGGTCACTGCGGTGACCTGTGGCGGAAGATAAGGGCGCTGATGGCATACTGTCCAGCCCGTTTGTAAACATTTTTTTCCGAAGGAAAGTGGTTAATGGAATTCACCAGCGGCTTCTTGCTGAGCCTTTCGCTGTGCCTGGATATCGGCGTGGCCAACATCGCGATGATCACGCTGGCGATGCAGCGCGGTTACTTTCAAGGCTTTGCGCTGGGCCTCGGCACCTGCGTCGGTGACCTGATTTACGCGGTGCTGGCGCTGGCCGGGATGACCGTTTTGCTGCAATACGAAACCGTGCGCTGGGTCCTGTGGATCGGTGGTTCGGCGCTGCTGATCTACTTTGCGGCGAAGATGATTTACTCCGCCATCCATCACGAGGCGCTACTGGCCGAGACAGCCGAGGTGGGGCAGAACTCCCACCGCAAGGAGTTCTTCCGGGGCATTTTTCTCGCCATGTCATCGCCAAGCGCGATTCTCTGGTTCGCGGCGGTGGGCGGCACCTTGATTGCCCGTTCCGGCGGCGGTGGCCCGCTGAGTTCGGCGCTGTTCCTCGGCGGGTTCCTGTGCGCCGGGCTGCTGTGGTCGGCCGGTTTGTGCTTCGCCGCGAGCCACGGCGGCAAGCTGCTGGGCGACAAGCTGTTGCGCTATTCCTACCTGGCATCGGCAGCGATCTTCTGTTATTTCGCGGTGTACGTGATCGTATCTGGCTATAACGAATTCGTCGGTTCGGGCGCCGTCGAGCAGTTGCACGCGCTGTAACCGTGCGAATTGGATCGGGCTTTCTATACTCCCAGCCGTACCCATCTTTTGCGTCAGGAGCCGAGTCATGGATGAGCAAACACGCGTCGAAGTGGCTGAACCTCGCTTCGAACATGGACACTTCCTGCTGATTGCAGGTTTTCGCGGTCGATTTACCCAAGACACCGCCAAAGACATTCCGGCGCTGTGGGAAAAGTTCTTGCCGCACCTGGGGAAGATCCCGGGGCAAAAGAACGAAGTGACTTACGGTGTGTGTTGCAATTTCGACGGCAAGGGCGGCTTCGATTACATCGCCGGGGTGGAAATCAGCAAGCTCGATGACCTCGACCAGAAGATCTACCAGTGGGTCGAAGTGCTGCCCCGGCAGTACGCAGTGTTCGAGCACAAGGGACCGCTCGAACAATTGCCGCAAACCCTGCAATACATTTACAAGACCTGGCTGCCGGGCTCGCACTACGTTGAGCTCAATGCCCCGGAACTGGAGCGTTACAGCGCGGATTTCAATCCGCGGCTGCACACCGGCAAACTGGAGATATGCGTGCCGGTCGATACCAAGGTTTGAGACCACCGCGATGAGGCGGATCAAAGGATCCGCCTCATTCGTTTGCGTCGCGTGCGGATCGATATGCCCTCGCGATTCCTTTATGCTTTCGGCACTTTCTTCTGTTGATTTCCGAGCCGCCATGAACACCGTTATCCGCAACGTCACCGCCGCCGATCTTGACCGCTGCTACGCCATCGAAACCGTTGCCTATGAAGGTGACGAAGCGGCGACCCGCGAAAAGATCGCCACGCGCATCGCGACATGGCCGGAAGGCTTCATCGTTGCCGAGGTCGACGGCGAGGTCGCCGGGTTCGTCAACGCGGGCGCGGCGTTCGATGTGCAGATGTCGGACGAGGCGTTCAAGGAACTGATCGGCCATGACCCGAAAGGGCCGAACGTGGTAATCATGTCGGTGGTGGTGCACCCGGATTATCAGGGCCAGGGTCTGGCCAAACGCTTGATGGCCGAGTTCATCGAGCGGATGCGCGGGATGGACAAGGCGACGATTCATCTGATGTGCAAGGAACAGCATATTCCGTTGTATGCCGGGTTTGGTTTTGCCTATATCAAACCGTCGGAGTCGGATCACGGCGGGATGGCGTGGCACGAGATGATCCTGACCCTCTGACCCAGCACTGATCAAAACTGTGGGAGCGAGCTTGCTCGCGAAGAGGCCGTGTCAGCCAACCAATTTGTTGACTGATATGACGCTTTCGCGAGCAGGCTCGCTCCCACAGGGTGTTGTGGCGTTTGAAAATCCGCGTTTAGTAAAGGGTGTCGTTTACTCTTCTCGGGGCTTCACGGTCGTAGGTCTCGGCATCGAACTGCCCGTCATTCAGGCGCTTGTGGAAAGCGCCGGCAGAGGGCAGGGCCGAGCGCGGCAGGTGGGTTTCCGGGTTCCACGCATCCGAGCGGACGAACGCTTTTGAACAATGAAAAAACGCCGCCTCCACCGTCACCAGCAACACCGTTTTCGCCGGTTTGCCATTCACCGCAAAGCTTTCCAGCAACTGCGGATCGGCGCTGATCATCGCCGTGCCATTGACCCGCAACGTCTCGCCAATCCCTGGGATGATAAACAACAGCGACACCCGCGAATCATGCAGCACATTGCGCAGCGTATCGATGCGGTTGTTGCCCGGGCGATCGGGCAACGCCAGCGTATGTTCGTCAATAATCCGCACAAACCCGGCTTTGTCACCGCGCGGCGAATTATCCAGGCCATCGGCGCCCACCGAGCTGACAATCACCAGCGGCGAGACCCGCACCATCGCCTGATAATCCTCGTTAAGAAAACCGATCTGCTTGCGCACCGCCCGCTCGTGGGGCAGTCCGTAAATCGCTTCCAGCGCTTCGATTGAATCGATCATCGTGCTTCCCTCGATGACTTAGAAAAACAGGCCCATGCGCCGTTCGTAACCGATCCGGCCCTTGTATGCTTCGCCGCTGTCGACGTAACCGTGCTTGGCATACAGCGCAATTGCAGCGTCATTGTCGGCATCCACCGACAATTCCAGCCCCTTGATCTCCGGCCACGCCTGCCGCGCAACTTCTGGCAACGCTTGCAGACACGCCTTGCCGTAGCCCTTGCCCTGCGCCCGGCGATCGACCTGCAGCGCGTGCAAAGTGGCGCTGTATTGATCGGCCCAGGCCGGCAACACCGGCGGGCGCTTGAGCAAGAGAAATGCCACCGGTACGTCATCCGCCAGCAACGCAAAACCTTTTACGCCGGGGCCGGGTTTCGACAGCAGGGTGTGCAAGGCGCCATGGATATCGCCGGAGAACTTGATCTGCTCGGCATGGATTTCAATCGCCTCGACTTGCTGACGCTGCAAGGCGTTCAGGCTGTCGTACGGCACGAGTTGGGCTGACACGGGAATTTCCTTTTTCCTACAAAGATGAGCCTCGGATTCTAGCGATTTTGTCTTCTGCGGAAATTTTTTGTTTCGCCTGTCGATCTTCCCGTTCGCCGAGCGACTAGAAGTGTCTTCACAACAAAAAATACGGAGAACACCATGAACGCACACGCTGAAATTCAGACCTTGATCAACACCTATCGCGAAGCCGTCATGACCAAGGACGTGGAGAAAGTCATGGCCTTGTACGCCGACGACATCGTCTCCTTCGACGCAATCAAGGCCCTGCAATTCAAAGGCAAGGCCGCCTACCGCGCACATTGGGTCGAGTGCATGGAAATGTGCCCCGGCCCGCACATTTTCGAGTTCCATGAAATCGCCATCGAAAGCGCCGACAACATCGCCTTCGCCCACTGGGTGGCGAACTGCGGCGGCACCAATGAGAAGGGCGAAACCCAGAGCTGCTGGATGCGCGTCACCGCCTGCTATCGGCAGATCGGCGGGGCGTGGAAAATCGCCCACGAACACTGGTCAGCGCCGTTCGATCCGATGAGCGGCGCGACCCTGTTCGATGTGACCCCCTGATCTTCAGCCATAGTTGATCCGTCCGATTCAGGAGAACGCCATGAAGTATTTATGCCTGGTCTACAGCGATGAGCGCCTGCTGCATTCGTCGCCCGACAGCCCGGAAGACGCCGAATGCTGGGCCTACGCCGAGTCGATTCAGGGCAGCGGGCGGATGGTTGCCGCTGAAGCGCTGGAGTCGGTGCAGACCGCCACCACGGTGCGCATGCGCAACGGCAAGTTGTCGATCACCGACGGCCCGTTCGCCGAAACCAAGGAGCAACTGGCCGGTTTCTACCTGATTGATGCCAAGGATCTCAACGAAGCGATTCAGGTTGCCGGCAACATTCCCGCAGCGCGGGTGGGCAGTGTTGAAGTGCGCCCCGTTCGGCAGTTGAATGTCTGAGGTCGGGGCGCGGGTCGAGCAGGTCTACCGCGAAGACTCGCGGCGGATTCTGGCCACGCTGATTCGCTTGCTGGGTGATTTCGACCTCGCCGAAGAAGCCTTGCACGAGGCGTTCTTCGTCGCGGTCGAGCGCTGGCAGCGCGACGGCGTGCCGGACAACCCGCGCACCTGGCTGGTGTCCACCGGGCGCTTCAAGGCGATTGATGTGTTGCGCCGCCGTGCACGGTTCAAGGCCTCGCAGCCGTTGTTGTTGGCGCAACTGCAAGAGCTCGAACAGGCCGACTGGAGTGGCGAAGACGTGGAAGACGATCGTCTGCGGCTGATCTTCACTTGCTGCCACCCGGCGCTGGCGGCGGATGCGCAAGTGCCGCTGACCTTGCGCGAAGTCTGCGACCTGACCACCGAGGAAATCGCCCGTGCCTTTCTCTCGGCCCCGGCGGCGATTGCCCAGCGCATTGTGCGTGCCAAAGCCAAGATCCGTGACGCGAAAATCCCCTATCAAGTGCCGAGCCTGAGCGAATTGCCCGAGCGCCTCGACAGCGTTTTGCGGGTGATTTATCTGGTGTTCAACGAGGGCTATTCGGCCTCGGGCGGGGCGGAGTTGACCCGTGAAGATCTGACCCGTGAAGCGATCAGGCTGGGGCGGTTGTTGATGGAGTTGTTGCCGGAGCCGGAGGTCATGGGTTTATTGGCAATGATGCTGTTGCACGAATCACGACGCTCGGCGCGTACTTCGCCGGACGGTGAACTGGTGTTGCTGGATGATCAGGATCGCGCACGCTGGGATACCGATCTGATCGCCGAAGGGTGTGCGCTGGTCGAGCGCGCGCTGACCACGCGGCGGTTCGGGCCGTATTGCCTGCAAGCGGCGATTGCGGCGGTGCATGCCGAGGCGCCGTCAGCAGCAGAAACCGACTGGGAGCAGATCGTTGGTTTGTATGACGTGCTGTTGCGCGCGGTGCCTTCGCCGGTGATTGAATTGAATCGAGCGGTGGCGGTGGCCAAGCGTGACGGGGCGCTGGCGGGGTTGAATCTGATTGAGGGGATTTTGCAGCGCGGCGAGTTGCAGGATTACCACTTGGCGCATTCGGCGCGGGCGGAGTTTTGTCGGCAGTTGGGCAGGGTGGAAGAGGCGAGGGCGGCGTATTTGCGGGCGTTGGAATTGACCCGGCAGGAGCCGGAGCGGCGGTTTATTGAAGGGCGGCTTTCGGCGCTGGAATTGCCCTCACCCTAGCCCTCTCCCAGAGGGAGAGGGGACTGATTGGGGGATATTGGAGAGGTTCACCGACTTGAGCGATCGGTTTTGAATCCATTATCGACCCAATCTGGTCGAGGTACGGTCGAAATGAAATCCATAATCGACCCAATCTGGTTGAGGTTTAAGGTCGTAGTGAATCCTTAATCGACTCGGTCTCTCAGGTCGATGTACGACGCAAGACACCTCGGTCGGCCCCCTCTCCCTCCGGGAGAGGGCTGGGGTGAGGGGCTTTTGACTTCAGGCTTGCCAGCGATTGGCAGCGCTGCTATTCCAGCATCTTGCTCAGTAACCAACTCCCTGCCGGCCCCGGTGGATACAGGCGCGACCACAAGGCATCGACAAACACCGGTTTCGGCCAGCCGCGCACCTTCAATTCCACCAGCAGATCATTGCCAAAACGCTGCGCCAGCCAACGCGGCAGCGGCGCCCAGCCAAAACCTTTCTCCGCCATTTCCAGCAGCATCAGATAACTCGGCGCCGACCACACCCGACCCTTCCCGCGACTGTCGTAGGGATTGACGATGGTCGCCAGACGCAATTCGCGGTGCTGTTCCAGGATGTGCTGGTCAACATGATCAAGCTTGGCCAGCGCGTGGTCGCGATTGACGAACAAGGCGATTTCCGTGCGTTCGGCCACGGTCGAGGTGACCAGATCCGGCGGGTAGCTCTCTTGCATTTCGGCGAACGCCAGATGCGCACGACCACGCTGGACCAATTCAACCAGGTCATCGCACTCAGCGATCAGGCATTCCAGCTCCAGATCCGGATAACGCTGCTCAAACCCGACCAGTGCCGCTTCAAAACGGTCCGACTGGTAAGTGTCGGAAATCGCCACGGTCAGCTTCGGCTCGACACCTTGCGACAACTGCCGCGCGGTCATTTCCAGACGACTGCTCGCCGCCAGAATCGCTTCGGCGCGTTGCAACATCACGTGCCCGGCCGGGGTCAGGGTCGGTTTGCGGCTGCTGCGATCGAACAACAGCAGATCCAGATCGATCTCAAGGCTGGCCACCGCCGCGCTGATGGTCGACTGACTGCGCCCGAGTTTGCGCGCTGCTGCCGAAAAAGAGCCTTGGGTCGCCGCCTGGACAAACGCCAACAGCACTTCATGCGAGATCATCAACTATCGCCTTGATCGATGGTTATTGGTTATGAAGTATCGATGTGAGCGGAGATCATGGCAATCATCTTCACTCAAGGAGTCAAGCCATGACGGCTCACAAATCCCTCACGGAACGTATTTTTCAGGCCGTTGGTTTCGAACTGCTGGCCATCCTGATCTGCACCCCGTTGCTGGCGTGGGTCATGCAAAAACCGATGCTTGAAATGGGCGCGGTGACCGTGTTGATCGCGTTGCTGGCGCTGGGCTGGAACGTGGTGTTCAACCGTTTCTTCGACCGTATGCTGGCGCGCATAAACGTTGCACACAACGCCTGGGTGCGTGTGGTGCACGCGCTGCTGTTCGAAGGTGGGTTGATCGTGATGGGCGTGCCACTGATTGCCTGGTGGCTGTCGGTCACCCTGTGGCAGGCGTTTTTGCTCGACATCGGTGTGCTGCTGTTTTTCCTGCCGTACACCTATGTGTATCACTGGGGTTATGACGTCGTGCGTCAGCGCTTCGTGACCCGCGACGTCTGCCAGAACTGACACCCCCCGTGTAGGAACGGCCGCAAGCTGCTCCTACACGGGACAACGTTTCAGCGTTGGTTAGAGGAACATGCCGCCGGAGGCCTCAACCCGTTGGCCATTGATCCACTGTCCGCCCGGGGACAGCAGCAGCGCCAACGCACCGCCAATATCATCCGGCTGCCCGGCACGGCCCAGCGCGGTGTTGCTGGCAACCATCGCATTCACCGCCGAATTGTCGCGCACTGTGCCACCACCGAAGTCAGTCTCGATCGCGCCCGGGGCGAGAATGTTCACGCCGATCTGCCGCGCACCCAGCTCCTTGGCCTGATAACGGGTCAGCACTTCCATCGCGCCTTTCATCGCCGCATAAGCGCCATAGCCCGGCAGGCTGAAGCGGGTCAGGCCGCTGGAAATATTGATGATCCGCCCGCCGTCGTTGATCAGCGGCAGCAATTGCTGGGTCAGGAAGAACGGCCCTTTCAACTGAATGTTCATCAACAGATCGAACTGCTCCGGCGTGGTCTCGGCAAACAGCGCATGCACGCCGATTCCGGCATTGTTGATCAGGAAATCAAAGCGCTGACGGTCGAACGTCTGCTGTAACGTTTGCTCAACGTGTTTACCGAAATCGGCAAAGCTTTCGCTGCGGCCGACGTCCAGTTGCAGCATCACGGCTTTTGCGCCGAGTGCCTGCAGTTCGGTTACCAGCGCCTGGGCTTCATCGGCGCGGCTGTTGTAGGTGCCGATAATGTCGATGCCCTGAGCGGCGAGATGCAGCGCGGCGTTTTTACCGAGGCCACGGCTGGCGCCGGTGATCAATGCGATTTTGCGGTTCATGAAGGCTTCCTCGATTGCGGTCAGTGGAGACGGGAGTAAGTTTATTTGTCCGGCCAGAGGTGATAAACAGACCTGAACCGGAATCACTTGTCGGTTCATCCGAACAATAAAAGGCCCTGTCATGAACAAACTGGAATTGCTGCGCACCTTCGTCCGGGTCAGCGAACTGTCGAGTTTTACCCTCGCTGGCGAGAACCTCGGACTGCCCCGCTCAACGGTGTCCGAGCATGTGCAGGCCCTGGAAACCCTGCTCGGCACACGCCTGCTGCACCGCACCACGCGCAAAGTGCAGGCGACCCAGGACGGTCTGGTGCTGTACGAACGCAGCAAGGACTTGCTCTCGCACATGGACGAGATCGAGGGGTTGTTCCGTCAGGACGAGGCTGCGCTGACCGGGCGCATTCGGGTCGACATGCCGAACATTCTTGCGCGGCGCCTGATCATGCCGCGCCTGCCGCAGTTCATGGAGCGCCACCCGAATCTGGAGCTGGAAATCAGCAGCACCGACCGCCGCGTCGATTTGCTCAGCGAAGGTTTCGATTGCGTGGTGCGCATCGGTGCGCAACCGGATCAGTCGGTGGTCGCGCGGCACCTCGGCGACTTCCAGATGGTCAACTGCGCCAGCCCCGCGTACCTCGCACGCTACGGCGTGCCACAGACGCTGGAAGATCTCGCGCAGCATCGACTGGTGCACTACGTCGGCGTGCTCGGTTCGCGTTCGGAAGGGTTTGTGTATGAGGAGGGCGGGCAGGTTAAACGCTTGCCGATGGCCGGCAGTGTCACGGTCAACAGCACCGATGCTTACGAGGCGGCATGCCTGGGCGGTTTCGGCCTGACCCAGGTGCCGCGCACCGGCTTGCAGCCGCATCTGGATAACGGCGAACTGGTCACCGTGCTGCCGCAATTCACCGCGCCGGCGATGGGCATTTCATTGCTCTATGCCAGGCAGCGACACCTACCTTTGCGAGTGCGCGTGTTCATGGATTGGCTCGGCGATCTGATCCGCTCCGCGCTCTGAACCTGAACACCGGTCAAAACTGTAGGAGTGAGCCTGCTCGCGATAGCGGTGTGTCAGTTCAATCAATGTTGACTGATACACCGCCATCGCGAGCAGGCTCACTCCTACAGGGGATCTTCGTCGGTCAGAAGATCTGGGTGAACAGCCAGTAGAGGCTGCCTGACAGCAGGATCGCCGCCGGCAACGTCAGCACCCACGCCATCAACAGATTACGGATGGTCTTCATCTGCAACCCGCCGCCATTGGCGACCATGGTCCCGGCCACACCGGACGACAACACATGCGTCGTCGACACTGGCAAACCAAACATGTCCGCCGCGCCAATGGTCAACATCGCCACGGTTTCCGCCGAGGCGCCCTGCGCATAGGTCAGATGGGTCTTGCCGATCTTCTCGCCGACCGTTACCACAATCCGTTTCCAGCCGACCATGGTGCCCAGCCCGAGCGCGATGGCCACGGCGATCTTCACCCACAGCGGAATAAAGCGTGTGGCGTTGTCGATCTGCTGCTTGAACAGTTGCAGCTTGCTGCTGGTGTCAGCGTCGAAATTGCCGACCTTGTTCTTGTCCATCAGGCGAATGCTTTCGCTGGCCAGGTACATGTCATTACGCACGTTGCCCATGGCTTCGGCCGGCACTTTCGCCAGCGAACCGTAGCCCTTGACCTCTTCACCGATGTGCCCGGTGATGGCGGCGAGGGCGGGAATCAGTTGCGGCGTGGCGTCCTTGCTGCGCACGTAATCGGAGAGCACCGCACGCGGATCGGCCGGCGACGGCAGCGGTGCGCTTTTCATCAACGCTTGCTGGGTGACTTGCGCCACGGCGGCAAACTGCAGCGACTGTTCTTCCGGCATGGTGCGGTTCAAGGCATAGGCCATCGGCAGGGTGCCGACCAGAATCAGCATGATCAGGCCCATGCCTTTCTGGCCGTCGTTGGAGCCGTGAGCAAAGGACACGCCGGTGCAGGTGGCGATCAGCAAGCCGCGAATCCACCAGGGCGGCGGGGTGTTGCCTTCCGGGGCCTTGTACAGCGAACGATTTTTCACGAATGCGCGCAACGCCAGCAGCAACAGCGCCGCACAACCGAAACCCACCAGCGGCGACAGCAGCAAGGCGTAACCGATCTTGGTCGCCTGCGCCCAATCGACACCGCTGGTACCGTCGCGGCCGTGCATCAAGGCGTTGGCCACACCGACACCGATAATCGAACCGATCAAGGTGTGCGACGACGATGCCGGCAAACCCAGCCACCAGGTGCCGAGGTTCCACAGGATCGCCGCGATCAGCAGGGCGAAAATCATCGAGAACCCGGCAGACGAACCGACCTGCAGAATCAATTCCACCGGCAGCAACGCGATGATCCCGAACGCCACCGCGCCACTGGAGAGCAGCACGCCGAGGAAGTTGAAGAACCCCGACCAGACCACGGCCACATTTGGCGGCAGCGAGTGGGTGTAGATCACCGTCGCGACGGCGTTGGCGGTGTCGTGGAAACCGTTGACGAACTCAAAGCCCAAGGCAATCAGCAGCGCCACACCGAGCAACAGAAACGGCGTCCACGTGGTGACCACCGTGCCCAGCTCGTGCATGTCGTGCATCAGGCTGTAGGCGGTGAACAGCATCCCCATGGCCAGCACCGCGAAAAAGATCACGTAGGTGAACGGGCCGGTTTTCTTATCAAGGGCCGGCCTGCCGCTGGCGGCGGGAGCAGGGCTGGCGGTCAGGGAGGGAGTAGCCATAGCAGGACAATCCTGAGCGAGGGAAGGAGTGTCGCCCATGATCGTTGCAGAATGTTACAGAGAGACTGCGCCATGTCAGTGTTTGCGGCTTTAGCCCCACCGCTGATCTGAAGACTGAAGAAGATCCCTGTGGGAGCGAGCTTGCTCGCGAAAGCGGTGTGTCATCCGACAATGATGGTGACTGACACTCCGTCTTCGCGAGCAAGCTCGCTCCCACAGGGTATCTGTGGTGGTAGTACATTCCGTGGTCAGTAATCTCCGCGTTTACGAAACGCCCAACGCCCGGCAATCACGGTAAACGTCGCCACCAGTGCGACCAGTATCCAGAACCCCTGCGGATCCTGCGCCAACGGCACCCCGCCCACATTCATTCCGAAGAAACCGGCAATGATGTTGATCGGCAGCGCCAGCACCGTGACCACGGTCAGGGTGAACAGCGTGCGG
Source organism: Pseudomonas sp. IT-347P (assembly GCF_949768005.1). Taxonomy (NCBI): domain Bacteria; kingdom Pseudomonadati; phylum Pseudomonadota; class Gammaproteobacteria; order Pseudomonadales; family Pseudomonadaceae; genus Pseudomonas; species Pseudomonas sp. IT-347P. Next base: position 158,871 of record NZ_CATKPQ010000001.1, read on the forward strand.
TTGCTCTGTTCATTGAGATTGGCGGCGATCTCTTCCTGGAGCAGTTTGATCCGCTCGCCGAGGGCAGTGAGGTCGTTGATGATCAGCGCAAATTCCTCGGTGGATTTGCGCAGCTCCTTGACGTCCTCCTTCTGCAACCAGGGCGGTGGCCGATTGAGCAGACGCAGCAATGAACCCGGCTCCAGCGCCAGCAGCCGTTGCAAACGCACCAGCACCCGCCGGTTGGCACCGAGTTCGGCACGGTTGGTCGACAGCCGCGAGGAGAGCAATTCGTCTTCGACCTGATCAACGCTCATGCTGGTCTTGCGCACGATCTGCGTCAGCACTTCGCCTTGATCGCGCAGCAAATGCACGAGCAGTTCCGAAGGCGAACGAAAGCGTTCGCCGGCCTTCACCGATGAGCGCAATTTGTCCACCGAATGCAGCGGTTGCAGACGCGCGCTGACGATCAGTTGGCTGCGCACACAGACCCACAGCGTCGACACGTCGGAGGAGACCATGCTGCTGAGGTTGAACACCACATCGTTGACCACCGCCAGCAATGCCGAGTCGACATGTTCGATGCGCGTCGACCGCGAGCCTTCGTGCAGCGCCTCGAAAAACTCTTCGGGCAATTGCAGATGACTTTTCATCCAGCGCTCGCATGCCGCATGCGCCAGATTCAGGTGCAGCCAAAGAAATTCGCCGCTGTCGCTGTCGTCCTGCAAACAGCGCAACGCCGTGGCCGAATCGACTTCACGACCGCGTTCGCCGGGCAGAAAACGATAGCCGTAGAGCAGGCCAAACAGATCGGGATCGCGATGGCTGATATCGAGACTGTGGTTCATGAAGGCTCGCTGCGAGTAGGGCGTTTGGCGCAGGGTTTACAGATTGACCTGAGCCGCATCATCGCGAGGGAGTGTGACGATTTGGTGAACGCCGGATGACCTCAACTGCAAGCATTTTCCGTATGTACCGGTTTGGATACCGAGTCGGTACACAGTCGATCTCAATTGCTGGTGAGCATGGTCGATGACCGGTTATCTATAACCGGCATTGGAGCCGTTCCATGGTCAGCATCACTTCTGTTTCGATCAATCAGACCGTCACCACACCCACCAGCAAAACCGCGATCAGCGACGTCGGTGACGATACTTCGACCACGGCAGCCGCCAGCACTGGCGTGAAAGCGGACACCAGCAAAGTGGCTGCGGGCGGTGGTGCAGCACCTGCGGGTGACAGCGATTCCAGCAGTGAAGAATCGGATTCGGTGAAAGAACTGCGCAAGCAGATTGCCGAACTGCAGAAGCAATTGCAGGAGGAGCAGCAAGCCTTGCAAGCGGCGCAGGCGAAGCAGGAAAACTCTGATGCTAAGGTCGCCGAGGTGGCTGCCGCACAAGCGCAGATCACCGCTACTTCAGCGTCCCTGTCCACCGCAACAGCCTCGCTGTTGCAGGCGTTGCAGGATTCCGACTCGAGCACTTCGGGTTCGCTGGTCAGCACCTCGGCGTGATGCCCTTTCCCCTCACCCTAACCCTCTCCCAGAGGGAGAGGGGACTGACCGTGGTGATTATGTGAGTTACGCCGACCTGAAATATCGAGTCTTACTCAGGCCTTGGATAGCCCGCGGTCTGTTCCCTTTCCCCTCGCCCAGAGGGAGGGGGGCTGGCCGTGGTGACTATTCGAGGTACGCCGACCTGAAATATCGAGTCGAAATCAGGTCCTGAATAACCCGCGGTCTGCTCCCTTTCCCCTCGCCCAGAGGGAGAGGGGGGCTGGCCGTGGTGACTATTCGAGGTACGCCGACCTGAAATATCGAGTCGAAATCAGGCCTTGAATAGCCCGCGGTCTGCTCCCTTTCCCCTCGCCCCCTTGGGGGAGAGGGCTGGGGTGAGGGGGAGAAAATCTCACTGGCAACGCATCAACAAAGCCAAACACCAGACACAAAAAAGCCGCACGATCTTTCAATCGTGCGGCTTTTGGTGGTGCTTTCAATCAAGTGTCTTGCTTGTTGCTCAGCACCTTGCCGGTAGTTGCATCAAAGTCCACGTCGAACTCTTTGCCATCAGCCGTCTTCAATTCAACTTCATACTCATAACCATTGAAGTGGTTATCCAAGTCAGTGTCAGTAATAGTCGCACCCGGATGCAGTTTCAGCGCTTCGGCGTTCATCGATTCCAGCGACTTGATCTTGCCGGACTTGACCAGTTCAGGAATCTGGTCGACGCGAACATCAGCCTGGGCCAGGCCAGCGGTGAGGGTCAGGGCAGCGGCGGTAAACAGGGCAGTCAAAGTTTTCATAAGTTCGTTCCTTGCTTGTTTAAGTGCGTGTTCTGTTGAAGTGAGTTCAGATTAGCTCGCGCAACTTAATTCACCCTTAAAACAACGCATCGCGCGCAGTGCCCTTGTGGGAGTGAGACTGCTCGCGATGCGGGCATCCGGGTTTCGGATCAGAACCCGTTGTTCTTCAACACCTGATCAACACTGCCGGCCGCCGGACGTTTGTAGAATTTCAACAGTTCGCTGGCGCGGTTGGTGAAGATGCCGTCGACACCGGCCGCCATGACTTTCTCGAAGTCCACCGGCTCATCAACAGTGTAAACGTGCACCAGCATGCCCTGGTCGTGGGTGTATTGGTTCATCCATGGTTGCACCAGATCCGAATAGCTCTGGTCGCCGCCCTTGGTCAACTTCGCCGAAGGGCCGGTGCCGATTGCACCCTGGGCCTTGGCGTAATCCACCCATTGCTTGAATTCGGCTTCGGACTTTGGCTCTTGTTTACCGTAGAACACGTTTTTGTCTTTCTCGCCGGACTCGGCAAAGGTCACTTTCGATTTCGGCTCGATACTGCCTTCGCCAACCCACAGCAGGAGGATTTTCGGCACTTGCGGCATTTCTTTTTCCAGCAGGGCGAGGCTGTTTTTCTCGAACGTCTGCAGGATCACCTTGCCTTTGCCCTGACCAACGCCCAGTGCGCTCTTCGCCAGTTTCGAACCGGCCGGGCTCAGCCAGCCGCGATCCTGCAGTTTCTCTTTCAGGTCTTTCTCGATCCCCGGAAACAGTTGCGGCTCTTTGGTCTCGATGTACAGACCCGGCTTGTGTTGCGGATTGGCCTGGGCGATGTCGATGATTTCATCGAGGGTGAGAATTTTCAGCCCGGCGTAGGACGGGCGGGCGCGATCCGGGTACTTGGCGTTGAACCAGCTGCCGGCGTCGAGGGTTTTCAGTTCGGCCATGGTGAACGCGGTGGCCGAGGCGTCCTTGCGCTCTGGAAACTTGGTGGCGACGTCGGTGGTGCGTTGCAGATTGTCGTCGTGCAGGGCGAACAGCACGCCGTCCTTGCTGCGCTGCAGGTCCATTTCCAGGTAATCGGCGCCCAGGTCGCGAGCCAGTTTGTAGGACGCGGCGGTGGATTCCGGGGCATCGAAGGACGCACCACGGTGAGCGATCACCGCCGGGTGCGGGATGCCGTTGGCAGCAGCAATCGCCTTCGGATCGCTGTGGCTGGCGGCGTGCGCCTGACCGAAGCCGAGCAGCAGGCTCAGGACCAGAGCGCTTTTGGTGAAAGTAGCGGGCATGTTCGAGTTCCTTTCGCAGGGCATTTTCAAAGACGTACCTTTTAACAACTGAATCGATTGCGTGCTATCGCAAGACCGACATAAACGTATTAAATGCGATTTTTCCTGCACTTTTGTGGCGCGGTTTGCAGTACGCTTGCCCACGGCAGACGCTCCGGCAGAGGGCGCGCCGCTCAGTTGCCCTGCGTGTAAACCATCGATCATTTTTCGTGAGGTTTACCATGCGCATCACCTCTCAACTCATCTGCCAGGCTGCCGACGATCTCAAGGGGTTTGTCGGCCTCAACCGCAAGACCGGTCAATACATCGTGCGCTTCAGCGAAGATTCGTTCGGCATGGACGTGGCGGATGACGGCATTATTCCTGTGAATGAATTCGTTTGGGCACCGGCAACGGCGCAGACCATGACGCTTAAACGTGAGTTGATTCAATTGTTGCTGGATCAGAATATCGACGAGCGGATCAACATCACCGCGCCGTTACGGGTGTATATGAGCAAGGTTGAAGTGCCGGAGATTGTTGCGGTGCGCAGTCTGGTGCGGGGCTGAAGTTTTTTAGTGGCTGTCCCGGCCTCATCGCTGGCTTGCCAGCGATGAGGCCGGTGAGTTCATCACTAACATCATTGATTGAACCGATACTCGCGTTCGACCTTGCACACCCGCGTATGAAACGCCGAATACCACTCCGAGCGTCCACGCTGCTGAATCAACCGATGCTCGGGGTTCTGCCGCCACGCCAGAATGGCCGCCTCGCTTTCCCAGTACGAAACTGTAATCCCGACACCATCCGCGCCGCGAACCGATTCCACCCCGAGAAACCCCGGCTGTTCGCGCACCAACAATTCCATGCGCTCAGCCGCGTCGGCATAGCCGTTGTCACCCGCGGTTCGGGTCGAAGTAAAAATCACCGCAAAGCAGGAAGTCATCAACGTGCCTGCGCGCAAGCTTCGACAAACGCGCGCACCAGAGGTGGCATCTGCCCTTTGAGCGCCGCGCGTTCCGGCTGAAACAGCGTCGCGACAAAGAACCGGTGATCCTTGAGCTCAATGGCGCGCAAATCCCCTGACGAATCATGACCCACGGCGTGTAGCCGATCGTTCAACAGTTGCCGTTCGAACTGCGGATTCACACCGTAGCGGCAGCGATAGCCTTCACGAATCTGCGACGTTTCGTACGCCTTGGCGATCAACGAACCGGGCACCAGATGGATGCTGTCCACCGCTTCGACCAAGGAGCAGGTCAACGGCGTGAGTACCGCGCGTTCAGAATCGGGGGATGTTTCACCATGTTCGGCATCGACCCAACCCAACACGTTGCGGGAAAACTCCAGCACCGCATGTTGAAAACCGCCACAGGTGCCGAGGAAAGGGCGCTGCTGTTCGCGGGCAAAACGGATCGCTCGCAGTGCGCCTTCTTCACTTTTGTAAGGACTGGCGGGTACGCACCAGAAACCATCGAACCGTTCGAGCGATGTATCGGCGTGGATCTGCTCGGTGGGCAGCCATTCGAATTGCACGTGCCGGTTGAGGTGTTCGGCGACCCGTCCGAGGGCGACAGGAATGGCTTGGTGAGCGGTGACTTGCGGATCGTAATCGCCGATCAGGGCGATACGGAGGGCGCTATGTTGCATGGGATTCCCTGCGCTTGTTGATTGATAGCGCTCACTATAGATTGGCGTTCACGCACTCAATATTGGCGTTTCCCCAAGTGATCAATGCAGCCACGCACTATCAACTCGACTACTCCGATCTGGCCCTGATTCTGGCCTTGGTGCGTGGCGGCTCTCTGGCCCGGGCTTCAAGGTTGTTGAAGGTCGATGTGTCGACGGTGTTCCGCGCCGTGCGCCGTCTCGAAGCCGCGCTCGGTCAACAACTGTTCGAAAAAAGCCGTGCCGGTTACTTGCCGACCACCCTCGCGCAGACACTGGCCGAGCAAGCCGAACGCGCCGAACAGGCACTGGACGCGGCCCGTATCGGCGTGGAACAGGGCGGCGAAGTGGTCAGCGGCACGGTGCGCCTGACCTGCACCGATTCGGTATTGCAGAACCTGCTGCTACCGGCGCTGGCGCAGTTCATGCCGAATTACCCGGCGCTGACCCTGGAGCTGAGCACCTCGAATGATTTCGCCAACCTCAGCCGCCGTGATGCCGACATCGCTCTGCGCCTGACGCGTACACCGCCGGAGCATCTGGTCGGACGGCAACTGGCGAAGATTTCCTACCGGGTCTGCGCCAGTGCGCGCTATCTGCAGAACTTCGATGCGACGGATCTGGCGGCGCTGACCTGGATCGCCCCGGACGATTTCTTTCCCGATCACCCGACCGTCGCCTGGCGCCACCAGCACTTGCCCGGCGTGACGCCGGGGTATCGCTGCAACAGCATGCTGTCGGTGACGGAGCTGGTTCGTGCGGGCCTCGGCGTGGCGGCGTTACCGGACTTTCTCATCACCGAAGGTATGCAGCCGTTAAGCGAACCGCTGCACGGTTACGACACCGCGCTGTGGTTGCTGACGCGCCCGGATTGCCGAGCCCTGCGTTCGGTGGTGACGTTGTTCGATGAGTTGGGGCGGGCGCTGCGTTTGCCGTGATCAGCGCTGCGGGTTCTGACGCATGTGATCGTGCAGCTCGCTGGTCAGGCTGGCGATGCGTTCGGTGAGGTTTTTGGTCATCTCGGTCAGGCGGGTGTTCTGCTCCAGCAGCTCAAGCAGTTGCGCGGTGTTCTTCGCGGCCTCGGCCTGACGCTCGGTATTGGCCTGTGCCAGCGCTTCACGGTGTTGTGCGTCGGCATCGGCCTGCGCCTTGTCGCGCGCGGCCTGACGGGTTTGGGCCAGCAGAATCAGCGGCGCGGCGTAGGCGGCCTGAAGGCTGAACGCCAGGTTGAGCAGGATGAACGGATAGACGTCGTATTGCGTCACGCCCGACACGTTGAGGCCGATCCACACCGCGACGATCACGGTCTGCGCGCCGAGAAACAGCGGCGTGCCGAAGAACCGCGCAAACGCCTCGGCCCGCAGAGCAAACTTGTCATTGCCGAAGGTGGTGTTGAGGTGGGCGTGGGGGCGGTGGAAGCGCAGGTGATCGACGGTAGATGTGTGAGGCGTTGCGGGTTTTTCAGTGGTCATGATGCACTCGGCAGGACGTGGGGCGTTTAGTCACTATAGCCCTGCGTTGTGGCGGCCGGCCTCTTCGCGAGCAAGCTCGCTCCCACAGGTGGCCGGGGTGTTCACAACTATTGTGATCGACTTAATCCCTGTGGGAGCGAGCTTGCTCGCGAAGGCCGCGACGCGGAATACCTGCCTTGCACAAGGCTTAATCCGGCACTCGCTCATTGGCAAACATGCTCACGGCATCCACCGCCTCACTGGCGCCATCACGAATCTGCAGAATCACCGTCCCCGCCTGATTCGCCAATTCGACCCCTTCTGCCGCACGACCCCGCGTGCCTTCCATGCTCTTGATGGCCAAGCGGGTCTCGTTCTGGATCAAACCGATCATGCTGGAAATCTCTGCGGTCGAACCGCTGGTTCGAGCCGCCAATTGCCGCACTTCGTCCGCGACCACGGCAAATCCTCGGCCTTGTTCACCGGCCCGTGCGGCTTCAATAGCCGCGTTGAGCGCGAGCAAATTAGTCTGGTCGGCAATCGCACGGATGGTGTTGACGATGGCGGTGATCTGCTCGGAGCGTTCCCCCAGTTGTGCAATCAGCGTGGAAGATTGAGCAATGTCTTCGGCGATTTCGCGCATTTCGCTGGCCGCTTGCTGGATCACTTGCGTACCTTGCTCAGCGACTTTTCGCGTCGCCACGGAGATGTGATACGCCGCACTGGCACTGCGCGCGTCCTGCTCGTGTCGCTCGACCCGGGCGGTGACGTCGGAAGCGAATTTCACCACTTTGCACAAGCGTCCGGCCGCGTCGTAAACCGGGTTGTAGTTGGCTTCGAGCCAAACGGTCTGCCCGCGTTTATCCACGCGTTCGAACTGACCCTGAAAAAGCTCGCCCTGGTTCAAACGTCGCCAGAAATCCTCATAGGCGCTGCTGTTGACCAGGGCAGGCGTGCAGAACAAACGGTGATGTTTGCCTTTCAGTTCAGCGAGGGTGTAGCCCATCCGTGTCAGAAAGTTCTGATTGGCCGTGAGAATACTGCCGTCGAGGTTGAATTCGATGACCGCCATTGCCCGGTCAATCGCCTGCAACTTGGCGTTGGCTTCGCTCTCTTGTTGCACCTTGGCGGTCACGTCCATGGCGTACTTGACCACTTTCACCACCCGTCCCGAGGCATCTTTGATCGGGTTATAACTGGCTTCCAGCCAGATCGGCTGGCCCTTGCTGTCGACCCGTTCAAACGTACCGGACTGAAACTGGCCGTTTTTCAGGCGTGACCACAAATCAGTGTATTGAGCACTGCGCCCGAACTCCGGTGTGCAAAAGCGTCGGTGGGGTTGGCCGATCGCTTGTTCAGCGGTGTAGCCCATGGTCTTGAGAAAATTGTCATTGGCGCGCAACACGACGCCATCGAGGTCGAACTCGATCACCGCCATCGAGCGATTGATCGCATCGAGCAGGCCGGCTTGTTCGGTGAGGGTGCGCTGAAGATCGTCGACGACGGATTTGTGGCGATTGAAGAACATGCTCGCAGTACTCAGGAAGTGGGGAAGATCGAGGTTTCAGTCCCTATTTCCGCGCCGGCAGACCGAATGCGCGGACGGCATTCGGCAATGACTGCTCAATGCCAGCATTCCGTAGCTGGCAGATGGCTACTTATACAAAACTTCATAAAGTTGTACAAGAAAGTAATTATTTGTAATTTTGTATAACTTTTTGGGCGCTGGCGTTGTCTGTCGCGACCTGGGTTCAAGGCCCGCAGATCATGTTTCGGTCCTTGTGTATTGCGGTCTAGAGCGCTTAGTTAGCAGCGTCCAGCCCGTCGAATGCATCCTTGTACAAGATTGATGCCGCGCCAGACTGATACTCAGGCCCACTCGCGACTCTGGCAGGCGCGGATGACGATATTGCTGCAACGCCCCCGCGTGGCTCGTTTATGGCACAAGCCTGTGCAGCCGGGCACAGGTCGTCGTGCACGAAGCAGATCGAATCAGAGCTGGTAGCACGCCAGAAACATGTCCAGCGCCGATTCGGCGACGGTGTGTTGCATGTCGACATCGAGGGCGGCGCGGCCCATCGACATCTGCGGCCAGAAAGCAAAGGTCTTGAGCAAACCTTGTAGTTGATGTGCGGCGAATTCCGGGTCGACCTGTTGCAGTCGCCCGTCAGCCTGTGCGGCGCGAATCCACACGGTCAGCGCTTCCTCGCGTTCACCCATGCGCTCGACCATGTTCTGCACGCGCTCCGGTGAGTGAATGGTCGCGGCAATCGCCACTCGTGCCAGGGTCAGAAAATTCTCGTCGGCCATCAATTGCAACTTGGCCTGCAGCATCTGTCGCAATTGCTCGCGCAAGGGCTGATCGCCGTTGTAGATCACCGTTTGCTCAGCGCTGATGCGTGCCCACAACTGGTTGAGAATTTCGGCGAACAACTCCTCTTTGCTGGGGAAGTGGTTGTACACCGTACGCTTCGACACTCCGGCCGTTGCGGCAATTTTGTCCATGCTGGTGATCTCGAAACCGTGGGCACGGAATTCGGTAATCGCCGCCTGGATAATGGCTTCCCGTTTACGGTCGGTGAGGCGCTGTGGAGCTGTCATAAGTACGCTTCGGCAGAGAAAGGATGAAATTACACTTGGCAGTTTACTTGTCATCCCCTTTGATGCAACCTAGAAACTACACCGATCAGTGTAATGTTGCGTTAATCCTCGCAACTTAAAAAACAGAAGTTCGGCCTATGCGTGCAGCTTTGGCCATTTATCGTCCCACCGTGGAGAAACCGTGAATTGCGCGGTTTTTCTGGAGTCATTCAGTCATGGCCAATCCTGTTTCCCTCCCGGATCAAACTTCCACGCCTGAAGCCTCTCGACAGGTTCAAGGCCTGTTTCGCAATCATGCGCCGGTGCAACGCGAAGGACTGCGCAAAATGCTGCGGATCATGTGGAACATGATTTTCCACAAACCGCGCAACACCCGCCCCGCAGCACCTATTCCAGTGCAAGCATTGACCCGGGAAGCGTTGCTGGCGGCGCCCAACCACAGTGTTTATCGCCTCGGCCACTCGACCCTGTTGCTGAAGCTGCGCGACAAATTCTTTATCACCGACCCGGTCTTCGCCGAGCGCGCATCGCCAGTGCAGTGGGCCGGGCCGAAACGCTTCCACCAGCCGCCGATCAGCATTGACCAGTTGCCGCCGATCGAAGCGGTGATTCTGTCGCACAACCATTACGACCACCTCGATTACGAGGCCGTGCTCAGACTGGCCGCCAAGACCAACCTGTTCCTGACGCCGCTGGGCGTCGGCGATACCCTGATCAAATGGGGCATCGATGCCAGCAAAGTCCGCCAGTACGACTGGTGGCAGGGCGCAGAGATTGCCGGCATACGCTTCATCGCCACACCGTCGCAGCACTTTTCCGGCCGTGGCCTGTTCGACGGCAACAGTACCCTGTGGGCATCGTGGGTGATGATCGACGGCGACACCCGAATCTTCTTCAGCGGCGACAGCGGCTACTTCGACGGCTTCAAACGCATCGGGGAACAGTACGGCCCCTTCGACCTGACCCTGATGGAAACCGGCGCCTACAACGTCGAATGGCCACACGTGCACATGCAGCCAGAAGAAACCCTGCAAGCGCATATCGACCTCAAAGGCCGCTGGCTCTTCCCGATCCACAACGGCACCTTCGACCTGGCGATGCACGCCTGGCACGAACCGTTCGACCGGATTCTGGCACTGGCGTGGGAACGCAGTATTTCCATTACCACGCCGCAAATGGGTGAGGCGTTTAACATCGCTCAACCGCAACGCGGGGAGGCGTGGTGGTTGGCGGTTGAAGGGGAGAGTGAGGGGGTGGTGCAAAGCGCCTGACAACTCTCCGCCAATTCGCCCCTTCGGGGGCGATCGTCTTATTCAGCCATCGCAAAATCCCCACGCCCCATCGCTTCCGACGACACGCCCTGGATACTCGCACTACGCCCCGGCGAAAACCCGGGAAAAAACACCAGCCCCTGCGCCTCGAACCGGTAAGCCAGCGCCAGTCGCGCCGCATCCGCCACGTCCTGCTGCACTTCAAAGCGTTGAATGTCTTCAACTGAAACTTCAGCCTCCCGCGATAGCTGTTCCACGCTCCAGCCCAGCATCGCTCGGGCCTGGACGCAGTGCGTCGGGGTGAACTGGAAAAGGGCAATGCGTTCGAGGATGTGATTCATCGCAAGAGAGGCCATGGTGTGCTCCGGGCTCAAGAGTGCTGATTGAAAATGTACTGTGTTTTTGTACAGTTGTTTTCGGCCGGGATCAAACGCATTTTTTGATTTGCGCTAGTTCGCCGCCTGCAACCAGACGGACGGTGCCTGTCCTAGGATCCGCCGGAACATCGTAGAGAACGCCGCCGGGCTCTCATAACCGAAGTCCAGCGCAATGCGCGTCACCGCTTCTCCCGAGGCCAGTCGTGCCAGTGCCATAACCACGCACGCCTGCTGCCGCCATTGCCTGAAGCTCAATCCGGTCTGGTGCCGAAACAGTCTGTTGAAGGTGCGCAAGCTTATGTGTAACTGCTCGGCCCACTGCTGTGGAGATTGATGGGCGTACGGTTGATGCAGAAAGGTCTGACACAGATGCAGGAGTTTTCCGTCAGTCGGCAGCGGAATGTGCAGCGGAAGAGGTGCGCTGCGCGTCAGTTCATGCAGCAACAGGTCGATCAACACGCCATCGCGTCCGCCCAAGTCATAGGTCAGTGGCAACTCCACCGCCTCCATCAGCAAATGTCGCATCAACGGCGACACACTGATTACCTGGCAGCGCTCCCCCAAGTTCACCACGCCCGGCTCGATGTACACGCTACGAGTGCTGACCCCGAGCATCAACACCTCATGCGCCACTCCCGGCGGGATCCACACTGCCCGTTGCGGCGGCACCACCCAATTGCCGTCATGGGTGCTGACCTGCATCACCCCGGTCGCGCCGTACAACAACTGCGCCCGGCGATGCGTGTGAAAGGGCAACAGGTGACCGTGGGAATAATCCGTACCGATCGCCACCACCGCACGCGGTGTGTCATCCAGCCGATTGATTGAAACATTGCGCATCAGGCGTTTCCGGGCAGTTGGCGTAAACGCAAACATTATTGGCTGAGTTGCTGAAGCGGGCCAAGCGTTGCCGCTCTATCGTCGAGCGCTCTCCCTACACGGACGCCTCGACATGTTCTATTTACTGCTGACCCTCTTCGGTTGCCTGACCGGCATTACCGCCGTCCTGTTCGGCTTCGGCGGCGGATTCGTCGTGGTGCCGCTGCTGTATCGCCTGCTCACCACCAGCCACGGCGCCGATGACCCGATCGGCCAATCGGCAATGCACATCGCTGTCGCCACCTCGACCTGCGTGATGATCGTCAATGCCCTGATCGCCGCTGACAAACACCGCCGCGCCGGCAATCTCATCCGTCATTACCTATGGCCGTTGGGTGGGTTTATCGGAATGGGGGCGATCGTTGGCGCAATAGCGGCGGTGTGGGTCAGCGGCGAAGTGATCCGCTACGCCTTCATCGGCTACCTCGGCGTGACTATCATCGATTGTCTGCTGCGTCGCGGCTTTCTCACTCAAAACGCAGACGTCATCCCTCGCCGACTTGGCAGCACGGAAACTTCCGCAGGCGGTGTAGGCATCGGCGCCATCGCGACGTTTCTGGGTGTAGGAGGCAGCGTCATGACCGTGCCGCTGTTGCGTCGTTGTGGACTGAGCATGTCGCAAGCGACCTCCATGGCCAATCCGTTGAGCGTGCCGGTGGCGTTGGCTGGAACGCTGACATATATGGCGCTGGCCGGGTTCACTCAGGCTGACCTGGGCGCGTGGTTTGTCGGGTATGTGGATTTGCTCGCGTTTGCGGTGCTGACGGTTGGCTCGCTCATCGGGATTCGATTGGCCGCGCCATGGATTGGGCGGATTCCGGATCGGGTGCATGCCTGGGTTTATATTGGATTGCTGATTATTGTATTACTGTGCATTTCACTAAAGTGATGCATTGCTCCACTGCACTCAACTAATGGAGGGGATATGTCGGTTTCGGAGAGTGACTGGAAAAAGTACCGTGAACTGCGCAAGGTGGCACTGGATCGTTTTTGTCAGGGAGTTCTGTCCGAGGCCACGGTCGTCGCTCAAAACGACGCTCTTTCAGCGCATGCGCGTTACTTGACGCTATATCGGCTCATTCGCAGTCGAGATAAGGACATGGCGGCAGTCTTCGATCAGCGAATGAGCCGCTCAAACGTATGGCTTCCATTGCTCATGATGGTCGCGCATGATTTGCTGACCGACGCGGAGTTGTCTGGCTTCAGCGAAGAGATGCGTGAGAGGATTTCGGAAGCTGTGCGTCAGCCTTATGAAATTGAATGGGCGGAAGAAACCAAAATCGATAACTGAACGCTGTCCTCCACCAATAACCAGAAAACCAGGATGTTGATCTTCAATTGCACCGAAGCCGCCAGCAAGTTTTTCAGCCGTGTTCACAAGGGTAAAAAGATCACGCCGGTGGATGCTAAACCGCCGTCCGCAATCATTGAAGATGATGAGCTGAGCGGCGCTGACGAGCAGTGGCTGGTGCACGCGATAACGGTACAACGCAAGCACGTGCTGCTGGTCATTCACGTCCAAACCCGCTATTGCCTGATTTTCGCTGATGCGAAAAAGGCTGACACGGAAGACTTTGTTGATCGATTCGTGGATCGTTGGGTCAAGGGGATAGTGATCAACGCACATCATCATGACCTCGGGCAGTGGCTTGACCCGGAGTTGATGTTGGCGCGGTTGAAACAGACTTGTGAGCATCAACGGTTCTATCGGCGTAGTCATCGCAGCGCGCAAAAACACATTGATGAGATTGCATGGAATTTCCAGGACAAGGTCGCCCATACGGGGACTTTGCCACCGGATGAAGTCACGGCGATGGTATTCGACGAACAAATGAATGACACGCCCAGGAACAGCAAGGGCGCCAAGTCTTACTACTTTCCGGATGAGGAAATGGCGCTTCACTGGCTGCGTCATTACTGCTTTCTTGATGACGTCCAGCTTCATGCTGCCAAGGAGCGTCGCCAACAAATGGCTCGGAAAATTGCGGCGCTGGAGCACGAAGCCTGGCTTAAAAAGTACGAGCAAGAAAACTCGAATAGTTAAGCCGCCCCCGCCATAATCCGCAGCGTATTTTTCAGCGTCGGCGTCTGTGTGCCGACGCGACCTCCGACTCCTTCAAGGATTGATTCATGCTCAAGGGACTGATGCGCCTGGCGCCATATGCCGCGGCGCTATTCACACTGATTTCCACTGCACATGCCGAAGATGGCCGGCGCGTATTTACCGGTACGCTGGGTAAAACGCCGATTGTCGTGGAGCTTAATACCACACAGCCGGATGAAGTGACTGGGCGGTATTTCTACGAGAAATATCATCGCGATTTGCCTCTCAGCGGCGCATTGCAGGACAGCACACTGACCTTGACCGAGGGCAACAATCGTTACGGCGACGACAAGCCGCTGCCAACGCTGAAACTGGAAGAGGCCGGCGACGGCTGGCAAGGCGAGTGGCAAAGTCCGAAGGGCAAGAAACTGTCAGTGCAACTCACCGAGGCCAAAACTCCAACGCCAACCGCTAACACACTGCCAATCATCGCCGCGCTGCCGAGCGGCGAGTTGTACGAATACTTGCGAGTGCAGGGGCTCAAACTCAAAGCGACAAAGAAAGAGACCTTCATGGGCTACACCCTGCAATGGTGGACGGAGCCCGACTCGAAAATTGCCCTGTTCAGTGTGGAATCCGGTTTGCCGAAAGATGATCTGCAGCGGGTCAATCAGCAATTGCTGGGGCGGCTTTGGCTTGAAGTCATCCGTTATCACAGTTGCCAATTGAGTGGCGGAGAGAACGTCGATTTCATGCAACAGGCAGAACCGAAAATGATCTCGCCAGCCGTGGTCAGCCTGAATATCTCGACCAGCTATTACTGCGGCGGCGCGCATCCGGATTTCGGTGATTCACCGCTCAACATTGATGTGAAAACCGGCCACCCATTGTCACTCGAAGATGTCTTTTGGGTAGGTAAGGGCACGCCGATTTTGCATGCCGAGCGCGACAGCCTGGGCGACAAACCGCTGAGCAAGGACGAAAGTAACGCGCGCTATCAGTACGTAAGCAAAGAGTTGGTACCTTGGGTAATCACGCAATTCTCCGCCCTATACCCCACAGAAATGAAGAAACCGACGGGAGATGACGACTGCAACTTCCAGGATGAGAGCATCTGGGGCACTTCACCTTGGTACTTCACCGAGAAGGGCTTGTACCTCGGCGCCTACTTCGCGCGCGTGCAACGCTCTTGCGACAGGCCCGACTGGTCGATCCTGCCGTACTCGCTGATCAAACAACACCCCGGCGCCGTCAAACTGCAACTGCCCCAAGGCTAACCGTCACTCCAGACCCGGCGCTTCACGAATAATGAAGTGATCCAGGTTCTCGATATTGGCATTGAAGACCTCGAAAGGCTTTTCGGGGTTCTTCTTGCCGGGCACCTGCTTCAACTCCGGCGTCACCCCATAAAAGAAACAGAACAACGCCTTGTCGCTATCCACCGCATGCTTGATCTCTTCCAGAAACGCCTTGCGCTTGCGGTAGTTGTCGATCAGCTTCTTGTTCAGATAAACACTGACCGGATACGGCTTCTTCTTGCTGTCTTCGGGCTTCTTGAACCAGACCTTGTCCTCGAAATCGATACGAAAACTGGCACTGTGGAAGTCCTCAATCTTCTTGATCCGCCCCCAGTAAATCAGCCCCTTGTTGTCCGTCAGATACTCGATCTTCTTGAAGAACGAACTGTACGGCGCCGAATGCTCGCCGACCTTCAACGGCATGCGCTTAAGCAACTCCTTGTCCGCGAAGTTGGAAACAAAACACTCCACCGGATGCGCAAACACACTGGTCTTGTCCGGCGTAGTCTCACGACTCGCCGACTCTTTACCACTGTCCGCCGCCGCCCGCACCGGATCATCGCGCAACACATCCGCCGCCCCCGCTGGCGCGACAGGCTTGCGCACATACTCACGCCGGGTCAGCAACAACTCCGATGGGAAGTGTTCCTCACGACCGTCATCCACCTCGCCATCCGCCGTCTCAACGCCAGACGCTGAAGCCTTCAGACTCACATACGGACAACCCGCCACATGCTGCGTAGTGGGCAGATTCTTGAAGTGCGGCGTGCGCACGTAATTCACGTTTTTGGCGTTGAACGTGCCCAACTCGTTCGACGCATCGAACGCCGAACGACAGGCATCATTGGGGCACTGGAAGTGTTCCTTCGCAGAGTCAAACGCCACCGTCTCATCGAAATTGAGATCGCGAACGTCATAGATCGACAACTTGTCGTCGAGGCTGAGGCAGTAGGCGAGATCGAATTTCATGGTGGGGCTCGGATCCTTGAGTGGGGGTGGGGTATTAATAGCGGGAGGCGTGTGGTGGTGCACCTACTAATTCTTTTTTTGGTGCAGTGATGTGGTCATTTTCTAGGCTCCGCCAACTCATTTTAAGAGCGAGACGTGGAACACATGTCTCACCGAAAGGCTGAAACGTTGGCTTGAGTCAGTTGTGAGAGTCTTCCGTAAGTCGTGTAGGACTTTTCTCTAGATTTGGTAATCTCTAGCCTCTGATAAGAGGATGAGTGGATGCCAGCCGTAATTGCTGAGAATGATTTGTCAAAATGGGCCGATCAAACTGGGGTTCTCTACCACTTCCCGAAGCGGTACAAGGAAATCCTTATTCAGGGAACAGAGGTTCTCTACTACAAAGGAAAACTGAAAAATAAGGCTTTTGCAGCGTTACGTTTGAGTTCTGCGCCTCATTATTTTGGTTTAGCCCGGATAGGAAGGGTGTATGCAGACAAGAACAGTAAGCGAGGAGACCTGTTTGCCTCTATTGAGGATTTTCGTCAGTTTGAGTCGGCAATCCCAATAAAGCTTGAGGGGGAGTACCTTGAGCAAATTCCCTCAAATCTAAGGAACAATTACTGGCGTAACGGTGTTCGGTCCATTGATCAAACTGTGTTCGACCGGATCTCATCCAATGCTGTGCTGACTCCATCGCAGGCAGATGACTTCAGCCAGGCTGACGGTACGGAGGATTTTGAAACCGTAATCGTTGGTACTGAAGGTAAAAAATCTACTTATTACGGTGTGAGATACGAGCGCTGTCCCAAGCTTAGACGTCAGGCTATCGCTATTCATGGCCTTCTATGCAAAGCATGTGATTTTGACTTTGAGAAAGCCTATGGGGTGCACGCGAAGGGCTTTATTCATGTACATCACGTGAAACCCATTTCCGAATTTGAAGAGGAACAGGTTGTCGATCCAGTGACTGACCTTATTCCTCTCTGTGCAAACTGCCATGCAATTGTTCATAGAAAGCCTCAGCAATTACTGAGTGTTGAGCAATTGAAAGGGCTTCTCAATGGTCGTTGGGTTTTCGATGATTTGACCTAAGCGAGTGCATGGATAACTGCAACGTATTTACGACCCGCCGCCACCAAGGATTAGCTTCGATCGTTCGTTGTCGCGGCTGATCATTTAATAGGTGCGGCATATCCCGAAGCCGAATCCAGCCCTCATCCTGCCAATGCAGCAAACTCAAAGACATCTCCGGCCAATCCAACAAACTCAACATTGGCCGATTCGAATCTCCTGAATCTGTAGCATCCCGCAAGGTTGGCACGACCTCGTTGGTCAACCACTCACGCAACAACCGATTCCCCGGAACGTAGTGATACACCAACAGCGCGTACACCCCAGACTCACTGAGCATCAGATGCTGTTCTGGTTCTCGAAAATACTCAATCCACACGACGCGGCGCTGATCGCTATCCAGCTTGTTGACCACCCGATCATTCAGATGAAACCCCATCAAACGGCCGACGTCGCGGGCGGAGAACCAAGGCTGGTTTTCTATTAGAAGGGCATGCAGAGAAAGATTGTGGCGAGAGAAGACGGTTACCGAGCATGGATCAGACATATCTATGACCTCTACGTTTTAGATTTTGAGAGGGCCTGACCCCAACGTAGAGCGGACTTAAGAAATCCCAACGAGCAGAGCAGTTACCACCGACGAATTACACGTCTGTGTCACTGACCAAGCTTTCTACGTTGGGCGTTTCTTAGGCACCTGCGATAGAGCTTAGTAGTGCTCGCAGCACGCTTCAATGGGAAGCGACTGTAAGTGCTGTAGGAGATTGAACGCTGTGGCGTAGGCGTAAAAAGGTTCACCTATCGCCCATAAAAAAGCCCCGATCAGTTCGGGGCTTTTTGCTTTCTCGACTCGCCGACTCAAACCGCAATCGTCAAATCGTGCCGAGCGAGACTATTAGTCCCAGCTCAACGCACCACCAGTTTGGTATTCGATCACGCGAGTCTCAAAGAAATTCTTCTCTTTCTTCAAGTCCATAATCTCGCTCATCCAAGGGAACGGGTTAGTCGTCCCTGGATATTCCTCTTTCAAACCGATCTGCGACAAACGACGGTTAGCGATGAACTTCAGATAGTCCTCCATCATCGCCGCGTTCATGCCCAGTACGCCGCGAGGCATGGTGTCGCGTGCGTATTCGATCTCCAATTGCGTACCCTGCAGAATCATCTGGGTCGCTTCTTCCTTCATTTCGGCATCCCACAGGTGCGGGTTTTCGATTTTGATCTGGTTGATCACGTCGATGCCGAAGTTCAGGTGCATGGATTCGTCGCGCAGGATGTATTGGAACTGCTCGGCGACGCCGGTCATTTTGTTGCGGCGGCCCATGGAGAGGATCTGGGTGAAACCGCAATAGAAGAAGATGCCTTCCAGAACGCAGTAGTAGGCGATCAGGTTGCGCAGCAACTCTTTGTCGGTGTCCGGGGTGCCGGTTTCGAACTTCGGATCGGAGATCGAACGGGTGTACTTCAGGCCCCAGGCTGCCTTTTTAGCGACCGATGGGATCTCGTGGTACATGTTGAAGATCTCGCCTTCATCCATGGCCAGCGATTCGATGCAGTACTGGTAGGCGTGGGTGTGGATTGCCTCTTCGAAAGCCTGGCGCAGGATGTACTGGCGGCATTCCGGGTTGGTGATCAGGCGGTACACGGCCAGTACCAGGTTGTTGGCAACCAGGGAGTCGGCGGTGGAGAAGAAGCCGAGGTTGCGCATGACGATGCGGCGCTCGTCGTCGGTCAGGCCTTCCGGGTTTTTCCAGAGGGCGATGTCGGCGGTCATGTTGACTTCTTGCGGCATCCAGTGGTTTGCGCAACCGTCCAGGTACTTCTGCCAGGCCCAGTCGTACTTGAAAGGTACGAGTTGGTTGAGGTCGGCGCGGCAGTTGATCATGCGCTTTTCGTCAACGGCGACACGGGCGGAGGCGCCTTCGAGTTCGGCGAGGCCTTCGGCGACGTCGAGGGAGTTCAGTGCAGCCTTGGCGCGGGCCACGGCGGCCGAGTCGTCGGCGGTCACGGCGCGGGCTTCGAGCGCAGCGGCGCCGCCGGCGTTGTCGAGGCGGTCCATGTTGGCTTCGCTAGCGTGGCCGGCGTTGGCGCCTTTCACTGCTGCTACTTCACTGTCTTCTTTGTCGAATTCGTCCCAGCTCAGCATGACGTGTCGTCTCCTGCGTGAGGGCTTGTGCCCGTGTGAAACCTGATGGGTTGGTTTTTCACACGGCCAAACAAGCCGCGTTGGATGTCGTTTTTTGCAGCGATGCACGCAGGCAAATAAACAGAAATTTTGACGGGTTCCGAGAGCCTCTGATGGGCGCAATCAGCGTTGAACGCTGCTGCGGGGCTTCAGAATGGCTTTTGCTCCCTGTAAGGGAATATTGCTGACCCGTATGGGGCGGCATTATAGGGAAAAAAACACGGCTGTGCTGAGGCGAATCCGCGCATGGAGCGGTCGAGGAGGGTGGTTTTTCGACGAGAGTGAGGGTTTACAGGGCTTTGCCGGGGATAGATTTTTTTTCGTAAAAATCTCGCCATTGTGAATTTGCTCAAAAAACGAACAAAAAAACCGGTTTTTCACTACATCTAGTGTTTTGCAAGCATTTTTGCCGGCTTCAAACACAACTGAGCCCGACCGAAGTCGGGCTGGAATCGACCCTCAATGAAGCGCTGGGAGGTCCAATTCGGTGCAGTCTCAATCATCAATTGGTGCAGCCGTTACCCATGACGCTGTAACGCAAGATGTGACGCTGACCTTTGGAGTCGTCGTATTCCATTTTGGCCGGAACCACTTCGCAGACATTCGGAACTTCGCTCAAGGAGACAACTTTGGCGATATCCAGGTGAGTGGAGTAAGTGTATTCCTCGATAACCGGTTGTTGCTGCGCGACATCAGTCGGAACCTCATCTGCCATGGCGGTTGCGCACAGACTGCTGAGGGCCAGAACCAATAAAGCTTTCATTTCTAATTCACCTTTTTGAGGTCGAGTGGGGTCACGCAACCTTTTTAGGGTTGCGTGTGGAGCTTGAGTATTTGATGCGTTACTTGGAGAGCTGGATTAACGGCCTTCGTGGGGGCTGTAACGTTGTTAATCGCGTTTGCCTTGTTGGCGAGGTGAATTTTAGGGAGAAGGGGCGGGGGTAAACAGAGCGGGTTTTGATAAACACCTTTGGCAGATTTGGTAACAATCCCTTGAGATGGAGATTGATAACCGGGTGTTTTGTCTGTGGGACCGAGTTGTCTGAATCGCTTGCAGGCAAGCTCCCACAGGGGTTGTGGGGTGTCTAAATGAGCGGCGCGGGGCCTGGCTGCGGGGTAGGTGGAGGATTTGTAGGGGCTTGTTACTACCATCGTCGAATGGTTCTATGGCCCCCGCCCCGTTACAACAGGGTCATACAAAAACAACTATTACACCGAGGTAGGAAAGATGAGTGCGGCTTCTCTGTATCCCGTTCGTCCCGAGGTTCTGGCTAATACGCTGACTGACGAGGCGACCTACAAAGCCATGTACCAGCAGTCGGTCGTCAACCCGGACGGCTTCTGGCGCGAGCAAGCCCAGCGTCTGGACTGGATTAAGCCTTTCACCACGGTGAAACAGACGTCGTTCGACGATCACCATGTCGACATCAAGTGGTTTGCCGACGGCACCCTGAACGTTTCCTACAACTGCCTCGACCGTCATCTGGCCGAGCGCGGCGATCAAGTCGCGATCATCTGGGAAGGCGACGATCCTTCCGAGAGCCGCAACATCACCTACCGCGAACTGCACGAACAAGTGTGCAAACTGGCCAACGCCCTGCGGGGTCAGGACGTGCACCGCGGCGATGTGGTGACCATTTATATGCCGATGATTCCCGAAGCCGTGGTCGCCATGCTGGCCTGCACCCGGATCGGCGCGATTCACTCGGTGGTGTTCGGCGGTTTCTCGCCGGAAGCCCTGGCCGGTCGCATCATCGACTGCAAATCGAAAGTGGTGATCACCGCTGACGAAGGCATTCGCGCCGGCAAGAAGATTTCCCTCAAGGCCAACGTCGATGACGCGCTGACCAACCCGGAGACCAGCAGCATCCAGAAAGTCATCGTGTGCAAGCGCACTGGTGGCGACATCAAGTGGAACCAGCATCGCGACATCTGGTACGAAGACCTGATGAAAGTGGCGGGCACCGTCTGCGCGCCGAAAGAAATGGGCGCCGAAGAAGCGCTGTTCATCCTTTATACCTCCGGTTCGACCGGCAAGCCGAAGGGCGTGCAGCACACCACTGGCGGTTATCTGCTGTACGCGGCAATGACCCACGAGCGCGTGTTCGACTACCGCCCGGGCGAAGTTTACTGGTGCACCGCCGATGTCGGCTGGGTCACTGGCCACAGCTACATCGTCTACGGCCCGCTGGCCAATGGCGCGACCACGCTGTTGTTCGAAGGCGTGCCGAACTACCCGGATATCACCCGGGTGGCGAAGATCGTCGACAAGCACAAGGTCAATATCCTCTACACCGCACCAACCGCGATCCGCGCGATGATGGCCTCGGGTCAGGCCGCTGTTGAAGGCGCGGATGGCAGCAGTCTGCGCCTGCTCGGTTCGGTCGGCGAGCCGATCAACCCGGAAGCCTGGGACTGGTACTACAAGAATGTCGGCAAGTCGCGTTGCCCGATCGTCGATACCTGGTGGCAGACCGAAACCGGCGGCAACATGATGAGTCCGTTACCGGGTGCTCACGCGCTGAAACCAGGTTCGGCGGCGCGTCCTTTCTTCGGCGTGGTGCCAGCGCTGGTCGACAACCTCGGTAACATTATCGAGGGCGAGGCCGAGGGCAATCTGGTGATTCTTGATTCGTGGCCAGGTCAGGCGCGCACGCTGTACGGCGATCACGATCGTTTCGTCGATACCTACTTCAAGACCTTCCGTGGCATGTACTTCACCGGTGACGGCGCGCGTCGTGATGCCGATGGTTACTACTGGATCACCGGGCGTGTCGACGACGTGCTCAACGTGTCCGGCCACCGCATGGGTACGGCCGAGATCGAGAGCGCGATGGTTGCGCATCCGAAAGTCGCTGAGGCGGCGGTGGTGGGTGTGCCGCACGACATCAAGGGGCAGGGCATCTATGTCTATGTGACCTTGAAGAATGGCGAAGAGCCGACCGAGCAGTTGCGTCTGGAACTGAAGAACTGGGTGCGCAAGGAGATCGGGCCGATTGCTTCGCCGGACGTGATCCAGTGGGCGCCGGGGTTGCCGAAGACGCGTTCGGGCAAGATCATGCGCCGCATTCTGCGCAAGATTGCCACGGCGGAATACGATGGCTTGGGCGATATCTCGACCCTGGCGGATCCGGGGGTGGTGCAGCATTTGATAGATACGCACAAGACGATGAATGTGGCTTAAGCGTTAGAAGCATAGGAGCCCTGTCCGGTTTTGCCGGGCGGGGCTTTTTTGTGTCCGGAGGTTTTGTGGTGACTGGGCTGGCCTCTTCGCGAGCAAGCTCGCTCCCACAGTTTGACCGAGTACCTTCAGACGAAATGCAGATCCCTGTGGGAGCGAGCTTGCTCGCGAAAGCAATTTGTCAGTCGCCGGTGTAGTCCCTCGTCGGAACCCAGATCCACCCAACCAATAATTATCGATCTCCCCCGTAAGACATTTCCCGCTGTTACCCGCCGCCTTTCACGTAACCGAATGTGTAACCGCCCGCTCCGGAGCGGGGCGAAGGGAAACGCATTGCCCCGTTTTAGAGCCTCTAAATCCCCAGTGAAAAATAAGACACAACGCTGCGCTTGCCGGATTAGAAGGGTTTGCGAATAATAGGCCCGCAATTTGCAACATGGATCGGTTCACTGTCTTTCGCTCTTGCATGAAATTGCAAGGCTGTCAATGCGTTCAAGTCGCTTTCTCTGTGCATCTGTAATTAGTTGTCGCATTGAAGAAATATCGACTTCGGGCCTGTCGTTAGAATGCCGATCACTCGCTCATCGTGGCTGACGTTGAAACCTGCGACGGTTTCAATGGGAAACTTCCCGCCGATGCAGCAACCGATTTCCCGATTCACCCATTCGCATATTGGGCTGTCGCTCACTCTGCCGTTTTTGCCCTTTACCGATGGAGTCCCAAGATGAAGAAACTTGTGCTGCTTGGCGCCCTGGCACTGTCCGTGCTGTCGCTGAATGCCTTCGCTGACGAAAAACCTCTGAAGATCGGTATCGAAGCGGCTTACCCTCCGTTCGCTTCCAAAGCACCGGATGGCAGCATCGTCGGTTTCGACTACGACATCGGCAACGCCCTGTGCGAGCAGATGCAGGTCAAGTGTGTGTGGGTCGAGCAAGAGTTCGACGGTCTGATCCCAGCACTGAAAGTGCGCAAGATCGACGCGATCCTGTCGTCCATGTCGATCACTGAAGACCGCAAGAAGTCTGTCGACTTCACCAACAAGTACTACAACACCCCGGCACGTCTGGTCATGAAGGCCGGTACCCAGGTCAGCGAAGGCCTGGCTGAGCTGAAGGGCAAGAACATCGGCGTACAACGCGGTTCGATCCACGAGCGTTTCGCCCGCGAAGTCCTGGCCCCACTGGGTGCCGAGATCAAGCCGTACGGCTCGCAGAACGAAATCTACCTCGACGTGGCTGCCGGTCGCCTCGACGGTACCGTGGCTGACGCCACCCTGCTGCAAGATGGCTTCCTGAACACCGATTCGGGCAAAGGCTTTGCTTTCGTTGGCCCGCAGTTCACCGACGTCAAATACTTCGGCGACGGCGTAGGCATCGCAGTGCGCAAGGGCGACGCACTGAAAGACAAGATCAACGCTGCCATCGCGGCCATCCGCGAAAACGGCAAATACAAGGCAATCCAGGACAAGTACTTCGCCTTCGATATCTACGGCAAGTAACTCGTCTCTGCGACAAGTCGGAAATGGCGCAAGCAACAGGATCTCTGCGGTTTGCGCCATTTTTTCATCCCAACTTTCGAGGACCTGAATCATGTTGAAAGGCTACGGGGCTGTCATCCTCGATGGCGCATGGCTGACGCTTCAGCTCGCCTTGTCGTCCATGGCTCTGGCCATCGTTCTCGGGCTGATCGGTGTCGCGTTGCGCCTGTCGCCGGTGCGCTGGCTGGCCTGGCTGGGCGATCTGTATTCCACGGTGATCCGCGGGATTCCCGATCTGGTGCTGATCCTGCTGATCTTCTACGGCGGTCAGGACTTGCTCAACCGCGTCGCACCGATGCTCGGCTATGACGACTACATCGACCTGAACCCATTGGCCGCCGGTATCGGCACCCTCGGTTTCATCTTCGGTGCGTACCTGTCGGAGACCTTCCGTGGTGCGTTCATGGCGATCCCCAAAGGTCAGGCCGAAGCGGGCATGGCGTACGGCATGAGCAGTTTTCAGGTGTTCTTCCGGGTGATGGTGCCGCAGATGATTCGTCTGGCGATTCCGGGCTTCACCAACAACTGGCTGGTACTGACCAAGGCGACCGCGCTGATTTCCGTGGTCGGTCTGCAAGACATGATGTTCAAGGCCAAGCAGGCGGCAGATGCCACGCGTGAGCCTTTCACCTTCTTCCTCGCAGTGGCGGCGATGTACCTGGTGATCACCAGTGTTTCGTTGCTGATCCTGCGTCAACTTGAGAAGCGCTACTCGGTAGGCGTAAGGGCGGCTGATCTATGATCTTCGACTACAACGTCATTTGGGAGGCCTTGCCGCTGTACTTCGGCGGGCTGGTGACCACCCTCAAACTGCTCGCGCTGTCGCTGTTTTTCGGTCTGCTCGCGGCCCTGCCACTGGGGCTGATGCGCGTCTCGAAGAACCCGGTCGTCAACGGCGCCGCGTGGCTGTACACCTACGTGATCCGTGGCACGCCGATGCTGGTGCAGCTGTTTCTGATCTACTACGGTCTGGCGCAGTTCGAAGCGGTACGCGAAAGCTTCTTGTGGCCGTGGCTGTCCAGCGCAACGTTCTGTGCGTGCCTGGCCTTTGCGGTCAACACCAGCGCCTACACCGCGGAAATTATCGCCGGCAGCCTCAAGGCCACGCCGAACGGTGAGATCGAAGCGGCCAAGGCCATGGGTATGTCGCGCTTCAAACTGTACAAGCGCATCCTGCTGCCATCGGCCCTGCGCCGGGCACTGCCGCAGTACAGCAACGAAGTGATCATGATGCTGCAGACCACCAGTCTGGCCTCCATCGTGACGCTGATCGACATCACCGGTGCGGCGCGCACGGTCAACGCGCAGTTCTATCTGCCGTTCGAGGCGTACATTACCGCTGGCGTGTTCTACCTGTGCCTGACCTTCATTCTGGTCAAACTGTTCAAACTGGCCGAGCGTCGCTGGTTGAGCTACCTGGCCCCGCGGAAGCACTGATATGGAATGCATCGACCACGTATTGCCGTGGAGCCACCTGGGCAGCGAGCGCAAGATTTCCGTTTTCCGCTTCGGTCATGGCGAGCGCAAGGCCTACATTCAGGCCAGCCTGCACGCTGATGAATTGCCGGGCATGCGCACCGCCTGGGAGCTGAAAAAGCGCCTCGGCGAACTCGAAGCCAAAGGCTTGCTCAACGGTGTCATCGAGCTGGTGCCAGTCGCCAACCCGTTGGGGCTTGGGCAGTTGCTGCAAGGCAATCACCAGGGCCGTTTCGAGGCCGGTAGCGGCAAGAATTTCAACCGTGATTTCGTCGAGCTGAGCGCGCCGGTTGCGGCCGCATTGGCCGAGCGTCTCGGGGATGATCCGCACGCCAATGTGCGTCTGATTCGTCAGGCCATGGCTGATCATCTCGCGGCATTGCCGGAGCCGAGCAGCCAGTTGCAAGGCATGCAGCGCGTGTTGCTCAGCCATGCCTGCACCGCTGATGTGGTGCTTGATCTGCACTGCGATGCCGAAGCCGCGCTGCACATGTATGCGCTGCCACAGCACTGGCCGCAGTGGCGTTCGCTGGCTGCGCATTTGAATGTGAAGGTGGGTTTGCTGGCGGAAGATTCCGGTGGCAGCTCATTTGATGAGGCTTGCTCGCTGCCGTGGCTGCGACTGTCGCGGCAGTTCCCTGATGCGCAGATTCCGTTGGCGTGCCTGGCCACGACAATCGAACTGGGCGGTCAGGCCGATACCGGTCGCGCCGAAGCCTGCGCGTATGCTGAAGGCATTCTCGCGTTCCTCGCCGAGCAAGGCCTGATCACCGGCGAGTGGCCGAGCCCGGCACACGAAGCCTGTGAAGGCATGCCGTTCGAAGGCACCGAGTTGCTGTTCGCGCCGCATCCGGGCGTGGTGAGTTTTCTGCGCAAGCCCGGCGAATGGGTCGAGGCGGGCGACGAGATTTTTGAAGTAATTGATCCTCTGTCCGATCGGGTCAGCACGGTGTGTGCTGGTACCTCCGGGGTGCTGTTTGCCATTGAACGGCTGCGTTATGCCCAACCCGGTTTCTGGCTGGCCAAGGTGGCGGGGCGCGAAGCGTTGCGTCACGGGCGCTTGCTCAACGACTGACTGACTGTTTTTGTGAGAACCGACCGCATGTACAAACTTGAAGTCCAAGACCTGCATAAACGCTATGGCAGTCACGAAGTGCTCAAGGGCGTGTCCCTGAAAGCTGCAGCCGGCGATGTGATCAGCATCATCGGCTCCAGTGGCTCCGGCAAAAGTACTTTCCTGCGCTGCATCAACCTGCTCGAGCAGCCGCACGCGGGCAAGATTCTGCTCAACAACGAAGAGCTGAAACTGGTGGCGAACAAGGACGGCGCGCTGAAAGCCGCTGATCCGAAGCAGCTGCAACGCATGCGTTCGCGCCTGTCGATGGTGTTCCAGCATTTCAACCTGTGGTCGCACATGACCGCTATTGAAAACATCATGGAAGCGCCGGTTCACGTACTGGGCGTACCCAAGTACGAAGCCCGCGAAAAAGCCGAGTACTACCTGAACAAGGTCGGTGTGGCCCATCGTAAAGACGCGTTCCCTGGGCACATGTCCGGTGGCGAGCAGCAGCGTGTGGCAATTGCCCGTGCGTTGGCGATGGAACCGGAAGTGATGCTGTTCGACGAGCCGACCTCAGCTCTCGACCCGGAATTGGTAGGCGACGTACTGAAGGTCATGCAAGCACTGGCTCAGGAAGGTCGCACCATGGTCGTGGTCACGCACGAAATGGGTTTCGCCCGTGAAGTGTCGAACCAGTTGGTGTTCCTGCACAAAGGTGT
Source organism: Pseudomonas sp. IT-347P (assembly GCF_949768005.1). Lineage (NCBI taxonomy): Bacteria > Pseudomonadati > Pseudomonadota > Gammaproteobacteria > Pseudomonadales > Pseudomonadaceae > Pseudomonas > Pseudomonas sp. IT-347P. The sequence continues at coordinate 186,176 of NZ_CATKPQ010000001.1, forward strand.
GGTGGAAGAGAGCGGCAACCCGCGCGAAGTGCTGGTCAATCCGCAATCGGAACGTTTGCAACAATTCCTTTCGGGCAGCCTCAAGTAATCGCTGCCGTTATGCACCAAATCAGGTCATGCTTCGCGACCTAGAGATTGGCGCGGATCCCTGTGGGAGCGAGCTTGCTCGCGAAAGCGGCATATCAGTCGACATCATTGCTGTCTGATCCGACGCCTTCGCGAGCAAGCTCGCTCCCACAATGGATCTCTGTCAGCCTCATGATTTGTGTTCATTTACGGGCTAGCATTGGCCCTTATCTTCATCACTGTTCTTCGTTTCGGATCGCCCGCCCATGACTGCCCATCGAATTGGTTTCCTGATTTGGCCCAGCACTAAGCCGTTGACGCTGGCGCTGGCGGAGGAAGCCTTGCGTGTTGCTCAACGGGTGCACCCGGAGGTGGTTTACGAACTGTCGTTCCTGCAGGCCGAAGCCGTAACAGCGGCTGCGGTCGAAGGTGCCTGGCAGTTGCCCGGCGAAAGCTGGACCGGAAAGCTCGAAAATTTCCAGAAACTGTTTCTGCTCGCTGATGAACCACCGACCACGTTGGCGCCGGCACTCAGCAGTGCGCTCAAGCAATTGGTACGTGCCGGTACGATCATTGGCGGTCTGTCTGCCGGGGTATATCCGTTGGCGCAACTCGGTTTGCTCGACGGTTATCGCGCCGCCGTGCACTGGCGCTGGCAGGACGATTTCGCCGAGCGCTTCCCGAAAGTCATCGCCACCAGCCACCTGTTCGACTGGGATCGCGATCGCCTGACGGCGTGCGGCGGCATGTCCGTGCTTGATCTGCTGCTGGCGGTATTGGCCCGTGATCACGGTGCGGAACTGGCCGGCGCCGTTTCGGAAGAACTGGTCGTTGAACGCATCCGCGAAGGTGGCGAGCGTCAGCGCATCCCGTTGCAGAACCGTCTCGGTTCCAGTCATCCGAAGCTCACCCAAGCGGTGTTGCTGATGGAGGCCAACATCGAAGAACCGCTGACCACCGACGAAATCGCCCAGCATGTGTGCGTGTCTCGCCGGCAGTTGGAACGGATCTTCAAGCAATACCTCAACCGTGTGCCGAGCCAGTACTACCTGGAGCTGCGTCTGAACAAGGCCCGGCAGATGTTGATGCAGACCAGCAAGTCGATCATCCAGATCGGCCTCTCCTGTGGCTTCTCTTCGGGGCCGCATTTCTCCAGCGCCTATCGCAACTTCTTCGGAGCCACGCCGCGGGAAGATCGCAACCAGCGGCGCAGCAGCAGCCCTTTCGAATTGTCGTCAGTGCCGGCAGAGCGTAGCTAAACGCGACCTGTCAGGCGGACGATTCCGAGAGTCCGTTTGATGTGGATGAGTGGCCGTTGTCAGAGGAAACGTCCGAGCCGGAAAAGTCGATGATTTCCTGCTGCAGTCGTTGCTTCTCGGCCAGTGCGTTTGCGTTCGCCAGTCGCTGCGCCTCCACATATTGCAGGCTTTCTTCAGAGAGCGGATTGCCGCTGAAATTGAAGCTCGTCATCTTGGCGCTCGAGAAGTTGGCGGGCAACTCAATGATGGCGTTGTTGGACAGGTCGGCATACTCCAGGTAAGGACGGTCGAGCAATCCTGCTGGAACTGCGTTGAGCCCCGTGCCGCTCAGGTCCAGCCAGACCAATGCCGTCATCTGACTGAGATCCGGTGTGACGGTTAACCGATTGTTCTTCAGGCTCAGCCTGATGAGGGTGTTCATCCGGCTCAGGGCCTGAACTGTTTCCTCTGTGAGTGCGATACCACATTCCTGCAGGCTGAGCTCGGCCAAATGCTCCATTTCCAGGATCACCTCGGGAATAGTCCCCAGTTGATACCCTTGGATATACAGTTTTTTCACATTGCGAAAACGATTGAGAAATTGGCCGATACGCGGGGCAATGTCGGTTTCACAACTCAGGTTCACTCTGGAAATATGCCCGAAGTCAGCCGACACAACTGGCAGTTCACCGGTGATGGGAATGCTGGATGAGAACTTGAACTCTGAAGAGTCGTCGTGGGTAACCCGCCGCCAGCAATCTTCCAGACTTGCCTTGAATGCCGTCCGGTTGGCCGTTTCCAGCTGTAGCGCATCGCCGGCCAGCGGCAGCTGAGTGACCGGATCGACGGGTACTGTATTTACCCACGATTCAAGATCGTGGGACATCGTGGCGATTTCGCTCTGGCGGCGCACCAGTTCAAGGCGTCCTTCGGCGAGTGTTCCCGGCAGGCTGTAGACGATGTCGTTCAAGCGCGCGCCATCCAGGCGAGGATAAAGTGTCTGCGCCAGTTCGATATCCTCGTATTCGACCGGAACACTGAAATCGCTTCCGGTGTTTCGACGGTAGACTTTTATCCGGTCGCGAGCGGCTTCTGACAACGGATTGCCGCTCAAATCGAAGCCGTCACTGATTCTTGCGGCTACCCGGAACAGTGCTTCGGGAAGCTCGATGATGTTGTTTTCGCTGAGCATCGCCATGGTGAGTCGAGGGCGTTCCGCGAGTCCGATGGGGAACTGGTCGATGGCAGTGCTGGCGAGGTCGATGACGCTGAGTTCTGGCAGCTGGGAAAGGTCCGGGACCCGGCCCAGGGGATTGTCATACAGGTCCAGCGATCGCAGGTTGCTCAGGGAAGACAGGCGCGTCTGCGCGGGTTCGTCGAAAACGATGTCACAGCGACTCAGCACCAGCGCTTTGAGGCCGGGCATGGTGGCGACAGCTTCAGGGAACCTGCCCAGGGCGAAGTCGCGTACTTCAAGTGCCTTCAATCCGGTAAAGCACCGCAGGAAACCTTCAGCGGAGGTTAACCCCTTGTGGCCTGTCAGGGAGAGCTGAACGACGTGGTTGAAGTCAGCCGTCAGCGCTGGCAACTCACCAAAAAAAGTCAGTTCGGCAATAAAGCTGCTGGAGCTGGGCTGTGACTTGGGGTGAAACCGTTTACGCCAGAACTGCTCGACCTTCCGGCTGAACGCTTGCCTGTCCAGGCTCTGTGTTGCGCGATCCGTAATGTCTATGATCTGGCCATCGGGGGTACGCACAGGGATGCGCTGCACCCACGTTTCGAGGTCGCTGAGCATTGTGCCGATCTCCGCTTCCCAGTTCGCCAATTGCGCGGTGCCATCGGCCAGCGTCCCTGGCAAACGATAAACCACGTGCGCGGCGTCCTCGACATTCAGCGCTGGAAACAACTGCTGTGTCCTGCTGATGTCGGTCGGATCCGGCAGAATGCCGAAGTTGCGCCCGCGTTGCGTGTAATAAACCTTGATGCGTTCCCTTGCGGCCAGGGACAGAGGATTGGCGGACAGGTTGGTCGCATCGGCGAGATAAAGGTCAAGATCGAAAAAAGCTTCGGGCAGCTCAGTGATCGTGTTGTTGTCGAGCTGCGCGTGGCGCAGGCTCGGATGCGTGCCGATACCGTCCGGCACTGCGGTAATGCCGCTGCCAGACAGACGAAGGTCATTGAGCGACGGCATGTTTGTGATATCCGGAGTCAGCGTCAGAGGGTTACTGCTCAGATCCAGCAACTCAAGTTCAGACAGTGATTCAAGCACGGACTGGCCGTTGTTGGTGAGTGTCAGATTGCAGTTGGCCATCGTGACTTCCTTGAGTTCCGGCAAACGTGTCAGGGATGCAGGTATTTCGCCCAGGGAGAAGTCGTGGAGTTGCAGAATCTGCAGAGTGGGGAACCGCTCAAGGAATTGCCCGGTTGCGCTGATCGCGGGGTTGCCGCGCAGTACCAGCCGTGCGACATGACTGAAGTCCGCTGTCAGCGTGGGCATATCACCCTGGAACGTCAGATTCGCCTCGAAGGCGTCCTCGCGCATGCCGGAGGTGCTTGAGCGGCTGCGCCAGAACTCTTCGACACGCTGGGCAAAGTCTCGTCGGGTGGTGCGGTTGATGTGTTGTTCGGCGACACTGATCGCTTCGCCTGTTACGGGGTGTTGGGTTGGCACTTGAATCACCCAGGCGGTGAGATCCGCCTGCAATGTAGCGAGTTCGACCTGCCAGGTGCGGAGGCGGATCCGCGCCTCTGCAAGCGTTCCAGGCAAGTCATAGATGATTTGGCTGGCCTCGAACTTGTCCAGGGACGGGAACAGCGTTTGCGCCAGCGCGACGTCTAGAGGGGCGGCCAGGACATCGAAGTCTTGTCCGGTTTTGCGGTAATGGATTTTTATCTGTTCGCGAGTCGCGAGTGATAGCGGGTTATTGGCAAAGTCGATGCCGTCGGTGCGATCGGCGGGCAGTTCAAACAAGGCTTCGGGCAGTTCGGTGAAGCGGTTGCCGCTCAATACCCTGATGCTCAGATTGGCATGATCGGCCAGCCCTGCGGGAACCTGCGTCAGACCGGTATTGGACAGATCGATATGGGTCAGTTCGGGCAGCTGAGTGACGTCGGGGAACGTGCCCAGCGGGTTATCACTCAAATCGAGCATTTTCAATTGCGGCATCGAAACCAGCTTTGCCTGGTTTTCCGGTGTCATCACGACACCGCAATGTTTCAGTTGCAGTGTCTCCAGCTCGGGCAGGTCGATCGCTGTCAGCGAGGCCGGGTCGAAGTCGAAATAACTCAGCTCCAGTGATGTCAGTTGCTCAAAGCCTCGCAGGAACGGAAGTACCCCGGTTACCCCTTTGTTGCCATGGAGTGTCAGGCGGCCCACATGATTGAAATCGGTATCGAGCACCGGCATGTCGCCCACGAAGTCCAGGGTCAGCTCCAGCTGGCTGTTCCTGATGTGGGGCGGGAATGGTGATCGGTCACGCCAGAAATTGACCAGTTTCTGGCTGAATTCCAGCCTGGCCAGGCGTTCGCTGTTTCGCTCCCCGACAGTCAAAGGTTCCTGGGTAGCGGGAGAGCGGTGAGGCACTTGGTTGCACCAATTCGCGAGACCGTTGCGTAACCGCCCAAGCTCTGCTTCCCATGCCTGGAGTCTGGCGCGGCCCTCAACCAGTGTTCCGGGCAGTTGATAAATCAGCTCCACTGCGCGATTAGCGTCGACCGCAGGAAACAGCCGTCTGGTCAGTTGTATTTCAGCCTGGTCGGGCAGCACGCCGAAGTACTTTCGGGTCAAGCGATAGTACAGCTTCACCTGCTCCCGGCTGGCCGCGGACAGCGGGTTGTTGCCGAAGCGGTATCCGTCACTGAGTGTGGTGGCGAGGCTGAAAAATTCGTCGGGGATTTCAGTGATCTGGTTCCCCGCGAACCGGCCGGTGACCAGGCGTGGATGTTCAAGCATGCCAGCCGGCACCGTCGAAATGCCTGTGTTGTCGAGGTTGAGATAGCCCAATGTGGGCATCGAGTGAACATCGAGCGGCTCACCGAGCGGGTTGTTTGAAAGATCCAGCACGGAGATGCGGGGCAGGGACGCAAGTGTCGCCCGGTTCGCCGGTGACAGGGAGATGCCGCAGTCATTCATGACCAGTCGCTGCAGACTTGGCATCGAGGTCAGGGCTGGCGGCAGGTTCGGCAGGTGAAGGTTGCGCACGTTCAGGGACAGCACTCCCGGGAATTGCCGTAAAAACGGTTCAAGACCACGGGTGCTGGCGCTGCCCTTCAAGATCAGCGACCTGACATGACTGAAGTCGCCACTCAGGATCGGTAGATCGCCCATGATCGGATCCTCGATCTGCAGCAGATATCCGGCCGGTTCACGTGTTTCCCGGCGCCAGCAGCGCTCGATTGCTTCTGTGAAGGCCCGGCGGCTTTGTTGTGCCGCGCGCCGTTGCGTCTCTGTCAGCGGGATTGCGCTCTGCGGGTCGTTCGCTGGAATACGGGTTTCCCACTCACGCAGGCTGTCGCGCAGTTGCGTGAATTCGTTTCTCAAGCGGGTGAGTTCATTGGCAATGTCTCTCGGGTTCTCCCCAAACCTGGCGGCGAAGGCTCGCGCGTCCTCTTCGTTGTAACCGCGATAGATCAGGCGGATCCCATCCTGAAGCCGATCCCCCCTCAGGTGCGGCGGCGTAGCGACGTCTACCACGGGAGATGGTCCCTCGTAACTCTCCTGTCCGCGCAGACGCAGGGTGTCCACTGCCGGCTGACGTATGGATTGCGGTGCTATCGCCACGCGAAAATCGCTGCGATCGAACGGCCGTGCGCGGATGGCGGCCTTGAGTTTTTCTGTCTGACCGATATGGATATCCATGGCCTGACGCTCTGTGTCCGGCAGGGCATGGAGGATGCTGGAGTAGATGTCGGTGGCCACATGCAACTCTTGCCCGCGATCATCGAAGGGCTGATAAGTACCCTCGTGTTTGCGCACCAGTACCTTTCGTTCCGGCGCATCAACGCGCCCGGTGCTGTCGATCACGTTACCCTCGAAAGAACCCTCGCGGATTTCCAGGCGGACCTCGCCGCTCCAGCCAGGCAAGTTTCGCAGGCTGTGCAGAATCAGGGTATCGGTGTCCGGATTGTTCACCGAATCGAGTTCCAGACCTTCGAAAGCGCGGGTGACGCGAACTTCTTCGCTGGCCACCTGCATCAGTGCCTGCTGTCGCTCGGGCAATTGGCCTTCGCTGATTTGCAGCAACTCATCACTGCGGGTGGTATTGAGCAGTTCCTCGGTGACACGCGATGGCAGGGGCGGTTCGAACTGTGCAAGGGTGGTGTGCAATGGGTCGTCGACGTTCTCGCTGGTTCTGTAACGTGATTCGAACAGATCGCCGCGTTGGGCGTTGGCCAATTGCAGCAGTTGTTTGCGCAACTCACCGGTGCGGATGTCCAGCGGCAGGTTCGGGCCACCGAACGGTTCGCCGAGCAAGGCTTTGGCCTCCTCCTCGCTCATGACTTGCAGCAGTGGTGTGAGTACATCATTGTCGATCAGGCTGTTCTGTCGCAGATCGGTCACCGGCAAGGCTTCGTCACTCGACGATTGCCAGATCACTTCTCCCTGTCCATCCAGCAACCGCAAGCGTTTGCCGGCCGGCCAGCGGCCGTGTTCCGTAAGCAGTTGCAGTTGAGTCTGCGCATCGGCGCGACGGTATTGTTCGGGCTGGTCGCTGGCCATTTGGTCGATGAATACTTGCAGATCCTGATCGATTTTGAAGCGGGTGATGGTGTCGGCCAGCAGGGGCGGCAGGGTTTCCTGATCGGCGTGCATTTTGCGCAGCGCGTCTTCACTGCAGCCGCTGACCTGCAGAATGCGTTCACGACGCTCTGGGGTGAAGGCTTGCATTTCATGGCCGATGCGGCGCAACGCGGTGGCTTTGTCCCATTCCAGCGGTTGCTCGAGTTCGGTGTGCCAGGCGCCGTCGCCGTTGTGGCGCACCACAGGTTGGTAAGCCTCGGGTCGGGTCGGGTGTTCGATGCGGTAGCGACCAGGGGTTGCCGACTCGCTGACGGCGAAGTGCGCGTCTTCCAGGGGAAGAATCTGTTTGCCCTGATGGTCGTGCAGACCCGATGGGGAGGGTTTGGAGTCGGCGGGCGGCAGGGATTTCTGCTGATAGCGGGTCAGATCCTGATCCCAGTAGCGGGTCTTGCCGTTCGCCAGCTTCACCGGTTTGAAGCGCTCGATGAACGCGATGACTTCCTTGGGCAGCACTTTACGAAACTCGCCCACGGCAATCGAACCGCCGACGGCAAACAATCCCAGTTGAATCGCCGAGTCCATCAACCCGACCAGATGCTTGAACGCTTCGGTGAGTTGGCCTTGCGCCCAGTCGACGATGCCTTCGAACACTTCGTCGAGAAACTGATAACCCATGTAGGCCATCATCAGCTCTCCCAGCCCGGGCACGAACGGCGCGATGATGAACGCGGCGGTCTGCAAAATGGCCGAGGCGATTCCGACGAAGGAATCCCACAGCGCCCAGCGGGCTTTCGAGTCGACCGTGGCGGTGGGCACCGCGATGACCTTGCCATCATTGAGGATCTTGTTGAGTTTTTTCTGGTACTGGTGCTGCCACAAATCACCCGGGATCACCGTGGCGGCCACTTGCAGGTCCGGCTGTTCGAACGGCTCATCTCGCCAGACCGGGTCCGGGCTGCCGGCCACCGGTGTATGCCACGTCACTTCGCTCAGGCGACTGTTCAGGCTGGAGAAGAAAAAGCCGCGATGTTCGTGGTTGACGAAACGGCTGAAAAACTTCTGATAGTCCTTCGAGCGCAACTGACGGGTCAGCTCCTTTTCCAGCTCCGCCGAAGAGGCGTACTCCTTGATCGGATGCTCCGGGTCGTCCGGAACGTAAGCCACCACCCGCGCCAGCGTGCGCGCTTCATCGGCTTGCGGGGCAAACACCAGAATGCCGGTGAGCGGTGCGCCCATCATCGTCAGCTCCTGACTCTGCAAGTGCTGGCGCTTGACGCGCAGATGTTGCACGCCATCGATCAGGGCCTGGATCGTGCGAAAGTAACCGCCGCTGATATCGCCGTTCAAGCGAGCAAATTGCAGGGCTGCCTTGAGCGCAGCTTTTTGGCTTTTGTCGACATTTTTGCGCAGGGCCGCGCCTTTTTCGGCATTGCTGATGCCGAGGTGATCTTCCAGATAGCTCTGGTACTGCGCGCCGATGTCCAGCTCCCGGCACATTTTAGTGAAGGCCGGAATGCTCAGTTTTTGCTTGAGCCAGGGCAGGGTTTCGAACTGTACGGGGGGCGAGGGTTGAGTGTCGGGCTGCACGGTTATCGCGCGCCGAGCGTCCGATTGCCCCGGAGGAATGGACTGCACAATGTACGTTGAAGCGGCGTTATAGGCATCGTCCTTCGTCTCTTTTTCCTCGAAGTTATGCAGCGCCGCCTCCAGCAGCGACACGGTCCAGGCGCGCGCTCCGGTCTTGATGCCGAACAGCGGCGTGGTGGCCGGGACATACAGACGCAACAGGGTTTTCTTTACGTCCAGCTCCAGATCGAAGCGGGCCTTGATCTCGGCCTTGAGCAGCGGTTCGGCAAAGGCGTTGATGTCGCGGAATTGCTCCAGTTGCCGGTCCACGTCGTTTTGTGCGGACCAGTGGCTGGTATTGAGTGTCTTGAGGGTTTGATGCTCTGTAGCTGAAAGCGCCTGGAGCCGAAGGGGCATCGTTGGCGGAGTATTTTTCAATGCCTCGCGCCTGGTTGATGAGGCGTGGCCGAGCCATGTGGGGAGGCTGGCTTGCAGGTGCAGATAATGAGTGTCGGGTTGTTTCCCGTAAGGCGTGTCGATTGTGACGGCAGTCGAATGTACGGTCGATGGCATTGGGCCAATCCTTGGCGTTGAGAAAGTACCCAGCAAATCAGAACCATGGAGCGACCGTGCGGTACATATATATACCTGTGAAGCATCGTTGAGTTGATATCCTCCCGGACCTGCCGCAAATCGACAGCGACGTTTAAACTGCGCCTTTGCGACGCTATATGTCGCATTGCCGTAAACCCGGGAAAATCCGGGGTTTGCGCTATAAGAAGTTGTCGCTTGGCGACAAGGCCGGGCACAAAACTGTCCTTACAATCCCCCCATCGCTCGCCAGTTTCAGGCGAGTGTTTCTCATCAGGAGACTCCGATGTCCGTTGAGCACGCTGCGGTACAACGCGCCGATTTCGACCAGGTTATGGTTCCCAACTACGCGCCTGCCGCTTTCATTCCGGTGCGTGGCGCCGGTTCCCGCGTCTGGGATCAGGCCGGCCGCGAGCTGATCGACTTCGCCGGCGGGATTGCCGTTAACGTATTGGGCCACGCGCACCCGGCGCTGGTCGGTGCACTGACCGAACAGGCGAACAAGCTGTGGCACGTGTCCAACGTGTTCACCAACGAACCGGCCCTGCGCCTGGCGCACAAGCTGATCGACGCTACGTTTGCCGAGCGCGTGTTCTTCTGCAACTCCGGCGCCGAAGCCAACGAGGCCGCGTTCAAGCTGGCCCGTCGTGTCGCGTTCGACCGTTTCGGCACTGAGAAATACGAAATCATCGCGGCGCTGAACAGCTTCCATGGCCGTACCCTGTTCACCGTCAACGTCGGTGGCCAGTCGAAGTACTCCGACGGTTTCGGCCCGAAAATCACTGGCATCACCCACGTGCCTTATAACGACCTGGCGGCCCTGAAAGCAGCGGTGTCCGACAAGACCTGCGCGGTCGTGCTGGAACCGATCCAGGGCGAGGGCGGCGTGCTGCCAGCCGAACTGGCTTACCTGCAAGGTGCCCGCGAACTGTGCGACGCAAACAACGCGCTGCTGGTGTTCGACGAAGTGCAGACCGGCATGGGCCGCAGCGGCAAGCTGTTTGCCTACCAGCATTACGGCGTGACCCCGGACATCCTGACCAGCGCCAAGAGCCTTGGCGGCGGTTTCCCGATTGCGGCCATGCTGACCACCGAAGCGCTGGCCAAACATCTGGTCGTCGGTACACACGGCACCACTTACGGCGGCAACCCGCTGGCGTGCGCTGTTGCGGAAGCAGTGATCGACGTGATCAACACCCCTGAAGTGTTGAACGGCGTGAACGCCAAGCATGACAAGTTCAAGGCGCGCCTTGAGCAGATCGGTGAGAAGTACGGCCTGTTCACTCAGGTGCGTGGTCTCGGTCTGCTGATTGGTTGTGTGCTCAGCGATGCCTGGAAAGGCAAGGCCAAAGACATCTTCAACGCCGCTGAACAAGAAGGCCTGATGATTCTGCAGGCCGGCCCGGACGTGATCCGTTTCGCTCCGAGCCTGGTGGTGGAAGACGCCGATATCGATGCCGGTCTGGACCGCTTCGAACGCGCTGCTGCGAAGTTGACGCAAGCCTGATGGACTTTTCGGCGCCTCGAGTTTTTCAGGCGTCGAACCCAATTTTTGATGCCGGTGAGATTCATTGTGGGAGCGAGCTTGCTCGCGAAGAGGGAGTTTCAGTCGCCATCTATGCTGACTGATACACCGCTTTCGCGAGCAAGCTCGCTCCCACAGTGTCCGGTGTTTTTTTCTGTGAATTGATAAGAGAAAGGAGTGACACCATGCTGGTGATGCGCCCTGCGCAAATGGCTGATCTGGGCGAGGTACAGCGTCTGGCCGCGGACAGCCCGATTGGTGTCACTTCCTTGCCGGATGACGTGGAACGTCTGAGCGACAAGATCGCGGCGAGCGAAGCGTCGTTTGCTGCCGAAGTGAGCTTCAACGGTGAGGAAAGCTATTTCTTCGTCCTCGAAGACACCACCACCGGCAAGCTGGTGGGTTGCTCGGCGATTGTTGCTTCGGCCGGTTATTCAGAGCCGTTTTACAGCTTTCGCAACGAGACCTTCGTGCACGCCTCGCGCGAGCTGAAGATCCACAACAAGATCCATGTGCTTTCGCAGTGCCACGACCTGACCGGCAACAGCTTGCTCACCAGTTTCTACGTGCAGCGCGAGCTGGTCGGTTCGCCATGGTCCGAACTCAATTCCCGTGGCCGTCTGCTGTTCGTCGCCAGCCACCCTGAGCGTTTCGCCGATTCGGTGGTGACCGAGATCGTCGGTTACAGCGATGAGAACGGCGACTCGCCATTCTGGGATGCCATCGGTCGCAACTTCTTCGACCTCAACTACGCCGAAGCCGAACGCCTGTGCGGCCTGAAAAGCCGCACGTTCCTCGCCGAGCTGATGCCGCATTACCCGATCTACGTACCGCTGCTGCCGGATTCCGCCCAAGAGGCGATGGGCCAGGTGCACCCGCGTGCGCAGATCACCTTCGACATCCTGATGCGTGAAGGCTTCGAGACCGATCACTACATCGATATTTTCGACGGTGGTCCGACCCTGCATGCGCGTGTTTCGGGGATCCGTTCGATCGCCCAGAGCCGCGTGGTGCCGGTGAAGATCGGCGAGCCGGTCAAGGGTGCCGGGCGTCAGTATCTGGTGGCCAACGCGCAGTTGCAGGATTACCGCGCGGTGTTGCTGGAGCTGGATTACGCGCCGGGCAAACCGGTGACTCTTGATCTGGAAGCGGCCGAAGCCCTGGGCGTCGGTGAAGGTGCCAGCGTGCGCCTGGTGGCGGTTTAACGCCTTAGCGAGTTTCACGGGTGGCGAAGGCGGCCCGTTTGAGGAGATAGCATGATTGTTCGTCCCGTACGCAGCAGCGATTTAGCCGCGCTGATCGACCTGGCACGCAGCACCGGTACCGGCCTGACCACATTGCCGGCCAACGAAGAACGTCTGGCCCACCGGGTCGGCTGGGCCGAGAAGACCTTTCGCGGCGAGGCTGGCCGTGGCGATGCGGACTACCTGTTCGTGCTCGAAGATGACGACGGTCGTGTGGTAGGGATTTCCGCCATTGCTGGCGCCGTCGGTCTGCGTGAGCCCTGGTATAACTTCCGTGTCGGCCTGACCGTCAGCGCTTCGCAAGAGCTGAACATCTATCGCGAGATTCCGACGCTGTTTCTGGCCAACGACCTGACCGGCAATTCCGAGTTGTGCTCGCTGTTCCTGCACGCCGATTTTCGCAACGGTCTGAACGGTCGCATGCTGTCCAAGGCGCGGATGCTGTTCATCGCTGAATTCCCTGAATTGTTCGGCAACAAGATCATTGCCGAGATGCGCGGTGTCTCCGATGACGCCGGCCGTTCGCCATTCTGGGAAAGCCTCGGTCGCCACTTCTTCAAGATGGAATTCAGCCAGGCCGATTACCTGACCGGTGTCGGCAACAAGGCCTTCATCGCTGAACTGATGCCGAAGTTCCCGCTGTACACCTGCTTCCTGTCCGAAAGCGCGCGTAACGTTATCGGGCAGGTGCACCCGGATACCGAGCCGGCCCTGGCGATGCTCAAGAGCGAAGGTTTCAGTTATCAGGGTTACGTCGATATCTTCGACGCAGGTCCGGCCATCGAATGCGAAACCGGCAAGATCCGCGCCGTGCGTGACAGTGAAGCGTTGGTGCTGGCCGTGGGTACGCCGGGCGATGACGCCACGCCGTTCATCATCCATAACCGCAAGCGCGAAGACTGCCGCATCACCGCTGCGCCGGCGCGTCTCGCTGCCGGCACGCTGGTGGTCGATCCGCAGACCGCCAAACGTCTTCAACTCAACGCCGGCGACCAAGTGCGCGCCGTAGCGTTGTCCGCTGCACGGGAGTCGAAATAATGAATTCGCTATACATCGCAGGTGAGTGGCTGACCGGTCAGGGCGAAGCCTTTCAATCGCTGAACCCGGTGACCCAGCAAGTGCTGTGGTCAGGGGAGGGCGCCACGACAGCTCAGGTTGAATCAGCTGTGCAGGCTGCGCGTCAGGCGTTTCCGGGTTGGGCACGTCGCACGCTGGAGGAGCGCATCAGCGTCCTCGAAGCGTTTGCTGCCGCCCTGAAAAACCACAGTGACGAACTGGCCCGCACCATCGGTGAGGAAACCGGCAAACCGTTGTGGGAAGCCGCGACCGAAGTCACCAGCATGGTCAACAAGATCGCGATCTCGGTGCAGAGCTACCGCGAACGCACCGGCGAGAAGAGTGGCCCGCTGGGCGATGCTACTGCCGTACTGCGCCACAAACCGCACGGCGTAGTCGCGGTGTTCGGTCCTTACAACTTCCCGGGTCACTTGCCGAACGGCCACATCGTGCCGGCGCTGCTGGCGGGTAACAGCGTGCTGTTCAAGCCCAGCGAACTGACTCCGAAAGTCGCCGAGCTGACAGTCAGGTGCTGGATCGAAGCCGGTCTGCCGGCAGGTGTTTTGAATCTGCTGCAAGGCGCTCGCGAAACCGGCATCGCGCTGGCGGCGAACCCAGGTATCGACGGTCTGTTCTTTACCGGTTCGAGCCGCACCGGCAACCATCTGCACCAGCAATTCGCCGGGCGTCCGGACAAGATCCTTGCGCTGGAAATGGGCGGTAACAACCCTTTGGTGGTCGATCAGGTCGCCGACCTCGACGCAGCCGTTTACGCGATCATTCAGTCGGCGTTCATTTCTGCCGGCCAGCGCTGCACCTGCGCCCGTCGTCTGCTGGTGCCGCAAGGCGCCTGGGGCGATAGCCTGCTCAAGCGTCTGGTGGAAGTCAGCGCGAGTATTGAAGTCGGTGCATTCGATCAGCAACCGGCGCCGTTCATGGGCGCGGTGATTTCCCTCGGCGCGGCGAAAGCGCTGATGGATGCGCAAGAACATCTGTTGGCCAATGGCGCCGTGTCGCTGCTGGCGATGACGCAGCCACAGCCACAAGCCGCGCTGCTGACCCCGGGGATTCTTGATGTCACTGCGGTGGCCGAGCGTCCGGACGAAGAACTGTTCGGCCCGTTGCTGCAAGTGATTCGCTACGCCGATTTCGAAGCAGCGATCGCTGAAGCCAATGACACCGCTTACGGCCTGGCCGCAGGTCTGTTGTCGGATTCCGAAGCGCGTTATCAGCAGTTCTGGCTGGAAAGTCGTGCCGGCATCGTCAATTGGAACAAGCAGCTGACCGGCGCTGCGAGCAGCGCACCGTTTGGTGGTGTCGGGGCCTCGGGCAACCATCGCGCCAGTGCCTATTACGCGGCGGATTACTGCGCGTACCCGGTGGCATCGCTGGAAACCCCGAGCCTGACTTTGCCAGCAGCCCTGACGCCCGGCGTGAAAATGGCGTAACGGCCATCGCGAGCAGGCTCACTCCCACAGGATATGTGTCGTACACAACATGTGTGTTCACCGCTAAACCTGTAGGAGTGAGCCAGCTCGCGATAGCCGCGACGCGGTCTGACTGAATTGTTACCTGAAGCCTATAACAACAGATTCTCGTGGAGCCTCGCTGATGAAATCCTATGAAGTCAATTTTGACGGTCTAGTGGGGCCGACCCATAATTACGGTGGCCTGTCCTACGGCAACGTTGCCTCCCAGAGCAACAGCCAGCAGTCATCGAATCCGAAGGAAGCGGCGCTGCAAGGTCTGGCGAAGATGAAAGCGCTGATGGAAATGGGCTTTCAGCAAGGCGTGCTGGCGCCACAGGAACGCCCGGACGTGGCCGCTCTGCGCCGCTTGGGTTTCAGTGGCACTGATGCGCAAGTGATCGAGCGCGCCGCCAAAGAAGCCATGCCGCTGCTGGTTGCCAGTTGTTCGGCGTCGAGCATGTGGGTAGCCAACGCTGCCACGGTCAGCCCGAGTGCCGACACCGCTGACGGTCGCGTGCACTTCACCGCCGCCAACCTCAACTGCAAATACCACCGCAGCATCGAGCACCCGACCACCAGTCGCGTGCTCGGCGCGATGTTTGCCAATCAGCAGCACTTTGCTCATCACGCCGCGTTGCCGGCAGTGGCGCAGTTCGGTGACGAAGGCGCGGCCAATCACACACGTTTCTGCCGTGAATACGGCGAGGCGGGCGTCGAGTTTTTTGTGTTCGGTCGCAGTGCGTTCGACAACCGTTTCCCGGCGCCGCAGAAATACCCGGCGCGCCAGACCCTTGAAGCTTCGCAAGCCGTTGCCCGTCTGCACGGTCTGCGAGACGAAGGCGTGGTCTATGCCCAGCAAAATCCGAACGTGATCGATCAGGGCGTGTTCCACAACGACGTGATCGCCGTGGGTAACGGGGAAGTGCTGTTCTATCACGAGGATGCATTCCTCGACACCGATCAAATGTTGGCCGAATTGCAAGGCAAACTCGGCAAAGTCGGCGGCAACTTCCAGTCGGTGTGTGTGCAGCGTTCGGCAGTCACCGTGGATGACGCGGTGCGCTCCTATCTGTTCAACAGCCAGTTGCTCTCACGTCCTGACGGTTCGATGCTGCTGATCGTGCCGCAAGAGTGCCAGGCCAACGAGCGCGTCTGGACTTACCTGCAAGAACTGACCAGCTCCGGCGGTCTGATTCGCGAAGTGAAAGTCTTCGATCTCAAGCAAAGCATGCAGAACGGCGGTGGCCCGGCGTGTCTGCGTCTGCGCGTCGCGCTTAACGAAACCGAACTGGCGGCGGTCAACCCAAGCGTTATCATGACGCCACCGTTGTACGGTTCGTTGACCGCATGGGTTGAAAAGCACTACCGCGACCGCCTGAGCGAAACCGATCTGGCGGATCCGCAATTGCTGCTTGAATGCCGGACGGCACTGGATGAACTGACGCAAATCCTTAAACTGGGCGCGGTTTATCCATTCCAGATCAATTGATGGCCGGCGCGTCGCCTGAACGTGGCGCGCGGCTTGTCTCCCCAAGAGAGTAAAAACATGAGCGATTCCCTGCAGCTGATCCTTGAAGACACCGACGGCACGCAACTGCAAACCTCGTGCACCCGCGTCGCGGTCATGTGGCAAGGCAAAGAGCTGTGGATCCAGCAGGACGGCCGTGGCCAACTGCTGATCGGCGTGGACGTCGAGGAAGGTGACGAAGAGTACGCCAACCTGCTGCTGCGCCCATTGGCGACTAATCTGGTAAGTCTGCAACTGGAAATGGAACCGGCTGACGTCGGCGACGATGAAGACCACGTGCACGGCCCGGATTGCAACCACGACCACTAAGGAAACCGCTCTATGCTCGCCCTCGGCAAACTGCTTGAACTGACCCTCGCCGGCCGCGAACCGGCGGAGAAGACTCAACTGACAGTCGAAGGCGTGCGTATGCGCTGGTTGAGCGAAGGTGCGCTGGAAGTCCGGCCACCTGAAGCACGCGACAATGGCCTGGACCTGCTGCTGTCAGCGGGTATCCATGGCAACGAAACGGCGCCGATCGAGTTGCTTGATCGGCTGCTGCACGACATCGCCCGCGGCGATCTGAAGCCGCGCGCGCGCATTCTGTTCCTGTTCGGCAACCCGGAAGCGATTCGCAAAGGTGAGCGTTTCGTCGAGCAGGACGTCAATCGGCTGTTCAACGGCCGTCATGAACAAAGCAGTGGCAGCGAAGCGCTGCGAGCCTGTGAGCTGGAACGTCTGGCGGCGAGTTTCTTCAGCCTGCCGGATCGTCAGCGTTTGCATTACGACCTGCACACGGCGATCCGTGGTTCGAAGATCGAACAATTCGCACTGTATCCGTGGAAGGAGGGACGTCAACATTCGCGTCTGCAACTGGCACGCCTGCGCGCTGCCGGGATGGAAGCGGTGTTGCTGCAGAATAAACCGTCGATCGTGTTCAGCTCTTACACCTACGACAAGCTTGGCGCCGAGTCTTTCACGCTGGAACTGGGCAAGGCACGGCCTTTCGGGCAGAACGACGGGGTCAATGTCGCGTTGCTGGAAACGCGCTTGCAACAGATCATCGAAGGCACCGAGCCGGAGATGGCGGAACAGGGACTGGATGGTTTGCAGCTGTTCAGCGTTGCGCGGGAAATCATCAAGCACAGCGATGCGTTCCGCCTGAACCTGCCGCAGGACATCGAAAACTTTTCCGAGCTGGAGATGGGCTACGTGTTGGCCGAAGATCTGGCCAATACCCGCTGGATCATCGAGGAAGAGGGCGCACGGATCATCTTCCCCAATCCCAAGGTCAAGAACGGCTTGCGCGCGGGCATCCTGATCGTCCCGACCACCGACGAAAACCTCGCCTGATAGCGACATTTGAATCGGCACAAAACCAATGTGGGAGCGAGCCTGCTCGCGAAAGCGGCCTACCAGTCAACTTGTCGTCGGCTGGCAGTCCCTCATCGCGAGCAGGCTCGCTCCCACATTTGATTTGAGTGAGGTCAAAAACTCACTCGACGTTACACGGCTACCGCATGCGGCTCGGTACGGCGCAATGCGCGAACCTTGCGCAGCGTATCGGCGCAAGTCCGCGCCGCTTCCTGGCCCTTGTGCACAAAATGCTCAAAGAAGAACTTCTGATGTTCGTCGCCAGCATGGAAGTGATGCGGGGTCAGGGATACCGAGAACACCGGCACTTCGGTTTCCAGCTGCACCTGCATCAGACCGCTGACCACCGACTGGGCGACGAATTCGTGACGGTAGATGCCGCCGTCCACAACCAGCGCTGCCGCGACGATGCCGGCATAACGACCGGTCTTGGCCAGCAACTTGGCGTGCAGAGGCATTTCAAAGGCGCCGCCGACTTCGAAGATGTCGATGTCCGATTCCTGATAACCCAAGGCAATCATTTCGGCGACGAAGCCTTTACGGCTCTGATCGACGATTTCCTTGTGCCAGCAGGCTTGAATGAACGCGACGCGCTCGCCCTGAGGGTGTTTGCTTTTGCTGTCGATAGCGGTGGGTTGCATGTTCTGACTCCTGTTTGTGTGAAAAACAGGGCGATATGAATCGAAAGGGATTCAAGGGTACGAGCGCACGCACGAATGCACGCGGACGGCCCTTTGGCGTCAATCCCGTTCTCTCTTCATCCGGACTATGACCGTCGGCCCCGGAATCACACCGGGTCTGCTGACCTTGCCGCCGTGCACCGCCAAAGCTGTGTCCGTCACCAAGCGCTCGCGGGCTATGCGCATTGCGCGCAATTACCGCCGGTGGGGAATTGCACCCCGCCCTGAGAACGTTTTTGCCGCCCTTTCTCGGGCAGCGCAGCGTTTTTAACACAGATTGTGGCTCTGTGCATTGCGCCTTTCTGATGATTGCCATCGAGTTTTCTGGCCATTCGAAACGACTTTTCCTTGCGCAAGGGTTGATTAATCCGCGCGATGACCGCAGTAATTCCAATTCGTAAAGGGATTTCCCCTGCTGACTTGAGGCCAGGTTCATGAGCGTTATCGATCTTCGCAGCGACACCGTCACCCAACCGACTCCCGCCATGCTCGACGCGATGACTGCGGCGGATACCGGGGATGATGTGTACGGCGAAGATCCGACGGTCAATCGTCTGGAAGCCGAACTGGCCAAACGACTGGGTTTCGCCGCCGCTTTGTTTGTGCCGACGGGCACCATGAGCAACCTGCTGGGGTTGATGGCGCATTGTGAGCGCGGCGACGAATACATCGTGGGTCAGCAGGCACATACCTACAAATACGAGGGCGGTGGGGCGGCGGTGCTCGGCTCGATCCAGCCGCAGCCGCTGGAAGTACAGACCGATGGCTCGCTGGATCTCGATCAGGTCGCGTCAGCGATCAAACCTGACGATTTCCATTTCGCCCGGACTCGTCTGCTGGCGCTGGAAAACACCATGCAGGGCAAAGTGCTCCCGCTGGAGTATCTGGCCCGCGCCCGCCGCTTCACTCAGGACAAAGGCTTGCAACTGCACCTCGACGGCGCGCGCCTTTACAACGCCGCAGTCAAGCTGGGCGTCGAGGCTCGGGAAATCACTCAGTACTTTGATTCGGTGTCGGTGTGCCTGTCCAAAGGCCTCGGCGCGCCGGTCGGCTCGGTGTTGTGCGGCTCTGAACAACTGATCGGCAAGGCCCGTCGTCTGCGCAAAATGGTCGGCGGCGGCATGCGTCAGGCCGGGCTGCTGGCAGCGGCGGGGCTGTATGCGCTGGACCACAATATCGAACGTCTGGCGGACGACCATGCCAACGCTCAGTTGCTGGCCGACGGCCTGCGTGAAGCAGGTTTCATCGTCGAACCGGTGCAAACCAACATGGTTTATGTGCAAATGGGCGACGAAGCCGAAGCGCTCAAGGCGTTTGCCAGCGAGCGCGGGATCAAGTTGAGCGCCGCTGCGCGTCTGCGCATGGTCACGCACATGGACGTCAATCGCTCGCAAATCGAGCAAGTGATCGCGACATTCGTCGAGTTTTCGCGCAAGTGACAGCGTTAGCCGTCCAATTGACCGTTTCTATCGTATAAACACGCTGTACCCCGCGCGCAGGGCCGATATAATGCGGCCCTTTGCCGTCGCTTCGTCTGTTGACGTTTCGAACAGGCCTTTGGCCGCAGCCTCCGTGGAAGAACCTAATGAAAAGCGCAGAAATCCGTGAAGCCTTCCTTCGCTTCTTCGAAGAGCAAGGCCACACCCGTGTAGCCTCCAGCTCTTTGATTCCGGGCAACGACCCAACCCTGCTGTTCACTAACGCGGGGATGAACCAGTTCAAGGACTGCTTCCTGGGCCAGGAAAAACGTGCGTACACCCGTGCGACCAGCAGCCAGAAGTGCGTGCGTGCCGGTGGCAAGAACAGCGATCTGGAAAACGTCGGTTATACCGCTCGTCACCACACGTTCTTCGAAATGCTCGGTAACTTCAGCTTCGGTGACTATTTCAAGAAGGACGCGATTACCTACGCGTGGACCTTCCTGACCGGCGTTCTGCAACTGCCGAAGGAAAAACTCTGGGTCACCGTCTACGCCTCCGACGATGAAGCGTATGACATCTGGACCCAACAAATCGGTGTGCCGGTCGAGCGCATGATCCGCATCGGCGACAACAAAGGCGCGCCGTACGCCTCCGACAACTTCTGGACCATGGGCGATACCGGCCCGTGCGGCCCATGCACCGAGATTTTCTACGATCACGGCGACCACATCTGGGGCGGCCCACCGGGTTCGCCAGAAGAAGACGGCGACCGTTACATCGAGATCTGGAACAACGTGTTCATGCAGTTCAACCGCACCGCCGATGGCGTGTTGCATCCGTTGCCAGCGCCGTCGGTCGACACCGGCATGGGCCTGGAGCGGATCAGTGCGGTGATGCAGCACGTCAATTCCAACTACGACATCGACCTGTTCAAGAACCTGCTGAAGGCGTCGGCTGAAGCCATCGGTTGCGAAAACGGCGATCAATCCTCGCTGAAAGTGGTTTCCGACCACATTCGTTCGTGCGGTTTCCTGATCGCCGACGGCGTGCTGCCGTCCAACGAAGGTCGCGGTTATGTACTGCGCCGGATCATCCGCCGCGCTTGCCGTCACGGTAACAAGCTGGGCGCGACCGGCAGCTTCTTCTACAAGATCGTTGCGGCGCTGGTCGCCGAGATGGGCGAAGCGTTCCCGGAACTGAAGAAGCAGCAGAGCAACATCGAGCGCGTGCTCAAGGCCGAAGAAGAGCAGTTCTCCAAGACGCTGGAGCACGGCCTGAAGATCCTCGAGCAGGATCTGCTGGAACTCAAAGGCACCGTGGTGCCTGGCGACGTGGTGTTCAAACTCTACGACACCTACGGGTTCCCGATGGACCTGACCGCCGACATCGCGCGTGAGCGCGGCCTGACCGTGGACGAAGTCGGTTTCGAGCGTGAGATGGAAGCCCAGCGTGTTCGTGCACGTTCGGCCAGCTCGTTCGGTCTGGACTACAACACCCTGGTCAAGGTTGATGTCGCCACCGAATTTACCGGTTACAAGGACACCAGCGGTTCGGCAAAAATCGTCGCCATCTATAAAGATGGCCAGTCGGTCGACGTCTTGAATGAAGGCGAAGAGGCGGTGATCGTGCTGAATCAGACGCCGTTCTACGCTGAATCCGGCGGCCAGATCGGCGACTGCGGTTTCCTGCAGGCAGGCAGCGCGCGTTTCGATGTGCGTGACACCACCAAGACCGGCGGCGCGTTCCTGCACCACGGCGTGCTGGATTCGGGCAGCCTGACCATCGGCGCGCCGGTGGAAACCCACGTCGACGCCGAAGTGCGTCACGCGACTTCGCTGAACCACTCGGCCACCCACTTGCTGCACGCTGCATTGCGTCAGGTTCTGGGCGAGCACGTTCAGCAGAAAGGTTCGTTGGTGGACAGCCAGCGTCTGCGTTTCGACTTCAGCCACTTTGAAGCGATCAAGCCGGAACAGATCAAAGCACTGGAAGACATCGTCAACGCCGAGATTCGCAAGAACTCCGCCGTTGAAACCGAAGAGACCGACATCGAAACCGCCAAGAACAAAGGCGCCATGGCGCTGTTCGGCGAGAAGTACGGCGACAGCGTGCGCGTGCTGAGCATGGGCGGCGATTTCTCCGTCGAGCTGTGCGGCGGTATCCACGCCAACCGTACCGGTGACATCGGTTTGCTGAAAATCATCAGTGAAGGCGGCGTGGCATCGGGCGTGCGTCGTATCGAGGCTGTCACTGGTGCTGCGGCACTGGCCTACTTGAACGCGGCAGAAGAACAACTCAAGGAAGCGGCCAGCCTGGTCAAGGGCAGCCGCGACAACCTGATCGACAAGCTGTCGGCTGTGCTGGAGCGCAATCGGCAACTGGAGAAACAACTCGAGCAGTTGCAGGCCAAGGCTGCCAGCGCCGCGGGCGACGATCTGTCGGCCTCGGCAGTGGACGTCAAGGATGTGAAGGTTCTGGCTGCACGTCTGGATGGTCAGGACGGCAAGGCGCTGCTGGCGCTGGTCGATCAACTGAAAAACAAACTCGGCCGCGCAGTGATCCTGCTCGGCAGTGTCCATGAGGAAAAGGTCGTACTGGTTGCAGGCGTAACCAAGGACCTGACTGGCCAACTCAAAGCCGGTGATTTGATGAAGCAGGCTGCTGCGGCAGTGGGCGGGAAGGGCGGTGGTCGTCCGGACATGGCGCAGGGCGGCGGTGTCGACGCCGGCGCGCTGGACGGCGCACTGGCACTGACCGTTCCATTCGTCGAGCAGGGTTTATAAGGCAGTCCGTCCGGCCCGCAGTCTAGTGGTGGGCCGGGCGGCTGTTCGAGTGATTATTGGGCGCCCTTCATGGGCAGAGGCGGCTTTGAAATGGCTTTGATCGTACAGAAATTTGGAGGCACCTCGGTCGGTACTGTCGAGAGAATCGAGCAGGTCGCCGACAAGGTTAAGAAATTCCGCGATGCCGGCGATGACCTGGTGGTTGTGCTGTCTGCAATGAGCGGCGAAACCAACCGTCTGATCGATCTGGCCAAGCAAATCAGTGGCGATACTCAACCGGTTCCGCGCGAACTGGACGTGATCGTTTCCACCGGTGAGCAGGTGACGATTGCCCTGTTGGCCATGGCGCTGATCAAGCGCGGTGTGCCGGCGGTGTCGTACACCGGTAATCAGGTGCGGATCCTGACGGACAGTGCGCACAATAAAGCGCGTATCTTGCAGATTGATGACCAGAAGATTCGTGGTGATCTGAAGGCCGGTCGCGTGGTGGTTGTCGCCGGGTTCCAGGGCGTCGACGAGCACGGCAACATCACCACGCTGGGGCGTGGCGGTTCCGACACGACTGGCGTGGCACTGGCTGCCGCGTTGAAGGCTGACGAGTGCCAGATCTACACCGACGTTGACGGTGTCTACACCACCGACCCGCGCGTTGTACCGGTCGCTCAGCGGCTGGACAAGATTACCTTTGAAGAGATGCTGGAAATGGCCAGCCTCGGTTCCAAGGTGCTGCAGATCCGTGCGGTGGAATTCGCCGGCAAGTACAACGTTCCGCTGCGCGTACTGCACAGCTTCAAGGAGGGTCCGGGCACCCTCATTACTATTGATGAAGAGGAAACCATGGAACAGCCGATCATTTCCGGCATCGCTTTCAACCGCGATGAAGCCAAGCTGACCATCCGTGGCGTGCCAGACACCCCGGGTGTGGCGTTCAAGATTCTCGGCCCGATCAGTGCCGCGAACATCGAAGTCGACATGATCGTGCAGAACGTCGCGCACGATAACACCACCGACTTCACCTTCACCGTGCACCGCAATGACTACCAGGCCGCACAAACCGTGCTGGAAAACACTGCTCGCGAGATCGGTGCCCGTGAAGTCGTCGGCGACACCAAGATTGCCAAGGTCTCGATCGTCGGTGTCGGCATGCGTTCCCACGCGGGCGTGGCCAGCCGCATGTTCGAATCCCTGGCAAAAGAAAGCATTAACATCCAGATGATCTCGACTTCGGAAATCAAGGTTTCCGTGGTGATTGAAGAGAAGTACCTGGAACTGGCGGTGCGCGCCCTGCACACGGCTTTCGAACTGGATGCTCCGGCCCGTCAGGGCGAGTAATTCCGTTTCTTGAAGGGCGCGGTCTGACCGCGCCCTTTATTTTTGAATGGCGCGAGCCCTGAACTGTTCTTTTGCTCGCGCTGGTCAATACTCAGGCATGTAGGGCTACGATCGCTCCGGTTGTAGGTCGGGTGCCTTTTTTTTGCAGACTGTTGTCCCTGAACTGAATTGCGTGAGGAGAAAGGTATGCTGATTCTGACTCGTCGGTGCGCAGAAAGCCTGATTATCGGTGATGGCGAAATCACCGTGACCGTGCTCGGCGTTAAAGGAAACCAAGTGCGTATCGGCGTCAATGCCCCGAAAGAGGTTGCAGTGCACCGTGAGGAAATTTACCTGCGTATAAAGAAAGAGAAGGACGAAGAACCAAGCCATTAATTTTTATCGATTTTTATGTTTGCAAACGGGGAAAAGGTTGGTTAAGATACGCCCCGTGTTGCGGAGAGCTGGCCGAGTGGCCGAAGGCGCTCCCCTGCTAAGGGAGTACACCTCACAAGGGTGTCGGGGGTTCGAATCCCCCGTTCTCCGCCATTATTTGCTTAGTACGTTGTAATCTGGCTTTTTCTGTAAGTTGTTGAAATTAATAGAAAAAGTGGTTGGAATAGAGATTAGACGGGCTATAATGCGGCGCAACAAATGCACTCGTAGCTCAGCTGGATAGAGTACTCGGCTACGAACCGAGCGGTCACAGGTTCGAATCCTGTCGAGTGCACCATTTAAGAGTCAGTTACAGCAATGTAAATGACTTGGCTTCAACCAGGTGTGATCTGGTCCAACAAACACAAATGCACTCGTAGCTCAGCTGGATAGAGTACTCGGCTACGAACCGAGCGGTCACAGGTTCGAATCCTGTCGAGTGCACCATTTAAGAGTTAGTTGCAGCAATGTGAATAACTTGGTTTCAACCAGTTGTGGTCTGGTCTAAAAACACAAATGCACTCGTAGCTCAGCTGGATAGAGTACTCGGCTACGAACCGAGCGGTCACAGGTTCGAATCCTGTCGAGTGCACCATATACCGAAAAGCCCGCGTTCAACGCGGGCTTTTTGCTGTCCGGGATTTGGCTTTTGCCTTCACGCATCCTTGCTCATCAAAATCAATCTGAGCCGAACGTCCTCGCTTGAGGTCGTATCGATAGCTCGTCGTCGATGTTCGGATATTTACCTTGTCCGGCTTGCCTAGCGCGCTCTCGACATCTTGCTGGCTCATACCGGCAATGACACGGCGATTGATGATCGCTTCGCGACGTTGCCTGGCGTCGATCAAGTTTCCGCATCGGTCTTCAGCGTGGCCAACAATCCCTGGTGCACGAGCTTTGGAAGTCATGCCGGATATCACCTCATGGTTGTGTTCCGGCATCACCGCCACAACTGATCCAGGAGCATAAGGATGAACTTCCTGTGCTGAGCGCCGCTCGCCGTGCGCACAGCTCATCGAGGTGAAGGTGATGCTGCCATCATCGGCTTCGCAGCGATGTAGGGTAACGGCGGCCCCGCTAGGCGGAAAGCAAAGCAGGCTGGCGATTACGAGGTGAGATGTTTTCAGGGGCATTCGACGTCCTCCATGACGATCTACGCTCAAGGGTAGACGCTGCATTTTTCGACGCCGGTGTGTTTTCTTTTCAGAATGAGTCGTCGCATAGCAAGGATCAGGAGGGCGCTCAGGTTTGTTTCGCAAGCGCTTGTTTCGACCGCGATTTTTTAACGTTTTAAACCGTCAGGCGGTGTATCATTGCGCCCGTCAGCCCCGCCGGGGCTTATGGAAAAATTCCATGGACTTACCCAGTAGTTACTCAGTAGCCCGTTTCACCAATCATGAATTGACTGATTGATTCTTCCGGCGTGCCCCGCTGCTGGGAGTGGAGTTCGCCTATGTCTGAAATCGAAGTAAAGAAAACACAAGAAAGCCTGCAGGATCGCCTGGCTCAGGTCGTCGAGTTGCTGCAGCGCCAGCGGGTCGTCGAAGACCTGACTCATCGTCAGGAAGGTGCGCATCACGATCGCGTCGAAAACCTGGTTCATCGGCAAAATCTCGTCGAGCTGCAACGCAAGCTCGATGATCTGCACTCCGCCGACGTCGCCTACATCCTCGAAGCCTTGCCGCTGGACGACCGTCTGACGCTTTGGCAATTGGTCAAGGCTGATCGCGACGGCGACATTCTTCTCGAAGTATCCGACTCCGTTCGTGAAACCCTGATCGCCGACATGGACGATCACGAGCTCCTGGCTGCGGCCAAGGACATGGACGCCGACGAACTTGCTGACTTGGCTTCCGAGCTGCCGCGAGATGTCGTCCATGAGCTGATGGAGAGTCTGGATAACCAGCAGCGCGAGCGCGTGCGATCGGCATTGTCTTACGACGAGGAGCAGGTTGGTGCGCTGATGGACTTCGAGATGGTGACCATCCGTGAGGATGTCAGTCTCGAAGTGGTTCTGCGGTATCTGCGTCGCCTCAAAGAGCTACCGGGCCATACCGACAAGTTGTTCGTGGTTGATTACGACGGCGTGCTCAAAGGGGTGCTGCCGATCAAACGCCTGTTGGTCAACGACCCGGACAAACAAGTTGCCGAAGTGATGGCCAGCGATCCGGTGAGTTTCCACCCGGACGAAGATGCCTACGACGCCGCGCAGGCGTTCGAGCGTTATGACTTGATCTCGGCCCCGGTAGTCGACAAGAACGGCAAATTGATTGGCCGTTTGACTATCGACGAAATGGTCGACTTGATTCGTGAAGAAAGCGAGAGCGAAGTGCTCAACATGGCGGGTCTGCGTGAAGAGGAAGATATCTTCGCGTCGGTCTGGAAGTCGCTGCGTAACCGTTGGGCATGGCTGGCGATCAACTTGATCACTGCGTTTGTCGCGTCTCGAGTGATCGGTCTGTTCGAGGGCTCGATCGAGAAGCTGGTAGCACTTGCGGCGTTGATGCCGATCGTAGCGGGTATTGGCGGTAATTCCGGTAACCAGACGATCACCATGATTGTTCGCGCCATGGCACTCGACCAGGTCAGCACCGGTAATACTTCGCGCCTGATGCGCAAGGAGCTGGCGGTTGGCTTGATCAACGGCTTGGTCTGGGGTGGTGTGATCGGTGTCGTTGCTTATCTGCTTTATGGCAGTTGGTCGTTGGGTGTGGTAATGACCGCGGCAATGACGCTCAATCTATTGCTGGCTGCATTGATGGGGGTGTTGATCCCGATGACGCTGGCTAAGATGGGGCGAGATCCGGCGATGGGGGCGAGTGTAATGATCACTGCGATGACCGACAGCGGTGGTTTCTTCATCTTCCTTGGGTTGGCGACGATCTTCCTGCTCTGATCAGCTACAGCAAAAACAGCCCGCCAGTCTGGCGGGCTTTTTTGTGCCTGGAAAACTCAAAATTCGCGCAAAAAAAAGCCAGCAATTAAGCTGGCTTGAGATGTTCGGAATGCTCAGGACGCGTCGGCTGCCATTTCAGCGTCGTGGGCAATCAAGGACACCAAGGCGTTCTGTTGACGGTGAGACAGCTGGCGGAAGCGTTGCAGCAGCTCGCGCTCGTGCAATGACAGCTCCGGGCTGTCCAGGCGCATGCTCAGCTCTTCGCCCAGCGCACCTTCCTGAATAAGACTCTGCTCAAGGCGCGCAATGATCTCGGAGTTCATGCTGCGATGATGATTGCGAGCCACCTCGGCAATGCGTTCACGCATTCCGTCTGGCAGACGTACGACGAACTTGTCAGCCGTACGGCTGGAATAAATTGCCTGTTTCAATGGGCGCATATATTTAACCGGTTAGTTCAGGGGAGCGGTTCTCGGGATTGGCCGCAGGATGTGTGGTAGGACAAGCATCCGCGCCAAATGGTTCAACCTGAATTGTTAAGAGGCCCGCATCATGCCTCAAAATTGCCAGATCATTGGCGTCAATTCTGTGACAAATATTGAGCTGGGTAAAGGCGTAATGCCAGCACCAATCATCAGAAATGCGGACTGGTTTGAAATCTTCGTCTCTACCCGCGCCCTTGTATGCTTCCTGCTCTACATCAATTGATGTCCGAAGGCATCAGAACGTGCATGCTGTGCGGGTCTGCATCCTTGTTCCTTACTTATACAGGATAGTGGCAAATTGCCGATTTACTAGGGGCGGGCAACTGCTGGAGGGCTTTTTCAGGATGGATGGCAAGCTGATTTATTTGATGGGGCCGTCCGGTTCAGGCAAGGACAGTTTGATTGGGGCGGCTCGGGAGCCCTTGCGTGCTTTGAATTGCCAGGTGATGCGCCGAGTGATCACGCGATCTGCCGAATCAGTTGGGGAGGATGCAATTGGCGTGACATCGGAAGAATTCGAACGTCGCGAGCGAGCAGGCCATTTTTCGCTGGCTTGGCGTGCCAATGGTCTTGCCTATGGCATTCCCGTGGAAATGGATCAGCTTTTGAATGCTGGTGTGCATGTTTTAGTGAATGGCTCTCGGGCGAATCTGCGAAAAGCGATGGAGCGCTACCCTACGCTGTTACCTGTTTTGCTAACGGTCAAGGATGAGGTGTTACGAGATCGCCTGCTCATTCGTGGGCGGGAGACGCTTGAGCAGATTGATGCAAGGCTGGCTCGCAATGCGTTATTCAAGGATCGGCGTTCAAGTGATGGGCCGGCCCATCACATCGATAACTCTGGCAATCTGGCGGAGGCTGTCAATAATCTTTTGCTGTTGATTGAACTCAGCGTAAAACCGGATCAAATTTGATTTTTCGTCCCGCGGCCAATGCCAGCACAAATAACACGGCAAAAAAGCCGCAACCAACCAGTGGCGGGCTGATTTCGATTCCGTCGAATAGCGATAAATGCACCACGCCACTCAATAAGGCGAGGATCAGAAATCCCGCAGCTGACTTGGACATGTTTTGCTCCTGAAGATATTTCAAAAAATCAGATGTTCGGACGTCAGTTCAGAGAGCGCTTGCTCAGAATTCCTGACGGCTTGCGGGGTAGGGGTGTCTTGATCGCTTAGCACTGCCAGTTGTGGCGCTTTTTGTACCTGCAAATAATGCGGCATGCGCTGAGCCAATGGCGCCGTCCCACCATTGTCGGCCATGAAGTGAAAACTCACCAAAACCGCCAGGGCAATTGCGTTTGCAAGCAAAAGGGTGCTGTTCATGGGGCGTGCTCCGAATGTTCTTGTATAAAACAGGCAAAGCAGCCGTCGTGCCAACAGTCTAACCTCTATTAATTCTTTTAAAAACAATAGGTTAAGCGTATTTCTTGAGTTAGGAGGATTGCAATCTGCAATGCTGGCTTTCTATTGGAAGTGCAAAATGCACGGTAATTCTTCCCGCAGGAATGCACGACGCCTGCCTACACTTAAAAAGCCTGCGGACGACATGACAAATCGCGGTTCGGTCGTTAACATGCACGCCGTTCGTCATGCAGCGTCTGCTGCATCAAAACGTGTGTCTCAGTAGCTCAATTGGATAGAGCATCCCCCTCCTAAGGGGAAGGTTGGCAGTTCGAACCTGCCCTGGGACACCATCTATTGTTGAAGCCCCCATTCTCAGTGCTTGCTCACCTCTAGGTGCCCAAACCATTGGGTATAGGGTGCGCGCGTGTTTTCTGATCGATTTCGAATCAGACTGAGGATCGCTTCTATATATAGGCGCTTTTCCTTTATTCGATAGAAAAGCGCAATTAA
>NZ_CATKPQ010000002.1:0-149690 GCF_949768005.1 Pseudomonas sp. IT-347P
GTTCGTACAGCATTCGCGGACGCCGTCCGGCTGTCATACCCTGCCGACAATGCTAAGGTTCTGCCCTGGCTTTTGTACTTTTCCAAGGAAACCTTTATGCCGGACGCCCAGTCCCTCAACGCTGCATTCATGGTGGTCCAGAGCAATAGCCTGGACGAACTGCGCAGCCTTGTGATCAGCATAATGCGGCGCTATCCACTGGCCCCCCTGGAAAACGAAATCGCTCTGGTGCAGAGCAACGGTATCGCCCAGTGGCTCAAATTGGCTTTGGCAGAAGATCCAGAGGATGACGACCTCGGAGGTTGCGGCATCGCGGCAGCAATTGATGTGCAACTGCCGGGCAGTTTCATGTGGCAGCTTTACCGCATGGTATTGGGTCGAGATGAAATTCCTCCCAAGTCCCTGCTCGATAAAGCCCCGCTGACCTGGCGCCTAATGCGTCTGCTCCCTCAAGTCATTGATCGTCCGCATTTCGAGCCGTTGCAACGCTTCCTTACCCACGACACTGACCTGCGCAAGCGCTATCAATTGTCCGAACGCTTGGCGGATCTGTTCGACCAATATCAGGTGTACCGGGCCGACTGGCTTGAAGACTGGGCCGAAGGCCGGCATCAATTACGCAACGTCAGGGGAGAAATAAAGCCACTGCCCCCGGCCAGTTGCTGGCAGGCAGAACTGTGGCGTGCGCTGCTGGATGACGTGGGCGAGCAAGGTATGGCGCAGAGTCGTGCCGGCGTTCACCAACGGTTTATCGAGCGCATCAACAATCTCACCGAAGCGCCTGCGGGATTGCCTTCGCGAGTAATCGTTTTCGGGATTTCTTCGCTGCCAGCCCAAGTGCTTGAGGCGCTAGCCGGGCTTGCGCGTTTCAGTCAGGTCCTGCTGTGTGTACACAACCCGTGCCGGCACCACTGGGCCGATATTGTTGCCGACAAAGATCTGCTGCGGCATCAATACAAGCGCCAATCGCGCAAGGCCGGGATGCCCGCAGTGCTGGACCCTGAAGCGCTGCATCAACACGCCCATCCACTTTTGGCTGCATGGGGTAAACAAGGCCGAGACTACATCAATCTGCTCGACAGTTATGACGATCCCAATAGCTATCGGGCGGCTTTCCGAGACGGTCGCATAGACCTATTCAGCGAAACTCAGCCACACAACCTGCTCAATCAATTGCAGGACGATATCCTGGAGTTGCGCCCACTCAATGAAACCCGTGCGCACTGGCCTGCTGTCGATCTGGCGCAGGACGAGTCGATCCGTTTTCACATTGCCCATAGCGCTCAACGTGAAGTCGAAATACTGCATGACCAGCTCCTGGCGCGTTTCAGTGCCAATCCGGATCTGCGTCCCCGCGATGTAATTGTGATGGTGCCTGACGTCGATAGCTACGCGCCGCATATCCGCGCGGTATTTGGTCAGCTTGAGCGCCATGATTCACGGTTTATCCCCTTCACATTGGCGGATCAGGGGCAACGTGGCCGTGATCCGCTGCTGATCGCGGTTGAACACCTGCTCAAGCTTCCTGACAGTCGTTTCCCGGTCAGTGAAATCCTTGATCTACTCGATGTTCCCGCACTTCGCGCACGCTTTGGTGTGGAGGAACGCGATCTGCCAACGCTGCACCGCTGGATCGAAGGCGCGGGCGTGCGCTGGGGTATGAATGCCGAGCAACGCGCGGGCTTGGGATTGCCCCAAGAACTTGAGCAAAACAGTTGGCATTTCGGTCTGCGTCGCATGCTTCTGGGCTACGCCGTCGGCAGTGCCAACGCGTGTGAAGGTATTGAGCCCTACGATGAAATCGGTGGACTCGACGCCGCTCTGATCGGGCCGTTGGTGGCTCTGCTCGATGCCCTGGAACTCGCTCACCAACAACTCACCCAACCCGCTCAACCCCAGGAATGGGGCTACCGGTTGCAGGCGCTGATGCAACTGTTCTTCAAGGCCAGCAACGAGCATGACGACTACTTGTTGACCCAACTCGAAGAGCTGCGCGAAACCTGGCTGGAAACGTGTGGGGCGGTGGGCCTGGCGGATGAGCTACCACTGACAGTGGTTCGCGAAGCCTGGCTCGCTGGTCTGGACCAAGGGCGATTGTCTCAGCGTTTTTTGGCCGGTGCCGTAAATTTTTGTACGCTGATGCCCATGCGTGCGATTCCATTCAAACTGGTCTGCCTGCTGGGAATGAACGACGGCGACTATCCCCGCGCACAGCCGCCGCTGGACTTCGATCTCATGGGCAGCGACTACCGCCCGGGAGATCGATCGCGGCGTGAAGACGACCGTTATCTTTTGCTCGAGGCACTGTTGTCGGCACGCAATCAGCTCTATATCAGTTGGGTTGGTCGCAGCATTCGCGACAACAGCGAGCGACCGGCTTCCGTGTTGATCGGCCAGTTGCGCGATCACATCGCCAGCGGTTGGCGATTGCTCGATGAAAATGGCGATCTGCTGAGTGCCATGACGCAGGAGCATCCGCTGCAACCGTTCAGTGCACGCTATTTTCATGAGGGCGATCAACTGTTCAGCTATGCCAGCGAATGGCAGGTTTTGCATCAACAACATGAGCCTCAAAACGAAGCGCAGTTACTCACTCCCTATGTACAAGAAGAGCCATTGAGCCTGGCATTGTTGCAGGACTTTTTGCGCAATCCGGTCCGGCACTTTTTCACCCAACGTCTGAAGGTGTATTTCGAGGCCGCCGACGCACCGCTGGCCGACGAAGAGCCCTTCGTATTGGATGCATTGCAGCGTTACACGCTCAGCGACAGCCTGCTCGAAGCCGCTCTCAGGCAACCGGACAATGTCGAGCAGGCGCTGACTGCCCAGGCCCGGCGTCTGCAGAACAGCGGCCTGTTGCCAATGGCCGGGTTTGGCGAGTGCCTGCAACGAGAGCTGATCGAGCCCCTTCCGGATCTGCTGCAGCGTTATCAACAACTGCTGACACTGTGGCCGACCCCGTTGACCAGTGCGTTGCCGGTCAACCTTGAATTGCAGGGCTTGCGACTTGACGGCTGGCTCGCCGGTTTGCATCAGCGGACCGACGGTGGCCTGTTGTCGGTCACGACCATTCCCAACAGCATTGGCTCGATCAAAAGTCGTAAATGGCATCGTCTGACCAAACCTTGGGTCAATCATCTGGTGGCCTGCGCCAGCGGACTTTCCCTGAGCACCGCGTTGGTGGCCAGCGATGACACGCTGTTGCTTGAACCGACGGAGCCAGATCGAGCGATACGTTTCCTCGGTGATTTGCTCCTCGCCTGGCAGGCCGGAATGCGCCAACCATTGCCGGTCGCAGTAAAAACCGCCTTCGCGTGGCTCTCTCAGAGCGACCCGCTGAAGGCCGATGCGGCCGCGCGTAAAGTCTATGAAGGTGACGGGCAGACCAGCGAAGGTGAGCGGCGTGAGAGCCCGGCGTTGTCACGGCAATTTGCCGACTTCGAGGCATTGCTCGCCGACGAGACGTTCTCCGGTTGGTGTGACGCCTTGTATCGCCCGCTGTTTGAAGCGCCTTGGCGTTCGCTGTCCACCGAAGGGGCTCGGGCATGAGTACAAAGACACCCCTTGCACTGGCCTTTCCGCTTCAGGGCAGCCAGTTGATCGAAGCCAGTGCCGGTACCGGTAAAACCTTCACCATCTCGGCTTTGTATCTACGGCTTATCCTCGGTCATGGTGACGAAGCAAGCGGGTTCGGCCGTGAATTGCTGCCACCACAGATTCTCGTGGTGACCTTCACCGATGCCGCGACCAAGGAACTGCGTGAGCGCATACGCACGCGTCTGGCTGAGGCCGCTCGATTCTTTCGTGACGAAACGCCTGCGCCCGACGCATTGATCACCGAATTGCGTGACCAGTTCGACCCTCAACAATGGCCCGGTTGTGCCAACCGCCTCGATGTCGCCGCGCAATGGATGGACGAAGCCGCCGTTTCGACCATCCACAGTTGGTGTCAACGCATGCTGCGCGAGCATGCGTTCGACAGCGGCAGCTTGTTCACTCAATCCCTGGAAACCGACCACAGCGATTTGCTCGGCGAAGTGCTGCGCGATTACTGGCGGCTGTTCTGTTACCCGATGCAGGGCGATGCCTTGAATTGGGTTCGCAGCAACTGGGGTGGACCTGCAGCGTTGTTGCCCCGCGTGCGCGGCCTGTTCGCCAGTGAGCGTGACAGCGATGAGGGCAAGGCGCCTGCGGAGTTGATCGATGAGTGCTTGCAAGAACGCCGTGCGGCGTTGATCGAACTGAAAATGCCTTGGCGCCAGTGGGCAGACGAGTTGCTTGCCATCTGCCAACAAGGCGTTGCGAGCAAAGCCGTCGACGGGCGCAAGATGCAGGCGCGGTACTTCGAACCGTGGTTCGAAAAGCTCAAGGCATGGGCAGAAGACGAGACCCTGGAGCAACTGGATATCGGCACCGGTTTCACCCGACTGACTCCCGACGGCATGGCCGAGGCCTGGAAGGGACAATCCCCAAGCCATCCGGGCCTGGACGCCATGCCGCAGCTCAAGTCGAGCCTCGATGCATTGCCGACCCCCGATGCTGCTGTGCTGCAACATGCCGCCAAATGGGTGGGTGCACGCTTTGAAGAAGAGAAGCGGCGTCGTGCCGAGATGGGCTTCGACGACATGTTGTTGCGCCTGGATGCCGCTCTGCAATCCGAGGGTGGCGAACGTCTTGCGACGTTGATTCGCGAGCAGTTCCCGGTCGCGCTGATCGACGAGTTCCAGGATACCGACCCGGTGCAGTACCGGATCTTCGAAAGTATCTATCGCATCGAAGACAACAGTCCTGAGACCGGCCTGTTTCTGATCGGTGATCCGAAGCAGGCGATCTACGCCTTCCGCGGCGCAGATATCTACACCTACCTGCGTGCGCGTCAGGCCACCACCGGCCGGCTGCATACGCTGGGCACCAACTTCCGTTCCAGCCACGGCATGGTCAGCGCGGTCAATCATGTGTTCGCCCGCGCCGAGTCCCGAGAGCTGGGCCGCGGTGCGTTCTTGTTCCGCGAGAAAAACGGCGACAACCCGGTGCCGTTCCTCCCCGTCGAATCTCAGGGTCGCAAGGAACAGCTGCAAGTTGCCGGGCAAGCTGTCGCGGCGTTGAATGTCTGGCATTTGTCCACCGACCAGCCGCTGTCGGGCGCGGTTTATCGTCAGCAGTTGGCAGCCGCGTGCGCGAGCGAAATCACCGCGTTGCTCAACGGCGGGCAAAATGCTAGCGCAGGGTTCACTCAGGACGGCAAAAACTTCAGGGGCCTGAGGCCGTCCGACATCGCGATTCTCGTGCGTGATGGTAAAGAGGCCCAGGCTGTACGCGGTGAGCTCGCTGCGCGCGGTGTGCGCAGCGTTTATCTGTCGGACAAGGATTCGGTATTCGCGGCGCAAGAGGCCCACGACTTGCTGTCCTGGCTCAAGGCTTGTGCCGAGCCGGATGTCGAACGCTCCCTGAAAGCCGCATTAGCGTGTATCACCCTGAACCTGCCATTGGCTGAACTGGAGCGTCTGAACCAGGACGAACTGGTCTGGGAAACCCGGGTCATGCAGTTCCGTGGCTATCGCGAGCTATGGCGCAAGCAAGGCGTGCTGCCGATGTTGCGCCGCCTGCTGCACGACTTTCATCTGCCGCAAACCTTGATGACACGCACGGATGGCGAGCGTGTCCTGACCAACCTTTTGCACCTGTCGGAATTGATGCAGCAAGCAGCAGCGGAGCTGGACGGTGAACAAGCGCTGATCCGCCATTTGGCCGAACTGCTGGCAGTGTCCGGCCAAGCCGGCGAAGAGCAGATTCTGCGTCTGGAAAGTGATGAGCAACTGGTCAAGGTCGTGACCATCCACAAGTCCAAAGGCCTGGAATATCCCTTGGTGTTCTTGCCGTTCATTTGTTCGGCAAAACCCGTGGATGGCAGTCGCTTGCCACTGCATTACCACGATGCCGAGGGCAAGGCTCAGGTGAGCCTGAAACCAACCGCCGAGCTGATTGCGCAAGCGGACGATGAGCGTCTGGCCGAAGACTTGCGCTTGCTCTATGTGGCGCTGACCCGCGCGCAGCATGCCTGTTGGCTGGGTGTGACGGATCTCAAACGAGGCAATAACAACAGCTCGGTGCTGCACCTTTCGGCGCTGGGTTATCTGCTCGGTGGCGGCGCATCGCTGGGGGAGTCCAGCGAATTGAAACGCTGGCTGCAAGATCTGCAACAAGACTGCCCGGCCATCCATATCGATGAAATGCCCCAACCCACCGACGAGCATTACCAGCCTCCGCATAATGACGCCGTGCTGAGTGCCACGCTGCTGCCCAAGCGCAAGGCCAGCGAAAACTGGTGGATCGCCTCCTACAGCGCTCTGCGCATCAGCGACGTGTTGAGTGTCGGCAGCGATGAAGCACCAGACAGCCCGCAAGCACAAAAGCTGTTTGATGACGAACGCCTCGACCCCGATGCACCGCGGGAGATCATGGCCGGCGGTGCCGACATTCACCGTTTCCCACGTGGTCCCAATCCGGGAACGTTTCTCCACGGGTTGCTGGAGTGGGCCGGTGATGATGGCTTTGCCGTTTCCCGCGAGGCGCTGGAAGACGCCATTGCCCGGCGCTGCAACCTGCGCGGCTGGGAAGGCTGGATTACCACCTTGAGTGACTGGTTGCAGCATCTGCTCAAATCGCCACTGCCGATTGCAGGTGGACAGCCGCCGGTTGTTCTCGAACAACTGAAGCAGTATCGGGTCGAGATGGAGTTCTGGTTCGCCAGCCATAAAGTCGATGTAGTCAAACTCGACGAACTGGTGCGGCAGCACACCCACCGGGGCGTGGCCCGCGTGGCAGCCGAACCGGTGCAACTCAACGGTATGTTCAAAGGCTTCATCGATCTGACGTTTGAGCACGATGGCCGTTATTACGTGGCGGACTACAAATCCAACTGGCTCGGTGAGGATGATCAGGCGTATACCGAGCAGGCCATGGAACAGTCGATCCTCGACAACCGCTATGACCTGCAATACGTGTTGTACCTGCTGGCATTGCATCGCCAGCTCAAGGCGCGGCTGCCTGATTACGATTACGATCGCCATGTCGGCGGCGCGTTATATCTGTTCCTGCGTGGCACGCGTGCTGACAGTCGTGGTGTGTATTTCGCCCGTCCACCGCGTGAACTGATCGAGCGTCTCGACCGTATGTTCCAAGGAAAACCCGAACCCAAGTCCGAACCCGCCTGGGAACAGGGAGTCCTGCTATGAGCCGCACCTTTGCCGATCTGCTCCCTACGCCGCTGGCGGCCGATAGTCTGTCGAGGCTTGCGCCACTGACCAGCGCCGATGACCTGTTGATCTTGCTAACGCGTTGGGTCGAGCGTGGCTGGCTGCGCGCGCTGGACAAAGCATTCGTTGCGTTGCTGCACGAACTTGAACGCGACACAGATCCGCTGGTGTTGCTCGCTGCCGCCCTGACCAGCCATCAACTTGGCCATGGTCATGTCTGTCTTGATCTATACGAAACTTTGAAAGCGCCCGATTTCGCGCTGTCGCTGCCCCCCGAAGGTGACGTGCAAGGGGGTGTGTTGTTGCTTCCTTCGCAATTGCTCGAGGCGCTCGACGGTGCTCACTGGTGCAAGGTTTTGGCCGGCAGCTCGTTGGTCGCACTGGCGGCGGACTCCAGTGATTTCGCACAGCAACGCCCACTGGTGTTGTCGGGCAAACGCTTGTATCTGCGACGCTACTGGGCCTACGAACGGCGCATTGATGCGGCGTTGCGCCAGCGCCTGCAGCAGGTCGAACCGACACCGCAAGATCTGCCGCAGCGTTTGAACGAGTTATTCGGCTCAACCAGAACCGGTGAGGTGATCGACTGGCAGAAACTCGCCTGTGCCCTTGCCACTCGCGGCGCCTTCAGCATTGTCACCGGTGGTCCGGGCACTGGCAAAACCACCACCGTGGTGCGTTTGCTGGCCCTGCTGCAAGCACCTGCCGTCGCCATTGGTCATCCGCTGCGAATTCGTCTGGCGGCACCGACAGGCAAGGCCGCGGCGCGGTTGACCGAGTCCATCAGCCAGCAAGTGCAGTCGCTGGAAGTCACCGAAGAGGTGCGGGCGAAAATTCCTTGCGACGTCACCACCGTGCATCGTCTGCTGGGTAGCCGTCCAGGCACCCGCCATTTCCGCCACCACGCCGGCAATCGCTTGCCACTGGATGTGCTGGTGGTCGACGAAGCTTCGATGATCGACCTGGAAATGATGGCCAATCTGCTCGATGCCTTGCCAGCCCATGCACGCCTAGTCTTGCTCGGTGACA
The DNA here is from genome assembly GCF_949768005.1 of Pseudomonas sp. IT-347P. Taxonomy (NCBI): domain Bacteria; kingdom Pseudomonadati; phylum Pseudomonadota; class Gammaproteobacteria; order Pseudomonadales; family Pseudomonadaceae; genus Pseudomonas; species Pseudomonas sp. IT-347P. The sequence continues at coordinate 8,286 of NZ_CATKPQ010000002.1, forward strand.
AGGATCAATTGGCCTCTGTGGAAGCCGGTGCAGTGCTGGGGGATTTGTGCCGTGACGCCGAGGGTGGCTGGTACAGCCCGCAGACCCGACAATGGCTGGAGTGGGTCAGCGGCGAATCGTTGCAAGACAGCGGCTTGCATGAGGACGTCGAGGGCGCTCACCCACTGGCGCAGCAAGTGGTAATGCTGCGCCACTCCCGGCGTTTCGGTGAGGGCAGCGGGATCGGTCAGCTTGCGCGTCGGGTCAACCAGCAGTTGCCGGATGAAGCACGGCAGTTGCTCGCAACCGGGCAATACGACGATGTGTATTCGCTGCCGCTCAAGGGCGAACAGGATCACAAACTGGAGCGACTGTTGCTGGAAGGGCATGGCGATGGCCCGCAAGGTTACCGCCATTATCTGAGTGTGCTGCGTGATCGGCGTCCACCCTCGGGCCAGCCACTCGAACATCCGGACTGGGTCATTTGGGCCCGCGAAGTCTTGCAAGCCTTCGACACCTTCCAGTTACTGTGTGCCGTGCGCAAAGGGCCGTGGGGTGTCGAAGGTCTGAATCAACGCATCACCGCCGCATTGCTCAAAGCACGTCTGATCGAAAACGATCAGCAATGGTACGAAGGCCGTCCGGTCCTGATGACTCGCAACGACTATGGTCTGGGCTTGATGAACGGCGACATCGGGATCGCCCTCAAACTGCCTGAACGCGAAGGGGCGGACGCGGGCAAACCGGTGTTGCGCGTGGCGTTCCCGCGCAACGACGGTCAGGGCGGCGTGCGCTTCATATTGCCAAGCCGCCTCAACGACGTCGAAACCGTCTACGCCATGACAGTGCACAAGTCCCAAGGCTCGGAGTTTGCCCACACGGCGCTGCTCCTGCCGGATGCCTTGAACCCGGTACTGACCAAAGAATTGATCTACACCGGCATCACCCGGGCCAAACACTGGTTCACCCTGATCGAATCCCGACCTGGGGTGTTCGAGGAGGCGGTGCAGCGTAAGGTCAAACGTCTGAGCGGGCTGATGCTGGAACTGGAGGAGGGGAGCGTGCCTGCGAGGTGAGAGTCACGACGATTGGCGGCGATTACTGACCGACCGGTCAGAGGTCGCTGTCTCGCTGGCGTTTCAGCGCTGTGCTATCGTTGCGGCATCATTTCGGTACGATCCAAGAGAATCCCTGCATGAAGGTGTCTGTCTGGGCGACGGGGCGCGTAGTTGTCTGCAAGCACGTGTTGCTTGTCGCTCTGCTCTGGTTGTTGACGGGGGCGGCGGTCGCGCAGGTGCAAGTGCCGACGGGCATGGCCGAACAACGAGCCAAATCTGTCACGCAGGTCGTTCTTGGTATTCTCAGCTACGCGCGCTGGCCGGTGGAACCGGCGCAATTGCGCCTGTGCATCGTCGGCCCCACCGAATACACCGACGATCTGGTCAAAGGCACCACTCAAGCCACGGGCCGCCCGGTCACCGTACGTCGCCTGCTGGCCGATAATCCGGCCATCGCCAGCGAATGCGATGCGGTGTACATCGGCAAACTCACGGCGGATGAACGCACTCGCTTGTTCGCTTCGCTGATCGGTCATCCGGTGCTGAGCATCAGCGAAGGTGGCGATCAGTGCACCGTTGGCAGTCTGTTCTGTCTGCGCGTCGGTGATGAACAGGTGTCCTTCGAGGTCAACCTCGACTCCGTTGCCCGCAGCGGCGTGCGTATTCACCCGAGCGTGCTGCAATTGTCGCGTCGCAAACCGGCGGCGCCATGAAACTGTTCCGAGCGAAAAACCGCCCAACCCTGGGTTCGGTCATTGGCCGAGGGCATTTGACGGTCGCGCTGGTGGGCGTGGCAATGGCCAGTGTGTCCCTGACATTACTGGGTGTACTGGCGCTACGGGTGTATGCCGATCACAACCTGCATTTGATCGCTCGTTCGATCAGCTACACCGTGGAAGCGGCGGTGGTGTTCAACGACAAGACGGCCGCCACCGAAGCGCTGGCCCTGATTGCTTCTACCGAAGAAGTTGCGCAAGCCCAGGTGCTGGACAGCCAGGGACAACTGCTGGCGCACTGGCAGCGCCCGGAAAACGGCTTGTTCTCTGAGCTGCAAATGCAGGTCACAAGCGCAATTCTGGAAAAACCCATCAGCCTGCCGATCGAGCACCAGAACCGCGAAATCGGCCGTGTGTTGCTCACCGGCCATGGCGGCAGCCTGATGCGTTTTCTGCTCAGCGGTCTGGCGGGGATCATCCTCTGTACCGCGATCAGCGCCTGGGTCGCGCTCTATCTGGCGCGGCGCCAGTTACGCGGCATCACCGGTCCCCTGCGCAGCCTTGCCGCCGTGGCCCACGCCGCGCGCAGCGAACGAGCACTGGACCGCCGCGTGCCGCCGGCGCAAATCGCGGAACTCGACAACCTCGGCAATGACTTCAATGCCCTGCTTGACGAACTGGAGTCATGGCAGACCCATCTGCAAAACGAAAACGAAACGCTGGCGCACCAGGCGACTCACGACAGCCTGACCGGTCTGCCAAATCGCGCCTTTTTTGAAGGCCGGTTGATCCGCGCGTTGCGCAATGCCGGCAAACACGATGAGCGCGTGGCCGTGTTGTTTCTCGACAGTGACCGCTTCAAAGGCATCAACGACAACTTTGGCCACGCCGCCGGTGATGCGGTGCTGGTGGCGGTGGCCAATCGCGTTCGTGCGCAGTTGCGCGAAGAGGATCTGGTGGCGCGGCTGGGCGGTGACGAGTTCGCTGTTCTGCTCACCCCGTTGTATGAGGTCGAAGATGCCGAGCGCATCGCTGACAAGATCCTTACCAGCATGGACATGCCCATCGCGCTGCCCGGCGACACCAGTGTCGTGACCTCGCTCAGTATCGGCATTGCGGTTTTTCCCGATCATGGGGTCACGCCGGGGGCCTTGCTCGAAGCTGCCGACGCGGCGATGTATCAGGCCAAGCGTCTGTCGCGCGGCGCCCAATTCACGGCCGGGACGGAGCACCCGGTCGATTCCGTTCAAACCAGGAGCTGACTCTCGTGTCCACACTGTCCTTTCGATCTTTTTACGCTGTGCTGTTGATGGCCGTCCTGGCCCTGACCGGTTGCCAGACCGCGCCGCAAAAAGGCCTGAGCCCGGCGCAAGTCGCGGTCCTCAAGCAACAGGGCTTTGAACTGACCGATGAAGGCTGGGAGTTTGGCCTGTCCGGCAAAGTGCTGTTTGGCAGCGACGTCGAAAGCCTGAACCAGCAAAGCACCGAGATCGTTGAACGCATCGGCAAGGCATTGCTGGGTGTCGGCATCGAGCGGGTGCGGGTCGATGGCCACACCGACGCATCGGGCAAGGAAACCTACAACCAGCAACTGTCGTTGCGCCGCGCGAAAAGTGTCGCCAACGTACTGGGCACGGTCGGCATGAAACAAGAGAACATCCAGTTGCAGGGCCTGGGCAGCCAAGAGCCGGTGGCGTCCAACGATACGGCGGCCGGCCGCACGGAAAACCGCCGGGTGTCGATAGTGGTCAGTGCCGACTAATCGGCGAACTGCATGTCGCGGGTCTGCCCCATCAACAGACCCTGATTACGCTCAGTCACCTCACGGATGTAATCCCACAACAACGTAATCCGCTTCAACTTGCGCAGATCTTCCCGGCAGTACATCCAGAACTGCCGAGTGATGTCGATGTCCTCCGGTAATACCGGCAGCAGGCGTGGATCCTGCGCGGCCAGGAAGCACGGCAGAATCGCCAATGAACGCCCTTGCTGCGCCGCGACGAATTGCGCAATCACGCTGGTACTGCGCAGATGCGCGCTGGCGCCGGGCAGCACGTTCGCCAGGTACAGCAGCTCCGAGCTGAACGCCAGGTCGTCTACATAACTGATGAATTGATGCTTGCTCAAATCCGCCGGGCGGCGGATCGGTGGGTGTTGGTCCAGATAGTCCTGGGTTGCGTAGAGCTGCAAGCGGTAGTCGCACAGTTTGCAGCATACGTACGGCCCGTGCTCCGGGCGCTCCAACGCAATGACGATGTCGGCCTCACGCTTGGACAGGCTGATGAAGTGCGGCAGCGGCAGGATGTCCACCGAGATCGCCGGGTAGGCGTCGACGAAATGGCTCAACTGCGGGGTGATGAAAAAACTGCCGAAGCCTTCGGTGCAGCCCATGCGCACATGCCCGGACAGCGCCACGCCAGAGCCGGACACCTGCTCGCAGGCCATGTGCAATGTGCTTTCGATCGACTCGGCATAACCGAGCAGGCGCTGGCCTTCGGTGGTCAGAACAAAGCCGCTGGTGCGCGACTTCTCGAACAGCAAAGTCCCCAATGCCGCTTCCAGCGAACTGATCCGTCGCGACACCGTGGTGTAGTCGACAGCCAGCCGTTTGGCGGCGGTGCTGGCCTTGCGGGTGCGGGCGACTTCGAGGAAAAACTTGAGGTCGTCCCAGTTCAGCGAGCCTAGAGAGGTGATGTTTTTTTGCATGATGGACGGGCTTATATGTGCGTTCTTATTAGAAGTTTGCACATCTATACTCCAAAAACAGTCCGACAACCAATTCGTGACACACGCCTCATCTCAAGGCGAACCTTTCGCCTTGGCTCCTACGATAAAAACAAGTTCTGGAGACCAGCATGAACGCATCGCTTACGCCCAACGACACCACGCTGCAAAAGGTCAAACTGCTGATCGACGGCGAATGGGTCGAATCGCAAACCACCGAGTGGCACGACATCGTCAACCCGGCGACCCAGCAAGTGCTGGCCAAAGTGCCGTTTGCCACCGCCGCTGAAGTCGATGCCGCCGTTAGCGCCGCCCAGCGTGCTTTCCAGACCTGGAAGCTGACCCCGATCGGCGCGCGGATGCGCATCATGCTCAAGCTGCAGGCGTTGATCCGCGAGCACTCCAAACGCATCGCCGTCGTCCTGAGCGCCGAGCAGGGCAAGACCATTGCCGACGCCGAAGGCGATATTTTCCGGGGCCTGGAAGTGGTCGAGCACGCTTGCTCGATTGGCACCCTGCAAATGGGTGAGTTCGCCGAGAACGTCGCCGGCGGCGTCGATACCTACACCCTGCGTCAGCCGATCGGTGTGTGTGCCGGCATCACCCCGTTCAACTTCCCGGCGATGATTCCGCTGTGGATGTTCCCGATGGCTATCGCCTGCGGCAACACCTTTGTCCTGAAGCCTTCGGAGCAGGATCCGCTGTCGACCATGCTGCTGGTGGAACTGGCCATCGAGGCTGGCGTTCCGGCCGGTGTGCTGAACGTGGTTCACGGCGGTAAAGACGTGGTCGATGGCCTGTGCACGCACAAGGACATCAAAGCGGTGTCGTTCGTCGGTTCGACCGCAGTCGGCACTCACGTTTACGACTTGGCTGGTAAACACGGAAAACGCGTGCAATCGATGATGGGCGCGAAAAACCACGCCGTGGTGCTGCCGGACGCCAATCGCGAGCAAGCGCTGAATGCCTTGGTCGGCGCCGGTTTCGGTGCGGCCGGGCAGCGTTGCATGGCCACCTCGGTGGTGGTGCTGGTCGGTGCCGCGAAGCAGTGGCTGCCGGATCTGAAAGCGCTGGCGCAGAAACTCACCGTCAACGCCGGCAGCGAGCCGGGCACCGATGTCGGCCCGGTGATCTCGAAGAAAGCCAAGGCACGCATTCTCGAGCTGATCGAAAGCGGCATCAAGGAAGGCGCCAAGCTGGAGCTGGACGGTCGCGACATCAAGGTACCGGGCTACGAGCAAGGCAACTTTGTTGGCCCGACCCTGTTCTCGGGCGTGACCACCGACATGCAGATCTACACCCAGGAAATCTTCGGTCCGGTGCTGGTGGTGCTGGAAGTCGACACCCTTGATCAAGCGATTGCGCTGGTCAACGCCAACCCGTTCGGTAACGGCACCGGCCTGTTCACCCAGAGCGGCGCGGCGGCGCGTAAATTCCAGACGGAAATCGACGTCGGCCAGGTCGGCATCAACATCCCGATTCCAGTGCCGGTACCGTTCTTCAGCTTCACCGGTTCGCGCGGTTCGAAACTCGGCGACCTCGGTCCGTACGGCAAGCAAGTGGTGCAGTTCTATACGCAGACCAAAACGGTCACGGCGCGCTGGTTCGATGACGACAGCGTCAACGACGGCGTGAACACCACTATCAACCTGCGCTGAGGAATCGCCATGAAAATCGCATTTATCGGTCTGGGCAACATGGGCGCACCGATGGCGCGCAACCTGATCAAGGCTGGCCATTCGCTGAACCTGGTCGACCTGAACACAACCGTGCTGGCGGAACTGGAACAACTGGGTGGCAGTATTCGGGCCTCGGCCCGTGAAGCAGCCGAAGACGCCGAGCTGGTGATCACCATGCTGCCGGCGGCGGTGCATGTGCGCAGCGTCTGGCTGGGTGAGGATGGTGTGTTGGCAGGCATTCGCCAAGGTGTGCCGGCGGTGGATTGCAGCACCATCGATCCGCAGACGGCCCGCGATGTAGCAGCGGCAGCGGCCAAACAAGGCGTGGCCATGGCCGATGCGCCAGTGTCCGGTGGTACGGGCGGTGCGACTGCCGGAACGTTGACCTTCATGGTCGGCGCCACCCCGGAACTGTTCGCCACGCTGCAGCCGGTGCTGGCGCAGATGGGCCGCAACATCGTGCATTGCGGTGAAGTCGGCACCGGGCAGATCGCCAAAATCTGCAACAACCTGCTGTTGGCGATCTCGATGGTCGGCGTCAGCGAAGCGATGGCGCTGGGCGATGCGCTGGGCATCGACACCTCGGTGCTGGCCGGGATCATCAACAGCTCGACCGGGCGCTGCTGGAGTTCGGAGATGTACAACCCGTGGCCGGGCATCGTCGAAACGGCGCCGGCCTCGCGTGGTTACACCGGTGGCTTTGGGGCGGAGTTGATGCTCAAGGATCTGGGGCTGGCGACAGAGGCGGCGCGTCAGGCGCACCAACCGGTGGTGCTCGGCGCGGTGGCGCAGCAGTTGTATCAGGCGATGAGTCAGCGTGGGGACGGCGGGAAAGATTTCTCGGCGATCATCAACAGCTATCGCAAGCCAGCAATAGAAGGACAGCGCTGAACGAATTGTAGAAGCGAGTCTGGTAGCGATGGCTGAGTGTCAGGCAACCTTTCTTTGCCAGATCCACCGCAATCGCTAACAGGCTAGCTCCCACAGGGATTTGAGTGAATCCGGGACATTTGCCGGGAAATCACGTCGGGTGATCTCCCGGCTTTTTTGCATCAGGCAAACACGAAATATTTGCGCACGGTTTCGACCACTTCCCACGTGCCCTTCATGCCCGGCTCAATCACGAAGATATCGCCGGCACGCAAATGGATCGGCGCCATGCCGTCCGGGGTGATCACGCAGTAGCCTTCCTGGAAGTGGCAGTACTCCCACTTCACGTATTCGACGCGCCACTTGCCCGGGGTGCAGATCCACGTGCCCATGATCTTGCTGCCGTCTTCGCTGGTGTAGGCGTTGAGGTTGACGGTGTGCGGGTCGCCTTCGAGTTTTTCCCATTTGCAGGCGTCGAGTACCGGCAGCGGGTGGGTGTCGCGCAGAACGGTGATAGGGGCGGTCGCGGTCATGAGGACTCCGGGCAGTGGACGAGAGGAATGAAGTCGCACCGTATACCGCCCGGTCGGTGCTCAGATGTCTGGGGTCGACATCAAGCTGCTCAGAAACGCGCGCAGGTGGCCGAGCATCAGCAGAATGCGTTTGCCTGAAGAAAAGCCGAGGATGAAGTTGGCCCCTCAGGGGAGGGTCAAGGCGTGCAGCAGCGCTTTGGCGTAACCCGGCAAAGCCGTGAAGTCTTTCGCGCAGAGCAACAAGGTGCGGCGTGCCCACGGTTCATTCAATGTCACGCTGTTGAATGAGCCTGGCGCCGCGCGTTCGACGGCGGCCAGCGGCACGATGGCGAGCCCGGCGCCACGCCCCACCATACGAATCACGCCGTCGAAACCGTCGGCGCGGATACGCACCTGCATCCGTGCGCCGCTGTGCAAGGCTTGCTCTTCCAGATAAATCGCCAGAGCGCTGTCGGCACTGAGCCCTACAAAGTCATGGTGCAAAGCGTCGCTGAAACTGACCTCGGTGGCGTCAGACAATGGGTGGTCGAGCGGCAGAATCAGCACCAGCGGATCGTCATGAAATGGCTGGGTCTGCAGGTCGCTGGTGTCCACGGCGTCAGACACAATGCCGAGATCCGCCGCGCCTTGGCGCAAGGCGTGAGTGATGCGAGCGCTGGGCAGTTCCTGCAGATCAATGTCGAGATTGGGATGATCGCGCAGAAAGTCCGCCAGCGCTTCCGGCAGGTATTCGGTGATCGCCGTGGTGTTGCACAGCAGTCGCACCTGACCTTTGACGCCTTGGGCGTATTCGGCCAGATCCTGCTGCAGGCGCTCGGCTTGTTGCAGGAGGATGCGTGCGTGTTGGGCCAGCGCTCTACCGGCCGGTGTCGGGGTGACGCCACGACGGCCACGCTCGAGAAAATCGGTGCCGAGCGAGGCTTCCATGGCGCGGATTCTGGCGCTGGCAGCGGCCAGGGATAAATGGCTGCGGGCGGCGCCGGCGGTGATGTTGCCGGTGTCGAGGATGTGCAGGTAGAGGCGCAGGTCGGTGAGGTCAAAGTGCATGGGCAGCCTCTGAAAGCTCTGGTGTCTGGACTGGCCTCATCGCGAGCAGGCTCACTCCTACATGGGATCAGAGGCGAACGCAAAACCTGTAGGAGTGAGCCTGCTCGCGATGAGGCCAGAGGCTTCAAAGAAAGATCAGCCTCTTGTATGGAGAGAGGCAGCCTCAGTATATGGCAGATTTTCGGCCAGCCTCCACAGGCGCACAGTAGCGCCATGAACACACTCACAGACTTTTACCACCACCTCGGTCTGGCCCTGTCTCTGCTGGTCATGATGACTTTCATTCTGGCCGGCCTGATCAAAGGTGTGATCGGCCTCGGCCTGCCCACCGTCGCCATGGGGTTGCTCGGTCTGGCTATGGCACCGTCGCAGGCAGCCGCTTTGCTGATCATCCCGGCGACCCTGACCAATGTCTGGCAACTGGCTTTCGGCGGGCATTTACGAGGGTTGGTCAAACGCCTGTGGCCGATGCTGCTGATGATCTTCCTTGGTACCGCTATCGGCACGTTGTCGATCGGCATGGCAGGCGGGCACTGGGTGGTGCGCGGACTTGGCGCGGCGCTATTGCTCTATGCATTGAGTGGTTTGTTTCTGCCAACGCTGAGCGTGAACCCGCGCCATGAAGGCTGGTTGGGTCCGGCGTGCGGCTTGATCACTGGCGTCATCACTTCAGCCACCGGCGTGTTCGTGATCCCAGCTGTGCCGTACCTGCAAGCCCTGGGCTTGAATCGCGATCAACTGGTGCAGGCGCTGGGCCTGTCATTCACCGTTTCAACGCTGGCATTGGCCGCAGGATTACTCTGGCGGGGCGCCCTCGGTGGCGGCGAACTCGGTGCCTCGCTGCTGGCGCTGATCCCGGCCATTCTTGGGATGTTGCTTGGCCAATGGCTGCGGCAACGCATCAGCGCCGTGCTGTTCAAGCGGGTGTTCTTTGTCGGTATGGCCGCGCTTGGCAGCCACTTGTTGATCAGCGGTTAGCCGAGGCTTCGCTGAGCATGTCGATCTGGCGGATATCAAAATCGCGCTCCAGATAGTCCATGCGTTGTGCAAAGAATGCCTTCATGTGCGGCAGATTCGAATGCACATCCAGGTGCTCTTGCGACGCCCAGATCTCGTAGAAGATAAACAGCGACGGATCTTCCTTGTCGCGCAGCATGTGGTACTCGATGCAGCCTGGCTCTGCGCGGCTCGGCTCTACGTAAGCACGAAACAACGCCTCGAAGGCCTCGGCTTTTTCCGGGCGGGTCTTGGCGTGCAGGATAAAACCCTGGCGTTCACTCATCGCAGCAACTCCTCAAATTTTGATGGCCGCAAATGCTATGGCAACAATCGGCATTCGATTCGTGCTTTTTGATCAAATGTATTTTGCGCAAATTCGGCTTATTCCGCGCGAGGCGGATCGTTAATCTGCCGCCATTCCAGTTTCCCTTCTCTATCCAGCCAGTGGCTGCGCCGAGGCTTTCTCATGAAAAAAGTGCTGTTGCTCAATGGCGGTAAAAAATTCGCCCACTCCGACGGTCGTTACAACACCACCCTGCACGAAGCCGCACTGAGCGTGCTCGATCGCGGCGGTGTCGACGTCAAGACCACCTTCATCGACGAGGGCTATGACGTTGCTGAAGAAGTCGCCAAATTCCTCTGGGCCGACGTGATCATTTATCAGATGCCCGGCTGGTGGATGGGCGCGCCATGGACGGTGAAAAAGTACCTCGACGAAGTCTTCACCGAAGGCCACGGCAGCCTCTACGCCAGTGATGGCCGCACCCGTTCCGATGCATCGCAGAAGTACGGCAGCGGCGGTCTGATTCAGGGCAAGCAGTACATGCTGTCGCTGACCTGGAACGCACCGCAGCAGGCCTTCGATGACCCGACGGATTTCTTTGAGGCCAAAGGCGTGGATGCGGTGTACTTCCCGTTTCATAAGGCCAACGAGTTTCTCGGTATGACCGGTTTGCCCACGTTCCTCTGTGTCGACGTGATGAAGCGGCCGAATATCGAGGCTGATGTGGCGCGTTATGAGCAGCATTTGACCGAGGTGTTTGGTCTCAAGGGCTGATGCTCGGCTACTATCGAAGGCCTGAGCCTGCGGGGCAGGCCAATCGATTTGAGGACACCCGTGAAAGCCAGATCCGATGAGTTGCAGATTTTCGTCTGCGTGATCGAGTGCGGTTCCATCTCCGCCGCTGCCGAGCAAGTCGGCCAGACGCCGTCAGCCGTCAGCCGCACATTGTCGAAGCTGGAAGCCAAGCTCGACACTACGCTGATCAATCGCACCACGCGGCGCATGGACCTGACCGAAGAGGGCAAGTATTTCTTCGAACAGGCCAAGCTGATTCTCGATCAGATGGATCAACTCGAAGAACGCCTGTCCTCGCGTCAGCAGACTCCGTCCGGACGCTTGCGGATCAACGCCGCGTCACCGTTCATGCTCCACGCGGTGGTCCCGTACATTGACGAATTCCGCCGGCTCTATCCGGACATCCAGCTTGAACTCAACAGCAATGACCTGATCATTGACCTGCTGGAACAAAGCACTGACGTCGCCATCCGCATCGGCAATCTCGCGGACTCGACACTGCATGCGCGCTCGCTCGGTTGCAGTCCGCTGCTGATCGTCGCCAGCCCTGCGTATCTGGAAAAGCACGGCGCGCCACAACAAGTCGCCGATCTGAGCGACCACACCTTGCTCGGCTTCACCCAGAACGAAGGCCTCAACCAATGGCCGCTGCGCTATGTGCACGGTGACCGCTGGCCGATTACCCCGGCAATCAGCGCTTCCAGCGGCGAGACCGTACGCCATCTGGCGCTGGAGGGGCAGGGCATTGCCTGCCTGTCGCACTTCATGACCATCGATGACATTCGAGCCGGGCGCCTGAAAGTGCTGCTGGGCGAATTCAACAGTGGCTATCGCCAACCGATCAACGCGGTGTACTACCGGAACTCGCAACTGGCGCTGCGCATTCAATGCTTCCTCGATTTCATCCAGAGCAAACTCGCGGCTTACGCCAGCGCCGATTTCAAGGGCTGATTCGTGACCTCTGCGCAAGAGTGAATTGGCCGGGGGCGGGTTTTTCCCTCCGACCCACAGGTCGATACTCGTCCCATCACTTACTCACGCAGGGAGTTACTCCATGAACGTATTCGTCACCGGCGCTGCCGGTTTTATCGGCGGCTCGATTGCTACCGGTCTGGTTCAGGCCGGTCATAAAGTCACCGGTTTGGTGCGCAGCGCCGAACAGGCTGAAGAGCTGAAAGCCATCGGGATCACCCCGGTCATCGGCACTCTCGACGACAACACACTGCTCGCCGAACAGGCCCGTGCTGCCGATGCCGTGATCAATGCCGCCAGCAGCGACCATCGCGGCGCGGTTGAAGCGTTGCTCGATGCTTTGCGCGGTTCCAACAAAGTCTTCCTGCACACCAGCGGTTCGAGCATTGTCGGCGATGCGTCGGGCGGCAAATCCAGCGACGTCATCTACTACGAAGACAACCTGCCGGAACCGACCGTCGACAAAGCTGCGCGCGTGGCGATCGACAACCTGATCCTCGCGGCGGCGAAGGACGGCGTGAACTCGGCGGTGATCTGCAACACGCTGATCTACGGCCACAGCCTGGGCGTCAACCGCGACAGCGTGCAATTGCCGCGACTGCTCAAGCAGGCGCGTAAAAGCGGCGTGGTGCGCCATGTCGGCACAGGCCAGAACATCTGGTCCAACGTGCACATCGAAGACGTCGTCGCCCTGTATCTGCTGGCGCTGACCAGGAACGTGCCGGGTACTTTCTACTTCGTTGAAAGCGGCGAAGCGTCGTTCATCGACATGACCACGGCCATGGCCGAAGCGCTGAACCTGGGCCAACCGCAAGACTGGCCGTTGAAAGACGCCGAAGCCGAATGGGGCTACGAGATGGCCAACTACGGCCTCGGCTCCAACAGCCGCGTACGCGGCAAACACGCCCGCGAACTGCTGGGCTGGGCACCGAAACGCACGTCGGTGGTTGAATGGATTCGTAACCAAATGGTGTGAGTCGTCCACCAGCTCCCACAGGTTTTGCGCATTTCTGTCTGGAGGAATGCGATCAAAACTGTGGGAGCGAGCTTGCTCGCGAAAGCGGTGGATCAGTCGGCAGAGATGTTGGATGTGAAGCCGTTTTCGCGAGCAAGCTCGCTCCCACAGGGTTTTGCGTTGTATGCATAAGTATGTAAATCCCGCCCCGTGATTTTCATTAATCACGACAAGACGTATCCGTCAGCGACACATCTTGCCTCTCAACGAAAATTACTTTCATGCGGTTTGAAATCTCGATCTCGAAATGATTTATGAGTTTCACAACCCATTCGAACGTGACCCTTTCGAGGAGTACCGCATGACGCCTTCCTTCGGCTATTGGCTGCTGGTCTATGCCGCCGTTGCCATCATTGCGTTGATCGTGTTGATCGCCCGTTACCGGCTCAATCCGTTCATTGTCATCACCCTGATTTCCATCGGCCTGGCACTGGTGGCCGGGATGCCGCCGTCGGGCGTGGTGGGGGCGTATGAGGCCGGGGTGGGCAAGACGCTGGGGCATATTGCGCTGGTGGTGGCGCTGGGGACGATGCTCGGCAAGATGATGGCCGAGTCCGGTGGCGCCGAGCAGATGGCGCGCACGCTGATCGACAAGTTCGGCGAGAACAACGCGCATTGGGCGATGGTCTGCATCGCGTTTCTGGTCGGCTTGCCGCTGTTCTTCGAAGTCGGTTTTGTACTGTTGGTGCCGATCGCTTTCACCGTGGCACGGCGCGTCGGCGTGTCGATTCTGATGGTCGGTTTGCCAATGGTCGCCGGCCTGTCGGTGGTGCATGCGCTGGTGCCGCCGCACCCGGCGGCGATGCTCGCGGTGCAGGCCTATCAGGCCTCGGTGGGGCAGACCTTGCTTTATGCGATCGCCATCGGCATTCCGACCGCGATCATTGCTGGGCCGCTGTATGCCAAATTCATCGTGCCGCGCATTCAGTTGCCGGCGGATAACCCGCTGGAAAAACAATTTCTCGAGCGCGAACCGCGCGACAAACTGCCGGGGTTCGGCATTACCATGGCGACCATTCTGTTACCGGTTGTGCTGATGCTGATCGGCGGTTGGGCCAACCTGATTTCCACGCCGGGCAGCGGCTTCAACCAGTTTCTGTTGTTCATTGGCAACTCAGTGATTGCCTTGCTGCTGGCGACCTTGCTGAGTTTCTGGACGCTCGGCATCGCCCAGGGTTTCAACCGTGAATCGATACTGAAATTCACCAACGAATGCCTGGCGCCGACCGCCAGCATCACGTTGCTGGTCGGCGCTGGCGGTGGTCTCAACCGCATTCTGGTCGACGCAGGTGTCACCGATCAGATCGTCGGTCTGGCCCATGAATTCCACCTGTCACCGCTGCTCATGGGCTGGCTGTTCGCTGCGTTGATGCGCATCGCCACCGGCTCCGCGACCGTGGCCATGACCACTGCGTCCGGCGTGGTCGCGCCAGTGGCCATTGGTCTGGGTTATCCACACCCTGAGCTGCTAGTGCTGGCGACCGGCGCTGGCTCGGTTATCTTTTCCCACGTCAACGACGGCGGCTTCTGGTTGATCAAGGAATACTTCAACATGACGGTCGCGCAGACGTTCAAGACCTGGACCGTGCTCGAGACGCTGATCTCGGTAGTCGCGTTCGGTCTGACCGTCGGCCTTTCTTACCTGCTGTAACCGGAGCCCGCCGACATGGACATCCTTTATCAGATCCGCTCCCGCCAGGATTCCTTCAGCGCCGGCGAGGGCCGCATCGCCCGGCTGATGCTCGACGACGTCGGTTTTGCCGCCAGCGCCAGCCTCGAAGACCTCGCGCAACGCGCCGAAGTCAGCACCGCCACGCTGTCGCGTTTTGCCCGCACGGTGGGCTGTCGCGACCTGCGTGATCTGCGCCTGCAACTGGCCCAGGCCAGCGGCGTTGGCAGCCGCTTTCTCGACCCGGCGGGCACGCCTGAGCAATCGGCGTTCTACGGGCAGATCGTCGGCGATATCGAAACCACGCTGCGTCAGCACCTGGCCGGATTCGACGAATCACGTTTTGCCGACGCGGTGAAAATGCTCGGCCAGGCGCGGATGATTCACGCGTTCGGCATGGGCGGTTGCTCGACCCTGTGCAGCGACGAATTGCAGGTACGCCTGGTGCGCCTCGGTTATCCGATTGCGGTGTGTCACGACGCGGTGATGATGCGCGTCACCGCCGCCAGCCTGAACGCCGAACACGTGGTCATTGTCTGTTCGCTGACCGGCATCACCCCGGAATTGCTCGAGACCGTCGAACTGGCGCGCAACTACGGCGCGCGCATTCTGGCGATCACCCGCGCCGATTCACCCTTGGCAGAACTGGCAGACATCGTCTTGCCGCTGCAAGGCGCGGAAACCTCGTTCATCTACAAACCGACGGCGGCGCGCTACGGCATGCTGCTCGCCATCGACGTGCTCGCCACCGAACTGGCGCTGGCCAATCCTGAAGACAATCAAGAACGTCTGCGGCGGATCAAACTCGCCCTCGACGAATACCGTGGCGGCGACGATCACCTGCCGCTGGGAGACTGACATGCTCTACGACACTCTGATTCGCAATGCCCTAGTCATTGATGGCAGCAACGTGCCCGGTTACACGGCCGATGTGGCGATTCGAGCGGGCCGCATCGAGCGTATTGGCGACTTGCATGGCATCAGCGCCACCGAGGAAATCGACGCCGCCGGCCGCGTGCTGGCGCCGGGTTTCATCGACGTGCACACTCACGACGACACCGTGGTCATTCGCCAACCGGAGATGCTGCCAAAACTCAGCCAGGGCGTGACCACGGTAATTGTCGGCAACTGCGGAATCAGCGCTTCGCCGGTGACATTGAAGGGCAATCCGCCGGATCCGATGAACCTGCTCGGCACCGCGGCGGCATTCGTTTACCCACGTTTCAGCGATTACCGCGCGGCGGTCGAAGCGGCCAACACCACGTTGAACGTCGCAGCACTGGTGGGTCATACGGCGTTGCGCAGCAATCACCTCGATGACCTGTTCCGCACCGCGACGCCGGACGAAATCGCCGCGATGCGTACGCAACTGCGCGAAAGCCTTGAACACGGCGCATTGGGTTTATCCACAGGCCTGGCGTATGCGAGCGCCTTCAACGCCTCCACCGATGAAGTGAAGCAACTCACCGAAGAACTGACCGGGTTCGGCGCGGTGTACACCACGCACCTGCGCAGTGAATTCGAACCGGTGCTGGAGGCGATGGATGAAGCGTTCAGCATCGGCCGTCACTCACGTTCGCCGGTGATTATTTCCCACCTCAAATGTGCCGGTGTCGGCAACTGGGGGCGCAGTCCGCAGCTGCTCGCGTCGCTGGAGGAAGCGGCGAAAACCCAGCACGTCGGCTGCGACTGCTATCCCTATGCGGCGAGTTCTTCGACGCTGGATCTCAAGCAAGTCACCGACGCCCACTGCATTACCATCACCTGGTCGACGCCGCACCCGGAAGTCAGCGGTCGCGACCTCATTGATATCGCCGCCGAATGGAATCTGCCGCTGCTCGATGCCGCGAAACGCCTACAACCGGCAGGCGCGGTGTACTACGGCATGGACGAGGCGGATGTACGAAGAATCCTCGCCCATCCGTTATCAATGGTCGGGTCTGACGGACTGCCGGAAGACCCGTTCCCGCATCCGCGTCTGTGGGGTGCTTTCCCACGAGTGCTCGGACATTTCAGTCGCGACGTCGGGCTGTTTCCGCTGCATACCGCTGTGCACAAGATGACCGGTCTGTCGGCAGCGCGATTTGGTTTGAAGGAACGCGGCGAAATTCGTGAAGGCTACTGGGCGGATCTGGTGTTGTTCGATCCGGCGACGGTGCGAGATGTGGCGGACTTCAATGATCCGCAACGTGCCGCACAGGGTATCGACGGCGTGTGGATCAACGGTGTTTTGAGCTATTGCGATGGGCAGGCGAATGGGCGCAGGGAAGGGCGATTCCTCGCGCGGGAAGGAGATTTGCGCAAAGGTTTCAAGTGACCACGAAGCCCCTGTAGGAGCTGCCGAAGGCCGCGATCTTTTGAACTGTGTCGCATAGTGGCACTGTGAGATTAAAGAAAGCCATCAACAGGCCGAATTGCTGACATCCACCCCGTCTACACTGTGGGGCCAATCAGTCAGGGAGCACCCCATGAGCTTCGGCAAAACCACCCCGATCCTGCGGATCTTCGATGAAGCCAAAGCTGTCGAGTTCTACGTCGATTTTCTCGGTTTCAAGATCGACTGGCAGCATCGCTTCGAGGCGAATTTTCCGTTGTATCTGCAGGTGTCGCGGGGCGAGTGTGTGCTGCATCTGTCCGAGCATCATGGCGATGCGACGCCGGGTTCGGCGCTGCGCATCGAGACCGATGAGCTGGAGGCGTTTCAGCAGCAGTTGGTGGCCAAGGATTACAAGTTTTCGCACCCGGGTATTCAGGCGATGCCTTGGGGCAGTCAGGACATGACGATCGTCGATCCGTTTGGCAATCGGCTGGTGTTTACCAACGCGATTTGTCTCTGAAGCGAAAAGCCCCTCACCCTAGCCCTCTCCCGGAGGGAGAGGGGACTGACCCGGGGATGCTTGAGAGATACACCGACCTGAACCTGCTCGGTCGAATCCATAGTCGACTCGATCATTCAGGTCGATGTATAGCGTCAGCCACCTCGGTCGGCCCCCTCTCCCTTGGGAGAGGGCTGGGGTGAGGGGAAATGGCACACCGCAAAGAGAAGCCCGCCACCTAACCATCACAGTTGGAGTCGCGGGCTTTTTCGTTACTCGGTCGGCACGAATTTATCCAGTACCTGATTAACCGCCATCTCCGCCACCATCACCACTTGCGCGATGCCTTGCAGGGTCTTGCGATGCGGGCCTTCGAGCACGGCGGCGAAGTCGTTGAGCATCACCGAGGCCGAGCCCAGGGTTTCGCAGGCGTCGACCAGCAGGGGTTCGGTCGCCGATGCCGGGTTGGCCATGTAGAGGCGGTTGGGTTGGTAAGGCGTGGCCATGATCTGCGCGGTGGGTGGGGCGAGATAGTGGTCGAGGGCGCGCTCGGCGGCTTCGTGGAATTTCTTCGAATCGGCGGATTCGTAGGGGGAGGCCGGGTCGGTGACCGGCGGGTTTGGCGTTACTTTGAACATTAGCTGTGTTCCCTTCATTGAGCGCCAACCCTTTGCTACTAAACGAAGGGGTGGCAGCTGTACGCAGGTTAGTAGACCGGGGAACTCAGCTTAAGCCGGCGCGCCGAAGCGCCCTACATACAGCCACCATCAAGCTCAGGTAGGAACACCTGTGATGAATGCACGACCAGCAGAATTACCACGGGCTACTAAACCCGATCACTGGGAATCAGTGACCGAATCAAGTTACGCAGCCTGCTCAGGGCGCACAAGCCGGCGGATTCTGGCGCAGGCGTAGGCAGCGGCGCAAGGATTTGTGGGGTGTTTCCCGTAACGCTGAGTGTCCTTAAACACCTTTGGTTAGCGGTGTTTAGTGTGCGATGAAACAGGCGATTTATCTGTCGGACTGAGGTGCTGTGACTGACGTCTTCGCGAGCAGGCTCGCTCCCACATTGGGTCGGCGGTGAACATCAACTTTGTGAACAACGGAGATCAACTGTGGGAGCGAGCCTGCTCGCGAATAGGCCCGAACAATCACCCACGATGCCTCTGCCGAAACTCCCCCGGCGGCATCCCTCGCCGAGCCTTGAAAGCGCGATGAAACGACCTCGGTTCGGTAAACCCCAGATACTGCGCAATGTCCTGAATCGGCAGCGTGCTGTTGAGCAAATAATGCTCAGCCAGCTCCTGACGCAAATCATCGAGAATCTGCTGATACGACGTTCCCGCCTGCTGTAACTGACGCTGCAACGTCCGCACCGACACCGCGAGCCGTTCGGCCACTTGCTCCTTGCGCGGCAGCCCCTCCTTGAGCAACTGACGCAGGATGCTTTTGACCCGCTGCTCCAGCGATGCATCCTCCAGTGTCGCCATCAGGCCCATTGCGTGTTCTTCCAGCGTGCGCAGCAGTTGCGCATCGGCCTGGCGTAACGGCAACTGCAGATACGCCAGCGGCACGATCAACGCCGAATAAGGCTGATCGAACAAAACCGGACAATTGAAGAACTGCTCGTACTGCGCCAACGTGGTGTCCGCCGGGCGCGAATGTTCCAGCCAGACAGCGGCGGGCGAGAGCTGTGTATCGGCAATCCAGCGCGCATAGTGCAGCCACGAACCGAGTACGTTTTCCACCAAATGCCGACGAATCCGCGGGCGCTGATAACGGCAGGTCCAGATCAGGTGCACCTGGCCGTCCAGCACTTCGGCGCGGCTGACGCCCATGTCTCCGACCAGTTTTTCGAACGGCATGATCCGGCTCATGGCATCACCCAGCGTCGCGCAATTCATGGTGATGTAACCGAGCACACTCCACGAATTGGGCAGGACGAAAGTCGCCGCATTGAGCCCGAACAACGGATCGCCCGAGTGCTCGCAGAAATAATCCAGCAGCTTTTCATGGGCCTCACCCGGCAACCGCAGGGTGTTGTCACTCAACTGCTGCGCCTGCAAACCCGCCGCCGCCAACGCCGGCTCGATGGCCATGCCCAGTTGTTCGGCGTGTCGCAGGTACTTGAGCAGGGGCGGAACCGAGGTGAAGCCGAGCGATTGCATGATCCCTTCCTCTGATCGACGGCCGCGTGGGCGGATGAAGGCCTGAAAGGTAATTTGAAAAGGCGGCTAAAGTAAATCGCTGACGCTTGCGCGACGCATGACTGTGGATGCAGTTGACGAGCACGCTTGAGTACCTTCAAATCCACGGCGGTTGGGGGAGTCGGATCCATGAACGGTTTAGTTGCGCTGGCGGAGCTGATCTGGATTTGCCTTCGCGCGAAATGACCAAACATCAGTAGTGCTTGTCAGAACGTAATCGCGGGCAAGCCCGCTCCCACAGTTAACGAGTCGAACACACCCTCTGTGAACGACGCAAAAACCTGTGGGAGCGGGCTTGCCCGCGAATCGATCTTTAATTTACCGCAGGGTGAAGGTCAAACGCGGAAGTGGCTGACCATCTGCTGCAACTGGCCACCCAGACGCGCCAGTTCAACGCTCGACGCGGCGGTCTCATCACTCGCTGCTGCGGTCTGTTCCGAGACGTCGCGCACGTTGATGATGCTGCGGCTGATCTCTTCGGCCACGGCGCTCTGCTGTTCGGCAGCGGCGGCGATTTGCTGGTTCATCGACTGGATGTTCGACACCGTGCGGGTGATGTTTTCCAGGGATGCGCCGGCCTTGCGGGTCAGGGCCACACTGCTGTCGGTCAGGGCGCGGCTGTTGTTCATCACGGCCGAGACTTGCTGGGTGCCGTTCTGCAGACCGGCGACCAGGCCTTCAATTTCTTCGGTGGATTTCTGTGTGCGCTGAGCCAGACCACGCACTTCATCGGCGACCACGGCAAAGCCACGACCGGCCTCACCGGCACGTGCCGCTTCGATCGCCGCGTTGAGGGCCAGCAGGTTGGTCTGTTCGGCCACGGCTTTGATCACGTCCATGACGCTGCCGATCTTGTCGCTTTCCTGTTGCAGCACGCTCATGGCTTCGGTCGAGCGCACCACTTCGCTGGCCAGACGCTCGATCTGGGCGATGGCTTCGTTGACCACTTTGTCGCCTTCACGGGCTTCGCCGTCAGCGGCCGCGGCGGCTTGCGAAGCTTCTTCGGCGTTGCGCGCGACTTCCTGCACGGTGGCGGTCATCTCGTGCATCGCGGTGGCGACCTGATCGGTCTCGACCTTCTGACTGTTCACACCGGCGCTGGTCTGCTCGGTTACGGCCGACAGCTCTTCGGCGGCGCTGGCGATCTGGGTGACGCCGTCGCGGATGCCGCTGATCAAGTCGCGCAAGGTCACGCCCATACGCGCGATGCCTTGTTGCAGCACGCCGAGTTCGTCGCGGCGGGTAACGGTGACGTTCTGGGTCAGGTCGCCGCTGGCGATGCGCTCGACCACGGCCAGGGTTTCCTGCAGCGGACGGGTGATCTGACGGGTGATGATCACCGCAGCAATCACGCCAACCAGCAGGGCAAGCAGGGTGCTGATCAGCTGGAAGGTACGCGCCTGGGCGCTTTCCGCGTCACGGCGATCGAGCTGGATCTGATACAGCTGCTCGCTCAGGGCGACGATAGTGGTGCCCTGGTCGGTCATTTCCTTACGCGCCTGCACGGCATCGGTGTTGGCATTCTTGTACGCCATCAGCGCACCGCGGTAGCTGGTCAACGCGGATTCCAATTGGCGCAAGACATCCTGTTGAGTCGCCGCAAATTGCGCATTCAATGACTTGAGGCTGGCGATGGCCGCGTCGATCTGGCCGACGGCTTTCTGTTCGGTTTCGGCGTTGGTGGTGGCGGTGTAGCCGCGCACTTCGTAACGCGCGAGGATGAACGCTTCCTTGGCGGCGGTGATTGCCTGGAACTGCTCGAAACGCTGTTCGCTCATGTCCATCTGCTGCACGCGTTTGCTGATCGATTCGATCAGGTTGTACGCGGTCTCGGCGTTGGCGCTCATGGTGTCGCGCGCGCTGTTGCCGGTGCGATAGGCGTTGCGCATTTTGTTCAGCGACGTCTGGTACTCAGCGATGGTCGCGGCCTGCTCCTTGAGCAGTTTGACGTTTTCCGGGCTCTTGAAGCTGTTGATCAGCTTCTGCTGTTGCGCGGCGAAGCTTTCAAGGGTGGTCTGCACATTCTGCGCGGCGGTTTCATCGCCGTTGGTCAGCATGTATTGCAGGCGCACCACGCGCAATTTGGTCAGGCCGGCATTGAGCTGGGTGATGTCGCTCATCCAGTTGCTGCGGTCGATCAGGCCACCGAGGCTGGTCCAGCCTGTCAGGGCCAGCACGCAGGTCAGGGCCAGCACGAGGCCGAAGCCCAGGCCCAATTTCATGTTCACGCTGATGTTGCCGAACCAGCTATTCATCACAATTCCTCCAGAAACGTTGGGTTTCTTGTCGTCGGTTAGGCTGGAAGATTGTTGTTTTTTTGAGCCAGCAAGGGTGTTAGCAGGTTTGTATCGGCCGCATTTCCCAGAGCTGAAAGGATTTTGTCCTACGGAATTTGTAATCGCGGATCCCAAGACTTTTTTCACATGGGTTTCACCGGCTGCCCACGCGTAACTCTGTACCTTCGCCGCATCGAATGTGATGCAAAGTGGCGAGGCGGTTTTTGTGGAGTTGAGACTGAGTCTGTTCGGCGCCAAGCGCTCGATTGATCTGAGCGCTCTGGCGCGTTTTCGCAACACCTGGGTGGTGCTGGCAGCATCGATATTGGTGATTCCCCTGACTCTGTGGTTGCTGGCGCCGACAGCGGTGCCGGACCTGGCCCACGGCAATGTCGCCGGTGCGCAAGCGTTGGCGGCGGGGTGGGCGAGGGGCGAGATGATCGTGCTGGTGCGTCATGTTGAGCGTTGCGATCACTCAAGGGCTGCGTGCCTGAGTGGAAACGACGGCATCACCGATCGCTCGCGCAGTGTCGCGGTGGCGGTCGGTGCGCGCTTCGAGCAACTGGGCCTGAACAACGCCGACATCTATAACAGCCCGTCGATGCGCACAGTTCAAACCGCCGGTTACATGTTCAACCATGCCAGCAGTGGCGAAGACTGGTTGATCAACTGCCGGGGGCGCATGTTGCAGGATGCGCTGGCCCACAAAATCCCGGGGCGCAACCTGATTCTGGTGACCCACAGCGAGTGCATGGCACAAATCGAGAAAGACCTCGACGTACCGACTTCAAACACGGGTTACGGCTCGTCGTTGTTCGTCTCCGCTGCCGTCCCGGCGGCTCCAAAGACGCTTGGCTTTATCGAAGCTTCCGACTGGCGCAGGGTGAGCAGCCGATGAAATCGCGTTTCTACGGGCCGGAATCTTCGTCTGGCTGGCCTGTTTGCTGACGGCGTTGGCCTTCCACTATTGCGCGCCCGATTCAGTAGCTGGTGAAGTAATACGCCTGCCGCCCGACCCTCAAGGTTTTCAGCACTTTAAGCGGAGCGACGGGAGCGCTGTCGCCGGCCATCACCACGACGTGGGCTGGTGAAGCGGCGAGGAAGTCCCGTAACTGCGCGTCGGTATCCAAGCCTTTGAGCACTTGCCGGGTATAGAAGACCGTGGCGCCACCGACCCGCTCGTTGGCCTGAAACAGCGCGACTTGATGGCCAGCGGTTTGCAACTTCTGAATCTCGGTGCTCAACGGCAGGAACGAAAGATTTTTGTCGGCATGAGGCAGTGCCCACTGCGCAGCGGCGAGATAACTGCCGATCACTAGCGTGAGTACGCCGACTGCAAGAGTCTGACGCTGCCGGGCGATTCGGCCTACGAATGGATTGTCGGATTCGTACTGCTTAAATCGCTCGAACAGCACGCCCGCATACTCTGCCGCGATCACCGCTGCGGCCGGTGTCATCGACATCAGGTACACCGTGCGTTTGCTCGACGCCAACGTCAGCATGAGGAGCTGCGCCACGAGCCACAGGCTGAAAAACAGCAGGTAACGGTTGGCCTTCAATTGTTTGCGGAAATGCCAGAGCCCCAGATACACCAGAATGTTCCACGGCAGAAAAGCTTCCGGCAGCTTGGCCAGGTAGTAATAAAACGGTTCGTAGTGTCCGGCCTCGACGAACGATCCGCTGAAGCGTCCTACGCTGTTGGTCAGCAGCACCTCTTTAACGGCCTGTGCGCCGCCATGCTGGAAGAGAATGACGAGCCAGATCAGCAGCGGGATCAAACCGATCATGGTGAGTAAACCGGGGCGCAACCAGTCAGCGAATTTCAGGCGCTTGTCCATCAGGTTGTCAGCCAACAGGTAAGCAAAAATCACCACCCCCGGCATGGCCAGCCCCAGTACACCTTTGCTCAACGTGGCGATGGCGATGCCGACGACAAACAACAGCGAGTTGCCCGGCGTAGAGGCCCGCTGCGCCTGGAAAAAGGCGAGCAGCGCCGTGGTCACTCCGAGTGCGAGCAGCGCATCCTCGCCGACGCCGCGCACGTTGCTCCAGTAACTGGCCATGGTCGCGAGCAGAATGCCTGCGGTCCAGGCAATCATTTTCGGCCGTTCGAAGCGCCGCAACATGCCGTACAGCAGCATCACGCTGAGCAAGCCTGCCACCGCCGACGCCAGGCGCACGGCCCACGGTGAAACGCCAAACACGCGCATGGCGCCAGCATCCAGCCACAGGCTCAACGGTGGTTTTTCCAGAAGCGGTTCGCCGAACAGGCGCGGCGTCACCCAGTCGTCATCCAGGTGCATCTCCATGGCGATCCCGGCGACGCGGGCCTCGGTGGAGCCTTGCAATTGATGCCCGCCCAGCGCGAAGAAAAACAGCAGGGTGGCCAGCAGAAACAGCGAAGTGACGGCACGCGACATGGGCTTCAGGCAACCGGAAGGGGCGGGAGGCCTGAGCATACGTCGGCAATCCTGAACAAATCGTGAAGCTAGGCCAGTTGTCGTGACCAGCGCTTGTCCGGGGTTTCGAACAGCGGATTGACCAGCGCTGTCAGCACATGATCCTGCCAGCGCCCGGCGATGTTCAGGTACGCCTTGGCGTAACCCTCACGTTCGAAGCCCAGGCGCTCCAGCAAACGTGCACTGCGCTCGTTAGTGGGAATGTAGTTGGCCATGATCCGGTGCAGGTTCTGGGTGTCGAACATGTAGCCGATGCCAGCCTCCAGCGCCTCCTGCATCAGGCCCTGTCCCTGCCGGGCCTCGTCGATGTGATAACCCAGATAACACGCCTGAAAGGCGCCGCGAATAATCCCGCTGAAGTTGCACGCGCCGATCATCTGCCGGCCATCCGGGGTCAACAGCGCGAAATGCATGGCCAGCCCGGCCTCGAATGCGCTGCCCTGGATGTCGAGGCGCCGACGAATCTGCTCGGTGGAAAAGTATTCGGTCGTGCGGATCGGTGACCACGGCGCGAGGTGGCGCTGGTTGCGTTGGTAAAACTCGCTTTCAAGGTCGGCCTGATCCGGAGCGAGTATCGCCAGCGTCAGGCGTTGGCAGGGCAGGGTCAACAGCGGCATCGGGCGCTCCGGAATGGGGAATCTTCCGGAAGAGTCGCGCAATCCGCCGGGTTACGGCAAGTCACGGCGGAGCAGGGACTTTGTTTCAGGCAAAAAAAAGCCCGCAGGAGCGCGGGCGAACCGTAGTTTCTTGAATGAGCGAGCGGACTGTACAAGGGTTGGCCGCGCCGCTGCAGTGAAGAAAAATTCATCTCGATGGGCGGCTCCGACGCGCAACCGAGCGCCGGTCCTTCGCCCGTCAATGGCGGGTTTCAGGTCCGGTGGAAGTCTTTGGGCCCTGCGGATCAAGATTGTCCCGTGCCCGGCAGACCAGAATCTCGGCCAGTGCGGTGAGTTGCCTCATTGCCACCGCTACATGGCGTTTCGAGCCGTCGAACTCGTCGGCAAAGTTTGCGCTGATGGCGGTAAGGGATTCGAGGATTTCGCTGGCGTGGGTGAGCAGGGTCAGAGTGTCGACATCGTCGCGCACTCTGATGAGCTGGTTGAGAGGGATGCTCCGCCGCCGGTTTTGCGCTTCGCTGCGTGCGGTAGTGTTCAATTGGGATTGAATGCTGGACGTTGGCGCATCGGAAGGTGCCGGGCCAACCAGCGAAAGGCGGGTGATTTTCTTCATGACGTAGCTCCGTGGAGTGAACATTCCCTGCAATTGCGGCTGCCAACCGTCCGCTGGATGGCAGTGGTCGTGGAGGGTAACGCCCTGAGGAAGTGTCCACCAGTTCATCAAAGTCGACGCGTGTTGCAGGAATTTTCCTAGGACGGTCGATGTGGGAAGTAGGGCGCGGCGACAAAAGCAAACGCCAGTCGCATGTTCACGGATAGTCATTTCAAGGTATGTGGTCAGCGGGCGGAACTGTTCACATAATGCTCACCTGAGTTCTGCCATGATTGTCGCTGGTATTTCATCGGCCCTCGCGAGTGATCCCGTCATGAATGTGAGCGTTCTCTACGCTTTGGTTGCGGCAGCGTTGTTCGGCGCGAGTACGCCACTCGCCAAGCTCTTGGGCGTACAGATTTCGCCGATTCTATTGGCCGGGTTGCTTTATCTGGGCAGCGGTCTGGGTTTGACCGTCCTGCGTTTTGCCCGCGATCGAGGCTGGCAGCGTTCCGGACTCGGCACCGGCGAATGGCCGTGGCTGGTCGGAGCCATCGGCTTCGGCGGTGTGCTGGCGCCGGTGGCGTTGATGTTCGGTTTGACCAGAACGTCCGGCGCAAGCGCGTCACTGATGCTCAATCTGGAATCCGTGCTCACGGCACTGCTGGCATGGCTCGTGTTCAAGGAAAATGCCGACCGGCGAATCGTGATCGGCATGCTCTCCATCGTGGCCGGCGGCGTCGTGTTGGCCTGGCCACAAGAGACCATGTCGGCGCAAGACTGGACAGGACCGCTGGCCGTCGCCTTCGCCTGCTTTTGCTGGGCCATCGACAACAACCTGACGCGTAAGGTGTCTGCCTCGGATGCATTGTTCATCGCGGGCAGCAAAGGTCTTGTGGCGGGAGTGGTCAACTGCGGCCTCGCCTTGCTCATCGGCAAACAACTGCCCGCAGCCACCTCACTGGTGCCCATCCTGCTGGTCGGGTTTCTCGGTTACGGCGTCAGCCTGGTGATGTTCGTCCTCGCCCTGCGCGGACTGGGCAGTGCACGCACCGGCGCGTACTTTTCCACCGCGCCATTTCTGGGCGCCGCTATCGCGATTCTGCTGCTGGGCGAGTCGATATCGCTGATGTTCCTGCTTGCTGCGGCGTTAATGGCCGTGGGGGTATGGATTCACCTGATGGAAAACCATACTCATGAGCATCAGCACGAACGGCTCGAGCACGATCATCGTCATACACATGACGAGCATCACCAGCATACGCACGGGTTTGAATGGGATGGGACGGAGCCGCATAGTCATCCGCATGTGCATACGCCGATGTGTCACCGGCATGCGCATTTTCCGGATGTGCATCATCGGCATGGGCATTGAGGTGTGTGGGGAGGGATTGTTTTTTGGCGGTAGGGACTGGATGGGACGGCCAGATGCGACAAAGCCCGCACTTGGCGGGCTTTGTCGTGGAGAGTTGGTCGCCGGGGTAATCTGAACGGAACTGATAACGCTATGATTTATAAATGTATTTTCGGTTTTGAATTTTCTTTGGAATACTTTTTGGAATACCGGATGATGATCTGTCCTTAGTAAGGGAGTCTGAAGCTATGACGGTACTGGCCTTGGCATAAGCGCGTTGGTAAAAATTATGGTGACACTCCATCTCTGGGCGTCGCAATGTCCAGTTTCAGGATTGCTTTCTGAATGTCCCGCCTTACCTGATCCAACTTCTTCTTTGTTAACCTATCTGCTTCTGCTTCATCCCCATTGAATGGAGGCAGGGCTTCCGCCATAGACAGTTCCCATTTCGCCAGTCCGTTCAAGCATTGCTCCAGGTGTCGTGTGGTGATCTCCAATTGCGTTTTATAGCGGGCCGACTTTAGTCGCTCGTTGCGAAGTGCTGCTTTTTCCTTAATGGCCTGCTGCCGAACATCCTCCTGCATTTTGCGGCGTCCTTCATCCGCATTCTCGATCAGAGCAATGAGTTGGGCCGTATTGCTCTGGCCGTCGTTGTTCTTCGCTAGTAGTGAAAGGGCTTTTATCGCAGTGCTTGGAAGTGAAAACGTTCGCGCTTGTCTGCCGTTGTCAGCGCTGCGGTACTGCTTCTGGCGCCATGCATTTTTCATGGCGTTGAGTGTGATCAGTCCGCTAGGTGAGCTTTCAAGTACTTTGCCCGCTTCTAATAAATCGTTGTGGGTCACCGTTCCAAGGCCGAAGAGGCTATTAACGCCGCGGCGCCTTAGGTATTCAGTGGCCCATATGAGCTGGGCTTTATCGCGATGATTCAGCCAGTCTAGTCCGGTTTTTTTCATAGCCATTTAGGTACACCTCTCAGAGCTGGTTTATACACAGAATAGAGGATTTTTGTAACCAGTTATGCGTTACGTTATGCGTTTTTATTACTGTCAGCACGAAAGCATTCATATAGGGTATATTAACGGTCATAAATTAATGATTGAGAGAGCGAGTTGAGCTACTACCTTGGCGTTTTAGCTATGCCACTCAAGCACGTCGAGCCGGAGGTGAAGTTTGTCTTGGTGGCGTTTGTGCAGCGTTACGGACTGGCCGAAGGAGGCCCGTGCAGTGGTGAGGTGCGGGCGAGTCAACTCGGTCTTCCGCTTCGCGTTGTTGCATCGGCTTTAGCGCAGCTCGTTGATTCCGGGTGGCTTGTTAAACTGCCGGTGTCAACGCCTGGGTCTTCCGGAAGGCCCAATCACACTTATAAGGTTCAAGCCGCCCTTGCGGTCGCGCTCGAGAAGGCTGTGGTGCCGACCGTCATCCACGAGCGACTCATCAAGCGCCTGATCGCTGGCCCGGTCATTCGTGCGGTGGGGCCTGATGAGGGCGGTGATGGTGCGGAAGTAGTCCAGTCCTTGAAGTCGGTTAATGAGTTCGGTAAACCGGTTCCGCCGGGACGCCGGGGCAACCTCAGTCTGGCTAACCGACTGTTGCTCGCTACCCTCTTGAGCTACGCAGATGCTTTTGGGGTGGTCAGTCAGCTTGGGAGCGTGAAGCTGGTTCAGTTGACGGGGCTGGCGCCCGCCAGTTTGAGGCAAAGGATCCGTAGGCTGATGGATCTGGGTTTTATTCGTAGCTACGTACCCGGAGTGTCTTCGTCGATTTTTGCCAGGAAGGCCATGAGTATCTATTTTCTCAACTTGGGTCATCGTCAACTGACTCAAACGACGGATGTTCAGGTGTTGAGTCATTGGACCCACGAATCGAGTGATCGGTGGTTTCAGCATCATGGCGATAGGCTTCGCAATGACGTCAGCGCGGCTAAAAAGTCATTGGGTAACGCAAGCACGACCCCTAGGCCTGTAGTCCGCTTTCTTTGGCGGCAGCGCCCACAAGTCTTTGCAGTCTTGCAGTTGCTACTGTCACGGTACGCCTCGTACCTACTATCGCATCACTGGTCTGCTCTCGGAGCACACGCAGGCCACGTCGATGATGAGCTGCGAAAAAGGATCTCTAGGGATTTGCGCAAGCCTGCCCCGTCATCACCGCTGGATGCTGAGCTGGGAGAGAGTGGCTGGGAGGTGATCATTGAGCACTTCCGTGAGTTGGCGGTGGAGCTGGCGAAGGAGTACCGCTCACGATTCCAGGAGACGTCTGAAGTTTTCTTCGACTGGTTAGAGTTGTGCGTCATCCCTGTGCCTGCTGAGCGAGGCTATGAAGCTATTACTCTGTTGGCTCTGGAGGCTACTGAACAGGGCTGTTTAATCCTTGGATATGAGGCCGTGGGGAGTGTAGCGGCGTTCAAGCGTGAGGCGGATATTCCTCTGGAGCAGCGCTATGCGTTGGGACTGCTTACCGCGCCACGGCTCAGGCCGTAGAGGGACCGGTCATTTTTTATAAGGCTTCCCCATCCTCTGAACCAATCAGAGGGCTGCGGCCATGAAAAAATTGCTCCGTAAGAAAGACGTGCTGGCGGCTACAGGCTTTAAGAACTCGACGCTGTACAAATACATCGCGGAAGGACGCTTTCCAAAACCAGTATCGCTGGGCGAAGGTGCACGGGCGGTTGCCTGGGTCGAGGGGGAGGTCGCGGCTTGGATTGAAGCGCGGATCAGTGCGCGTGATTTGGCGGAAGGGATGTAGGCCTGCGACCACGATGACGGTCTGAGTATCGATTACCCATGATGCGCCATGATCGGTTCACTGCCGATCATGGCGTTTATGCCGGATGGTGTAGATGATTCTCAACTAACCTCCTCAAACCGCAGTTTGGCAAATCTCTTGGCTATCAAGGCAATTTTGCTCTCCATTTCCTTGCTAGGCCTGGATGGCGACCTGGGCTCGGTTCGGGATCTAGTTATATAACTCTTGAACTATCAATCCATAATCAATTAACAGGCTGAACACTGAGAGCTATACAGCCACTACCACCCAATTGATGCGACAGACCATCGATTAAATAAATCCTCATCACGCACCTGATATGCCAACAACTAATCAGGTGCATCACGATGACTGACCGAACCAGCTACACCTACCGCTCACAGTCCGATAACGCTATCCGGATTGAGCGACTGATCAACGCCATTCAACGTACAGATGGCCAAGCCTTTCGAATTACATACTCGAAGCACCGGGATGAGCAGGTCAATGCAACCAAGCTGTCAAAGTACTTCGATGGGATCGAGCAGATGGTCGATCTGTTCGAATGTGACGAGGAGTATCAGTACAGCTGGCATTTGAACCTTTTCCTAGAGGCTTGCCATGCTATTGGGGTTGAGCGCAGTCCATTTGGCATTACCTGCTTGGGTGAGTGTGAAACACGCTATCTGAGCGCCAGCGAGACGTTGAACGAACTGACCAAGCAGGTTCGAACGTTTCTCACCAAAAAGAGATACAGTCGCAGGGGACACGATCAGCGTTACCAAGCGATTAAGCAGGAGATCGAAGTTGGTCGCTACGTTGACGCAGTACATGATCGTTACGCCCGCACTTGCGTGATTCGGGTTGATCTGTATTACCGTAAAGAGGCACAAGCTAGGTTGCGTGTGGAGCACGTATTTGACGACCTCAGTCGGCTAATTTCTGAGCGTGAACGTAACCTGATTTTCGATCATGAAATCGGCTACATATGCAGCGTTGAGCAGGGCGAAGATCGGGGGTATCACATCCATGCTGCCTTTTTCTTCAATGGTGCTGAAGTGAGTGCAGATATCTACAGGGCGCAACGGATCGGTGAGCTGTGGGAGCGTATTACCCGTGGTCAGGGCTACTTCAACAACTGCAACCTCGAAAAAGAAAAATACCA
Source organism: Pseudomonas sp. IT-347P (assembly GCF_949768005.1). Classification (NCBI taxonomy): domain Bacteria; kingdom Pseudomonadati; phylum Pseudomonadota; class Gammaproteobacteria; order Pseudomonadales; family Pseudomonadaceae; genus Pseudomonas; species Pseudomonas sp. IT-347P. The sequence continues at coordinate 38,853 of NZ_CATKPQ010000002.1, forward strand.
AGACAGGCTGGGAGTTGGCCTAATCCACAGAAGTGATCTGAGTGCGCGGGCTAATGTGCATTACGCCATGCGTTACCTGGTCAAGAATGATCAGCATCTGCGGCTCAAGCCGACAGGCGCTCGCTGCTTGCGTAAGGGGCAGGCAAAGACGCTTTCCGGGACGACTAATCGATCTATTGTCCGGCGAGCGTAATACATCAGGCAGCCCAGGTTGGTAGTTCATACCCTCGCTGCGAATTGCCGATGGGTTCCATCGTGCCGGTTGCTTGCGCAGTACCTGCGGAATTCTGGGCGGTCGATGGTTTAGGCTCTGTCCAGGAATCTAAGGCCGGTGTGAGTGCTGTGGGCTGACAGAAAAGGATCGCGATGCCGGCAGCTATGCCCCAGACATCCTCAGATGGTCTGTTCGTTACTCGAAGCTGTTGAGCTTACTGATTCGCCGCTATGGCTTGCGCTTCATGCAACGCTCGCAGGGGACGAGTGGCAAGTATTCTTCGGTGTCTGTGACCGTTTGCTTGTTCAGCTTAAGCCCTTGGATGAGCTGATTACCACCGCTGAAGAACAGCTTGAGCACGTACCCCTGCTGGGGTTGTTTGATGAAGATGATCAGGGCTCATTGTTCTTGGGTGGGTTTACTGCTGACTGATTCGTTAGGTGGCCGAGTCAGGGAAGCTGTGGCGCAACATTCGCTAGCGGCAGAGCTCGCCATGGATTCAATGCCCTGCGGGCCTCGATATTCGTATTGTCGCATCTGGTAAATTCTATCCTTCTATCACTGCACGGTATCCCTCGTGCTGGTAGACTTCAGCCGACTTTAAACGACTATGACTGCTTAAGCTTGAGCGTAACCATCATGAGCACTGAACCTTGGGTCACTGCCGAACAGGTTTCCCTTCACTTGGGGGTGGCCAAAGACACGGTGTATCGCTGGCGCGAGCATAAGGCTTTGCCCGCGCACAAAGTTGGTCGTCTATGGAAGTTTCAGCTATCTGAGGTTGATGAGTGGGTGCGTGCGGGTGGCGCAGACGAGAACCAGAACTCAGGGAGTGAGCAGTGACTAATCCGAGTCGCAATGAAGCGCAAACAAGAGCTCAGGTCATCGACTCTCAGCTTGCTCATGCTGGCTGGTCTCAAAGTCGGCGGACACTTGTCGAAGAGTTTTTGCTAGAGACAGCCGAGCCTGCCGGCAACTATGGCAACGAGCAATTTGCTGACTATGTCCTTCTTGGTTCAGATGGCAATCCGATTGCAGTAGTCGAGGCCAAGCGGTCATCACGTGATGAGCTTGCCGGAAAACGTCAGGCAGCGGACTACGCAGATTCAATCAACGCCAAATTCGGCAACGACCCTTTCATTTTTCTCACTGACGGCAAAGAGATTCTATTCTGGGATCGTGAACGCTATGCGCCACGAAAAATCTCGGGGTTTTACACGCGAGACGACTTAGAGCGGCTGCGCCATCAGCGGCAGTTTGCTCAGCCCCTGTGCGGTGTCACCATCAGCGCTGCTATCGCAGGTCGCGACTATCAGAACGAAGCTATTCGGCGTGTCACTGAAGGGGTAGATGCGGCCAAGCGCAAGTTCTTGTTGGTGATGGCTACAGGTTCGGGTAAGACTCGAACGACCATCGCTCTTGTTGATACTTTGCTGCGATCAAAGCGCGTGCAGCGAGTCCTATTCCTGGCCGACCGCCGCGAACTAGTACGCCAAGCTATGTCGGAGTTCAAGTCCCACTTACCCAACGAGAGTTTGGCTCGCATCGAGTCCGGTGAAACCTCCGGCGCACGCATTCAGTTCTCGACCTACCCCAGCATGATGCAGGTTTATTCGCGCCTTTCGGTGGGTTACTACGATCTGATCGTGGCCGATGAAAGCCACCGCTCTATCTACCAACGGTATAAGGCCGTCTTCGATCACTTCGACGCCATCCAGCTTGGGCTGACCGCGACCCCCACCGACTACATCGATCACAACACATTCGAGCTGTTTGATTGCGGCGACGGCGCGCCCAGCTACTACTACAGCTACGAGCAAGCGATTGCCGACCAGAACCTGGTCAACTACCGCGTGCTGGATGCACAAACCAATTTTCAACTTCAGGGCATCATGGGTGACGCACTACCCGAGCCCTTGAAACAGATGGCCCGCGATCAAGGCGTGGAGCTTGATGAGCTGAACTTCGATGGCAGTGACATCGAAAAGGGAATCATCAACCAAGGCACCAACGATGCCATGGTGCGAGAGTTTATGGATAAGAGCCGCAAAGACGTGCGCGGTCTACCGCACAAGTCCATCATCTTCGCCGTCAGCCACGCCCATGCAAAGAGGCTCTACGAAGGATTTAACCGTCTGTATCCTGAGCTGCAGCGCCAAGGCATGGCTGAAATTATTGACAGCCACATGGAGCGTGCTGACGCGACGCTGGATGATTTCAAGTACCGCACCATGCCGCGTGTGGCTATTTCGGTGGACATGCTCGACACCGGCGTAGACGTCCCCGCCATCCAGAACCTGGTTTTCGCCAAGCCCGTATTCAGCAGGGTTAAGTTCTGGCAGATGATCGGGCGCGGCACGCGGCTGCATACCGACAAGGCCACCGGAGAGATCAAGAAGGATTTCTTGATCATTGATCACTGGAAAAACTTCGCGTATTTCAAGCTTAACCCCGACGGAGAAGTCGACCATCCCAGCGAACCGCTACCGGTTCGCCTGTTCCGACTGCAGCTTGAAAAGTGGCAACTCCTGGAAGCACAACAGCAAGACACACAAGCCACCGTTGCCGATCTGCAGGCGATGCTGCAGGCATTGCCCCGTCACAGCATCAATGTACGTCCGCACTGGGACGAGCTCGACACGTTGGCATTGCAATGGCCGAAGCCCAGCCAAAGCGCAATTGAACACCTGTCGCAAGCCATCGCACCTTTGATGCGATTAGCCCCTTTGGCTGGCCTGGATGAACTTCAATTTCGCATCTGGTGCGAGCGTCTCTCAGTGGCTTGGCTTAAAGGTGATGCAAGCGAACAGGCCAAAGTGCGTGAGCGCATTCACGAGGCGATAAATAGTCTGGCCGAAAATATCCCTCAGGTGCAGCATGTAGCCGAACAACGTGCCTGGGTTCAGTCGGCCGGCTTCTGGCAGCACTTGGATATGGCGCGTTTGATCACCCTACAAACCGTGTTCGCCCCGCTGATGCGCTACCGCACCAGCACACCCAGCCGCACGATTGAAATCAACCTGCCAGACAGTATCACCCAGCGCAGTTGGATCATCTACGGCCCCACGGGTGAAGGTGCTTTTGCAGAAAGCTATCGCGAACAGGTAGAGGCACTGGTGCGCCGACTGGCTGACCAGCTTCCTGAGTTGGCTAAGCTCAAGCAAGGCGAGCATGTAGGTGATGACGAGCTGGAGCGAATCAGTAACACGCTGAACAAGGCCGATCTGTTTGTCACCGAAGACACCTTGCGCAAAGCCTTCGAAGCCCCCTCCGCATCCTTGGCCGACTTCCTGCGACACATACTTTGCGAAGGCGCGCACCTGCCTAACCGTGAGCAGCGCATCAGTGCCGCATTCGATGCGTTCATTGCCGCACACGGCTATTTGCGCGCCAACCAACTCAACTTCCTGCGGGCCGTAAAAACTGCTGTGCTACGCCACGGGCGCATTACCCGGGCTGCACTCAGCGAACCTCCGCTGTCGCGTGTAGGGCGCGTGGAAACGCTATTTCCGTCACAAGACATCGACGAACTCATCAACCTCACCAACCAGTTGTTGGATGAGGCAGCCTGAACAATCAAGGACAACACTGAATGCTCGCCCCTCATATTAAGAAAAAAGTTGACGAACTCTGGAATCGCTTCTGGGCTGCCGGTCTCACCAACCCCTTGGTTGCGGTCGAGCAAATTACCTACCTGTTGTTTCTCAAACGTCTGGAAGACATTGATCTCAAGCGCCAGCAGCGTGGTTTTCCTTCTATTTATGAAGGGTTCGAAAACTGCAAGTGGAGCTACATTCGGCAGGACAAAACCAACCCCGCTCACTTGATTGAGGTGGTGTTTCCCTGGCTGCGCGAGCTCGACAAACACTTCACCGGAGCCAGCGCCGACGGTACCGAGCTCGCTAGTCTGAACAATCGTATGGCCGATGCGTACTTTCAGCTCGACCCCAATAAGGGCAAGGTGCTGAGCGATGCCATCGACAAAATCGACGAGCTGTTTGCCCGTGCTGGTGAAGGTTCGGCCGCACAGGACGTCATGGGTGACACTTTCGAGTACCTGCTCAGTGAAATGGCCACGGCCGGAAAGAATGGCCAATTCCGTACCCCGCGCCACCTGATCCGCTTTATGGTTGAGTTGCTAGACCCCGAGCCCGGCCAGCGCGTCATCGACCCTGCCGCCGGCACGGGTGGCTTCCTGTTCAGCACCCAGCAGCACCTGATGCGCAAATACTCAGCGCAAGAAAACCTCGTGCTGGAGTGGGACGGCACTCCACATCGCACCGATGGTGCTGCTGCCACACCTGAGCAATACGCCGCCATCCACAACGGCGCCAACTTCGTCGGCCTGGACAATGACCGTACCATGGCCCGCATCGGCTGGATGAACTTGGTTTTGCACGACGTCACCGACCCGCATCTGCTGCAGGGCGATTCACTCAGCAAGCGCGAAGGAAAAGCCAAACTCAAGGAGCTGCTGGAGCCTGGCAGCTACCAGTTCGTATTGGCCAACCCGCCCTTTACCGGTACGGTCGACAGCGGTGATCTAGAGCCCGACACCTTACTTTTTCCACGTGTCGGCGGTGGCGGCAAGAAAAAAGACGAGTCGATCACTAATAAGAGCGAACTACTCTTTCTGTGGTTGATGCTCGACTTGCTGGATATTGGTGGTCGCTGCGCAGTGATCATTCCTGAGGGTGTTCTGTTCGGCAATACCGATGCTCACGTGCGCCTGCGCCGAGAACTTCTTGTCGAGCACGTGGTGGAAGGCGTCATCTCTCTTCCAGGCGGGGTCTTTCAGCCCTATACCGGCGTCAAGACCTCCGTCTTGATCTTTAGAAAAGTCACACGCCGTGACAACAAACAAAACTTGCCCAGCAACGTGGCACCGCTCAGTGAACACGTCTGGTTCTACGAGGTGGAGGAAGACGGCTACACGAAAGATGCCAGGCGCAATGCCCGCCCAGGCCAACAGAACGACCTTTGGGATGCGCTTGAAAAGTTTAAAGCCTGGATTTCGCAGGGCCGCTCTGGCGCGCAGCGCAATGAAAGAACTCTGTTGCAACCTAGCTTTCACACTGAGCGTTGGCGCCAGGCCCTGCTGCGCGATACCGCCGACAAGCTCACGCCTGCTGGAGAGGCATTTTCAGCTTTAGCCGACACCAGCATGTGGGATGGTCAGGTGTGGGGTATGCACGAGCTGTTCCCTGAGCTTCCTGCCAATCCCAAAGAGGCTGAAGAGAAGGTGCGATCAGCGTCTGGGAGTGTGTTGATTGAATTGGCTATTCAGGCACTCACTCCAGCGGCACAAAAGGCGTGGGATGCAACACTTAAAGCACGCCTTGCCGAAAAAATCACCGATTCCGAACTTATAGAAGCTTGGAAAAAAGCAGCCAAGCCCGTTGAGGCGGAATTCAAGAAATTGGCCCGTGAAATGGAAGCCCTTTTCGAAAAAGAAGATTCTTCAGCGCTCTCGGTCTGGAAAGACTTGCTTAAGACAGCTCTCGCTGAAGCTCAAGGCGACGTTTATGTGCTGGGCCTATTGCAAGGAAGTCAGCCGCCCAAGACCATGACGACGTATGACATCGGACAGAAGCTGACTGAAGTGGCCCGCGAAGTTGCCAAACTCGACGGCTTCGACGTCATTCTGCGCAGCCTGGTCATTGATCAGGCCAGTGAGCTCGACGCGGCTAAGCATTGGGTTGTTCCTGTGCGTGACTGGGTGCGTAACGACGAATGGCAAAGTGAAGATGGTAAGCTCATCGGCTCACACGATGTCGATGGCTTGGTGCGCCCGACTTATGTGCAAGCTATTCTGGCCGATGGGCTCTACGACGAGAAGGGCGTGCTCAAAGGCGGCTTGCTCGACCCCGACTGTATTGAAGCACGTGACTGGAACCTGTCCGCCGGGCAATACAAGCCATTTGACTTTACTCAGCTCAAGAGCGACCAAAGCGTGGCCGAGCTGATCGGCACACTCAAGACCGCAGAGCAAGACATTATCACAGGCTTGGACAAGCTGTTGGCAATGGTGGAGGGGCGGGAATGAGTTTTCCTGAATCATGGGTTGAAGCACGTCTTGGTGACGTACTTTCACGCGTGGATACCAAAGTTGACCCCCAAACATCGCAGGCGAACAGCCACTTCTATGTTGGCCTTGAACATATCGAATCTCACACCGGCCGGTTGCTCCGTGATGTGGATGAAGTAACTGAAGGCAGCGACATCCTCAGTATTAAAACAGCCTTCAATACAGGTGACATTCTGTATGGGAAGTTGCGCCCAAATTTAAACAAGGTCCATTTGGCGACTCAAGATGGCATCTGCAGCACAGATATCTGGGCTCTGAGAGCATCTGAGGTTTTACTACCAGAATTCGCTCTTCGCTATTTGCGGTCACCTGCGATTTATGTGCGTGCCACGCAATTAGCTGCAGGTGCCAATCTTCCTCGTATTTCGGCCAGTGCGTTTGATCGCCTTTCAATTCCGCTCCCCACTCTCCCCGAACAGCAGCGGATCGTCGATTTATTGCGGCAGGCAGAGGTGGTGGCCAAGGCCAAGAAATCCATCAGTGATCAAATTGATCACCTCCTTCGGACCGCTTACTGGGAGCACTTTGGTGCATGGTTCACAGCGGATGGCTTGGTTGACCCAGTTCGAATTAGCGATTGTGTTGCGGATTCTCAGTACGGAGTATCCGAAGCTATGGGCGAGACCGGAACGCACGCGGTGTTGCGTATGAATAGCATCACCACCAGTGGCTGGTTGGAGCTGTCTGACCTGAAGTACGCGAGCCTGTCGAAAAAAGACATCAACTCTACGGAGTTGCAGGACGGAGACCTGCTGTTCAATCGGACAAATTCCAAGGAGCTGGTCGGTAAGTGTGCAGTTTGGCGCCATGTCGCAGGCACATACAGCTTTGCGTCTTACCTCGTACGCTTTCGCTTGAAGCCAGAAAAAATGCTGCCTGAATACCTCTGGGCGACGTTAAACAGTGCCTACGGGAAATATCGCCTTTTGAATTCAGCCAAACAGGCTGTAAGCATGGCAAATGTCAGCCCGACAGGCTTGGGGCGAATTACAGTGCCGCTTCCGCCGTTGCCGCTTCAAGAAACGTTCGCTAAGTTCGTGCGTGAAATTGAGTTAGTGCGAGCACAGATGCTTAGCAAGTTGGAGCTGTATTCTGAATTGCAGGAGATCATTAGCCAGCGAGCCTTGATCGGAGAGCTGACTACCCAATGGCGAGAGCTTCATACGGACGAAATCGCCGAGGCAGGCAAGGTTCGTGATCCGCTACTACGCAAACACGGAACAAAGTTCTCACTGACTGGCGCCGCCAAAACCAGCTTCACTAAACAAGCCGATCTCACGGTGCCCACCGCGCGCCATAGGCTCCTTGCCGAACTCAGTGAGTTTCAGCGCCAGGTACTGACCGTCTTCATTGAGTATTGCCAGCAAAGCGGGCAGCCCTTGCTCGTGGAAGATCCTGAAGTATTTTCCCGTTTCTGCGACGACTCAGTCGTGGCTGATCGCCTGCAAGCCTTTGGCCGATTCCACGGCAACCGCATTCGCCGCTCCTTGAGCCAACTAGCAGCGCTGGGCCTGATCGCCAAAATTACTTTGCCCAAGCAAGACCAGGACAGCGGTGAGTACGACTACCTCAAGGCCTTTCGCCCCCTGCGCCCTGAAGAGTTCACGCGCATGGTCGATGTGCAGGCGTTGCGGGAAGCGTCGTCGACCGGCATTGACCAGCAGCTATATTACTTTGAAGTCCAGTTGGATTATGAGACTTCTGAGCATGCTGGTGCGAGCGGGATGTTCCAGGTGACTTCGGTCGCAGACGAGGACGGCAAGGATTTCATCCACCTAGTAGATCAGGGCCAACATTACGCCTCACTAGATGATCTCAAGGAGGACATCGCCCGTGGTCTCAAGGTAGAGGCGCGGCAAGTCGATCTGGAGGCCGTCTAATGCGCTTGCGCTACCTGCACCTGCAGAACTACCCACCAATCGCGGACATCAAAGTGTGTTTTGCCAGTGGCTCACCGCTTACGCGTGAATGCGCCATTCGTTTTGTTGTGGGCGTAAACGGCAGCGGAAAATCGAATTTTCTACGTGCAGTGGCCGAGGTGTTCCTAGCTCTGGCCGATCTGCGCGTTCCGGCATTTCCGGTGAGTTTGGTGTACGAGTTGGGTGTGCGCGGTTCCACAAACCACCGTACCTTGCTGCTGCACTGCCCGGGCAATCGCCAGCAAGCTAGCTTATGGCTGCACGAGCGCTTTGCCTTTGACGATAAGAACGGACAAGAGGTGTTCGACACCTGCATCGAACACCTTAACCTCAATGGCTTGCCGTCGGTGCTCGGCTTCTCGGCGCTCATTGAGCCTGGCACCTGGCCGCTGCGCGATAGCTCGCCGCCACAGATCGCATTGCCGTCGGCCGTGCTGGCCTACACGACAGGCGACCTGCGCCCCTGGCGCTCGGTGTGGAACCGTAACCAGAGCGCTGATGGTGTGCTGGAGGGCGAAGTCAGCATGCAAAGTGACGAACGTCCAGCAGGTTGGACCGCCGCTCAGGAAAATGCCTTGCAAGCGGTACGGCAACACGATAGTGATAGTCCCCGGCAGGCCATGGGCCCAGGCACCACTGGGTCTGATCTCTTCCGCCGCCCCGTACTGTTGGACGCCACGCTGTTGAAGTGCGCACTGCTGGCGGTGACGTTGCCCCTGGCGTTTGTTGAAGCGACAAACTATCCGCCGCACGCTGAAATTGATGCCGCGATGGCCAGACTGCGCAGCCGCGACGACGATAAGAACTCGCTGCAAGAGCTGCTGAAGCTCGGCGGTTGGCATCATCTAGTTTCGGTCGCATTCCGCTCGCGCCTGCAACCGGCTCAATGGGACCAGAAGCTTTGCGAAACCGCTCACGATTGGTGGCTGTGCGCGAGTGAGGTGATTGCCGAGCCTCACCCGGTGGAGTTAAGTCGCACTGTATGGTTTGACCTTGAAGGGCCATTCGACGGTCAAGGGCAATTTTTCTTATCGGTCGCCCGTGATGAACTGGAAAATTGCCGTAGTCAAGGCGAAGCCTTGTGGGTTTTGCTAGGCGGAGCCAAGGATGCCAGCAGCTTTGACCTATTTACCCGCCTTGTGGAGCTGAGTCAGAAGGGACTGTTTGATGACGTACTGCTGCGGTTGCGTCGGCATGCCATACCAACTGCCACGCCCGATGCTGTAAGGCGCGATATTGGCGTAATGCGCTACGAAGAGCTGTCGGACGGGGAGCAGATGTTTATGGGGAGAATGGCTCTGCTGCATTTGTTGAGCGGACGTCAGGACTCTCTATTGTTGCTGGATGAACCCGAAACTCACTTCAACGATCTTTGGAAGCGAGACGTGGTCTCGGTGGTTGATGATGCTTTGGCACACACATCAGTCGACGTCCTGATTGCAACCCATGCCGCCTTGATGCTGACCGATGCGCTTAAAGATGAATTGATCGTACTAGAGCGTACAACCGCCGAAGGCGATTCTGGCCCCAGAGAATCTGGTGTTCGCACATTGGACGCTCAAACATACACATTTGGTGCAACCGGAGATCATCCGTTGCGGGATATTTTTGGGGCCTCGGATACGGTCGGAAGGCGGGCGAGCCGCTTGCTCGAAGTGCTTCTAGCGACAGCGCAGTTTGGTTTCGAAGTTGAACGGTGCTGGCATGAAAATGAAGCATTAGGGGCTGACCTCATAAGTCGCATCCTAGATTTAGCGCAACAAACGGAGAGCGGCCTGACCCGTAGCCACGTGATTGATTGCCTCGAAAGCTTTGAACGCTTTGCTCTGTATTTCGACTTAGTTAAGCCTTTAACTATGAAGGCGCTGCTCGAGGCATTCATTCGCCAGACGGGCCCTGGTTATTTCCAAGTTGAACTCAAACGAGCGTGGCGTTGCGCATTGGAGGGGGGCGTTCATGCTTCATGAACGGCGCTTGCCGAATGACTTAGTGCAGAATCTAGGGAAGGTTTATTCAGTTAAATTACGTTTGATTGATTGGTTACTGCGCACGCCTCCTCAAGAGCTAGACGACAATACCCTTCTTGTAGCGCAGTTCGGCGAGCCACTCGGCAAGTGGTTTTGGGTCAGGATTCGTAGGGCTAAAACTCGCACGACGTTTGGGAAAGCAGTCATGGCGCTGGCAGCCCAGGCACGGGCGAACCCTGCTCAAGCCGTCTTGGTGGCTGAGGCGATTGATCATGATGCTCAGTTTCACACTTGGTGGGATCTTGTTAGCAGCGAGCTTCGCTTCCCGCGTCTGTTTCCGGGGTGGTTAGATGGCATCAAGGATATAGCCATTCCGTTCTATGACTGGCTAGCCGGTAGTGGTTTCGATCCAAAACCGTTCGCGCTGACGGGTGGCCGGATTGATCGAGCTGCTGTGATGGAGGCGTTTCGCTCACAGTCACCAGTCGTGTGCGGTTACTGCGATGGACCATTGGGAGAAAAAGGTAGCCAGCATGAAGCCAATGATTGCGACCACTTCTTCCCAAAATCTCAATGGCCTCACTTCGCAATTCACCCTGCTAACCTTTTCTCTGCCTGCAAGGGATGTAACTCAACTTGGAAGCTTGCCAGGGCCCCTATGGGGGAGGCAGATGCTTCAGGTTTGAATGGCACCTATCACCCGATGCTGAGGCCCGGCGCACCATCGGTTGTGGTGACTGCAATTACATCTCCAACCAATTCGCGTCAGGTAAAGATCAATATTACAGATCCGACTATCCCTCGCAGAGCCGAAACACTTGTCGCGACACTGGATTTGGAAAGTAGATGGACCAACTCAGCTAATGGCTTTTTGGACAGAGGGATTTCAGTGCTTGTTGCAAAGTCAGCGCGAGACAAAGGCTATGGTTGGCAGCCGGACGCTGATTCGGTTCGATTACTAATTGAGGATGATATCGCATGGAAGCGAGAACAGCTGGGCAAAGAAGAGCGCTGCATGCGCCTTATTGCGGTGTTGGAGTGCATGCTTAGCGATCTTCTCCATGAGGTAGTCGCTGATCTGGCATAATGAGCTTTGTAGGCCTGGCGAGGATCACTATTGTGATGAGGGATTTTTCGTTGGGGTCTCTTGGCCAGATGTTTCGAGTTGCAGTTTGGGCAAGGAGTAAGAAAACGAGCGTATGAACTACAACTGCTGCAGCCGCTAATATTTGCCAACAAAAAAATAGGCACGGATGGGAACCGTGCTTTATGTTAGTTAATTCCGACCGGTTTATCATTTTTGTCATAGCAAATCGGGTATTCGCAGCGTCCGCCTGCATTGAGTACTTCTAGTTCGTAGACAGCTGGCAGGTATTGCTTAAGCTCCGCCTTGGGCACTTTTTTGCCATTGATGGTGCATTCATCGTCTGCGCGCGGGTTGCACCAGGCTTCCTTTACGTCGATGGTCTGTGTTGGTTTTGTCATGGGTGTCTTTTCGGTCTGTGGTTCGTCATCCACTGACGAATCATTCGTTGCGTGCGCATCCAATGAGTAGGCGGCAATAGCGTCTTTTGCGCTCATTTTGATGATGCCGTGATCGAGCAAGAAGTCCTGAAGCGTCGTACGGGCTTGAGAGTAAGTAACCTCTTTCCCCTTCTTGTTTGGCCCACCATCCATGCGATAGGCAATCGGATAACCATCCTCACTTTCATAGATGTAGTAGTAAATGGACAGACTAAAGCTGAGGTCCTGGCCGTACATTCCATAGATACCTGACCCATTGGATGCACGGCAAGTGCCTCGCACGCATTTTCCGCTGATGTGGTTGCTGAAGGTGACGTTGCGCTGCTGTTGTGCATTCCACTGAGTAATGTTCCTAGGCAGCGTGTACCAAGTGCAACGGTAGAATTTTGCCCCGTACTGGTTTTTGGCCTCTGCGCACGGAATGGCATAAGGTAAATCGTTCATATTTTGTTCATTGGGTAGCATGGGCGGATACATGTACCCGTAGTCAACTTCTGCGTGTGCGTTCAATGAAAGTGCAAGCACCAAGCAGCCTGCTGCTTTGAGTGCAACTGATTTTATATTCACTGTCTTAAACTCAGGGTGGGAGGAAGGAATCGGTTGGATTCTTTTGTAAGGTTCTTTGTGAATGTCTTTTGGTTTTAAATCGGTGATGGGTATTTAGGGATGTCGTCAGCATTTAACGTGCCGACAATCTGTATTTCATTTTCGTTTGTTGTTTTTGCAAATAGGAGGCTTCCATATTCGGGGCTCCATGAATGCTGGTGTCCGCTGGATCTTATTAAATCTTTCATGCAGGTGTTGTGGGTCATCACTATAAGATTTCTGCCGGAGTTCTTGTGTTCGAGTAGCTTATCCACGATGTCGTTTCCGCAAATGGCCTCTCTATCGGATAGCAGGCTCGCTTTGCCTAGCATGAGGTCGGATGTTTGAACTGTTCTAGTCATTGGGCTGGTGAAAATAACAGCATCGTCAAAATCAAAGTGTGCTTTTAAATGAATGCCTGTTTCTTTTGCTCTCTCGCTTCCAAGAGCCGTGATTCCTTCGTCTGGGCCTAAGCAGGGGTTGTTTGAGCGATCACAGCGCTCTTCGTGCCTTATTAACAAAATAACGTTCCCACTTTTCCAGTGTTCAGAAAGTCCAGAGTTGATTGGTTTTTTATGTGAGTCTAAATTTTCTACAGTGTTTCTTGTAAAAGTCTCGTAAGCAAAAAATGTTGCGGTTATAAATCCAGTGCTTAGTAGTATTTTTGGTAGGCTGATATTTACCATTTGGAATGTCCAATATTTTATATTCTTATTGGTTGCGGTCGGTATTCATAGGCTTTTTGAGCGTGAGTGCGAGCGCGGGCTGACTGTGTTGATTGCTATTTTTTGTAGATGACTTTCAGTTTTTTATTAACGTAGTCTTTTATTATTTCGTAGTCGGGGTTGTAGGTGGCTAGAGTATGGCCAGTACTGGCGACGGTAGCCGCAGCGGCTAAGACGACCCCAACAGGCAGAGATGCAGCTCCAATTACAGCGCCCAATATACCGCCTTGAGCGATAGCGCCTTTCACGTCGCTTTTGATTCGACACTTCAGTCCTTGGCTTTCAATCTTGGTTTCGACAAGTTTGATACCTGGCATGAATTTACCTCTGAGGCCATGGATCTCGAAGGACGTTTTGCTTCTCACGAGGTCTTCAATCTGCGATTCGTTCAGGCCTGTTATGACATTCATGGTTTTTCTGAGCTCCTTGCAAGAGGTGGTAGTTAAAGGATGGATCGGATATCAACCTTTAGGGGTGAGTTTCGGCTTGTAAGGTCCTTCATGTCAACGGGTTGATGGTCAACCATCCAGGTTGGACTGGAGGGTGGCATGTCAAAAACCAAATCGAAGCAGCTGGCAGAACTCGTTGGGCAGGCGATTGCCCGCCAGCGCGTTCGTTGCAAACTGAACCAGGAGCAGGTTGCGGAAAAGCTTGGAATTGGAAGCGAGGCTGTATCCCGTATCGAGCGCGGAATCGTCATGCCTAACATCGAACGCTTGGTTGAGTTGGCGGCAGTTTTTGGTTGTGAAACCGCTGACTTGCTGACTGAAGGGAGTTCTCGCCCAGAGGACCAGGCGCGCAGGCTTTATGGTTTACTCTCCAGACTTGGGGCGCATGACCGCGACTTTGTCCTGGATATGGTGGAGCGTCTTGTCACCAGACTTGATCGCGGCTGATTGACCCCGTCATAAGAGTTGATTTGTGGTTTCTGAGGTCTCGTCGAACAGTGCACCGCAGCGCAGACACAAGCAGTTGAATCCTGAGAAGTGATATTTGGCAACATCATCGGCTACCTGCTGTGTCGGTGGATAGGCAGGATATATGGCGGCCAGCCCCCTGAAGATCGGATGGCTCTCTGGAGCTTGGGCATTTTCATTCGCTTTCTGTGCGCCTTGCAGTGCGCTGTCAGCCAGACTGACCAGCAGTGCGATACCCTTGGCTACTTCCTTCGTCAGGATGGCTTTGGAGTCGCAGATTAAGCAGTGTCGGAGGATGATTTATTCTCCTGGGAAAGTGGCCGTGTGCACGGACGCTGACAGTGATTTTGAGTATTTTAGGTAGGATTGATCGGTCCAGGCGATAGCCGTCTGAGCAAGCGGCGCAGGATCCAGCAGGCAGGACCACCGCCAGCAACAGCGGCGGGAAGCGCAGAACGAGTAAAGTGCTCAGTACCAGCCCTCCGGCGGCGGTCAGCGCGCCAGCGAAGATGAACAAGCAGAGCAAGAATCGCAGGACAGGCATGGCGGATCTCCCAGAGCTCTTGCCTCGCCGATGTCCTCAGCACAGGTGGGTTTGATTTATTTGGCCCGCGAAGCGAGAGATTCCAACTTGTCCGCAAGGGTGTTGGCCGTTGGCAGCGACTCATCTTGGCTATTGGTGCTAGCGGCCTCCGTGTTTCCAAAGAACTCCTCGATTACGACGTGACTGTCCTCCTCGCTGTCTTCGAAGGCGCCATTGCCGAAACCCCGGCGAGCGGCGTCATCCAGAGCCGTCTGGTCGAAACCAACTGCTATGCGCTGTGTATCAAGTTCGCTCGCCTTCTGTAGTGCTTCGGTCATGTCCATGCCACTACGTACCGTGAGGTCGACGTAGAAAATCGGCGTACCGTGGCTCTGGCGGGTCGACTTGCCACGTAGACGCAGCTCCAGCGGTATGCAGGCCAGTCGACGGCCTGAGATTGCTTGGAAGTAATGTAGACGAGCGGCCAGGGTACGAATGCTATTGAAACCGGTGGTGCGGAACACAAAGCTACCCAGCGAATCCTCATCACCAATGATCACATTCAGTCGGCCATAAGGCTTACAGGCACCTCCCTTGGCCAGTAGGCAAGCATCCGGCGAAGGGCAGGGCAGCGACTGAATGCCGTCCTGGGTCATGCGTTTGCAGGTTTCGCCGTTACCGACACATAGCGGGCGTCCGGAATGCCGGTCGAACAGGGTGTAGTCGGCCCGGAAATTCAGCTCCGGCTCGTTGAACAATAGACGTACTGGAATGCTGCGCAGCTTGTCCTCCTTACCCTGGCGCAGTTCATCGTTAAGTGGGTGCAGTAACCAGCCATCCCTGCTTTGCACTTGGGACGTGATGGTGAACTGATCATCTTTTTCCGGTAGGCGCTTACCGTTTTTCTCGACGATTTTGCCAATGGAAATACGTCCGAGCACGGGCGGTGTAATGACCAGGCCTTTGAGCATGGTGGTTCTCCTAGGAAGTGAAAATGGCCACCCGAAAACTGAATCGCGGAGGGACGGCCAGAGAGGAAAAAAGATCAGTTGATAAGGAAGCGGCGGCTGCCTTCCTTGCGCTTGCTGAAGCGCACTTGCAGATAGGGCTTCTCCTTCAGCAGGCGCTCGACATCGAGCACGGTGCTGACTTTGGAGCGCTTCCAACTGATAAAGCCATTGCTGAACTGCGCACGTGTGGCTTCGCCCATGGCTTGCAGCAGGATCTGTTTCAGTTGAGATTCGCGGCTTTCTTTTGCCGTAATGGACTGTCGAACAGCTTTGAGCTCCAAGTAGGTCGCGGCCAATCCAGCATTTGCGCTGAAGTCCACGGTTTGGCCGTTGTCCTGAGGGTAGAGGCAACGCAGTGCCGCTTCAGAAGAGGCACTCCCATCGACCGGAGGAGGGGTGTCGGTTTGTACGTAATGCCAGAACTTGCGTTCAAGTTCGATCAGGCGAGCAATCATCTGCTCGTCCCGTTCGATGCGGTAGATTTCTAAATGCTGGCCACCCAGTAGAACTGCAACATCAGCCGCCTGCTTGCCGGTGACGGCCAGCTGGTGCATGACCTGTAATTGCACATACTCGGGCACGCCTTCTTTCCAGAGGCGTGCTCCGTTTATGCCGGCAGTCTTGCATTCAAGGATTTGTACATCGTCGGCACCGTTCACTTCGCGGTCAATATTGGCGAGCATCCAGGACAGTTCTGGATCAGGGTGCTGTAGCACGGCGTTAATTCGTCGCACCTTCTTACCGGTGCGTTTGCTGTAGTGCCAGGCCACGATGGGCTCCAGCACATTGCCCCAGTAGGCAGGGCTTTCCTCATCATGAGGGTCTATTTTCGGTAACGTGGCATCCCGTCCCGTCTTTTCAAGCCACAACTCCAACTGCGATTTATAAGGGTTCAGTCCAACTGCTGCGCCTGCGTCCGAGCTGCCGATGCCTTGTTTACGCACAGCGAGCCAGTCTTCACGGGGTAGCTCCTTGGTGCCGATTAAACGAAGGGCCGGACGGATCTTGTAAGCATTTTCATTTCTAGGAATCGCTTTCATAAGGGATACCTTGCGGACATAAAAACGCCCGTTGAGCTGGATGCTGAACGGGCGTTATGGTTGAAGGGGAGAGGGCATTTCAGGCCGCGAGTTGCAGGGCCGCCTCCAATGCCCGTTGCTTGATTTGCGCCCCCTGGCCGAACCAGGCGGAGTCCATGCGGTACTCGTTGCTACGTGCTCTGCGCTCGTGATCGACATACTCGGTCACGGCGTTGAGCAGGCCCCAGGCAGTGCCTTGTGACGACTCAAGCGTTGCGCCACGTCCGCGCCCTTCGTACAGGCTTTGTACTTTGCGCAGGGCCCGTTCGTTGGGCAGGACTTCAGGTAGTTTGCTATTGGGGGTTACTTCACATAAAACGTTCATGAAGAACCCCATAGCTTCATGCCAC
Organism: Pseudomonas sp. IT-347P; assembly: GCF_949768005.1. NCBI lineage: Bacteria > Pseudomonadati > Pseudomonadota > Gammaproteobacteria > Pseudomonadales > Pseudomonadaceae > Pseudomonas > Pseudomonas sp. IT-347P. Next base: position 55,754 of record NZ_CATKPQ010000002.1, read on the forward strand.
TGAACTTTGCGCTCGGCCAGCACGCGCATGCGGTACATGAACTCATCCCATTGCGAGACGGCAACACCCAATTGCTTTTTGACGGCCCGGGCATCGAACCTGGTGCTGTGCGGCACCTTGATGGCGCGCGTGGTGCCATCTAGGGCGATGGTCAAAGTGTTGTTGCAGACCACGCGAACGGTGGTCGGTGTGGCCGTGGTGGCTAGCGTGCCGTCACAGGAGGTCGCTAGCAATAAATAGCCGTTGACCTGATCGTTGCCCTTCAAGGTGGCGTCCTGCCCGGTTCGCGCTAGCGCCCAGAACTTACGCCCTCCCTTCAGAACACCTGCTGTTTCCAGCTCATAGCCGGACACTTCAGTCAGGTCTCGGTAGAACTCCATCACCTCACGTGGCTGAACAATTTGATAGCGGTTGGAAACCACCGACAGCGGTGCTTTGGTGTCGGAGCGGTACAGCACCTTTTGTTCCGGGAACGAGTGAATGCTGCCCAAATGGCCAATAGCGTCGGCCTTGAAGTGAACCGGACTTTCCTGAATCTGCCAGTCCATACCGGCTTCACGCTGCCAGATTTCGATAGGTTGTTTTTGAGTCAGTTGACTTCCTAGGCCGTGCCACGGGGTTGCGCCAACGTAAGCCATTTGTTCGATTTGATGAGCCATGATTAAGGTTCCTTGTGGTGCAGGTCGGCATAAACGCCACGCATCGCGTGGCACTGTCCGGACGTAATAGAAAGAAAGGAGTAGAGGACGGATTAAGCTGGGAGGTTGAAGCGATGCCCGCAGATCAGGCAGAGGTTGTGAGCGAGTACATGGCGGTCAAGCTTGTCGCCGAGTTGAGCGCCTAATGCACAGCCACCAGCGCCGCCAACAAGTCCTCCTAGGATGGCGCCGGAGACGGCTCCGAGAGTGACGCCGAACGGGCCGGCGACTGCGCCGACGGTGGCACCCGCCTGACCGCCAGCCAGTGCTGCACTGACGCCGCGTGCTGCGCCGCCGACCGTACCGAGGGCAGCTGCAATTTTCATGGCTTGGTGGAAGGAAGCGATTTCGGGTGAGTTACAGCGAGGGCACTGCAATGACATGGTTTGAGGCTCCATGGTGGGGGTGTCATGGCAGTGATGTAGAGTTGAGTTTTTTTCGAATCGAATATGCGTTTTTGATGAATAATTTGACCGGTACGGTTGTAGACGGCTCAGCGCAGTCTATAGCCGAATCAATGCGCATCGGGGGCGTGGCCCGCAGCCGACTTGACATACCAGGCGTACCCAAGAGGCAGAGAAGTGAGCCAGCTTGCACTTGCGGAGGAGGCAAATAGGGCGAAACCAGAACCGAGCGGGCACTACAGTTAGGCAATCCTGCGCGCGGCTCGACTGGTTTGTCCTTATGTCTAAGTGGTTAAGGTCATGTAAGCAATAGGGGGCGTGCTACCATATCGCCACCCTCTCCCAAAAGTTTTTTCTGCCTCTAGGTTATCGCCATGGACGATGTAGTCATAACGCATTTGGATGTGTACCAGAGCTGGCAAAACCATCTCTTCAATTTCAGTCTCGACGATCCCAAGACGAACGCACCAGGGCTGCGCAAGCCGCAACTGGCTGCGCTTTATGCCACCTTGGGGCATCTGGTGGTTGATCCCTCTTCGACCGCCACCGTAGTCATGCCGACCGGTACGGGGAAGACCGACACCATGCTCGCGCTGATCATCGCTGCGAGGATGGCCAGAACCTTGATCCTGGTTCCCTCGGACGCCCTCAGGACGCAGTTGGTGGGTAAGTGCACGGAGATGAAGACGCTTCGCACCGTGGGGGCGGTATCGGACAAGGCGCGCAACCCCATTGTTGCAGCCATCGATTCGAAGCTGTCTGAGGCGCAGGTTGCAGAATTAGTTACTGCCAACATCATTGTGGCCACTCCCCAGGCCTTGCTGCAATTCGAAGAGGCTGCTTTGGGGGCGCTGGTGAACATATGCAGCCACCTGATGATCGATGAGGCTCACCATGTCGTGGCAGCCAGTTGGAACCGAATCAAAACCGCCTTCAGGGGCAAACCTTGTATTCAGTTCACAGCGACGCCATTCCGGGAGGATGGTCTGGCTCTGGCCGGCAAGATCATCTACAACTATCCGCTCCGAGATGCGCAGCTTGATGGCTATTTCAAAGGCATCGAGTTCCATCCGGTACGAGAATACAACCTCAAGCTTTCTGATCAGGCCATCGCGGACAAGGCTGTTGAGCTGCTCAGGGCTGACCTCAAGGCTGGGTACAACCACTTGATGATGGTGCGGGCCAAGTCGCACAAGCGGGCGATAGACCTGTTTGAGATTTACAAGCAGCACCCCGACCTCACGCCAGTCCTGATTCACAGTAAGGTGCCGAACCAAGCCGGGGTGATGTCTGAAATCGTCAAAAAGAAACACCGGATCATCGTCTGCGTCGACATGCTTGGCGAAGGCTTCGATCTGCCCGAGCTCAAAATCGCCGCTATTCATGATCAACACCAAAGCCCTGCAGTGACGCTCCAATTCATTGGCCGGTTGACGAGGGTTGATGCCGCTCTTGGTGATGCCAAGTTCGTGGCGAACATCGCCAACCAGAAGACCGACCACCAGATGGCCGACCTCTATAAGGAGAGTGCTGACTGGGGTGCAGTCATTCGCAACGTGAGCGAGCAAAAGATCGACCGGGAGATTGAGAAAGCGGACTTCAACGAGCAGTTTGCTGACGGTGACGATGCCCGGGTGATTTTTGGGCTGAACCCGAACCCCAAAATCAGTGCCGTGGCGTACCACGTCTCTCCCAAAGACTGGACACCGCAGCGAGCGCAGGGTCTGGATGGGCGCAGAGAGACACTTCAGTACATCTCGATCAATGATCAGGCGGATACCATTATTGTCGTGACTCGGCGAGAGACGCTGGTTGGTTGGGCTCAGACCGAAGAAATCGTCGATACCAACTGGAATCTATACATCGCTTTCTATAATAAGGCGCAGAAAACCCTGTTCATTCACACCTCTGGTGACGACACTCAGGCAGCTCGCTTTCTTAATCTGGTAACCAAAGACTCTCGTCGCATCAATGGTGAGCCGACCTTCCGTACGCTCCACGACATTAAGCTGATGAAGCTGCAGAACGTTGGCCTGTCCCGCGCCCGGAAAGACCTTCGGTTTACGATGCACGTGGGGCGCGATATCAACCAGGTAATTAGCGACATTGAGAAGGGCAATGCGACAAAATCCAACATCTTCGCCACCGGTTTTGAGGATGGCGAACGAACTACGGTTGGGTGTTCGCACAAAGGCAAGATCTGGGAGATGAACTCCTCTCCGATTAACTACTGGGTCGAGTGGTGCAAGCGTATGTCTGTCAAACTCAACGACAACACCATCGACCCTGGTGCCGTACTCAAAAATGTCATGCGCGCTGACCAAATCAAGGACAGATGGCCAGAAGGCCTGTTCTACGCCGACTGGCCTGTGTCGATCGCGATCGAAAACGAGCAAAGGATATCGCTGTATTTTCAGGGAGAGACTTTCAACCTTCTCGACGTTGAGCTTGGTAAGCCTGAGTACCGTAGTGCGCGGACGCTGGAGATCCCGGTTTTGGTCGAGGGTAACGATGGCGAGGAGCGTCGCCTCACTACCATAGCAATCAAGTTGTTGGAGGACGGATACAAGACCTCCTGTCCAGGTGTGAAGATACTTTACCCCCACGAGATGCCACTGGACTCGTACCTGGATGCAGAGCCGCTTGTATTGCTCAAGGTCGACGGCTCCATGGTGCAAGGTAACTACCGTCAGTACTCGCTCAACAGCATGGATGTAAAACTGCCTACCGGTTTGCTCGAAACCTGGGATTGGGGAACAACGAAAATCCATCAAGAGTCCATGCGTGCAGAGCGACGTAATGACTCAGTACAAGGCTTTACCTTTGACAGGATCGCTGATGACTACTCCATTGTCTTCAACGATGATGGCAAAGGCGAAATCGCTGATCTGGTGGCAATTAGGGAAAACAAGGGCGCCATCTACGTCGACCTTTACCATTGCAAATTCTGCCCTATGACGAATGGCGTGGCCGCGCCCGGGGCGCGCGTCGCCGACGTCTATGAGGTATGCGGTCAGGCGTCGAGATCAGTGAAATGGCTGTACACGGGCGATAAGTTCTTCAACCGACTGATGGATCGTTACCAGCAATCACTGCTGAAGGACTTTGATAGAATCCTGAAAGGCACGCCTCAACAGTTGGAAATATTGCGCAACAAATGCCACGACCATGAGCTGATCTTCAAATTTGTGATCGTCCAACCCGCGATATCGGCGAAGAGGGTGTCGAAGGAGCAGTTGACCGTCTTGGGAACGAGCTACTCATATATCAAGAGCATCTCGGGCTCGGACGTCAAGGTTATTGTCAGCCCTTGATTGACTTGCACCTGCGGAATTGCAGCTGACATCCGCTGATGTCATGCTGTGATCCGCACCTCCGATACTGACTTCGTGTTTGCCATCACAAGCTTGTGGCAGCCTAAGCGTCCTGAATTCCCAAGGTGCTCAAAACCGGACTGGAAATCGCGTTTCTACGCGAAATCCACATCTGCAGACGTGCCGATAAATTTCAGATTTCACGTAGACGCGGACACTTCAATTTTGGCGAAGCGTTTTTACACACTCTGGGCCGGTTACCGACGGCCTGACTTCAACCGTCGCTATGCATGGTCTGAATCGCCCCTGGTTCCGTAGTTAGTTGTGACCTTAGACTCTTGGCTATTTATTGGCAGCTTTTGGCTGGAAGCAGGCCTGGCCCGAACGCCCTCTTCTGGCCGGTAGCTACCTGTCTTCATAGGCAGGATGCGACGCTTAACCGATACCCATCCTTGGGCATTGGGCTATGTCGGAAGTATCAGCTTCTACCTAGTAACAGACATTACCTCACAAAGTATCAGCCACACTAGGCTTCCAAACCCTTGATCGCTCGGGCTATGGCCCGCAGGGTGATGTGGATGCGTTCTCGTGGGACATTTAGTTTGAGGTCTTCCTTTTGCACGTCAAACTTGAAGGTCTCGGACAGCAGTTTTTCTAGAGCAGGTATGGGCTTGAGTTGTTTTCTAAGCGCTTGAATCGTGAAGTGCCCAGAGTCTGAATAGATCCAGAAGTACAGGTCGCAGCTCCGAAATGTGAGGGCAAGACACACAGTAGGCTCGAATTCTGAGCCACTGACAGGCTGGTAACTAATTTTCCGCAGCGGCAAGAGCCCTTTTTTGAATGGCTCTGCATCAAGCTCCACTGACAGGTGAAAGCTAAACAGCTCCGCATGCATCCCGCTCATGCGGCTTTTCTTGAGCAGGTAGATGCAGCCGTCCTCCCAGCGCAATGCATGCTCACCGCAATAGTGGAATACAGCTGGTGTATTCACCATTATCTGGCGCCACTGCTCAAGGCCTTCGGCATTGGCAATCAGCTCATCTAGTTGATCCTCAAGAGGTCCGTCAGGATTGATCCGCTCTAATAGCAACTGCAAAAGGGCGCGCGCCTCCTGTACATTTCCTCCAGCCCCGCCGCGTAACAGCCGCTTCCAACTAGCCTGCTCCGACGTGGGGTTGACCAGGAACGAGTAGTTATAGCCGCTGCGCAGTAGGTAATCGCCCAATGAAAGCAAGGCACGTTCCCAGCGGAAGTCCGGCAGACTGTTCAGGCCACGCGCACTGAACATCTTTTCCGCTTTGTTCAGGTAGCTCGAAAAGCTTTGTTGAAGCGCAAGATGTTCGCTTGGCTTCCACTGCGCCCGCTCGGTGTTACGTCGCTTGGCCATCGCGCCACTGAACTCCAGTAGAAATTCGATCTGGCCTTTAAAGTAACCGTGTTTTTCCGCTCGTTCGATCTCCTTGCGCCAGCCAATATGGGCTAGCAACAGTTCGGCCTTGAACTGCTCTTCGCTGATTTGTTGTAGGGAGAAACCGGTTGTTGGTTTTTCGGTGCTCGCAAAGTAGCCGAGGATATTGTCAGCATGGGGCAGCAGGGCCCGGACAGCCAGAAGGCTGCGTTGCATGTCTGCGGGGCGGTCATAGCTTGTGTTGGTCGACAGGTTGAAAATTACCCGCATCCACTCCAGCAGCGCCTGAGGTTCGAGCTTGTCACCTGCCGCTCTAATGAAGGCGACGTAGGCGAACAACTGAACAAGGTCGGTATAGGCTAAGACTGCGGGGTCACTAACCAGATGTTGGAACAGGACCTCCTCATTGAAATATGGGTTTTCTGGCAATAGTGGCGTGAACTGATTCTCCTGAGCGCTCCATGTCTCGAGAAGCAACATAAGGGTGGTAGAGAAGTCGCGCTCCAGCCATCCAGCCTTGTGATACAGGGGGTAAGCCGACTTCAGTGGCTTGCTTCTGAAGGTACTAATTTCCTCCAGATAGCTCGAAGATTCCGGGTCGCGGCAGATAAACGCTACGGCATGAAAGAAGTTCATGATTGCATCGTCGTAAAGGTGGGTTTCCTGGTCGCGATACGCCCAAAAGAAATCGGCCCAGCGGGTATCCATACGTCGTGCAAAGTAATCAGCGACGGTGAATACATGGTCGCCGATGTACTTGGTCTCGTCGGCGAATTGGCTCTTGAGTTCGTGCTCGTATCGGGCTTTGAATGTCTCGAAAGCCGTCAGCGGTTTGCCCCGGGCGTTCATCTTGATGTACAGATCATCGGATAGCCCGAAATGGTCTAGATCAAGCAACTGAAAGGTGATCACCGGTTGCTTTACGTCCATCAACCGTGTGTAGGCTCCTTTGATGTTGGCAAAGTGCTGGTGGATAGCGTCGAGCATAGTCAGGCAAGACTGGATCGTCGGGTCCAGGCGCCAATATCGGAAAAACCAGGCCTGATTGGTGATCAGACTGGACAATGAATGCCCGACAGCGGCCTCGTGCGCAGGCCAGAACTTCACTAAAGCATCGAAAAACTCGGCGCTGCTCGGGCGTACTTTGTAGGAGAAACGTGAGTCTTCGCCTTCGCAAAATGCTTGGTGAAACTCGTCCTGACTGCCATCTCGCCAAGCCAAATACCAGTGCAATAGAAACAGTGTGGTCAGCCGCTGTTGGCCATCAAGTGGTAAAAAGCGGTTCGACTCTCCGTCTCTCTCTACGCTCCCATAGATGAAGTCTAGGTTCAGCGGAAGGGCAGGGTCATTCGGCACTAGCGCAAATGCCTGTTTCAGCGTACCTAGAAACTCTTCACGTATTTCTTCGGCTGCCGGGCGGCCCTGAGCATAGTCGCGTTGGATCATCGGGATCTGAATGCGCTGATGGCGGCTCAGCAGCTGTTTCAGGGTAATCTGACTGCTGGAGTCGCTCATTGTGTAATCTCCTTGGGTGCACTAAAGAAGCGTACGAGTGCTTGGGTGATTTCGGCCTGGTAGGCTTCTCGGTCTTCCTTGCTCCAAAACATCACGTTGTCAGCTTGCGGGCTGTAGCATTTGAGGAACACATTGCGGGTGCACAGCGGTACAAAGATCCCTGATTGGTCTAGGGCCAGCAGCGCTTTGCGCTTGACGGCGAACACAGCGTTCTTGTAGCCACGGTTCGTGCCTTTATCCAGCAGGGCCAAGTTGGAAATACCATGGTCGGTCGGCGCTTCGTCGTTTTCCTGGAAGAAGGCCAACAGCTTTTTGTACAAAACTTCGAATGCTTCGTCCGAGTGGGCTTTCTTCGATTGTTTAATAAACGCATGAATGCTGTTCAGCAGTTGCTTCACCTGCGCCACTTGGTCATCGATATTTTGGGCTTCCAAGTAGCCCGCACACAGATTTAGCCAGTTCACCTGGTCATGCGGACGTATAGGGCGGCTAGAGGCAATCGAGCGTACGTGCTCGATGTCCCACTCGCCGTTTTTGAAACTGTCGAACTGGAAGCGCAAGTTGGAGCGTGGGCTGTCCAGGAGGGTCGCCACGTTGAATAACAATAGTAGCGAGCGAATACTCGACGAATGACGGCCGTACTCCAGCTCTTCGAGACGTTCGCTGATACACGTGTTCAGCGATCCGGGCGTCAGGATGTCTAGGTCTTCGTCACCGATGGTGCGAGCAAACACGGCTTTGCGCAGCTTACGTTCGAATGCGCTTTTTGTGGTCTGTAGTGACAGTTCGCAGATGCGCGTGACATCCATACCCTGATGAATCAGAAACCCGACAATGTGGTATAGCGTGCGGTCTTCAAACCATTCCTCCAGCATCATGAAAGTCTGCTTGATGCGCAGCCATTCTTTCGACGTAGCACCGGATATCTTTAGCTTCTTGCTGTAGGCATGAAAGATGCTGTGCTCGTCATGGTCCGTACCATTGCCAAAGCCATCAGACTTGGCTACTAACTCGAAGAGTAGGCCGATGCGATTGTGAGATCGGCTCTGCTGGTTACTAAGGAAGTACCAGAAATCATCGGCCTGTAAGGCTTTTTCCAACTGATCCCATTCGTGAGCGATCCTCATTTGCCGGCCAGCGGCATCTGGATCGTTATCATCACCACGCTTGAGGAAAAGGGCGCGGATCAGTTCGTCGTCGGTCAGGGCAATCTTGCCCACGTTCAAGCGAGTGAAGGCATCTACAGCATTGTCCTGAGCCGCTAGTTCAAACCAGATTACCCGGGTTTTGTTAAGCAGCGCAGACTTGATCTCGTCTACTTCGTGGGCTCGAGTGCTGAACCACGCCTCAATGGTGCTGATGGCATTGAACAGGTAGAAGTAATCGACGTTTGTGTTTGCGTCGGTCTCATTGGGCTCATCAAGGAACGCCAACAGGTGAGGTCGTGTTTCGTAGTTGAGGGTGAATAGCTTCTGTCGGTACTTTTCCGTCTGTCTTTCATTGAAGTGACGCAGAATTAATAGAAGCGTGGTCAGCCGCTGCTGACCATCGACTACCTCGAATGGGCCTTGCTCAGTGGATTTGATAACCAGTGGCTGCAGGCAATAAAAATCTTCTGGCTGGGGGTTACGGCGCTGGCTGAACTCGCGGATATCTTCCAGTAACTGGGTAACCTGCAGAGGCTTCCATCGGTAACCTCGCTGGTAGGCAGGAATCCAGAATTGTGTCGACTTGCCATCTTCGTCGGCGAGTAGTTCATGTATCGGTTTGAGGCGCAAATCGGAATGGTTCATTCGAATCCTTTCGGGGCGGCACAACGCGGTGCGGCAAAACTATAAAGGCGGTATGCCATCATTATGCATGCCCTATGCTGGCGAAGCAGCAGAAGGGTCGATATTCATAACGCTGCATTGCATGGGTAGGCGGCATCTCGATGCGCGTACCATTCCTCTGTGATGCCACCAGTGGAAGCCTCCAGACTTCGGCTCAATCCAGGCTTTTGTCTTATCGTCGGCCTGAATTACTCCGGCCGGTGTGCTGCTGCTTGGACTACATGCGGTACAAGGGCAGCACCCGCAATGGCGAGCGTGATGGGCCGAAATTGTACATTTCATTAGTCTTTTTATATGAATGGCCTACACAGGATAAAGTCAGGCCCTAGCCGATAGCTGCCGTTCGCGACCGGCGGCTTTCGGCCAGAAGCCGCTGCTGGAGCTTAATTCGAGTTCAAAGGGGCGCGAGACACCAGGTTGACCAGGCCGGGCTCAATCATGCCTTGCCTATCAGCGATACGAACCCTGTAAAGCTATCTGCAATCCTTTCCACGGACTCTTCTGGAGCGATCCCATCGAAACAAACGATAGGCCAAGGTGGAGAGTTTCCTCTGAGATCGAAAGCTACAAGCTCACCGGCACCGTTACTACCGAACACAAACAAATCTGGAGCTATTTGCTCATAGAACAAAACCTGCTTGGGGTCGGCCGTAACCTCCGCAGAATCGAGAACGAAGTTAAATGGACCAACAGGTAACGGCCCCTCGCCACCATTGCTGAAGGTCAGCAACTGGTAGTACTCATCAGGGAGCACATGCGGTACAACCGCTCGCAACGCGGCCAACGCATCATAAGAAGCCCCTGGTGATCTATGCCACCCTCCATCAATTTTCAATTCTTCAGCTCTCAGTTGATTTATCGCCAGTCGTGACGCAGGCAGCCGAAGGCTGCCTAAAACTCATATCTTTACACTATTACCGTTGCTGCTCATAAGCGGATGGCTTTACTTCCGACAAGCATACGCATGTCGAAGTAACGTCCAAGGCACCTTGGGGTGAAATTCAGGATCACTGGCCACAATCTCGATGATCGCATTGGGTCGATGTTTGCCAGTCACGACTGGCAAACATCGACCCAAACAGGCCTGTCGTGCGACCGGCAGAAAACGGCCAGAGCCAGTCATTCGGTCTCTACGAAGTTAGGAGCGATTTAAAGTGCGTGGGGGGAAAAGCGATTCACTACATATTCCAGCGGAATTTTATTAAAGATTATGTAGTTACAGATTTCAAGGCTATTCATTTTTCCTTCCTACGCTTCCTAGATTGCCGTTCTGGCGCTTAGTAGGATGGCCAATATGGCCATTTAATGCTACGTATGCTTCTGTCGGATTCGAACACTCGGCACCCAGATTGCTCTGGGCGCTCGCACCCTAACGCATGACAGGAGTTGCTAGGCATGAGGGATACCCTTCCAGTAGAACACGGTCTGTCCACATCTGTGGTTGATGGATTGGTCTACCGATCCGAGGGGGCGATTTCCCTCACTGATGTTCAGTACGTCGCGCTGGAGTCTGGGGTGGCGCATGGACAAAGCATGCTGGTGGTTTCCCCTACCTCTACAGGAAAAACTCAAATTGGGCTTTGGGCTATTGCTGAAGGACTGCTCGCTGGGAATAACGCAGTTTATTTGGTAACACATCGCGCATTGGCCAAGCAGAAATTTGAAGACTTCAAAACGTTGTTGCTGGACAGGTATTTGGAGGGTGATGGTGCCTCTATAGTTATTGCCACAGGAGACTACGTGGAGGATGCCACGGGGCAGTATTCTGCGGCACCTCTAAGTGCTCCTCTGGTGATTGCTACATATGAAAAATATTTAGCACTACTGTCGGCATCTGGCGTTCCGAAAAGCATGCAAAATACAGTTGTCGTGTGCGATGAAATTCAGCTCATGGGAGATGAAAATCGCGGGCAGAATGTTGAAGTGCTTTTAACGCTCATGAGGAACGCGGGTTGGAGGCAGTTTGTAGGGTTGTCAGCAGTTTTGAAAAATAAAGATGCTCAGGACTTGGCGAACTGGCTGAGGGTGAATCTTATTTTCGAGCAAAAACGCGAGAAACATTTACGATATGAGTGCTGGATTGGTGATCAAATCTATTCAGTAAGCAGCGCTAAGCCCGATGTTATGGAGTCAGACAAGCGAATTCCTGCGGGAGTTAAAGCGGAAACAATTTCAGCTTTGACGTATCTGCTTAAGCAAGATAATCCCCCGCTTCCAATAATAGTTTTTTGCATGAAAAAACAAGATACTTATGATCTTGCTGAAGCTTTTGTAGCTTCTTACCATAAGGGTAGGCAAGGACAGTTGTCATTAGAGTTTGATACCCTGCCTGAAACTTCAGCTAACACAATGCTGGCGAAGATATTGGATCTTCGAGTCGCTAGCCATAACGCGGATCTGACTGACGAAGAACGAGGAGTGGTGGAACGTTACCTGTCAGAAAATAAGTTGGATGTTGTATTCGCCACAAGTACTTTAGCGGCAGGTGTGAATTTCCCTTTGGGGGCAGCAGTATTTGCTGAGTGGGTACGTTGGGACAGCGAACAAAGGCAACGTGTCGCAATAGATAGCGCAGTGTTCCATAACATGTCCGGGCGGGTCGGGCGTATGGGATTCGATCATGAAGAAGGGCGTGTCATATATTTTGGTACAGGACAGCAACGCGCACTAGCTACAAGCTACCTATCTATAGACCAGTTACCCGAAATCAAAGCACGAATCGCACCTGCTAGGTTTGGTCAACTTTCACTGCAGCTGATATCGTCGGGATTATGCAATAGTAGAGCCGAGCTTGAAGAGCTTGTTTGCACTACGTTCAGTGCTTTAAGAGAAGAAGATAATAACTTAACTGCTTTCAAGATGTGGCCGACTAAAGTGGGTGCTGCTCTGAACGGCTTGATTGAAGCTGGCTTCGTCGTTGAAACATCTGGTGGTGAGCTTAGCCCCACCCCGGTAGGGCGTGCTGTAGGGTTCAGTGGGTTGCTGCCTGAGACTGGGGTGTTTTTAATAAACTTCCTGTCTAAGAAGTCACTTTATTTGGCAGAGCTCATTGGGCAGCTTGAACTGCCGGTTTTAAAGTCACGGCTAGAAATGCTTATTTTTTCTGGATGTTTGTCCAGTCCTGAGTTTCGCCCGAGAAATGGAGTTAAACCTACTAGGCTCCTGCCTTACCAGTTGAAGGATCCAATTTATGATGCGCAGCACCTTGCTGACGATTTAATGGAGTCAATTTGGCAAGTTGATCCAGTACCCACTAATGCGGCATGGTTGTGTCAGAGGTGGACTAGTGGAGTTGAAATTAGCGCTATTGAGCGCGAAGTTAAAACTCTGAGTGCCGGCGCTGTCACAGAAATGAATAGGAATCTTTCTTGGGTGCTGCAGGGCTTAGCTGGCATAGCTATGTCTGCCGCCGATAACCGCGTCCCGCTAGTTCTCCGTCCGCCACAATTAAGGGTGGATGATACTTTGTTGCGTGCAATATCTAAGTTGACGCGTTACATTCGAAGATTAGCATACAGAGTCCAAGAAGGGTTGCCAGACGACATTCTCTGGATGACAGGTGTATCTGCTGCGGGTAGCGCTTTAAAACTTTATAGACATGAAATATTGCTCTTGAAGAAGCATGGGGTAACAACGCCGCAATTACTTATGCTTGGTAATTCTGAGGCGAATGCGCTAAGAGTTTTAGCTTTCGTAAAGTCTAAGCCTAATGCGCAAGCTAAAGCAAACTGGGTGCGAGACGCTTGTCGTGATTGGAAGGTAGACCAGCGAAAGCGAATGGCTGTAAGGCATTTGAAGCGAGCTGAAAGGTGTGATAGTAAGATTCTAATTGAAAACTATTATGAAGCGAAAGGTGATGCTTTTGAAGTGGCATTCGAACAGGTGCTTGTTCAGCTAGGTGTAGTGTTTGAAAAGCTAGATGACAAGACAAAAACTGGAGCGCCCGACTATCTAGTTACGTTCTTTGATTCGACTTCGATTGTAGTCGAATTGAAATCCAAGGAAGGGGATAAACTAGTCGATTACAATAAAGCTGTAGAGGTTTTAGCGGCCTCCGAAATCCATGGCTTTAGAGATTGTTTTTGCGTGACTCTTTGTCATCCCGGAGTAGATCCGAGCGTGCCGCAGCAAATTGCATCCTGTGGCCGGTTAAGCGTAGTTGAAAGCGGGGATTTAGGTGAGGCACTATTGCGATTATGCGAGGGAAGCCTAACACAACAACAAGTGTGGCAGTGGCTCTGCACTCCTGGGCAAGCCGTCGCAGAAGACCTGCCATTTCGATTGTATAATTGATTAACTACTGGGAGAGTTTGTGAGACCTATAGCCCTGCTATTTCTAGAATGGCTGATTGGTCTATCAATTGCTTGGTCGATCTTGGTGACGTTCAAAGTTATCGTGATCGCCCATGGTTTTTTGGATATCTGCGACTGACTGCTCATGGTCGATCACTGCCAATTGTCCCTTGCTGCACTGGGTCGTTTTCAGGCTTTCGCGAAAGGTAGCAATCGACCATCACCGTGATGTAATTCTATTTGCTGCTTTTTTTTCGGCTTGTTCGAATTTCACTCGGATTTATCTCTTTTGGCTGCCGAGGTTTAAAATTCAATACAACTTCATCGCCGAGTGAATTTAATTTATCTACCACTGCGATTTCTGCGGCGCGTTTTTTTTCCACCACTAGCCAAATCATCTTATCAATCAGCGTCAGCAATGCAAATCCATTGCCATTATTTAATATTACGCGACTTGATCCCGGTAGTAATCCGTATATTTTTTCGAGCGAGCCATCGTTGATATGGAGGTCGACATTTGCGTAGCAGTCTTCATAATGATTGACTGAGTGAGCAAGATGTTTATCGCGAAAGTCTTTCAGAAAGTTATGAGCTTCGGCGATCTCGGCTCCGAGTTTTTCCAAATCTTCCGATTTGAGAGAGCTGCGCACCCCAGATGAAAAACAACGCATGTATCGGATTAACGCAGCGCTCAACAGTCCGTCGACAGCGATTCCCTGATTGGCATCATCATTGCCTAAATCTCTGGCTATTAGACACAATTCCCGAGCCATTTCCAAATCTCTAGAAACTCCATGAAGGTCCTCAAACTCACTAGCGATATTAGACGGTACCTGTACTTTTTTTACTATAATAGACATGAAATACTTTCCTGCGGTTGCGTTATCGTTCGGCGAGGTGGCACATTGACACAACGTAAAAAACGTAGGCAACAGTAATTTTTATCTTCGCTGAGGGCCGGTCGCGAAGCGTCTCAGCGGAGTAGCCATTTCTTTCTACCAAACGCAGGCGGCCGGAGATGAAATAGGCATTCACAATCGGCCACTATTGGACGGTAGCTGTCGGATAGGGATGTCTACTTCTGGCCGATAGCTGCCTTAGGTTAAGCGTATCGAAACGACTTTTTAATCTCGTTGTTCTCTGATAGCTGACACAGAAAGGTTGCCGGTAGCAGCTTCCTGAATGTGGTCGCTCCACCAGGCCATCATCGGACGTCTACGCTCGATGTAGTCCGCTCGGTTATAGGCGCTACGTACCTCGTCTTTATCGACATGGGCAAGTGCGACTTCTATCAATTCAGGATCCCAGCCCTGCTCGTTGAGGATGGTGCTCGCCATTGAGCGCATTCCATGACTTACGAGGCGCCCCTCGAAGCCCATCCGCTTCAGCGCCATATTAGCCGTCTGACTGTTGCAGTGAGTGCGTGGGTCTCTGTCAGCAGGGAATACAAACTCTCGATGGCTGCTATAGGGTTTGATCGTCTCAAGCAGAGCAACTGCGTGCTCAGTCAGCGGTATAGCGTGTGGGCGTCGCTTTTTCATGCGTTCGGCAGGGATCGTCCAGATCTTCCTTTCGAGGTCGATGTCAGCCCAGGAAGTTGTAGCGGCTTCCGCGGGGCGCGTCATGGTGTGAAGCTGCCACTCGATCAAGCAGCGTGTTGTTCTTTTGATGCTGGCATTGGCGATTGCAATCATTAGTTCTGGCAGTTCTTCTGGTCGAAGAGCCGCCATGTTCTGCTTTTTCGGTTTCTTGAAAACGCCCCGGATGCCGCTGAGAGGATTAGCGAAGATCATCCCCGAGTTCACGCCATAGATCATGATTTCATTGAGCCTTTGAGTCAGTCGCTTCACTGTCTCCAAGCTGCCTTTCGCTTCCAAGGGGCGGAGCAATTCGATGACCATCGGCGCAGTGATTTGCGAGAGGGGCGTAGTTCCGAGCTTTGGAAATACGTGCAGGATGAGAGAGCGCCATATGTCTTCGGCATAGGCCGGTGTAACGACATCCTGCTTTAGCTCAAACCAAGTAGCAGCTACGTTCTCGAACGTGTGCTCAGTTGCTGCTTTTTTTGTTTGCGTCAACGCATTGCGTTGCTCTTTGGGGTCGATGGCCTGTGCAAGCAGCTCTCTGGCTTCGACCGTTTTCTTTCTTGCTTGCGCGAGAGAGAGCTCTGGGTAGGTGCCGAGTCCCATGTTGATACGATTCTTCGTTACCGGATGACGGTAGTTGAAGTTCCATAGCGTAGAACCATTGATTCTCACTCGCAATTGAAGACCGTCGCCATCGCTGAGGACGTAATCTTTATCTTTCGGCTTGATAGCTTTGAGCTGACGATCAGAGAGGCGAGTGGCTTGGGCGCACATGAGGTATTCCACGACATCGTTCGGTATTCCAAAAATTACCACTGAAGGGCTTGGAATACCATGTGGAATACCAATGGTTGTAGATTATATCGGACGTCTTTGGACGCTGATGGCCATGAACCCCCCGTATTTACTGGATTTCAGGCACAAAAAAAGACGTCCGTGGACGTCTTTAGATGATGAAGTGGTGGAGCCGGGGGGATTTGAACCCCCGTCCGCCAGTACTCCGCTGTCGGTACTACATGCGTAGCCGTGTCTATTAAGTTAACCCTCAGCGACCCGACGGGCAGGGTGCTTTGGGCGAGTTGTGTAAGTTTTAGCCGCTTCGTCCACAACGTACTGCACGGCGATTCTGTTCTATATGACAATCATTTCGGGTTTACAGACATCCCCTGATGATTGCTGGACCCGAAGGTACCAGGAGCATTGTCAGCTGCAATTAAGCAGCGAGAGCAACACCGTATTGGTCGTCATTGGCAACTATAAGTAGTTGCAACAGTGGATTTACGACTTCTGTTACCAAGTCGGCATGCACCTAGAGTTTCGCAACCGGCGTCGAATCCTAAACGGCCCCGAACTCATTGCTCAGTACATCTGTTTGAGCAACAAGCCTGCACAGTGTACGCCAATCGGCCCGCGAGGCCAACCCGAAGGTTGGCCGGGAGGCTGATCAGTTGTTGGTGCCGGTGGATTTGCGCAGTTCGACGATGGTTTGCGAGGTTTCCGCAACGCAATCATCGATCTTGCCCTCGGCCTTCAGTGACTGAGCTCTGGTTACACTGGCGTTAGCACGCTGACTCAGTTCCGGGTTCGCTGACAGCTGGCCCTTGGCATTGTTGATGGTCTGAATATTGGCATCACACAGGTCAGCAGGCTTGTCAGCGGCGAACGAAGTGGACGCCATCATCGATGCAGTAACGAACAGACCTAACAGTACAGAACGTTTCATGTGTATCTCCTTGAACCGAGTGGGGTCCAGACTTCGCTGGCCGTCAGGACGGGCAACCGTATGGAAGAAAAACCCCGATCAGTCGGGGTTATTCTGTGGACTACAGTCGAACTCAAGGGTTCTATTTTTCTTCAGCAGGACTTCGCCCGGGTCACGCGATCCACCAGATAGACCAGCCCGTGGTAGTCGATTCCGCCATGTTGGGTCAGACCGATTTCACATGTGCGACTGGTGGAAATCCCCTCGCTGCAATGCTGCACCGCATCCTTGAGCGTGCGCAGCGAGTGGCTGTTCAGCTCCGGCGTGGTGAAGCCCTTGTCGCCGGCAAACCCACAGCAGTGAATGCCTTCCGGGATCACCACGTTATTGCTGCACTTGCGCGCCAGATCGATCAACGCCTGGCTTTCTCCCAAGTGCTGAGTGCTGCAGGTCACGTGTAGCGCGATCGGTGCATCTTGCGCGGTGAAGTCCAGTCGTTCGAGAAGATGCGTACGAATGAATCGCACCGGATCGTACAGATCCAGCCGAACATCGCCGACATCCTGCACCAGCCGTAACGTACACGGACTGGTGTCGCAATAAATCGGATCGAGCCCGCCGCGACTGGCGTGCAACAGGGCGCTGATCAACTCCTGGCGTTTGTGTTCGGCCTGTTCTGCATAGCCCTTAGAGGCGAAGGGCTGACCGCAGCAG
The DNA here is from genome assembly GCF_949768005.1 of Pseudomonas sp. IT-347P. Classification (NCBI taxonomy): domain Bacteria; kingdom Pseudomonadati; phylum Pseudomonadota; class Gammaproteobacteria; order Pseudomonadales; family Pseudomonadaceae; genus Pseudomonas; species Pseudomonas sp. IT-347P. Next base: position 73,220 of record NZ_CATKPQ010000002.1, read on the forward strand.
AGGTTGTCCAGATTATCCGGGAAGACCACTTGGTAACCGGCCTTTTCCAGCAACCCACGGGTTTTGTCGTACAGCGACATCTGCTCTTTATCGCCCGCCGCCGGGCCCATGACTCGCGACACACACGCCGCCAGATAGACCACACGCGGACGCTCGTCCGACACGCTCGGGCTGAAGCGAATGGCTTTCTCCGGTTGTGGCATGGCATTCGTCCACAACGGCACTTGGCCTTTGGACAGGCGCGTAATGGTTGCCGAAAGCTTCGCCAGACGCGGTGCGCCAAGCATCATTCGCGCACCGTTGGCAACGTGCAGGGTGAAGCGTGCGCCTTGCAGGGTTGTGGCGAAATTTCCTTCGATCCAGTCAGCGGTTTTCTGATGCGTCGCGTGTCGGCCACGGAGCTTTTTCACCAGCTCGCCGGTATTGATGCCTACGGGACAGCGTTGCGCACATAGCCCGGTCGCGGCGCAGGTGTCGATGCCTTGGTACTCGTAGGCTTTTTCCAGTTCGGTGGTGTCGACGCCAGCGCGTTTTTTCGCCTGAATATCGCGCCAGATCACGATGCGCTGGCGTGGGCTCAGGGTCAGGCCTTTCGACGGGCAGACCGGTTCGCAGAAGCCGCACTCGATGCACTTATCCACAATCTCGTCAGCCGCTGGCAGCGGCTTCAGATGTTTGAGGTGGATTTGCGGATCTTCGCTGAGCACTACGTCCGGGTTGAGAATGCCGTTAGGGTCGAGCAGACGTTTGAGCTGCCACATCAGTTGATAGGCGTCGCTGCCCCATTCCAGTTCTACGAACGGCGCCATGTTGCGTCCGGTGCCGTGTTCGGCTTTCAGCGAGCCACCGAATTCCACCGCGACCAGTTGCGCGACGTCGTCCATGAACGCTTGATAGCGTGCGACTTCTTCCGGATTGTTGAAGCCTTGGGTGAAGACAAAGTGCAGATTGCCTTCCAGCGCGTGTCCGAAAAGGATCGCTTCGTCGTAAGCATGTTTGTCGAACAGCTCGATCAAGCGATTGACGCCGATGGCCAGTTGTTCGACCGGAAAGGTCACGTCTTCGATGATCACCGTGGTGCCGGTTTTGCGTACGGCGCCGACGGCGGGGAAGGTGTCCTTGCGGATCGCCCAGAGCTTGGCGTTCTCGGCAGGGTCTTCGGTGAAGTCGACCTGCTTTTCCACCGGGAAATCAGTGAGCGACGCCATGATCTGAGCCAGTTGTTCCTGCAACAAAGTGGAAGACGCGGCGCGGGATTCGATGAGCAGCGCGCAGGCATTGTTCGACAGCTGTTGTACGAAAGTCGGCATGCCCGGTTTGTTCTGCACTGAACGCAGGCTGCGTCGATCGAGCAATTCCACGGCGGACACCGGTTGGCTTTTCAACACGGTGACCGCGGTGCAGCAGGTCTCCACATCCGGGAACACGATCAGCGCCGAGGCCTTGTTCGGGTGATCGATTACCGTGTCGTAAGTCACCGCGCTGATAAAGCCGAGGGTACCTTCGGAGCCGACCAGCAAGTGGCTCAAGATATCCACAGGCTCATCGAAATCCACCAAGGCATTGAGCGACAGGCCAGTGGTATTTTTCAGACGGTATTTGTGGCGGATTCGTGCAGCGAGTTCGGCGTTGGCGCGGGTCTCGCGCCCCAGCGTCGCCAAGCGCTCCAGCAACTCGCCGTGACTGTTGCGGAACGCTGCAACACTGGCAGCGTCTTCGGTGTCGAGACGCGTGCCATCGGCCAGTACCAGACGAATGCCGGCCAGCGTGTGGTAGGTATTTTGTGCCGTGCCGCAGCACATGCCGCTGGCGTTATTGGCGACGATGCCGCCGATCTTGCAGGCGTTGATCGACGCTGGATCTGGGCCGATCTTGCGCCCGAACGGTGCGAGCCATGCGTTGGCCTGCGCGCCGATCACTCCCGGTTGCAGACGGATTTGCGTACCTTGACCACGAATCTCGCGAGCGTTCCAGTTATCCCCAAGCACGATCAAAACGGAATCGCTGATCGCCTGACCGGAGAGGCTGGTGCCCGCCGCACGGAAGGTCACCGGAACATGGTCGCGCTGAGCCAGTTTCAACAGCGCGACGACTTCATCTTCGGACTCGACGCGGATCACCAGTTGCGGGATCAATCGATAAAAACTGGCATCCGTACCGAAGGCAAGAGTGGATAGCGGATCATCAAAACGGCGCTCGGCCGGAATCAGTTGTTGCGCATCACGCAGGAAATTCACCGGAAGCGTCATTGGTCCTCCAGGATCAGCACCACCAGGTCTTTCGGGCCATGGGCGCCGTACGCCAGCACTTGCTCGATGTCAGCGGTTTTCGACGGGCCGGATACCAGCAACGCGTTGGTCGGCATGCCTTGTGCCCATTCGAACTCCTCTTGCACTTGATAGAAGTTGTCGCGGATTTCACTGGCCTTGAGCAGGGCGAAATGCACCGGTGGCACCAGGCTCATCAGCCGTGGTTCTTCACGGGTTGGCCAGAGAATCAGGCTGCCGGTCGCGGCAATTGCACCGAGGGTGCCGGTGAGGCTGGCCGGGGTGTCGTTGAACAACTCGGCTTTCCACTCTTCCATCGGGCGGTCGTAGGATTTCAGGGTTGGCAGACCAGGATTGTTCACCCAGTGCTGTGTGATTTTCCGCCCGTGCGCTGTCGTCGGCGCGATTAACAGACTCGGCAACTGGCGGTCGCGCAGTAACTGTGCGAGCAACGCCGGCCATTCTTCGCCCGTGGTCAGGTGGATTTCGGTGTGCACCGCTTCCATCAATTTGCGCAGTTGCGGGATGCGTTGTTCGGCGCTGTAGGTGTAAGGCTGCGTCACCAGATCGACATCGAACTCGTCGGCAATCGGCGTTGTGCCGGTCAGACTTTTCCGCAGCTTGCCTAGGATATTTTGCTTGGCGCTCATCAGCGGTCTCCCTGTTTGGCCAAATGCTCGCGGGCCATATCGTGCAGCGAGCGGGCGGCGGGTTTCGGCGCGCTGTGGTTTTGCGTCCACGGGCCAACGTTGCTCGGGGTCAGCGCACGCAGACGCGTGGCGAAGAAACCGAACAAGCGATACAAGGTCGGCGAGCTGTTGAGTTTCGCCCAGGCATTCCAGATAAAGCGTTCCTTGCGCGAATACTTGCTGCCCTGACCGCGCATCACTTGATGTGGCGAGTCCGGGGCTTTGACGTTCTCTTCGCGTAGACGCCGCAAAATGGCCGGGATAGGAATTTTCACCGGGCAAACTTCACCGCAGGCACCGCACAGCGACGAAGCACTCGGATGATCCGGAACCTTGGCCAGACCGACCATGTGCGGGGTGATGATTTTGCCGATCGGCCCCGGATACACCTCGCCATAGGTGTGACCGCCGACGCGGGTATAGACCGGGCAATGATTCATGCAGGCGCCGCAACGAATGCAATTCAAGGTCTGACGTAGTTCACTGTCGGCGAAGGCCTGGCTGCGACCGTTGTCGAGCAATACCAGGTGCACTTCCTGCGGGCCGTCGAGTTCGTGTGCCTTGCGCGGGCCGGAGATCATGTTGACGTAAGTGGTGATCGGAATGCCCAGCGCCGAGCGCGTCAGCAGTGACAGCAACGGCACCACGTCACGCAGGTTTTCCACGACTTTTTCGATGCCGGTAACGGCGATATGCACCGGTGGCACGGTGGTGGTCATGCGCCCGTTGCCTTCGTTTTCCACCAGCAGCAGGGTGCCGGTTTCGGCCACGGCGAAGTTGACACCGGAGACGCCGATGTCCGCTTCGAAGAATTTCTGCCGAAGGACTCTGCGACCGATCTGAATGAGTTGGTCAACGTCCTTGGTGTATTCCACGCCAAGTTTGTCGTGGAACAAGGACGCGACCTGACCGGCATTCTTGTGGATCGCCGGCATAATGATGTGTGAAGGCTTCTCGTGGTCGAGCTGGACGATGTATTCCCCCATGTCGGACTCCAGACATTCAATGTCTTGAGCCTCGAGGAAATGGTTCATCTCCATCTCTTCGCTGACCATCGATTTGCCCTTGATCACTTGCCGCGCCTCGTGAGCGCGGATGATCGATAAGACGATGCCATTGGCCTCGTCCACCGTTTCCGCCCAGTGCACTGTCACACCGTTGCGGGTCAGGTTCTGTTCCAGTTGCTCGAGCAGGTCGGGCAACTTGGAGAGCGCGCGGGCTTTGATCGAATTGCCCAGTGCGCGCAAGTGTTCTCTTTCGTGGGCATCGCTGAAAGCGGCTGCCCGCTTGACCATCAGTGAGTCCATGGCAGTGCGGAAGTTGTTCCGCAGCTGCTGATCACCCAAGGCGTTGTGTGCCCGGGTGCGGAAATCTTCTTCTACGGCGACCGTAGGAATAATCGCGGAAGTGCTCATTGCGCACCTCCGGTTCGTTGCCAAAGAAAGCTGGCGAGATGTTGCCCGCGTAGCGCTTCTTTTTGTTTCTCCAATGCGCCGTTGATGTTCATCAAACAGCCACAGTCGGCGCTCAACACCTTGTGCGCGCCGGAATCCTTCAACGCTTTGGTCTTGTCAGCCACCATCGCGCCGGAAATGTCTGGCATACGGACGCTGAATGTTCCGCCGAAGCCACAGCATTCGCTTTCGTGGTCATGGTTGACCCGTTCCACGTTGCTCAACTGCGCCAACAACTCACGGCCGTGCAGGTGGGTGTTCATTTCGCGGCGTGCTGAACACGACGTGTGCAGCGCGACTTTGACCGGCTCACCGCTGTCCTTGAGCTGCACCTTGCAGACGAACAGCAGAAACTCGGCCAGTTCATAGGTGCGGGCCGCGAGGGCCTGCACCTGTTTCAGCGTTTCCGGCTCGTCCTTGAACAAGTCGGCGTAATGCTCGCGCAGCATGCCGGCGCAGGAACCCGACGGCACCACCACCGGATAATCCTCGGCAAACAACGCCAGTTGCGAGCGCGCTACCGTCCGCGCCTGCTCGGTGTAACCCGAGGTGTAGGCCGGTTGGCCGCAGCAACTCTGCCCTTGCGGATACTCGACACGGATCCCTTCGCGCTCCAGCAAGTGGATCGCGTCCATCCCGGCTTCGGGGTAGAACAGGTCGACCACGCACGTGCCGAACAGGTAGACCCGCGACGGTTTTTCGCTGGGGTATTGCCGAGGTTCGGGCAGTGGCGGTGCCACACGGGTCGCGTTCGGCACAGCGTTGTAAAAAAGCTCGCTCATCAGGCGTGTCTCCGGGTGGTCCCGGTTATCCGTCCGCTGAGGCTGCTGAATATAGAGCGCATTGCTTTCAGCAGCCTTACAGACCGGGTTGTGAATTGCTGACGCCGAAATCACGGATCGGCGTCGGTTATTTCCATTTCGCTTGTAGGTTTAGTGCACCAGCATGCCGGTGAACCAGTAGGCCTGAGCCAGTGTGATCAGGCCGACAATCGTTGCAAAGAATAGGCTGTGCTTGAGGGTGAAGCGGAACAGATCCGATTCCTTGCCCACCAGCCCGGTCGCGGCGCAGGCCACGGCGATCGATTGTGGCGAGATCATTTTGCCGGTCACGCCGCCACTGGTGTTGGCCGCCACGAGCAGGGTGTCGTTGACGCCGATCTGGTGCGCGGTGGTCGCTTGCAGCGAGCTGAACAGGGCGTTGGATGAAGTATCCGAACCGGTGAGGAACACGCCCAGCCAGCCAAGGAATGGCGAGAAGAACGGAAATGCCGCGCCCGTACCGGCCAGCACCAGCGCCATGGTCGAAGACATGCCGGAATAGTTGGTGACGAAAGCGAACGCCAGCACCATACCGATCGACAGGATTGGCCAGCGCAGTTCGTAGAAGGTTTCTATCAAAGTGGTCAGACCAATTCTGAAATTGATCTTCAAGACCAGCATAGAGATCAGCGCGGAGAAGAAAATCGCCGTACCGGTCGCGGAAATCGGGTCAAGTTTGAACACCGCTGGAATAGCCGTGGGGTTGGCCACAATCGGCGCAGTTTTGATCACCAGTTGATCAAGGTGCGGAATCGCGAAGTTGAACACCCAGCTGTACATCGAGCCGCCAGCGGCAAACATCGCTTTGAAAGGCTTCAGCGTCCAGATGGTCACCAGCACGGTGAGAATCAGGAACGGCGACCAGGCTTTGAAAATTTCCCCGAGGCTGTAAGGCGAAGCCACGGTGCTGCGCTTCTGGCCGAAACCGCCGACGCTGGCAGTCACCACCGAAGCGGAGACGGCGCCGACGATGTGTTGGCCGGCGGCGCGTTTTGGCTGCCAGACTTTCAGGAACAGGGTCAGGGAAATCAGGCTGGCCAGGGCCGAGGTGATGTCCGGCAGTTCCGGGCCGATGAAGTTCGAGGTGAAGTATTGAGTGACAGCAAAGCTCAGACCCGCCACTAATGCAGCCGGCCAGGTTTCACGCACGCCACGCAGGCCGTCCATCATGAACACCAGCCAGAACGGCACGAACAGCGACAGCAGCGGCAGTTGTCGGCCAGTCATGGCGCCGATCTTGAACGCGTCGATGCCGGTGACCTGGCCGGCAACAATGATCGGAATCCCCAGGGCGCCGAACGCCACCGGCGCAGTGTTGGCGATCAGGCACAAGCCGGCGGCGTACAGCGGGTTGAAACCCAGCCCGACCAGCAACGCGGCAGTAATCGCCACGGGCGCGCCGAAACCGGCGGCACCTTCCAGAAACGCACCGAAGCAGAAACCGATCAGCAGCACTTGCAGGCGCTGGTCGTCAGTAATCGATAGAACCGAACTGCGAATAACCTCGAACTGACCACTTTTGACCGTCAGTTTGTAGAGGAATACCGCTGCGACAATGATCCAGGCAATCGGCCACAGACCATAAGCGAAGCCATACCCGGCTGCGGCGAAGGCCATGTCGACCGGCATCTGGAACGCGAAGATCGCCACGGCAATCGACAAGGCGAGGGTGATGCTCCCGGCCACGTGGCCCTTGAGGCGGAACACCGCCAGCGCGAGAAAAAAGAACACGATGGGGATGACGGCCGCGAGTGCGGACACGCCGAGACTGCCGAGCGGGCTATAGAGCTGTTGCCAGGTTTGCATATGGGGTGGCCCCTAATTGTTGTTGGTCAGGCACTGTCAGCGTTCTTGGATAATTGGTAAGACCAATTTACAATCGCTGTTGGCTAGGGTAAAAGCCTTGATGGCGGTGTGTCAATTTGCCGCCCTACAACTTTTGTCGAACAAGCGGTGCAGATCGCATCTGATCCGGTTTCGGCAACTGGCGTCTGGTAGGTGTCGGCAAGGCGCCGATAGGCCAGAATAGAGAGCCCGGCGAGCGGTCGGGATCGTGGAGAAATGAGTTATGGGGTTTGATCAGATACGTCAGCGCCGTTTGTCTGACGATATTGTCGAGCGACTCGAGGGGATGATCCTCGAGGGCACGCTGAAGTCCGGTGAACGGCTGCCGGCGGAGCGCACGCTGGCCGAACAATTTGGCGTATCACGCCCGTCATTGCGCGAGGCGATTCAGAAACTCGCGGCCAAAGGGCTGCTAGTCAGTCGGCAGGGCGGCGGCAACTATGTGGTGGAAAGCCTGGGATCGACATTCAGTGACCCGCTGCTGCAACTGCTCGAAAGCAATCCCGAGGCACAGCGCGATCTACTGGAATTTCGGCACACTCTGGAGGCATCGTGCGCCTATTACGCCGCATTGCGCGCCACCGATGTGGATCGGGAGCGGCTGACTGCGGCATTCGAAGACCTGCAGGACTGCTATTCGCGCCATGATGAAGTCAGTCGGGTGGAAGAGGGCGCGGCGGATGCAAAATTCCACCTGGCGATTGCCGAGGCCAGCCACAACGCTGTGTTGCTGCACACCATTCGTGGGCTGTTCGATCTGCTCAAGCGCAACGTGGTCACCAACATTGGCGGCATGTACAAGCAGCGCACGGAAACCCGCGACATGCTGATCACCCAGCATCGGGAATTGTATCTGGCGATTATCGAAGGTCGTGCGGAGCAGGCGCGGGAAGTCTCCAGCCGACATATTTTGTATGTGCAGGAAGTGCTGGAAGAGGTGCGGCAGGAAGTTCAGCGCATGGCTCGGGCGGAGCGGCGCAAGGGGATGTGATCAGTTGTTTCTGTGTTGATTCGGCAATGGTTTTCGCGAGCAAGCTCGCTCCCACATTGAAATGCATTCCAATTGTGGGGACGAACAGGCTCGCGAATACGCGCTAAAGGCAGAAGAAATCAGTCTTCCTTGCCCTTGTTGCGCACCGCACGCTGCAGTTCACGACCGGCATCGCGTTCACGCTCGGTGTCACGCTTGTCGTATTCCTTCTTGCCCTTGCCCAGAGCAATCTCGCACTTGACCATGTGCTTGCTCCAGTACCAGGACAGGCAGACGCAGGCGTAGCCCTTTTGCTGCACGGCGGCGGCGAGCTTGTCCAGCTCGCGGCGGTTGAGCAGCAATTTGCGGGTGCGCACCGGGTCAGCGATGACGTGGGTACTTGCGGTCATCAGAGGCGTGATATGGCTGCCGAGCAACCATGCTTCGCCATCCTTGAGCAGGACATAGCTGTCGACCAGCTGTAGCTTGCTTGCCCGCAGACTTTTTACTTCCCAGCCGGCCAGGACCAGACCAGCCTCGAACTTGTGCTCGATGAAGTAATCGTGTCGCGCCTTTTTGTTCTGCGCGATGGTCCCTGTTGGGTGTTTCTTCTGTTTAGCCATAGGGGCGGCATTATATGGAGATAAACCGCCGTCGGCTACGGTGTTGCTGCGTGCTTGAGCAGGTTGAGTGAATCCCGGACAATGCGGCCTCTTTTTCTAACGCTTGGGCGTGATAAACGATGTCGACAGACAAGGTTTCTGTCCACGGCAGTTGGGCTAGCCGCTGGGTATTCATACTCGCCGCGACCGGTTCGGCCGTTGGCTTGGGTAGTATCTGGAAGTTCCCCTACATGGTCGGGGTCTACGGCGGCGGTGCGTTTGTACTGATGTTTCTGGCGTGCATCGCGCTGATCGGCATCCCGGTCATGCTCGCGGAAACCCTGATCGGCCGGCGCGCCCGGCAAAGTCCGGCCAATGCGTTGAAGGTGCTGGCACTGGAAGCCGGGCACTCGGGCAAGTGGTCATGGGGCGCGTTTGCCGGGATGATCACGGCCTTGCTGATCCTGTCTTTCTACAGTGTGGTCGGCGGCTGGTCGCTGGATTACATCGTCGACATGGGTCGTGGGGATTTCCAGGGCGCCACGGCTGATCAGGTCGGCGCTTATTTCGGCAACGTCATCTCCGATCCCTGGCGTCTGACACTTTGGCATACGATTTTCATGCTGCTGTCGGCCGTCGTCATCGCCAAAGGCGTGGTCGCCGGGCTTGAGCGCAGCCTGCGCATCATGATGCCGCTGCTGTTCGTGATGATTCTGGTGCTGCTGGGTTACAGCATGACCACCGGGCATTTCATGGAGGGCGTGCACTTCATGTTCGACTTCCATCCGGAAAAGGTGCTCGACGGCTTGTTGCCAGCGATGGGGCACGCATTTTTCTCGCTGAGCGTCGGTGTCGGTTCGATCATGATCTACGGCGCTTACATGCCGAAGACTTCGTCGTTGTCCGGTACGGTTGTCGGTGTGGCGCTGCTCGACACGTTTGTGTCTCTGGTTGCCGGTCTTGCCCTGTTCCCGATTGTGTTCGCCGGAGGCCTGAATCCAAGCGAAGGGCCGGGCCTGATGTTCGTCAGCCTGCCGTTTGCGTTTGGTAACGTGGCGTTCGGGCAACTGATGGGCGTAGTGTTCTTTGTGTTGGTGGCGATTGCTGCCTGGAGTTCGGCGATTTCTCTGCTGGAGCCGATGGTGGCCTATCTGGTTGAACGCACGAAAGTCAGCCGTGCGTGGGTGACTTTCTGGCTGGCGTTCATCTGCTGGTTCGTCGGTCTGGGCACGGTGTTCTCCTTCAATATCTGGAAGGAAGCCAAATTTTTCGTGAACGAAGGCGGGCTGTTCCATCTCTACCAATGGGGTGCGCAGGGCGGTCTGGACTTCTTTGGCGTGATCGATTTCTTCACCTCGCGGATCATGTTGCCGCTCGGTGGTCTGTGTTTTGTGCTGTTCGCCGGATGGGTGATGGGGCGTGAAGCGGTACGCGACGAGTTGTCGATCCGCAATCCGCTACTGTTCGCCCTGTCTTTGTTTTTGATGCGCTACGTGGCGCCCATCGGCATTCTTGTAGTGTTTGCCGCTCAGCTCTGGAAGTAACGCTCACATGACGACACATATTCAACGATCGGCGTTGCTGCCGTACCCCGCGCAATTTCTCTATGACCTGGTTAACGACGTCGCGCGTTACCCGGAATTTTTGCCGTGGTGTTCTTCGGCCGAGGTGCTGGAAAGCACGCCGGAACATATGCGCGCCAGTGTCGGCGTGGCCAAGGGCGGGCTCAGTCAGCATTTCGTGACGCGCAATACGCTGGTGCCGGGGCAGTCGATCGAGATGAATCTGGAAGAAGGTCCGTTCAATCAACTGCACGGCGTCTGGGTGTTCAAGGCGCTGAACGAGAAGGCCTGCAAGATCAGTCTGGATCTGTCCTTCGATTACGCCGGGCCGCTGGTGCGCGCGACGTTAGGGCCGCTGTTCAATCAGGCCGCGAATACGTTGGTGGATGCGTTCTGCCAGCGCGCCAAGCAGATGCATGGTTAAGTCGGTGATCGAGATAGAGGTGGTGTACGCGGCCGTGGATCGTCAGGTATTGCGCTCATTCAGCGTCAATGAGGGCGCGACGGTGCGGGCTGCAGTGCTTGCGTCGGGTATCGGTAGCGAGTTTCCCGAGTTGAATCTGGCGGAGTGCCCGCTTGGCATCTTTGGCAGAGTGGTTGCTGACCCGGATTCGCGGGTAATTCAGGCGGGGGAGCGTATCGAGGTTTATCGTCCGTTACTGGCCGATCCGAAAGAGGTACGACGCTTGCGCGCGGCCAAGGCTGCCGAAGCCAAGGCTCGAAACGCGTAAAACACCAGATCGCAGGCAATAAAAAACCCGGAATCTCCGGGTTTTTTATTGCCTCGCCAATTACTGCGGCGAGGTGTCCAGCGGCTCTGGTGTCGGAACCGGAACGGTTTCTACACCATCGACGTCCTTCTGGATCTGATCCAGCAAGGAGCCAGGCTTGGCCGGTTTTTCCGGTGTTGGCTTCTCGGCGTTTTCCGCAGGAGCGGTCACTGTCGTGCCACTGTCCTTGCCGAGAATGGCTTCGTCACGGCTTACGCCCGGCATAAAGTCACCGGACAGGCTGACAAGCTGGTCGTTTGAGTTGAAAATAACGCTGATGCGTTCCTGTTGGCGTTCACCGCCACCCGGTTGCAGGCTGTACAGATAATCCCAGCGATCGGCATGGAACGTGTCGACAAGCAGAGGGTTGCCCATGATAAACCGTACTTGCGGCCGGGTCATTCCCGGGCGTAACTGGTCTATCATGTCCTGCGTGACGACATTGCCCTGCTGGATGTCGATTTTGTAAACCCCGGGGAATGAACAACCGGCGAGTGCGAGCAGTCCCACAAAGGTGAAACTGGTTAGCAAGAGCTTGGTGTTTTGCATCGGTGGGCGACTTCCACTATCTTGGCTGGGACAACGTAAACGCCGATCATACCCGCATTAAGAGAAGCTGCGAAGCAGCATCGCGAGAAAGCTGACCATGGTTGAAAATAGCGAACTACGCAAAGCCGGCCTTAAAGTGACCCTGCCACGGGTCAAGATCCTGCAAATGCTCGACTCCACCGAGCAGCGTCACATGAGTGCCGAGGACGTCTACAAGGCGTTGATGGAAGCTGGCGAGGACGTCGGTCTGGCCACGGTTTACCGTGTTCTGACCCAGTTCGAAGCGGCTGGCCTCGTGGTCCGTCACAACTTCGACGGTGGCCATGCGGTATTCGAATTGGCCGACGGTGGCCACCACGACCATATGGTCAACGTGGAAACCGGTGAAGTCGTCGAATTCGTCAGCCCGGAAATCGAAAAGCTCCAGAAGGCAATCGCCGAGGAGCACGGTGTGGATCTGGTCGATCACAATCTGGTGCTGTACGTGCGCAAGAAAAAGTAAGCATGTCGCGCGAATTTCACATTCGCGAAACGAACGAAGGCGACCCAAGGGTCGCCTTCGTGCTTTCTGTTATTCCTAAACCTTGGCGGTAACCACCATTTTTTTCGCGTGGGCCAGGGATTCCTTGGTCAGGTCAATACCGCCGAGCATCCGCGCCACTTCTTCTATACGGTCGTTCTTGCTCAGTTTGGAAACGGCGGTGTGTGTTGCCTCTTCACCACGCACTTTGTGCACGAACAGATGCTGATGGCCTTGCGCGGCCACTTGCGGCAAGTGCGTGACGGTCAGTACCTGGCCGCGATCCCCGAGACGACGCAACAGTTGGCCGACAATCTCCGCGGTCGGGCCGCCGATGCCAACGTCCACTTCGTCGAATACCAGCGTCGGAACACGAGATGTCTGGGCGGTGATCACCTGAATGGCCAGGCTGATTCGTGACAGCTCACCACCCGAAGCGACTTTTGCCAATGCCTTCAGCGGCTGGCCCGGGTTGGCGCTGACCAGCAATTCGACCTGTTCCAGCCCGTTGGGCAATAACTCGTCGCTGCTGTTGGCCTTCAATTCGATGGTGAAGCGCCCCCCTGGCATGCCCAGTCGCTGAATCTCCTGCTCAACCGCACTGGCGAGACTGCCAGCGGCCTGATGACGCAAATCGCTCAGTTCCCGCGCCTTCTCTTGATAATGGCGGGCGTAGGAGGCCAGCTCTTCACCCAGGCGCTCGATGGATTCGTCGTTGGCATTGAGGGTTTCGATCTCATCCAGCAGCTTCTGCTGCATTTCGCCGACTTCGGTGGGTTGAATCCGGTGCTTGCGCGCCAAGGTATAGATGGCGTCGAGGCGCTCTTCCAGATATTGCAGGCGCGCCGGATCGGCATCGAAGTTGTCGAGGAAGCGATTGAGTTCGCCAACGGCCTCTTCGACCTGGATCTGCGCACTGGTCAGCAAGCTGCTGGCTTCGCCCAGTGCGCCAACGGAATTGTTCACGCTCGACAGGCGATTGAGGCTGGCGGTCAGTGCATTCAATACATTGCCGGAATCGCTTTCGCTGCATTGCTCGACCACTTGCCGACAAATGCCCAGCAAGGTTTCGGCATTGGTCAGGTTTTTGTGTTCCTGCTCCAGTTGCTCCAGCTCGTTTTCACCGAGGCCGAGGTTTTCCAGCTCTTCAAGCTGATAGCTCAGCAATTGATGACGGGCGCGTTGTTCGTCGCCGGAATTGGAGAGACGCTCCAGCTCCTGACGAGTCTGGCGCCAGCGCTGGGCGGCGAGCTGAACCTGGCGGGCCAGGTCGGTAGCGCCGGCGTACTCATCCAGCAGGCGGCGATGGGTATCGGTTTTCAGCAGGGATTGGTGTTCATGCTGGCTGTGGATATCGATCAGCAACTCGCCCAATGACTTGAGGTCGCCGAGCGGGCAGGGCGTGCCGTTGATGTAGCCGCGCGAACGACCTTCAGAGGTGATCACCCGGCGCAGAATGCACGGGCCATCGGTCTCCAGGTCACGCTCGGCCAGCCACGCGCTGGCTTCGGGAATATCAGCCAGATCGAAAGTCGCGAGGATGTCGGCCTTGTCGGCGCCGGGACGCACCACGCCGCTGTCGGCACGATCACCGAGGGTCAGGCCCAGCGCGTCGAGCATGATCGATTTGCCGGCGCCGGTTTCACCCGTGATCACGCTCATCCCGCGATCAAGTTCGAGATCGAGATGTTCAACGATGGCGTAGTTATGTACGGACAGGTGCACCAGCATAAAAGCCGCTCCCAAGCTTGAGGTCTGGTTATTTATACAGTGTTTTGTTTCGGGCTGACAATGCCTTGCCTTAGCTCGATTCGCTTGAATCAAAAATCTTCTTAGCGCATTGAGGAATGAGAAAGCGGCACTTTTTTGTAGGGTTAATTTTTGCAGGCCCTTGAAGCCTGATTTTGCGGCCCCATATATCGGCACAGAAGCGCGAGTCAGGCTCGCGGACGAAATTGAAAGGAGAATTCTATGGCTGACGAACAGACAGTAGATACGCAAAACCCAGATGCCCCTCAGGCGCCGGAAGGTTCGAGTGATGACCTGGCGACCCGTGTGCAAGTGCTCGAAGAGCAATTGGCCGCAGCGCAAGATCAATCTCTGCGCGTAGCTGCCGATCTGCAGAACGTCCGCCGTCGTGCCGAACAGGACGTTGAAAAGGCGCACAAGTTTGCCCTGGAAAAATTCGCCGGCGACTTGCTGCCGATCGTCGATAGTCTGGAGCGCGGCCTTGAGCTGTCGAACCCGGACGACGAAAGCATCCGTCCGATGCGCGAAGGCATCGAGCTGACGCTGAAAATGTTCCACGACACCCTCAAGCGTTATCAGCTTGAAGCGATCGATCCACATGGCGAACCGTTCAACGCTGTTCACCATCAGGCGATGGCGATGCAGGAAAGCGCCGACGTAGAACCGAACAGTGTTCTGAAGGTGTTTCAGAAGGGCTACCAACTCAACGGTCGCCTTTTGCGTCCGGCCATGGTTGTGGTCAGCAAGGCGCCTGCGCCAATTTCGCCTTCGATTGACGAGAAGGCTTGAAATTAGTCGCAAGGCCCCCATTTAGAAGTCAAGCGTTTAAGTATTACCGCAGTTAGCCACCACTGCTGCGGCAAAAAAATCCAAAGTTTCGGGAGAGTGAACATGGGCAAAATTATCGGTATCGACCTGGGGACTACCAACTCCTGCGTCTCCGTGCTGGAAAACGGCAAAGCAAAAGTTATTGAAAACGCTGAAGGCGCGCGTACCACGCCGTCGATCATCGCTTACGCCAACGATGGCGAAATCCTGGTAGGTCAGTCGGCCAAGCGTCAGGCCGTGACCAACCCGCACAACACCCTGTACGCAGTAAAGCGTCTGATCGGTCGTCGTTTCGACGAAGAAGTTGTGCAGAAAGACATCCAGATGGTCCCTTACAAGATCGTCAAGGCTGACAACAATGACGCCTGGGTTGAAGTGAACGGCCAGAAAATGGCGCCGCCACAAATCTCGGCTGAAATCCTGAAGAAGATGAAGAAGACCGCCGAAGACTACCTCGGCGAGACCGTGACCGAAGCGGTGATCACCGTTCCGGCCTACTTCAACGACAGCCAGCGTCAGGCGACCAAAGACGCCGGCCGCATCGCGGGTCTGGACGTAAAACGTATCATCAACGAACCAACCGCAGCTGCACTGGCTTACGGTATGGACAAGGCCAAGGGCGATCACACCGTGATCGTTTATGACCTGGGTGGCGGTACTTTCGACGTTTCCGTGATCGAGATCGCTGAAGTTGATGGCGAGCACCAGTTCGAAGTACTGGCCACCAACGGTGACACGTTCCTCGGCGGTGAAGACTTCGACATTCGTCTGATCGACTACCTCGTTGACGAATTCAAGAAAGAAAGCGGCATGAACCTCAAGGGTGATCCGCTGGCCATGCAGCGCCTGAAAGAAGCCGCTGAGAAAGCCAAGATCGAGCTGTCGTCCGCTCAGTCGACCGACGTCAACCTGCCGTACATCACTGCCGACGCGACCGGTCCTAAGCACCTGAACGTGAAGATTTCGCGTGCCAAGCTCGAAGCACTGGTGGAAGACCTGGTTCAGCGCACCATCGAACCTTGCCGCATCGCCATGAAAGACGCGGGTATTGACGTTGGCGCGATCAACGACGTGATCCTGGTCGGTGGTCAGACCCGTATGCCGCTGGTACAGAAGCTGGTTACTGATTTCTTCGGTAAAGAAGCTCGCAAGGATGTTAACCCGGACGAAGCTGTGGCCATGGGTGCTGCGATTCAGGGTGCCGTTCTGGCCGGCGACGTGAAAGACGTTCTGCTGCTCGACGTCAGCCCGCTGACCCTGGGTATCGAAACCATGGGTGGCGTGATGACTGCGCTGATCGAGAAAAACACCACGATTCCTACCAAGAAATCGCAAGTGTTCTCGACTGCCGACGACAACCAGGGCGCTGTGACCATTCACGTTCTGCAGGGTGAGCGCAAGCAAGCCGCACAGAACAAGTCCCTGGGCAAGTTCGACCTGGCCGACATTCCACCAGCTCCACGTGGCGTACCGCAGATCGAAGTGACCTTCGACATCGACGCTAACGGCATCCTGCACGTTGGTGCGAAAGACAAGGCGACCGGCAAGACCCAGTCGATCGTGATCAAGGCCAACTCCGGTCTGTCCGACGAAGAAATCGAGCGCATGGTGCGTGACGCCGAAGCCAACGCTGAGGAAGACCGCAAGTTCGAAGAGCTGGCCGCTGCCCGTAACCAGGGTGACGCACTGGTTCACTCGACTCGCAAGATGGTCGCTGACGCGGGCGACAAGGTCACCGCCGAAGAGAAGACCGCAATCGAAGCTGCTGTGGTTGCTCTGGAAGCCGCTGTCAAAGGCGACGACAAGGCTGCTATCGAAGCCAAGGTTGAAGAGCTGTCGAAAGTCTCCGCTCCGGTTGCTCAGAAGATGTATGCCGAACAGGCTCAGCCAGCTGATGGCGCAGCCCCGCAAGGCGAATCGGCCGAGAAGGCTGACGACGTTGTCGATGCAGAGTTCGAAGAAGTCAAAGACCACAAGTAAGTTGTTGGTCGCCCGGTTGACTGCCTTGCGGCGGTGACTGGTAGGATGTCGCCGCGCGGGAGCTTGCTCCCGCGTTGGCGTATCTGGAATACGTGAATTTTTACAGCATGCGACAAGCTTCGCGTGTTGCTGGTATGGCCGGGAATGCTCCTGCTTTCCGTGCCGCAAGTACCGCAAGAAACAAAGACCAGGATCGTTGAATTGACGTGAGTTGGGTCCGGGCCTGTATTGGGGCTCAACGAGTTTGGCGATCCTCAGGAGGGGTTTGCCGGACGTCCTCAAGAGTGCAAAGAACTTATGGCAAAGCGTGACTATTACGAAGTATTGGGTGTTGAGCGCGGCTCAAGCGAAGCGGACCTGAAAAAGGCCTACCGTCGCCTGGCGATGAAGCACCACCCGGACCGTAATCCCGGTGACAAAGCGTCGGAAGACATGTTCAAAGAGGCCAATGAGGCCTACGAAGTGCTGTCCGATTCCAGCAAGCGCGCAGCGTACGACCAGTACGGCCACGCCGGTGTCGACCCGAGCATGGGCGGCGGCGGTGCCGGTTTCGGTGGGCAGAACTTCTCGGACATCTTTGGCGATGTCTTCAGTGATTTCTTCGGTGGCGGTCGCGGTGGTTCCCGTGGCGGCGCTCAGCGTGGCAGCGACTTGCGCTACACCCTGGAGCTGAATCTGGAAGAAGCGGTGCGCGGCACGACCGTGAATATCCGCGTTCCGACACTGGTCAACTGCAAGCCGTGCGATGGTTCCGGCGCGAAGAAAGGCTCGTCGCCATCGACGTGCCCGACTTGCGGCGGCATCGGTCAGGTGCGCATGCAGCAGGGCTTCTTCTCGGTGCAGCAAACCTGCCCGCGTTGCCATGGCCAGGGCAAGATCATTTCCGATCCGTGCGATTCCTGCCACGGTGACGGCCGTGTTGAAGAATACAAAACCCTGTCGGTCAAAGTGCCGGCCGGCGTCGATACCGGCGACCGCATTCGGCTCTCCGGCGAAGGCGAAGCGGGTACGCAGGGCGGCCCGACGGGCGACCTATATGTCGTCATCAACGTGCGCGAGCACGACATCTTTCAGCGCGATGGCAAGCATCTGTTCTGCGAAGTGCCGATCAGCTTCGTTGATGCAGCCTTGGGCGGCGAGCTGGAAATTCCGACCCTCGACGGTCGCGTCAAACTGAAAATCCCTGAAGGCACCCAGACTGGCAAGCAGTTCCGTGTACGCGGCAAAGGCGTGGCGCCGGTGCGTGGCGGTGGCGCGGGCGATTTGATGTGCCGCGTTGCGGTGGAAACGCCGGTGAATCTGAACCGTCGTCAGCGCGAACTGCTGGAAGAATTCCGCAGCTCGCTGGCCGACGACAACAGCCATTCGCCGAAAACCACCGGTTGGTTTGACGGTGTGAAGCGCTTCTTCGGCGATCTGTAAGGAGTCGGCATGCGACGTATAGCTGTGATGGGCGCTGCTGGGCGCATGGGTAAGATTCTGGTCGAGGCCGTGCAGCAGCGCGCGCCGCTGACCGGTTTGACCGCCGCGGTGGTTCGTCCTGGCAGCACGCTGATCGGCGTCGATGCCGGTGAGCTGGCCTCGCTGGGTCGTATCGGCGTGCCGCTGTCCGGGCATATCGAGGCGGTCGCTGAAGAATTCGATGTGCTGATCGACTTCACCCTGCCGGAGGTGATGCTGAAAAACCTCGCGTTCTGCCGCAAGGCAGGCAAGGCCATGGTTATCGGCACCACCGGGCTGGACGCTGCGCAGAAGCAATTGCTGGTTGAGGCGGGCAAGGACATTCCTATCGTGTTCGCGGCCAACTTCAGTGTCGGCGTCAATCTGTCGCTGAAGCTGCTGGACATGGCGGCGCGCGTGCTGGGTGATGAGGCGGATATCGAAATCATCGAAGCGCATCACCGGCACAAGATCGATGCGCCGTCGGGTACCGCGTTGCGCATGGGCGAAGTGATTGCCAGTGCGCTGGATCGTGATCTGCAGAAAGTGGCGGTCTACGGTCGTGAAGGTCATACCGGCGCCCGCGAGCGTGAAACCATCGGTTTTGCAACCGTGCGCGGCGGTGATGTCGTGGGTGATCACACCGTGCTGTTTGCCTGCGAAGGTGAGCGTCTGGAGATTACGCACAAGGCGTCGAGTCGCATGACGTTCGCCAAGGGCGCGGTGCGTGCGGCGTTGTGGCTGGACGGTCGCGAGCCGGGTCTGTACGACATGCAAGACGTGCTCGACCTGCGTTGATTCATTGCTGAACCCGGCGCAAACCCCCTGTTTGCGCTGGTTTTTCTCCGCTCGGCGACGACCTGTCGCATTCTCCGGCCTTTTAGGCTCTTTAGCGGTGGACCAAAAAAGCCTTTTTCTGTAAGCTACAGCTTTAGTGTGTCCACTAAAAGCGCGCAGAATAATTCAGTGAAGAAGCGGGGTGACGTGTCCATACGTCACTCCGCTTTTTTACAACCTGCGATCGCCCTTTCATGCGTTATTTACGGGAGGTCTTCTTGACTAAGCCAGCCATACTTGCCCTTGCTGATGGCAGCATTTTTCGCGGCGAAGCCATTGGAGCCGACGGTCAAACCGTTGGTGAGGTGGTGTTCAACACCGCAATGACCGGCTATCAGGAAATCCTTACCGATCCTTCCTACGCCCAACAGATCGTTACCCTGACTTACCCGCACATCGGCAACACCGGCACCACGCCGGAAGACGCCGAGTCCGACCGCGTCTGGTCCGCTGGTCTGGTCATCCGTGATCTGCCGCTGGTAGCGAGCAACTGGCGTAACACGATGTCCCTGTCCGATTACCTGAAAGCCAACAACGTCGTGGCCATCGCCGGTATCGACACCCGTCGCCTGACCCGCATTCTGCGTGAAAAAGGCGCACAGAACGGCTGCATCATGGCCGGCGACAACATCTCCGAAGAAGCGGCAATCGCCGCTGCGCAAGGCTTCCCGGGCCTGAAGGGCATGGATCTGGCGAAAGTCGTCAGCACCAAGACTCAATATGAATGGCGCTCGACTGTCTGGGATCTGAAGACCGACAGCCACGCGACCATCGACGCTTCCGAGCTGCCGTACCACGTAGTTGCCTACGACTACGGCGTCAAGGTCAACATCCTGCGCATGCTGGTCGAGCGCGGCTGCCGCGTCACCGTGGTACCTGCCCAGACGCCTGCCGCTGATGTACTGGCGCTGAAGCCGGACGGCGTGTTCCTGTCCAACGGCCCTGGTGATCCGGAGCCATGCGACTACGCAATCACGGCGATCAAGGAAGTCTTGGAAACCGACATTCCGGTATTCGGCATCTGCCTCGGTCACCAGTTGCTGGCGTTGGCCTCCGGCGCCAAGACCCTGAAAATGGGCCACGGCCACCACGGTGCCAACCACCCGGTGCAGGATCTGGACACTGGCGTGGTGATGATCACCAGCCAGAACCACGGCTTCGCGGTAGACGAAGAAACCCTGCCAGCCAACGTGCGTGCGATCCACAAATCGCTGTTCGACGGCACCCTGCAAGGCATCGAGCGCACCGACAAGAGCGCGTTCAGCTTCCAGGGTCACCCTGAAGCGAGTCCGGGCCCGAACGATGTCGCGCCACTGTTCGACCGCTTCATCAACGAGATGGCCAAGCGACGCTAAGCGTTCGCCTTGAGACTGTAGAGAGAAGCCCTCGAGGGCGGCCCCGATACCGGCGGCCCCTTCGAGACTTCAGAAATCGATCAAGACGGCTTGCCGACTGACCTGCGGATTTGAGTGACAAACCCATGCCAAAACGTACAGACATTAAAAGCATCCTGATTCTCGGCGCTGGCCCGATCGTGATCGGCCAGGCCTGCGAATTCGACTACTCCGGCGCCCAGGCCTGTAAAGCCCTGCGCGAAGAGGGTTACCGCGTCATCCTGGTGAACTCCAACCCGGCCACCATCATGACCGACCCGGACATGGCCGACGCTACCTACATCGAGCCGATCAAGTGGCAGACCGTTGCCAAGATCATCGAAAAAGAGCGTCCGGATGCCGTGTTGCCAACCATGGGCGGCCAGACCGCTCTGAACTGCGCCCTGGACCTGGAGCGCGAAGGCGTTCTGGAGAAGTTCGGCGTAGAAATGATCGGCGCCAACGCCGACACCATCGACAAGGCTGAAGACCGTTCGCGTTTCGACAAGGCGATGAAATCCATCGGCCTGGCGTGCCCGCGCTCCGGTATCGCCCACAGCATGGAAGAAGCCAACGCGGTTCTCGAAACCCTCGGTTTCCCGTGCATCATTCGTCCGTCCTTCACCATGGGCGGCACCGGTGGCGGTATCGCGTACAACCGTGAAGAGTTCGAAGAAATCTGCGCCCGTGGTCTGGACCTGTCGCCGACCAAAGAGCTGCTGATCGACGAATCGCTGATCGGCTGGAAAGAGTATGAAATGGAAGTTGTCCGCGACAAAAAGGACAACTGCATCATCGTCTGCTCGATCGAAAACTTCGACCCGATGGGCGTGCACACCGGTGACTCGATCACCGTGGCTCCTGCGCAAACCCTGACTGACAAGGAATACCAGATCCTGCGTAACGCCTCGCTGGCGGTATTGCGCGAGATCGGCGTCGAGACGGGCGGTTCCAACGTGCAATTCGGTATCTGCCCGAACACTGGCCGCATGGTCGTGATCGAAATGAACCCGCGTGTATCGCGTTCCTCGGCGCTGGCTTCGAAAGCCACCGGTTTCCCGATCGCCAAAGTCGCCGCCAAGCTGGCTGTGGGTTACACCCTCGACGAACTGTCGAACGACATCACCGGCGGCAAAACCCCGGCGTCCTTCGAGCCGTCGATCGACTACGTTGTGACCAAGCTGCCACGCTTCGCCTTCGAGAAGTTCGCCAAGGCCGACGCACGCCTGACCACGCAAATGAAGTCGGTCGGTGAAGTCATGGCCATCGGCCGGACCTTCCAGGAATCCCTGCAGAAAGCCCTGCGCGGTCTGGAAGTGGGCGTTTGCGGTCTGGACGAGAAGCTCGACCTGAGCAACCCGGAAAGCATGAGCGTGCTCAAGCGCGAGCTGACGGTGCCGGGCGCCGAGCGTATCTGGTACGTGGCGGACGCTTTCCGTGCCGGCATGACCGTCGAAGAAATCTTCGAAATGAACATGATCGACCCGTGGTTCCTGGTGCAGATCGAAGATCTGATCAAGGACGAAGAGAAGGTCAAGACCCTCGGTCTGTCCGCGATCGACCGCGACCTGATGTTCAAGCTCAAGCGCAAGGGCTTCTCCGATCAGCGTCTGGCCAAGCTGCTGGGCGTGACCGAGAAAAACCTGCGTACGCACCGTCAAAAGCTGGAGGTGTTCCCGGTCTACAAGCGCGTTGACACTTGCGCCGCCGAGTTCGCCACCGACACCGCTTACCTCTACTCGACGTACGAGGAAGAGTGCGAAGCCGCGCCGTCGGGTCGCGACAAGATCATGATTCTGGGTGGCGGTCCGAACCGTATCGGCCAGGGCATCGAGTTTGACTACTGCTGCGTTCACGCTGCCCTCGCTCTGCGCGAAGACGGCTACGAAACCATCATGGTCAACTGCAACCCGGAAACCGTTTCCACCGACTACGACACTTCCGACCGTCTGTACTTCGAGCCGGTGACCCTGGAAGACGTGCTGGAAATCTGCCGCGTCGAGAAGCCGAAAGGTGTGATCGTCCAGTACGGCGGCCAGACTCCGTTGAAACTGGCTCGTGCCCTGGAAGCTGCTGGCGTGCCAATCATCGGCACCAGCCCTGATGCGATCGACCGTGCTGAAGACCGTGAGCGCTTCCAGCAAATGGTTGAGCGTCTGAACCTGCGTCAGCCGCCAAACGCCACCGTGCGCAGCGAAGACGAAGCGGTTCGTGCTGCCGCGAAAATCGGTTATCCGCTGGTGGTGCGTCCGTCCTATGTACTGGGCGGCCGCGCGATGGAAATCGTTTACAAGGAAGACGAGCTCAAGCGCTACCTGCGTGACGCAGTGCAAGTGTCCAACGACAGCCCGGTGCTGCTCGACCACTTCCTCAACTGCGCCATTGAAATGGACGTGGATGCGGTCTGCGACGGCAAAGACGTGGTGATCGGCGCGATCATGCAGCACATCGAGCAGGCGGGCGTTCACTCTGGTGACTCCGCGTGCTCGCTGCCGCCTTACTCGCTGCCAGCGCACATCCAGGACGAGATGCGCGAACAGGTCAAGAAAATGGCCCTGGAGCTGGGCGTTGTCGGCCTGATGAACGTGCAGTTGGCGCTGCAAGGCGAAGACATCTACGTCATCGAAGTCAATCCGCGCGCTTCCCGTACCGTGCCGTTCGTGTCCAAGTGTATCGGTGTCTCCCTGGCCATGATCGCTGCCCGCGTGATGGCCGGTAAGACTCTGAAAGAAATCGGCTTCACCAAAGAAATCATCCCGAACTTCTACAGTGTGAAAGAGGCGGTATTCCCGTTCGCGAAATTCCCGGGCGTAGACCCGATTCTCGGCCCAGAGATGAAGTCGACCGGTGAAGTGATGGGCGTGGGCGACACCTTCGGTGAAGCATTTGCCAAAGCCCAGATGGGTGCCAGCGAAGTGCTGCCGACCGGCGGTACCGCATTCATCAGTGTGCGCGATGACGACAAGCCACTGGTTGCAGGCGTAGCCCGTGATCTGATCAACTTGGGCTTCGAAGTGGTCGCCACTGCCGGGACTGCCAAGCTGATCGAAGCGGCAGGCCTGAAAGTGCGCCGTGTGAACAAGGTGACCGAGGGGCGTCCGCACGTGGTCGACATGATCAAGAATGACGAAGTCACCCTGATCATCAACACCACCGAAGGTCGTCAGTCGATCGCTGATTCCTACTCCATTCGTCGTAATGCCTTGCAGCACAAGATTTACTGCACCACCACCATTGCTGCTGGCGAAGCTATCTGTGAAGCGCTGAAGTTCGGTCCCGAGAAGACCGTGCGCCGCTTGCAGGATCTACACGCAGGATTGAAGGCATGATCAAATACCCAATGACCGTCCAGGGCGCCAAAGCCCTGGAAGAGGAACACGCTCACCTGACCAAGGTCGTCCGTCCTAAGCTCAGCCAGGATATCGGTACGGCCCGCGAGTTGGGCGACTTGAAAGAAAACGCTGAATACCATGCCGCCCGCGAACAGCAAGGCATGGTCGAGGCGCGGATTCGTGACATCGAAGGCCGGATTCAGAATCAGGTCATCATCGATGTCACGACCATCCCGCACACCGGCAAAGTGATTTTCGGGACCACCGTCGAAATCGCCAACGTCGAGACTGACGAAAGCGTCACTTACCACATCGTGGGTGAGGATGAGGCTGACTTCAAACTCGGCAAGATTTCGGTCGGCTCGCCTTTGGCCCGTGCCTTGATTGGCAAGGAAGAGGGCGATGTGGTCGCCGTGAAAACGCCAGGCGGCGTGATCGAGTACGAGATTGTCGAAGTCCGTCACATCTGAAAAAGGGCGCCCTCTGCATGCGGGCGCCATGCTTTGGCAACTGACCCAGATGCTTTGGGTTGGCGGTCTATGGCTGATTCATCTCGGTTTGCAGCCGGCGTTGGGCAAGATTGGCCTGGCACCGCTGCTGATCGATGAGGTGGCCAGTGCATTCGAAGTGCTGGTGGTGGGTTTCGCCGCCGCCTGCGTGATATTTCAGGCTTTGGTGCTGGTACAGGCCGAGGGCCTTGCCAGTCTATGGCGGGATTTTCGCGGGCAGGTGCTGCTGATGGCGTTGTATGCGTGTGCGATGTATGTCGCAGTGCGTGTCGGCTGGCCGGATGCGCAGCGCTGGCAGGTGTTCAGTTATCTGGTTCTGGGGTTTTCCGGGCTGGTGCTGGTGATGCAGCCCGTGCCGGGATGGAGTGGCAGGGTGCGCGAAGCACACCCTTGACCCTTGTCATCACTTGAAGCGATGAACGTTCGACAGCTGCTTGTTGACGCTGAAGTTCTTGCGATAAACCAGTGCCATCTTGCCGATGACCTGTACCAGGTCTGCTTTGCCAGCCTTGCACAGCTCTGCGATGTGCGCCAGGCGTGACTCGCGATCGAGGATGTTGAGCTTGATCTTGATCAGCTCGTGATCCGCCAGTGCGCGTTCGAGTTCGGCTAAAACACCCTCGGTCAAACCGTTGTCCGCCACCGTCAAAACGGGTTTCAGGTGGTGGCCAATGGATTTGTACTGTTTCTTCTGCTCTGGAGTGAGCGGCATAATCTGACCCTTTCGTCTGGATTCTGTAAAATGGCGGCCATTTTACCCGAGGGCTCGTGGATCCGCCCAATTAATCACGACCCTTATCATCGAGGTGCCCAATGGCGCGTTCCAAGACAAGCCTTGGTTGGCTGAAACGACATGTCAACGATCCTTATGTGAAGCAAGCGCAGAAGGATGGCTACCGCTCGCGTGCGAGCTACAAGCTTCTGGAGATCCAGGAGAAATACAAACTGATCCGTCCTGGCATGAGCGTTGTCGACCTGGGCGCCGCGCCCGGCGGCTGGTCGCAGGTCACTAGCCGCCTGATCGGTGGTCAGGGGCGTCTGATCGCTTCGGATATCCTGGAGATGGACAGCATTCCGGACGTGACTTTCATTCAGGGTGATTTCACCGAGGATGAAGTGCTCGGAAGGATTCTCGAAGCCGTGGGTAATTCACAGGTGGACCTTGTGATTTCCGATATGGCCCCCAATATGAGTGGTACGCCTGAAGTAGATATGCCAAAAGCCATGTTTCTTTGCGAGTTGGCACTTGATCTGGCGGAGCGGATACTCAAGCCGGGTGGAAATTTCGTGATCAAGATTTTTCAGGGCGAAGGGTTTGATGTTTACCTGAAGGATGCTCGTCGGAAATTCGACAAGATCCAGATGATCAAGCCAGACTCGTCCCGTGGCAGCTCCCGTGAGCAGTACATGCTGGCTTGGGGTTACCGCGGCCGTAGTGAGTAAAACGAGGTTTTTGGGTGGGGCGATAGGTTTTTCGTATTTCGCCCCGCGTGCATAAGCGAATATTGTGTAGAAAGTGTTTCACAAAGGGTTACAGACGGCGCCTGCCAGAGTCGTAGGTAATGTAGTAAGTTAGGCCGGTGAATATCATGCGAAGCGCGCGCCAGTAGCGGAGCTTGCTTCAGAGGGTAGTTAATTGAACGATATGGCAAAGAATCTGATCCTGTGGTTGATCATCGCGGCTGTCCTGGTGACGGTGATGAACAACTTCTCCAGCCCTAACGAGCCGCAGACCCTCAACTATTCCGACTTCATCCAGCAGGTCAAGGATGGCAAGGTCGAGCGCGTAGCCGTTGATGGTTATGTGATTACCGGCAAGCGCAACGATGGCGACAGCTTCAAGACCATTCGTCCGGCAATCCAGGACAATGGCCTGATCGGCGACCTGGTCGACAACCACGTTGTGGTTGAAGGCAAGCAGCCTGAGCAGCAAAGTATCTGGACCCAGTTGCTGGTAGCCAGCTTCCCGATTCTGGTGATCATCGCGGTGTTCATGTTCTTCATGCGCCAGATGCAGGGCGGCGCCGGTGGCAAGGGCGGGCCGATGAGCTTTGGCAAGAGCAAGGCGCGCCTGCTCTCCGAAGATCAGGTGAAGACCACTCTGGCTGACGTTGCCGGTTGCGACGAAGCCAAAGAAGAAGTCGGCGAACTCGTTGAGTTCCTGCGTGATCCGGGCAAGTTCCAGCGTCTGGGCGGGCGCATTCCGCGTGGCGTGTTGATGGTCGGTCCTCCGGGTACCGGTAAAACCTTGTTGGCCAAGGCGATTGCCGGCGAAGCCAAGGTGCCGTTCTTCACCATTTCCGGTTCTGACTTCGTCGAGATGTTCGTCGGTGTCGGTGCCAGCCGTGTTCGCGATATGTTCGAACAGGCCAAGAAGCACGCTCCTTGCATTATCTTCATCGACGAAATCGACGCTGTTGGTCGCCATCGTGGCGCCGGCATGGGTGGCGGTCACGATGAACGTGAGCAAACCCTCAACCAGTTGCTGGTTGAGATGGACGGCTTCGAAATGAACGATGGCATCATTGTTATCGCTGCAACCAACCGTCCAGACGTCCTTGACCCTGCGCTGCTGCGTCCGGGCCGTTTCGACCGGCAGGTTGTGGTCGGTCTGCCGGATATCCGTGGTCGCGAGCAGATCCTCAAGGTTCACATGCGCAAGGTGCCAATGGGTGACGACGTCGCTCCGGCCGTGATTGCGCGTGGTACTCCGGGCTTCTCCGGTGCTGACCTGGCCAACCTGGTCAACGAAGCGTCGCTGTTCGCTGCTCGTAGCGGCAAGCGCATCGTCGAGATGAAAGAGTTCGAACTGGCGAAAGACAAGATCATGATGGGTGCCGAGCGCAAATCCATGGTCATGTCCGAGAAAGAAAAACAGAACACTGCTTATCACGAAGCTGGCCACGCCATTGTGGGTCGCGTAGTGCCTGAGCATGATCCGGTCTACAAGGTGTCGATCATTCCGCGCGGTCGTGCACTGGGTGTGACAATGTTCCTGCCGGAAGAAGATCGCTACAGCCTGTCCAAGCGTGCACTGATCAGTCAGATCTGCTCGTTGTACGGTGGTCGTATCGCGGAAGAAATGACCTTGGGCTTCGACGGTGTAACAACCGGTGCTTCCAACGACATCATGCGTGCGAGTCAGATTGCGCGAAACATGGTCACCAAGTGGGGGCTGTCGGAAAAACTCGGTCCATTGATGTACGCCGAAGAAGAAGGTGAAGTGTTCCTCGGTCGTGGCGGTGGTGGTCAGGCTGCCAGCTTCTCCGGTGAGACAGCCAAGCTGATCGACTCCGAAGTGCGCAGCATCATCGACCAGTGCTACGGCACCGCCAAGCAAATCCTCACGGACAACCGTGACAAGCTCGATGCCATGGCTGACGCGCTTATGAAGTACGAAACGATCGACGCTGAACAAATCGACGACATCATGGCGGGTCGTACACCGCGTGAGCCTCGTGACTGGTCGGGTGGCACTGGTACGCCACCACCGCCGGTGGTTCGTGACGAGCGTCCGGAAACACCGATTGGCGGTCCGGCTGCTGACGTTTAAGGTTTGAAATGACTTCTGTACAGTCCCTGACCCGGTTGCCTTGCGGCAACCGGGTTCTTGATTTAGCCCAGACGCATGTCATGGGTATTCTCAATGTAACCCCTGATTCTTTCTCCGACGGCGGCCGATACAGCCAGCTCGACGCGGCCCTGCGCCACGCCGCAGCAATGGTTGCGGCGGGTGCGACGCTGATTGATGTTGGTGGCGAATCCACCCGTCCCGGGGCGCGAGCAGTCTCTCCACTTGAAGAGCTCGAGCGTGTGGCGCCGATTGTTGAGCTGATCAATCGCGAACTTGATGTGATCATCTCGGTGGATACCTCTACGCCAGCCGTCATGCGCGAAACTGCGCGGTTGGGTGCCGGGCTGATCAACGATGTGCGGTCACTGCAGCGCGATGGTGCGCTGGATGCGGCGGCGGCTACCGGTTTGCCGGTGTGCCTCATGCATATGCTCGGTGAGCCCGGAGACATGCAGGACAATCCGCATTATCAGGACGTTACGCGCGAAGTTGGTGATTTTCTGGCTGAGCGCATCGCGCAATGTGCAGCGGCGGGTATTCCGGCGGAACGGATCATTCTCGACCCGGGTTTCGGTTTCGCCAAAACCCTTCAGCACAATCTAAGCTTGTTCAAGCACATGGAAGCCCTGCATGCGTTGGGCAGGCCCTTGCTTGTGGGGGTTTCTCGAAAGAGCATGATCGGGCTGGCCTTGAATCGTCCTGTCGGTGAGCGGCTGCATGGTGGCTTGGCACTGGCTGCGCTGGCGTCGGTGAAAGGTGCGCGTATATTGCGCGTCCATGATGTAGCGGAAACGGTAGACGTGGTCCGTATGATTGCGGCCGTGGAATCAGCCGAATAAGAATGATGGAGCACTTATGAGCAAGAAATACTTTGGTACTGACGGCATTCGTGGTCGAGTCGGTGAATACCCGATTACTCCTGACTTCATGCTCAAGCTCGGCTGGGCTGCCGGAATGGCATTCCGCAAGATGGGCGCGTGCAAGGTGCTGGTCGGCAAGGACACGCGGATTTCCGGTTATATGTTCGAGTCGGCACTTGAGGCCGGTCTGACATCGGCGGGGGCTGATGTGATGCTGCTGGGCCCTATGCCGACGCCGGCCATCGCCTATCTGTCGCGTACGTTTCAGGCTGAGGCCGGTATCGTGATCAGTGCTTCGCACAATCCGCATGACGATAACGGCATCAAGTTCTTCTCCGGTAAAGGCACCAAGTTGCCGGACGAGTTGGAGTTGATGATCGAAGAGCTGCTCGATACCCCGATGGCTGTGGTCGAGTCGAGCAAGATCGGCAAGGTCTCGCGAATCAACGATGCATCGGGTCGCTACATCGAATTCTGCAAGAGCAGTGTGCCAACGGGCACCAGTTTTTCCGGCCTCAAGATCGTCATCGACTGTGCGCATGGTGCGACCTATAAGGTGGCTCCGAGCGTCTTCCGCGAGTTGGGGGCGGAAGTCGTTGTCCTGTCAGCACAGCCAAACGGTTTGAATATCAATGAAAACTGCGGCTCGACCCATATGGATCAGCTGCAGGCTGCGGTATTGGCTGAGCATGCCGATCTAGGTATTGCTTTCGATGGTGATGGCGATCGCGTTTTGATGGTTGATCACACGGGTGTCATCGTCGACGGTGACGAATTGTTGTTCATCATTGCCCGTGATCTGCATGAGCGGGGCAAGCTGCAGGGCGGTGTCGTTGGTACGCTGATGAGTAACCTGGGGCTGGAGTTGGCCCTGGCGGATCTTTCGATTCCGTTTATTCGTGCCAATGTAGGTGATCGCTATGTGATCGCTGAGCTGCTTGAGCGCAATTGGCAGGTTGGCGGCGAAAATTCCGGACACATCGTTTGCTTCAATCACACTACGACCGGTGATGCGATCATTGCGGCCTTGCAGGTGTTGATGGCGCTGAAGTCTCGCAATGAAGGTTTGGCGCAAACGCGTCAGGCATTGCGCAAGTGCCCTCAAGTACTGATCAATGTGCGTTTCGGCGGTGGCGAAAGTCCGCTGGAGCATCCTGCTGTCAAGGAGGCCAGCGCGCGCGTCACCCAGGCAATGGCGGGGCGTGGTCGGGTGTTGTTGCGCAAGTCCGGTACAGAGCCGTTGGTGCGTGTAATGGTCGAAGGCGAGGACGAAACCCAGGTTCGCAGCTATGCCGAAGAACTGGCAAAACTGGTAACTGAAGTTTCTGCCTGATACGGCTTGCAAGCCATGATTGTGTTGGGTAACATCTGCGCCCACTTTGACCGACGAGGTACAGCATGCGTCGCCCTATGGTAGCTGGTAACTGGAAGATGCACGGTACCCGCGCCAGCGTCGCTGAGCTGATCAACGGCCTTCGTCATCTGGCCTTGCCAAGCGGTGTTGATGTCGCGGTATTCCCGCCTTGCTTGTATATCAATCAAGTGATTGATGGCTTGAAAGGCAAGTCGATCTCGGTCGGCGCGCAGAATTCTGCGGTGGAGTCCATGCAAGGTGCATTGACCGGTGAAATTGCACCGAGTCAGTTGGTGGATGCAGGTTGTTCCCTGGTGCTTGTCGGGCACTCCGAACGCCGCCAGATAATGGGCGAGCGAGACGGGATGCTGAATCGCAAGTTCGCAGCGGCACAGGCATGTGGCTTGATTCCGGTGTTGTGTGTGGGGGAAACCCTTGAGCAGCGTGAAGCCGGGAAAACTCTTGAGGTTGTCGGGCGTCAGCTGGGCAGCATCATCGAGGAGCTGGGTGTAGGTGCCTTTGCCAAGGCAGTCATCGCTTACGAGCCTGTCTGGGCCATTGGTACCGGACTGACTGCAACGCCGCAACAGGCTCAGGATGTGCATAAAGCCATTCGCGAGCAGTTGGCGGCAGAGAATTCTGAAGTCGCACGAGGTGTGCGGCTTCTATACGGCGGCAGCGTGAAGGCGGCCAATGCGGTCGAACTGTTCGGCATGCCGGATATCGATGGGGGGCTCATTGGTGGAGCTTCCCTGAATGCAGATGAGTTCGGTGCGATTTGTCGCGCCGCGGGAAACTGAAAAAATGCTGGAAACAGTCGTAGTCGTTTTTCATCTGCTGGGTGCATTGGGCGTAGTTGCTCTGGTTTTGCTGCAGCAGGGTAAGGGTGCGGACGCTGGCGCGTCTTTCGGAGCAGGTGCTTCAAATACTGTGTTCGGAAGCCAAGGTTCCTCTACCTTTCTTAGTAAGTTTACTGCTATACTTGCCGCCGGTTTCTTCATAACCAGCTTGGGGTTAGGATACTTTGCTAAAGAGAAGGCTCATCAGCTGACTCAAGCAGGTTTGCCAGATCCAGCAGTGTTGGAAGTACCTAAGCAACAACAACCGGCTTCTGATGATGTCCCGGTGCTTCAAGAGCAAAAGTCGGCTACTCCAGCGACTGACGTACCTCCAGCTCAAGAGCAGAAGTAAGAAGGGTTTCAACGTAGTTTTGCCGAGGTGGTGGAATTGGTAGACACGCAACCTTGAGGTGGTTGTGCCCATAGGGTGTAGGGGTTCGAGTCCCCTTCTCGGTACCAATTAGTCAGGAGAGCCCGCTGTTGCGGGCTTTCTTGCAGGTGGAAGGTTACATTGACCCTATAAGGGATCGGTCGTATACTTCCGCCCCAGCTTTGTCGCGGGGTGGAGCAGTCTGGTAGCTCGTCGGGCTCATAACCCGAAGGTCGTCGGTTCAAATCCGGCCCCCGCAACCAGTTTAAGGAGCCCCTTTTAAGGGGCTTTTTATTAGCTGGATACTTTCAACGCCGCTGTTCGACGGCGTTTCAAGGATGGGCGTTTAGCCCATTTTTTTATTTTGCAAAGCATGCACATATCATGCACTAGGGGGTTCAGGTGTCGAGCAAGCTAGAAGAGTTGCAGGCCTTGCTGGCCCCGGTGGTCGTGGCCCTGGGCTATGAATGCTGGGGTATCGAGTTCTCGGCTCAGGGTCGTCACTCGATGTTGCGCGTTTATATCGATAAAGAGGGCGGCGTGCTGGTGGACGATTGCGCCATTGTCAGCCGTCAGATCAGCGGCGTACTGGATGTTGAAGATCCGATTTCCGTTGAATACACCCTCGAAGTTTCCTCGCCTGGCATGGAGCGCCCGCTGTTCACTCTTGAGCAGTTTGCAAAGTTTGCCGGTGAACAAGTGAAGATCAAGCTGCGCTCGCCTTTTGAAGGGCGACGCAACTTTCAGGGCCTTCTGCGCGGTGTAGAAGAACAGGATGTCGTGGTGCAGGTTGAAGACCATGAGTTCCTGTTGCCGATCGATATGATCGACAAGGCCAACATTATTCCCAGTTTTGACTGAGACGCGGATCCCGCGGATCCAATGGCTTGCGAAAGGCGAGGCGTACGATGAGCAAAGAAGTACTGCTGGTTGTTGAGTCGGTATCCAATGAAAAGGGCGTACCGGCAAGCGTAATTTTTGAAGCGCTGGAGCTGGCTCTGGCCACTGCTACCAAAAAGCGTTTTGAAGACGAAGTAGACCTGCGTGTGGAAATTAACCGTCACACCGGTTCTTACGAAACTTTCCGTCGCTGGACGGTCGTTGAAGAGAATGATCTCGACGATCCGGCCATCGAAACCTGGCCAAGCAAGGTTGCCGAAACGCATCCAGGTGCCAAGGTTGGCGACGTCGTCGAAGAAAAGATCGAATCCATCGAGTTCGGCCGCATCGCTGCACAGACTGCCAAGCAGGTCATTGTGCAGAAAGTCCGCGAAGCCGAGCGCGCTCAAGTGGTCGACGCCTATCGCGAGCGCCTGGGAGAAATCATCTCCGGCACCGTGAAAAAAGTCACCCGCGACAATGTGATCGTCGATCTGGGTAACAACGCTGAAGCGTTGCTGGCCCGTGAAGACATCATTTCTCGCGAAACTTTCCGTGTCGGCGTGCGTTTGCGTGCGCTGCTCAAGGAAATCCGCACCGAGAACCGCGGCCCGCAGCTGATCCTGTCGCGTACCGCGCCGGAAATGCTGATCGAGCTGTTCCGCATCGAAGTGCCGGAAATTGCCGAAGGCCTGATCGAAGTAATGGCAGCGTCCCGTGATCCGGGTTCGCGCGCCAAGATCGCCGTCCGCTCCAAGGACAAACGCATCGACCCGCAGGGCGCTTGCATCGGTATGCGCGGTTCGCGCGTCCAGGCAGTGTCGGGCGAGTTGGGCGGTGAGCGTGTTGATATCGTTCTGTGGGACGACAACCCGGCTCAGTTCGTGATCAACGCCATGTCCCCGGCTGAGGTTGCGGCAATTATCGTTGACGAAGATGCCCACGCCATGGACATCGCCGTTGGCGCAGACAATCTGGCTCAGGCCATCGGTCGCGGTGGTCAGAACGTGCGTCTGGCCAGCCAGTTGACTGGCTGGACCCTGAACGTGATGACCGAATCGGACATCCAGGCTAAGCAGCAAGCAGAAACCGGCGACATCCTGCGCAACTTCATCGACGAGCTGGAAGTCGACGAAGAGCTGGCTCAGGTGCTGGTAGATGAAGGCTTCACCAGCCTGGAAGAGATTGCCTACGTACCGTTGGAAGAAATGCTCAACATCGACGGCTTTGACGAAGACATCGTCAACGAGCTTCGCGCTCGTGCCAAGGATCGTTTGTTGACCAAAGCCATCGCTACTGAGGAAAAGCTGGCAGACGCCCATCCGGCCGAAGACCTGCTCTCGCTTGAGGGTATGGACAAGGATTTGGCGATGGAACTGGCGGTGCGCGGCGTAATTACCCGCGAAGACCTGGCCGAGCAGTCTATTGACGACCTGCTCGACATCGACGGCATTGACGATGATCGTGCCGGCAAGTTGATCATGGCCGCCCGAGCCCACTGGTTCGAGTAATTAGGCGCGGCCTGAGGAGAGAAGTGCATGACGCAAGTCACGGTGAAACAACTGGCCGATGAGGTCAAAACACCGGTAGAGCGCCTGTTGCAGCAGATGCGTGAGGCAGGTCTGCCGCACACCGCCGCCGAAGAAAATGTGACTGACAGTGAGAAGCAGTCCCTGCTGACTCACTTGAAAAGCAGCCACAAGGCGAAAGTGGAAGAACCACGCAAGATCACGCTGCAGCGTAAAACCACCAGCACCCTGCGTGTGGCTGGTAGCAAAAGCATCAGCGTAGAAGTTCGCAAAAAGAAAGTTTTCGTACAGCGTAGCCCGGAAGAAATCGAAGCCGAACGCAAGCGTGAACTGGATGAGCGCCGCGCAGTAGAAAATGCTGCTCGTCAGAAGGCTGAAGAAGAAGCCAAGCAGCGCGCCGAAGAAGAAGCGCGCCGCCAGCCTGCTGCTGCGCAGACCGCTACCAGCGACGCCGTCGCGGCGCCGGCAGCAGCTGCCGAACCTGTTCGCGAAAGCGCGCCGGTGGTTGCTGCTGCTCCAGCTCCGTCTGCTGAAGTTCGCAACAAGCAGAACGAACAGCGCCGTCCTGACAAACCACGTGCCGACGACAACAATCGTCGTAGCGGTGGTGGTGATGGTGAGCGCAAAAACGCTCCGCATCGCGCATCGGTCAAAGAAAAAGCGCCGGCTCCACGTGTGGCGCCACGCACTACCGACGAAGAAAGCGATGGCTTCCGTCGCGGTGGTCGCGGCAAGGCCAAGCTGAAGAAGCGCAACGCCCACGGTTTCCAGAGCCCTACCGGCCCTGTCGTGCGTGATGTGCAGATCGGCGAGACCATCACTGTTGGCGATCTCGCCAATCAGATGTCGGTCAAGGCTGCGGAAATCATCAAGTTCATGTTCAAACTGGGTACTCCAGCGACCATCAACCAGGTGCTTGATCAGGAAACTGCTCAGCTGGTAGCCGAAGAACTGGGCCACAAAGTGACCCTGGTCAGCGACACCGCTCTGGAAGATTCCCTGGCCGAGTCCCTGAAGTTTGAAGGTGAGTCGTTCTCCCGTGCGCCAGTCGTGACCGTAATGGGCCACGTTGACCACGGTAAGACTTCCCTGCTCGACTACATCCGTCGTGCCAAGGTAGCTGCCGGCGAAGCCGGTGGTATCACCCAGCACATCGGTGCGTACCACGTTGAAACCGAACGCGGCATGGTCACTTTCCTCGATACCCCGGGTCACGCCGCGTTTACCGCAATGCGTGCCCGTGGTGCCAAGGCGACCGATATCGTGATCCTCGTGGTTGCGGCGGACGACGGCGTGATGCCACAAACCATCGAAGCCGTTCAGCATGCTCAGGCAGCTGGCGTTCCTCTGGTGGTTGCAGTGAACAAAATCGACAAGCCGGGCGCCGATCTCGATCGCATCCGTAGCGAACTGTCGGTTCACGGCGTGACCTCCGAAGATTGGGGCGGTGATACGCCGTTCGTACCGGTGTCGGCGAAAGTCGGTACTGGCGTGGACGAGCTGCTTGAAGCCGTTCTGCTGCAAGCTGAAGTTCTCGAACTGAAAGCGACTCCATCGGCTCCTGGCCGTGGTGTTGTGGTTGAATCGCGTCTCGACAAAGGTCGTGGCCCGGTGGCAACCGTTCTGGTTCAAGACGGTACCCTGCGCCAAGGCGACATGGTCCTGGTCGGTTCGAACTATGGCCGCGTGCGTGCCATGCTCGACGAGAACGGCAAGCCAATCAAGGAAGCCGGTCCTTCCATCCCTGTCGAGATCCTCGGCCTGGACGGTACCCCGGACGCTGGCGACGAGATGAGCGTGGTGGCTGACGAGAAGAAAGCCCGTGAAGTGGCTCTGTTCCGTCAAGGCAAGTTCCGCGAAGTCAAACTGGCTCGCGCTCATGCCGGCAAGCTGGAAAACATCTTCGAAAACATGGGCCAGGCCGAGAAGAAGACGCTCAACATCGTCCTCAAATCCGACGTCCGTGGTTCGCTGGAAGCGTTGAACGGTGCCTTGAATGGCCTGGGCAACGACGAAGTACAAGTGCGTGTAGTGGGCGGCGGTGTCGGTGGTATCACCGAGTCCGACGCTAACCTGGCACTGGCTTCCAACGCTGTACTGTTCGGCTTCAACGTGCGTGCCGATGCCGGCGCTCGCAAGATCGTCGAGCAGGAAGGTCTGGACATGCGTTACTACAACGTGATCTACGACATCATCGAAGACGTCAAGAAAGCCCTGACCGGCATGCTCGGCAGCGATGTTCGCGAGAACATCCTGGGTGTGGCCGAAGTGCGTGACGTGTTCCGTTCGCCGAAGTTTGGCGCGATCGCAGGCTGCATGGTGATCGAAGGTGTTGTGCACCGTAACCGTCCGATCCGTGTACTGCGTGAAGACATCGTTATCTTCGAAGGCGAGCTGGAATCCCTGCGTCGCTTCAAGGATGACGCTTCCGAAGTACGTGCCGGCATGGAATGCGGTATCGGCGTGAAGAGCTACAACGACGTCAAAGTCGGCGACAAGATCGAAGTCTTCGAGAAAGTTCAGGTTGCTCGCAGCCTCTGACTCGCGCACTTCAAGGGCCACGCCGAGCCGCCGCATGCAGATGCGCGCCACGGCGTCAGGACTCTAAACGCAACGCCCGGTCTGGCTTTTGTCAGGCCGGGCGTTTGCCGCTTTCAGACCTTGCGGGTTTCACCGCTGGGCAGTAACAGGTAACAAATCATGGCAAAAGAATACAGCCGTACCCAACGTATCGGCGATCAGATGCAGCGTGAGCTGGCCCAACTGATCCGTCGTGAAGTCAAAGATCCACGTGTTGGCCTGGTCACCATTACCGCTGTGGAAGTGTCCCGTGACGTCGGTCACGCGAAGATCTTCATCACCGTGATGGGGCAAGACAACGCTGAAGACATCGCGCAAAGCATCAAGGTGCTCAACGCCGCCGCAGGTTTCCTGCGTATGCAGCTGGCCCGGGAAATGAAGCTGCGCAGCGTGCCGCAATTGCATTTCCACTACGACGAATCCGTCGTGCGTGGTGCGCACCTGTCGGCCCTGATCGAGCGCGCCGTGGCTGAAGACAATCAGCACCTGGACGTTGCTGCCCCTGAAGACACCAAGGAGTAATCCGGTGGCTCAGGTCAAACGTATCCGTCGTAACGTCAGCGGTATCATCCTGCTCGACAAGCCGTTGGGGTTCACCTCCAACGCCGCGTTGCAGAAGGTTCGCTGGTTGCTCAACGCCGAGAAGGCCGGTCACACCGGCAGCCTCGACCCACTGGCCACCGGTGTTTTGCCGTTGTGCTTCGGTGAAGCCACCAAGTTCTCGCAATACCTGCTCGATTCCGACAAGGGTTATGAAACCTTGGCGCAATTGGGCAAGACCACCACCACGGCTGATGCCGAGGGCGAGGTTTTGCAGGAACGCCCGGTGACCGTTGGTCGCGCCGATGTCGAAGCGGTTCTGCCGAAATTTCGTGGGCAAATCAGTCAGATACCGCCGATGTACTCGGCACTCAAGCGTGATGGCCAGCCGCTGTACAAACTGGCACGTGCAGGCGAAGTAGTGGAGCGCGAACCGCGTTCTGTTACTATTGCGCGCTTGGAATTACTGGCCTTCGAAGGCGATACTGCGCGTCTTGCGGTGGATTGCAGCAAGGGCACCTATATCCGCACCCTGGTGGAGGATATCGGTGAGCAACTCGGTTGTGGTGCGTACGTCGCTGAATTGCGTCGTACCCAGGCCGGGCCTTTCACCCTGGCGCAGACGGTTACCCTCGAAGAGCTGGAAGCGGTACATGCCGAAGGCGGCAACGAAGCGGTTGATCGCTTCCTGATGCCATCGGACAGCGGCCTGCAGGATTGGCCGTTGCTGCACTTCTCTGAGGCGAGCGCGTTCTACTGGCTCAATGGCCAGCCGGTGCGTGCACCGGATGCTCCGAAGTTCGGCATGGTACGGGTACAGGATCACAATGGTCGCTTCATCGGTATCGGTGAAGTGAGCGAAGACGGGCGCATCGCGCCACGTCGTTTGATTCGGTCAGAATGACCGGAACCGGCCTGTGTCACAGCAGGTCGGCGAGTGTGGCTGTTAACAGGCACGGTCACGACTCATTTATAGATACAGGGATTTGTCCCTGGCCTGTTGAAGCTGTTTCCCTGAAACAGTTTCCTGATAGAAGGATTGCCTCATGGCTCTCGACGTTCAAGAAAAAGCTCAAATCGTTGCTGACTACCAGCAAGCTGTTGGTGACACTGGTTCGCCAGAAGTGCAAGTTGCACTGCTGACCGCCAACATCAACAAACTGCAAGGTCACTTCAAGGCCAACGGTAAAGATCACCACTCCCGTCGTGGTCTGATCCGCATGGTAAACCAGCGTCGCAAGCTGCTGGACTACCTGAAAGGCAAGGACGTGAGCCGTTACAGCGCTCTGATCGCTCGCCTGGGTCTGCGTCGCTAATCAGCGATTGCGCTATGAGGTTGGTGGTCTGCAGGACGTCCGCGGTTTACCGCGGTCGCCTTGCAGGCTCCCAGCCTCAAGTTTTATCTGGATACACGTTTTACCCCGGACAAGGGTCGGGCCGATTCCCGACATTGCCCAAGAATTCGCAAGAAACCAGTTCCCCCAAGAGCCACAAAGAAGGTAGGACACCGTGAACCCGGTAATCAAAAAATTCCAGTTCGGTCAATCGACCGTTACCCTCGAGACTGGCCGTATCGCCCGTCAGGCCTCCGGCGCAGTATTGGTCACCGTTGACGACGACGTCAGCGTATTGGTGACTGTAGTCGGTGCAAAACAAGCCGATCCGGGCAAGGGCTTCTTCCCTCTGTCCGTTCACTACCAGGAAAAGACTTACGCTGCCGGTAAGATCCCTGGCGGTTTCTTCAAGCGCGAAGGCCGTCCTTCCGAGAAAGAAACCCTGACTTCCCGACTGATCGACCGTCCGATCCGTCCGCTGTTCCCGGAAGGCTTCATGAACGAAGTGCAGGTTGTCTGCACCGTCGTTTCCACCAGCAAGAAGACCGATCCGGACATCGCTGCGATGATCGGTACCTCGGCTGCCCTGGCTATCTCGGGCATCCCGTTCGACGGCCCGATCGGTGCCGCTCGCGTAGCTTTCCATGAAAGCACCGGCTACCTGCTGAACCCGACTTACGAACAGCAAGCGGCTTCGAGCCTGGACATGGTTGTTGCCGGTACTTCCGACGCCGTACTGATGGTTGAATCGGAAGCCAAAGAGCTGACCGAAGACCAGATGCTGGGCGCGGTACTGTTTGCTCACGACGAGTTCCAGGTGGTGATCAACGCCGTTAAAGAACTGGCTGCCGAAGCGGCCAAGCCAACCTGGACCTGGGCTCCTGCGCCAGAAGCCACCGAACTGCTGGGCGCGATCCGTGCCGAGTTCGGCGAGGCGATCTCCCAGGCTTACACCATCACCGTCAAGGCTGACCGTTATGCGCGTCTGGGCGAGCTGAAGGAGCAAGTCGTTGCCAAGCTGTCCGGTGAAGAAGGCCAGCCTTCCGCTGCCGACGTCAAAGCGGCTTTCGGCGAAATCGAATACCGCACCGTTCGCGAAAACATCGTAAACGGCAAGCCACGTATCGACGGCCGCGACACCAAAACCGTACGTCCGCTGAACATCGAAGTCGGCGTTCTGCCGAAGACTCACGGTTCGGCCCTGTTCACCCGTGGTGAAACCCAGGCTCTGGTGGTTGCTACACTGGGCACCGCCCGTGACGCACAGCTGCTGGACACCCTGGAAGGCGAGAAAAAAGACCCGTTCATGCTGCACTACAACTTCCCGCCGTTCTCGGTGGGCGAGTGTGGTCGCATGGGTGGCGCTGGTCGTCGTGAAATCGGTCACGGCCGTCTGGCCCGTCGTTCGGTTTCGGCCATGCTGCCAGCCGCTGACGTGTTCCCGTACACCATCCGTGTGGTGTCGGAAATCACCGAATCCAACGGTTCGAGCTCGATGGCTTCCGTTTGCGGCGCTTCCCTGGCCCTGATGGACGCTGGTGTGCCGATGAAGGCGCCGGTTGCCGGTATCGCCATGGGTCTGGTTAAAGAAGGCGAGAAATTCGCCGTCCTGACCGACATCCTCGGCGACGAAGACCACCTGGGCGACATGGACTTCAAAGTAGCCGGTACCGCCAAAGGTGTGACCGCGCTGCAGATGGACATCAAGATCAAAGGCATCACCGAAGAAATCATGGAGATCGCTCTGGGCCAGGCCCTGGAAGCGCGCCTGAACATCCTCGGTCAGATGAACCAGATCATCGGCCAGTCGCGTACCGAACTGTCGGCCAACGCGCCGACCATGATCGCGATGAAAATCGACACCGACAAGATCCGTGACGTTATCGGTAAAGGTGGCGCGACCATCCGTGCGATCTGCGAAGAAACCAAGGCTTCGATCGACATCGAAGACGACGGTTCGATCAAGATCTTCGGCGAAACCAAGGAAGCGGCTGAAGCAGCACGTCAACGCGTTCTGGGTATCACCGCTGAAGCCGAGATCGGCAAGATCTACGTCGGCAAGGTTGAGCGCATCGTCGACTTCGGCGCATTCGTCAACATCCTGCCGGGCAAGGACGGTCTGGTGCACATCTCGATGCTGAGCGATGCTCGCGTTGAGAAAGTGACCGACATCCTGAAAGAAGGTCAGGAAGTGGAAGTGCTGGTACTGGACGTGGACAACCGCGGCCGTATCAAGCTGTCCATCAAAGACGTGGCAGCGGCCAAGGCTTCGGGCGTTTAATCACCCCATAGCTTTAGCGCAATAAAAATGCCCCGCCGTGCAAACAGTGGGGCATTTTTTTGTCTGCGAAATATCGAGACATTCTGCGAACTTGCCGGACTTCAAGAGCGGTGCTAGGTTTAGCCCACCGCCCGTGTAGCTCAGCCGGTAGAGCAGCGCACTCGTAACGCGAAGGTCGCAGGTTCGATTCCTGTCTCGGGCACCAAATCTACTTTCGTCGGTGTTCGGCGCGCATCAATGCGATGTTCTGTCCGGACGGGTCGAGTTCACACAGCACTGCCTCACGCAGGTTGCAGGTACCGTAGAACTGGTTGTATTCATGCCAGGCCACACCATCCTTCAAGTGCAGAACCCGCTCCTGGCTCATTTTCTTCGCGATGTCGGCCGGCCCACGGAAGTGCGCTCAAAGCATAACGCCAAGGGCGGCCAGTAAGGCCAGGTCAGAAGGTTCGACCGGGTATACATTTCACATTTCGTGCGCAGCATAGGCGAGCAGACGCTTTACGGCTATGATCCCGCGCAAATAAACGGCGCGAGGATAGCCCTTTGACTTTTCTGAACATTCAAGGACTGCGTGCGATAGCGGCGCTGATGGTGGTGATAAGCCACGTGTTTTGGCCGCTGGTCACCGTGAGGACGCACTGGGCGCAACCGTATGTTGAGGCTATAGGCCCAGGCGGCGTCGATATCTTCTTCGTTATCTCCGGTTTCATCATCTATATGGTGGCGAAGCGTTCCGGGGAAAACGTCGAACAGGTCGGACGGCTCAAGGCAACGTATGAATTCGCTGTTAAACGGCTGATCCGCATCTTCCCGATCTACTGGGTGGTGTTCGCGGTGGCAAGCCTGTTGATGACACATGTAGAGCTGGCGCCAGCATGGATGGAGCAAAAGCCGCTCCTCGGCCTGCTGACACTGACAGACCAGCCGAACAACCGGATCCTCGCCGGCTGGACGCTGAACTTTGAAGTCTATTTCTACGCCGTCGCCACGGTGGCATTGTTCATCTTTCCGCGTCATGTGTTTCTTGGGCTGATGCTGTGGTTCCTGAGCATCTTTGCGGTCATCGTCGCAGCCTTCAAAACTGGCAATCCGTGGATGTTTGAACCGACTTTCGCCGCAATTCTGTTCGAGTTCATGTTTGGCATGATCGTCGCGGCGTTGATTCAGCGCGGGATAACCGGTTATGCGCTTACCTGCACACTCATCGGCGTGGCCGGCTTCCTGATTGGGGCCGAAGTAAACCGCGTGCACGGCGGGTGGGGGCCACTCCCTTCTTGGTGGCGCATGTTCTGCCTTGGCATCCCGAGCGCCTTCATCGTTTATGGGCTGGTGGCGTTCGAGGCGCGCAAGGTATGGACGTTCCCTAATTACTTGGTGAAGCTGGGCGACTCGTCATATTCGCTGTACCTGTGGCACCAAATGATTTTCGCTGTGGTTGTGGCTGGCTTCACCTGGGCTGGCGTACTCGGGAAAGTGCCAAACGTGTTTCTCGTTCTCGGCATGCTCGGGATTGCTATTGCGGTCGGTTTGATGAGTTTTCACTATCTGGAAAAGCCGATGCTTAGAGTTCTTGGAAATCTTCTCCTACACAAGAAAGTCGAAACATCGAAGATCCCCACCCAGAAGCCAGAACTTAAACACATATAAGCAGAACGCCCCGAGAGCATCACGGCCTCGGGGCTTTTTTTGCCTGAAAATCGACTGACACAGGAAGCGTATTCGCATCCAGCATATCTAGAACAGTACACGTGTTAGTACAGCGCCGACCTGTGCTTTCGGATCGCTGACTGGGTTATTGTGAATAACTTAGGTTCCTGTTTTGGGCAGCATTCCCTTATTTCACTTTGCGACTCAGTTCCTCGACG
The DNA here is from genome assembly GCF_949768005.1 of Pseudomonas sp. IT-347P. Lineage (NCBI taxonomy): Bacteria > Pseudomonadati > Pseudomonadota > Gammaproteobacteria > Pseudomonadales > Pseudomonadaceae > Pseudomonas > Pseudomonas sp. IT-347P. The sequence continues at coordinate 115,325 of NZ_CATKPQ010000002.1, forward strand.
GTCCGCTTGAGCTGATCCATCGCGCGGTCCTGATCGTTGAGTTTCTGTTTCAGGCTGGAAATTTCGCTGCTGGCGGAATTCGAACTTGAGCCACCGTTGCGCTTGAGGTCTTCGACCTGGCGCCCGAGGGTATCCAGCTGGCGGTCCTGTTCCCTGACCTTGTTTTTCAAATCGTCGATTTCCTTGCTGCTGGAGCTTGAGCTGGAACCGCTATTGCGTTTGAGCTCTTCTATCTGGTGTGACTGATCGCGGACGGTATCGCGCATCTTTTGCAGTTCCTCGATGCTGATATCGCTCTTGATCACGACATCCTTACCGTAATCGTGGTGAATCAGCGAAACCTTGTCGCCATAGGAAGAGCTGCTGTTACTCAGCTCGATGGCCATGGCGTTTGCCGGCAACACCAAGGTAGCGAGCAGGGCACTGGCAGACACAACGGAACAGATCTTCGAAAAGCTGCGCATCACTGGTTTTCCTGTGAACAGCGTGGGTGAGTGCCGAGATGGCACAACGCTATGGCTCGCAATCCGGATTTATGTTCCACAGGTCAGCTTTTTGTGAGAGAGATGTAAAGAGCCGTGTAATTCGTCATGCAAACGTCCTATATTCGGAGCCTGCATGAGCATCGCCCAGCAGTTTTCAGATGATCCCGAATGGTTCCGAAGGCCGGTCAATCCGCGTCAGAGAGATCCTTGATGATCCAGATCCATCCTCCATTCCTATGATCAGCGAGAACGCCATGACCGAACTAACCCAAGAGCAACGTCACGAAGAAGCGCTAAAAAAATACATTCAGGACGTTCCGGACCTCAAAGACGAGATCAAGGATCTCAGTCCCGACGATCAGAAAGACCAGATCCAGTGGGCCTTCGAAGACGAAGCCGAAGCCCAGGGTTTGCAGCCATGGGAACTGACGCTCAAGTACACGAGCACGCCGGAAGAGTTCGAGGCACAGCGCCTCGTTCTGCACAAAGAGGCGGCCGAAGTGCTGGGCGTCGAGTGGGAAGAGTACTGCGAGATGAATAATCTGGTGGTCTGAAACAAAAAACGCCAGCCTCAACCGGGCTGGCGTTTTTTGTTGCGTGAAACCTTCAGAGGCTCAAGCGCATCGACAGATCCACAGCTTTGACATCCTTGGTCATCGCCCCGATCGAAATGTAATCCACCCCGGTTTCGGCGATCGGCAGCAGCGTGCTTTCGTTGATGCCGCCGCTGGCTTCCAGCTTCGCCTTGCCGTTGTTCAGGCGCACGGCTTCGCGCATGTCATCCAGGCTCAGTTCGTCGAGCATGATGATGTCGGCGCCGGCAGCCAGTGCTTCTTTCAGCTCAGCCAGACTTTCCACTTCGACTTCCACCGGTTTGCCCGGCGCAATCTTGTGCGCGGCGCTGATGGCTTGTGGAATGCCACCGCTGGCGGCGATGTGGTTTTCCTTGATCAGGAACGCGTCGTACAGACCGATGCGGTGGTTGTGGCAGCCACCGCAAGTCACCGCGTATTTCTGCGCCAGACGCAGACCCGGCAGGGTTTTGCGGGTGTCGAGCAGTTTGACTTGAGTTGCCGCGACAAAATCAGCGAGGTATTGCGCACGCGTGGCTACGCCGGAAAGCAACTGCAGGAAGTTCAGCGCACTGCGTTCACCGGTGAGCAACGAACGGGCCGGTCCTTCCAGATGAAACAGCGGCTGATCGGGTTTAACCCGCTCGCCATCGACCACTTGCCAATGCACCGCGACCCGCGGATCAAGTTGGCGGAACACGGCATCGACCCACGCCGTGCCGCAGATGACGGCTGCATCGCGCGTAATGATGGTGGCTTTGGCCAGGCGTTCGGCCGGGATCAGTTGCGCGGTGATATCGCCGCTGCCGATGTCTTCGAGCAACGCACGGCGCACGTTGGCTTCGATTTCGGCGGTCAAATCGGCGAGACGTAGATTCGGCATAACGGGCTCCACAAACAAAGTGGTTCGATTATAGGGGCATGGCATGAGCCAACCCAAGGCGAGAACACGCGCGCTTGCCTGCATCCGGTCGATTTTCTTTGAGCAAACCGCGCCTGGACAGTGTCATTGAAGGGGCATAGGGGAAACCCTGACGGCTATGGCGTCGGGGGCGAGTTATGAAGATAATCCGCCTTGCATTTGACGTCATAGCTTTGACGATTTTGAAGGTGCCGGTTTAAAACTGTGGGAGCGGGCTTGCTCGCGAAGAGGGATGTGTCAGCGAACACTTCTGTTTTTGACGCACCGCTTTCGCGAGCAAGCCCGCTCCCACAGGGGAACTGTGTTGAACGTGACCGAACGAATCACCGTTTCAGGAGGCCTGGATGCACAACGACGGGAAAGTGGTGCCTTTGCACAAGAGCACTGCGGATCAGGCGAATCACTCGCCGCTCGCCCGCCTGCCTGTGATTCTGCTCCAGGTTCGCGACAAGGCTGCCCAGCAACTGCGCCACGGTTTGCAGGAGTTGTTCGATAACGCTGACGACACGCTGTTTGAAATGGCCGACCGGGCACGCAACGACGTCGAGCAGAACATCTTTTTCGAAGCCATGCGCGACCTGCGCCTCAAACGAAAAAACATCGAGCGCGGCTTTCTTGAGCAATTCTTCGAAGCGTTTGTCGGGCTGACGCAATACGACCCCACCCACAACACGCTGCCGCACGCACTGAAGTACGACGAGTTGGCACCGCGCAGCGACGACATGGAGCGCAGCGTGGCGGTCGAGACCATGGTCGGTCGCGTACTCAAACGTGACGGCTTCGCCCTCGATCAACTGACCGCACGCCTCAACGCGTTGCTGGGCAACACCCTCGACGATCAGCACAACCCGCTCGGCCCGGCGCTGCTCTGCGAGTTCTTCCTGCAGGCCGGGCGTAACCTGGGCGTGGAGATCAAGGTCAAGCTGATCCTGCTCAAACTGTTCGAGCGCTACGTCCTGGCCGACACCCAACAGCTTTACGCCGAAGCCAATCAGTTGCTGATCGCGACGGGGGTGTTGCCAGAGTTGAAACCAGCCCCGGCGCGACGTGCGATTGATCGTGCGATCGCCAATGTGCATAGCGAAGAACGTGACGACACGCCGCCGATCGATGAAGGCGTGCAGGAGGTGTTCGCCGCATTGCAACAATTGCTGGTGCAGGTGCGCGGCACTGTTGCGCCGACACTGGAGTCCAGCGTCGCGGCGCAGCCGATTTCCACCCGAGAGCTGCTGCGCCTGCTCTCGCACTTGCAACAATACGTGCCCGCGCTGGCGGCGCAGGATGACTTCGATCTGCGCAATCAGCTCGAACAACTGCTGACCCGGGTCAGCGTCAGAAGCGGCAAATCGCGAATCGTCGGCGATGCGGACGAAGACGTGATCAACCTGATCGCGATGATCTTTGACTGCATTCTTGAAGACCGCAATGTGCCGGACTCGCTCAAGGCCTTGATCGCGCGGTTGCAGATTCCGATGCTCAAGGTCGCGGTGCTCGACAAAAGTTTCTTCAGCCGCGGCACCCATCCGGCGCGGCGCCTGCTCAACGAAATCGCTGAGGCAGCCATGGGCTGGGGCGATTGCGACGGTGAGGCGCGCGACAGTCTGTATCTGCGTATCGAACAGGTGGTGCAGCGCCTGCTGACCGACTTCGTTGACGATCCGGCAATTTTCTCCGAATTGCTGGCGGATTTCCTCGCGTTCACCAGCGATGAGCGCCGCCGCAGCGAGCTGCTTGAGCAGCGTCTGCGGGACGCCGAAGAGGGGCGAGCGAAGACCGAGATGGCGCGGCGTCGGGTCGAGCGGGCGTTGAATCAAGCGTTGCTGGGCAAAACCCTGCCGCCGGCGGTGGTCACCTTCGTCCAGGATGCCTGGAGCAAAGTACTGCTGCTGACCTGCCTCAAGCATGGCGATCAGTCGGCTGAATGGCAGGCCGATGTGCAAACCATGGAGCAATTGATCTGGAGCGTGCAGCGTCATGACGACGCCGAGTCCAGCCTGCGCTTGCTGGCGCTGGTGCCAGGGTTGCTCAAGTCGCTGCGTGATGGCCTGAGCAGTTCGGCATTCGATCCGTTCGCCACCAGCGAGTTTTTCAGTGAGCTGGAAGGCCTGCATGTGCGGGTGCTGGAACGGGCCGACCAGGCCGATCAGGCGTTGCCAATGGTCGAGGTGTCGCAACAGATCGTTCTGCAAGCCGCTGATGAGGGCAGTGCGGTGTTGACGGCGCAGCCCTTGCCGCAGAACGCCGCCGGTCTGCGTCAGGTCGAGCAACTGCGCCTGGGCAGTTGGGTGGCGTTTCAGGAAGATGAAGACCATAGCCTGCGCTGCAAGCTGGCGGCCATCATCGAAGCCACCGGCAAGTACGTGTTTGTCGATCGCACCGGGATGAAAGTGCTGGAGCGCAGCCGCCTCGCGCTGGCCGAGGAGTTCCAGCGTGGAACGGTGCATGCGCTGGACGATACCTTGCTGTTCGACCGCGCGCTGGCGTCGGTGCTGGGCAATCTGCGGCGACTCAATCGCGCCAAGTGATCGCGCGCCGGGGGCCGATCACGGCATACTGGGCGCCAACACAGTCGGCGTTGAAGGAATCGGTATGCAGTTGGATCCCGCTAGCGGGTGGTGTCACGGGGTGCAGGTCTGTCCATCACCCAACTTCAATGAACGCCCGGCGGGCGAAATTTCCCTGTTGGTGATCCATAACATCAGCCTGCCACCGGCGCAATTCGCCACGGGCAAGGTGCAGGAATTTTTCCAGAATCGTCTGGATGTCACCGAACATCCCTACTTTGCAGGGATCGTCGACCTGCGCGTCTCGGCGCATTTTCTGATTGAACGTGACGGCACGGTCACCCAGTTTGTCTCCTGTCTTGAGCGGGCGTGGCATGCCGGCGTATCGATTTTCGAAGGGCGGGAGACCTGTAACGATTTTTCCGTCGGCATCGAGCTCGAAGGCACCGATGATCTGCCGTTCACCGACGCTCAGTACCAAGCTTTGACGGCGTTGACCCGCCAGTTGCAAAGCGCATTTCCGGCCATCACCGGCGCCCGCATTTGCGGGCACAGCGACATAGCACCCGGGCGCAAGACCGATCCTGGCCCGGCATTTGACTGGGCGCGTTACCGCGCAGCCCTGGCACAAGAGGAAGGACAATGAGTTTTCTGGTGTTACTGCTGGCGTTGTGGATCGAGAAGTTTTCGGCCCTGCGTCATCGGGTTCAACGCGATGGCGGATGGATCCGCGAACTGAACAAACTCGAAACCAGCGCGCGGCTGGCCAAACAGCCCTGGCTGGTGCTGACGATTCTGGTGCTGTTTCCGGTGGCGTTGCTGGCGCTCTTGCTGCTGGTGCTGGAACCGGTGGCCTATGGCTTGCTGGCATTGCCGGTGCATCTGCTGGTGGTGATTTACAGTCTGGGGCGCGGCGATTTGCTCGGCGGTCTCGGGCCGTTCCGCGATGCCTGGCGGCGTGAAGATCTGCAAGCCGCAGCTCACGTGGCCAAGCGCGATCTGGATATCTGCGCCGACAGCGGCGAGCAGTTGCTGGAAAGCGTGCAGGGGCATCTGCTGTGGCAGGCCTATCAGAGCTTTTTTGCGGTGATCTTCTGGTATTTCGTGCTCGGCCCGGTGGCGGCGTTGGCGTATCGCCTGCTGGCGCTGGCCCAAGAGCATGGCCAGAATCCGGCGTTGGTCGAGCGCGCCGCGCAGCTGCGACACGCCTTTGACTGGCTGCCGGTACGCTTGTTGGCGGCGAGTCTGGCGCTGGTCGGCAACTTTGTCGCGGTCAGTCGGGTGATGCTGCATGAGCTGCTCAACTGGAACATCAGCGCTGCGCAACTGATCAACCGGGTCGGTCTGGCGGCGGGGGAGATTCCACCGCCAGTGGTCGGGCCGGAGGGCATCAACACCCTCGATTGCCTGTGGGAGTTGCTGCTGCGCGCGGCGGTGCTGTGGTATGCCGGGTTCGCTTTGTGGACAGTTCTGATCCACTGATTTCATTGGTTCAAAGAAAGATCGCAGCCAGCGGCAGCTCCTACACGGAGATGTGCGTCGCGGGCTGCGATGTCGTTAACCTTAAGTTACAAAACCTCCCTCCGATTTGAGCTATACAGAGATGGCGCTCGATAGTGGCTATCTGCTGTCGTCCCGCGCCTGCCAATAAAAACAAGAAAAACCAAGGGAGACTTCCAGTGAAGAGCTTGCTCTATCCCGCCGTCTCGCTGATGAACCGTCTGAGCTTCGGCATGAAGTTCAGCCTGATCAGCGTGCTGTTCCTGGTGCCGATGCTGGTGACCAATTTCTATCTGGTGCGCGATTCCTATCGTGAATTCCAGGGCACTCGGGTCGAGCTGCAAAGCCTTGATCTGCTGGGCAGCAGTCTGGCTCTGCGTCGGGATCTGGAAACCCTCAACAACCTGGTGCAGATCAACGTCACCCTCGGCCAGTCCGGCAAGGCCGGCAACGTCGAGGCGCAGATCACCACCCTTGAGCAAGCGGTGTTGGCGCGCCTGCAAGGGCTGACGGCGATGACTGACGATCCGGAGCAGATTCAGGTCTTCGACGGTAAACGCGAAGAAATGATCGCCGCGTTCAAGGCTCAGCAAGCGGAAAACTCGCTGCAGAGCAAAAGCGCATTGATCGGCAAGCTGCTGGCCAGTGCGCAGATTTTCAACCAGATCATCAGCAGTCAGGCCGGCCTCAGTCGCGATAACCAAAGCGACATCCGCCAGCTCAGTGAACTGGTCACCCTGATCACGCCGACTATCACGCAAACCCTCGGCGAAGGCCGGGCGATGGGTTCGTACTCCTTGGGCCAGGGTTTTCTCAACAGTTCGTCGAGCACCCGCTTTGATGAATTGTTGGTGCAGATCGAAAAACTCCAGGCCGAGTACGCTCTGAAACTGCAGGAAGCTCTCGGCTCCAGCAAAGCCGCGCGGGAACACCTCAGCGCTGTGGCGGACAGCAGCAAGGCCTCGTTGAAACAGGCCAGCGAACTGTTTGAAGAGCAGGTGGTGATGGCCGATACCCTCGATGCACCATGGCAGGCGTTTTACGATCAAGTCACCGGGCTGATCGACCGCACTTACCAGCTCAACGAAGCCACGCTGAAATTTCTCGACACCCAATTGCAGCAGCGTCTGGCGCAAAACCGCACGCACATGATCTTGCAAGCGGTGGCGCTGTCGGTGGTGTTCGTGCTGATTTTCTATCTTTACGCGGGTTTCTATGCCTCGACCCGCACCACGTTGAAACGCTTGGGCGCGATGATGGACAACGTCGCGGCCGGGGACATGACCGTCAACTTCAAGGCCAACAGCCGCGATGAGCTGGGCGAGTTGGGCGAAGTGTTCAATGGCACGGTGAGGAAGATTCACGATTTGATCGAACGCGTGGGGCAGACCGTCGCCGAGGTCGAGCGCCAGGCCGGGCAGGTTGAAAGCGTCTCCGCGCAAAGCAATCAGGCAGTCGCCGGACAGCGCACGCAGATCGAGCAAGTGGCGACGGCGATGAACCAGATGTCGGCCACCTCACTGGAAGTGGCACGCAGTGCGGCGGCAGCGGTGAGCAGCGCCCACAGCGTCAATGACGAGACCATCAACGGTCGTGGCCTGGTCGAGTCGCAGCAGGGCAGCATTGCCGCGCTGGCCAGCGAGATCGACCAGTCGGTGCTGGTGATCAACCAATTGGCCAGCGACAGCCAGTCGATCAGCCGCGTGCTGGAAGTGATCAAGAGCATCGCCGAACAGACCAACCTGCTGGCGCTCAACGCCGCGATCGAAGCGGCGCGCGCGGGCGAGCAGGGACGCGGTTTTGCCGTGGTCGCCGACGAAGTGCGCACCTTGGCCAAACGCACCCAGCAATCAACCGAAGAAATCGAACAGATGATTGCCAAACTGCACGGCGGCGTTGGTGCGGCGGTGAAAGCCATGGGCATCAGCCATCAGATGGCCAATGGCACGGTGGGGCAATCGGAAAAAGTCCAGCAGGCGCTGGAAAACATTCTCGGTGCGGTCGGCATGATCGTCGATCAGAACCAGCAGATTGCCGCCGCCGTTGAGCAGCAAACGGCGGTGGCCCATGACATCGATCAGAACATCGTCGAAATCAATCGTGCCGGCGAGCGCACGGCGCAAGGCGCGCATCAGACTGAAGATGCCAGCCGGGCGTTGTCAGCCCAGGTTGTGGAGCTCAAACAACTGATCAGTGCCTTCCGCGTCTGATACCCCGCAGATCGAAATGTGGGAGCGGGCTTGCTCGCGAAAGCGGAGTGCCAGTCGGCATAGTCGTTGACTGATACACCGCTTTCGCGAGCAAGCCCGCTCCCACAGGGGGGATATATTACCAGCCGAAGACTTCGCAGCTGTTGGCGCTGCTGGCGGTGGCCAGTTGCTCCGGGCTGATCTTCATCAGTTCGGCCAGTGCCGCGCAAATCGCGGGCAAGTGCGCCGGTGAATTGCGAACACCCGGGAACATCGCTGGCGCCATGTCCGGCGAATCGGTTTCCAGCACGATCGAGTCCAGTGGCAACTCTGCCAGCACCCGATGCATGCGCAACGCTTGCGGCCAGGTCGGCGCGCCGCCCAGGCCGAGTTTGAAACCGAGTTTGATGTATTCCCGCGCTTCTTCGCGGCTGCCGGCAAAGGCGTGGATGATCCCCGCGCGTTTGAGCTTGACGCGCTTGAGCGTCGCGATCACCGCCGCGTGGCTGCGCCGCACATGGATCAGCGCTGGCAAATGAAAGTCTGCGGCCAATTGTAGTTGTGCCTCGAACAGCGCCTGTTGCCGCTCGCGGTCGAGGGTTTCGATGAAGTAATCCAGACCGATCTCGCCCACCGCGCACAACTGCCGATGACCGCGCAATCGCGTCAGCCAATCACCGAGTGCCGACAAATCTTCGGGGCGATGCTGATCGAGATACACCGGATGCAGACCGAATGCCGCGTACAAACCGGCATCGCTCTGCACCAGATCCCAGACCCGTTGCCAATTGCCCTCATAGACCCCCAGCACCACCATCCGCCGCACCCCAAGGGCGCGGCTTTCGGCGAGCAACGCCGAGCGATCGGCATCGAAGTCGGGGAAGTCGAGGTGGGTGTGGCTGTCGATCAGCTCCACGGTTCAGTCCCGGTGAATACGCTGCTTGAAAGTCCGCGCAATGGCTTGCACGCCGGGCTTGTACTCCGACTGCTCGACCGCAGCCAGCGCCAGTTCGAGCGCCTTGTCGGCGATCAACTGGTGCTGCTGGGCCATGGCGTTGACCGGCAGCGGCAGGAAATCCAGCAACTGCGTATCGCCGAAGGTGCCGAGGCGCAGCGGGCGCGATTTCAGCGGGAAGTCATGCAGCGCATCGAACACGCCCTGCAGCAGCACGTAGGAAGTGGTCACCAGCGCATCGGGCAAATGCCCCAGACGTTGCAGGAGTTCTTCCATCAATTGCTTGCCGCATTCGCGACTGAAGGATTCGGCATGTTCGACCAGCACTTCGCCTTTGAAGTCGACCAGCGCCTGTTTGAAACCGGCGGCGCGTTCCTGGCTGATGCTCAGTTCCGCACGCGCGCCGAGCAGTACGATCTGCTTCGGTTGTGGATCAAGCAAGCTCTGGGTCAAGTGCAGGCTGGCTTCGCGGTCGTCACTGATCACCGAGCAGAAATGCTCGGGTTCCATGACCCGGTCGATGGCGATGATCGGCAACCCTTTGGCCTGTAACTGCCGATAGCTGTCATCGCCGGCCGGCAGGCAACTGGCGACGATCAGCGCATCGCAACGGCGCGCGCGGAACAGTTGCAGCAACTGCCGCTCGCTGTCCGGCGCATCGTCGGAGCTGGCGATCAGCAATTGATAGCCGCGCGCCCGCGCACCTTGCTCGAGCAGCTTGGCGATCCGCGCGTAACTGGGGTTTTCCAGATCCGGCAGAATAAAGCCCAGCGTGCGCGTGTGCCGACTGCGCAGCCCGGCCGCCTGAGGGTTTGGCGTGAAGCCGTGCAGATCGACCACCGCCCGCACCCGCTCGACGGTGGCGTTGCTGATGCGCTGCTGTTCGGCCTTGCCGTTGATGACGTAGCTGGCGGTGGTCACGGACACTCCGGCCAACCGTGCGATATCACTGAGTTTCAACCCGGGATTTCCTTGTTTTTTCGAGCTTGCCGCAACATTTTCGCCAATCCTACCCGATTAGGGCAGGCGACTATTGTCGCAGCGCATCCGACAAGTTGGACTTCAAGGATGGGACATTATCGAGTAACGTGCCGATCAATCTAGATTAAACGTTTCAGCAAGCGTATTTTCTACGTTTTAGACGCCTTTGGCCGGTGCTGCCGTGAAACCGCCAAAACTGCCGCCGAAAAGCAAAGCGGTAAAGCGCCTAAGCTGCAAACCATCCAAAACAATACCTGGCACTCATAAAGCGCCAAAAAGGAGATCGCATGCTCGAGCTCACTATAGAGCAGATATCCATGGGCCAAGCGGCTGTGGATAAACCCGCTGCCCTGCAACTGCTCGCCAATCACCTGGTGGCCGATGGTCTGGTTGCCGACGGTTACCTCGCTGGATTGCAGGCACGGGAAGCCCAGGGCTCGACCTTTCTCGGTCAAGGTATTGCCATTCCCCACGGGACCCCGGAAACCCGCGACCAAGTGTTCGCCACTGGCGTACGCCTGATGCAGTTCCCGGAAGGCGTAGATTGGGGCGATGGCCAGATCGTTTATCTGGCGATTGGCATCGCCGCCAAATCCGACGAACACCTGCGCCTGCTGCAACTGCTGACCCGCGCCCTCGGTGAGACCGATCTGGGCCAGGCCTTGCGTCGCGCCAGCTCCCCCGAAGCGCTGCTGAAACTGCTGCAAGGCGCGCCGCAGGAGTTGGCGCTGGATGCACAGATGATCGGCCTCGGCGTCTCGGCCGACGATTTCGAAGAGCTGGTCTGGCGTGGCGCACGTCTGCTGCGTCAGGCCGATTGTGTGAGCAACGGTTTTGCCGGTGTGTTGCAGCAGGTCGAAGCGCTGCCGCTGGGTGATGGCTTGTGGTGGCTGCACAGCGAGCAGACCGTGAAGCGTCCGGGGCTGGCGTTCGTCACCCCGGACAAACCGATGCGCTACCTCGGTCAGCCGCTCAGCGGTCTGTTCTGCCTGGCCAGCCTCGGTGAGGCGCATCAGGCGCTGCTTGAGCGTTTGTGTGCGTTGCTGATCGAAGGTCGCGGCCATGAACTGGGCCGCGCCACCAGCAGCCGCAAAGTCCTCGAAGTGCTCGGCGGTGAATTGCCGGCCGATTGGCCGAGCGCCCGTATTGCGCTGGCCAACGCCCACGGTCTGCATGCGCGCCCGGCGAAGATCCTCGCGCAACTGGCGAAGAGTTTTGATGGCGAGATCCGTGTGCGCATCGTCGATGGTCAGGACAGCGCCGTGTCGGTAAAGAGCCTGAGCAAACTGCTCAGCCTCGGCGCCCGACGTGGTCAGGTGTTGGAGTTGATCGCTGAACCGAGCATCGCCGCCGATGCCTTGCCGGCGCTGTTGGCCGCGATCGAAGAAGGCCTCGGTGAAGAAGTCGAACCGCTGCCAGCCGTGAGTCAGCAACGCGAAGTCATCGCCGACATGGCCGAAGTGCTGATCGCTCCGGCGTCCGGCGCGCAGTTGCAGGCGATCCCGGCAGCCCCCGGCATTGCCATCGGCCCTGCGCATATTCAAGTGCAACAAACCATCGATTACCCGCTGCGCGGCGAGTCCGCCGCCGTTGAGCGCGAACGTCTCAAGCAAGCGCTCAGCGACGTGCGCAGTGACATTCAGGGGCTGATCGAACGTAGCAAAGCCAAAGCCATCCGCGAGATCTTCATCACCCATCAGGAGATGCTCGACGACCCGGACCTCACCGATGAAGTCGACACCCGCCTCAAGCAGGGCGAAAGCGCCGAAGCGGCGTGGATGGCGGTGATTGAAGCGGCGGCCAGACAACAGGAATCGCTGCAGGACGCGTTGCTCGCCGAACGGGCGGCGGATCTGCGTGATATTGGTCGCCGCGTGCTGGCGCAACTGTGTGGCGTACAAACGGCGAGCGAGCCTGAGCAACCGTACATTCTGGTGATGGACGAGGTCGGCCCGTCTGATGTCGCACGGCTGGACCCGGCGCGCGTGGCAGGGATTCTCACCGCCCGCGGTGGCGCCACGGCGCACAGTGCAATCGTTGCGCGAGCCCTTGGCATTCCGGCGCTGGTTGGCGCTGGCGCGGCAGTGTTGCTGCTCAAACCGGGCACGCCGTTGCTGCTCGACGGCCAGCGCGGTCGCCTGCACGTCGACGCCGATGCAGCGACCCTGCAACGCGCCGCCGAAGAACGTGACACCCGCGAGCAGCGCCTGAAGATTGCTGCCGAACAACGTCATCAACCGGCACACACCACTGACGGTCACGCCGTTGAAGTGTTCGCCAACATCGGTGAAAGCGCCGGAGTCACCGCAGCGGTAGAGCAGGGCGCCGAAGGCATTGGTCTGCTGCGCACCGAACTGATTTTCATGGCCCACCCGCAAGCGCCGGACGAAGCCACGCAAGAAGCTGAATACCGCCGCGTCCTCGACGGCCTTGCGGGTCGACCGCTGGTGGTGCGCACGCTGGATGTCGGCGGCGACAAACCGCTGCCGTATTGGCCGATCGCCAAGGAAGAAAACCCGTTTCTCGGCGTGCGCGGCATTCGCCTGACTTTGCAGCGTCCGCAGATCATGGAAGCGCAACTGCGCGCCTTGTTGCGTTCGGCGGATAACCGTCCGCTGCGCATCATGTTTCCGATGGTCGGCAGCGTCGAAGAATGGCGTCAGGCCCGCGACATGACCGAGCGTCTGCGTCTGGAAATCCCGGTCGCCGATCTGCAACTGGGGATCATGATCGAAGTACCGTCCGCCGCGTTGCTCGCGCCAGTGCTGGCCAAGGAAGTCGACTTCTTCAGCGTCGGCACCAACGACCTCACCCAATACACCCTGGCCATCGACCGTGGTCATCCGACGCTGTCCGCACAAGCGGACGGCTTGCACCCGGCGGTGCTGCAACTGATCGACATCACCGTGCGCGCGGCCCATGCCCATGGCAAATGGGTTGGCGTCTGCGGCGAACTGGCAGCAGATCCGCTGGCAGTGCCGGTGCTGGTCGGCCTCGGCGTTGATGAACTCAGCGTGTCCGGGCGCAGCATCGCCGAAGTCAAGGCGCGCATCCGCGAACTCAGCCTGACCCAGGCGCAAACCCTTGCTCAACAGGCCCTGGCCGTGGGCAGCGCCGACGAAGTGCGCGCATTAGTGGAGGCCCTGTAATGGCCAAGATTCTCACCCTGACCCTCAACCCGGCGCTTGACCTCACCGTCGAACTGCCACGCCTGGAGGCCGGTCAGGTCAATCGCAGCGACGAGATGCACACCCACGCCGCCGGCAAAGGCGTGAACGTCGCCCAGGTGCTGGCTGACCTCGGCCATCAACTGACGGTCAGTGGCTTTCTCGGTGAAGACAATCTGCAAGCGTTCGAAACCCTGTTCGCCAAGCGCGGGTTTGTCGACGCGTTTATCCGCGTGCCGGGCGAGACGCGCAGCAACATCAAGGTCGCCGAGCAGGATGGCCGCATCACCGACATCAACGGCCCGGGGCCGGTGGTCGACGCCGCTGCGCAACAGGCGTTGCTTGAGCGTTTGGTGCAGATTGCGCCGGGTCACGATGCGGTGGTGGTCGCCGGCAGTTTGCCCCGTGGCGTCACCGCGCAGTGGTTGCGTGAGTTGATCGAACGGCTCAACCAGCTCGGCTTGAAAGTCGCCCTCGACAGCAGCGGCGAAGCCTTGCGCGCAGCGTTGCTGGCCAGCCCGTGGCTGATCAAACCGAACACTGAAGAACTTGCCGATGCGCTCGGTTGCGAGGTGGTTTCTCAGACGGCCGAAGCCCAGGCAGCGGCGCGTTTGCATGCGCAAGGCATCGAACACGTGGTGATTTCCCACGGTGCCGACGGTGTTAACTGGTTCAGCGTCGGTTCGGCCTTGCACGCCACGCCACCGAAGGTCAGCGTCGCCAGCACGGTCGGTGCCGGCGATTCATTGCTGGCCGGCATGCTCCACGGTCTGCTCAGCGCCGATACGCCTGAGCAAACCTTGCGCACGGCCACCGCGATTGCGGCGATGGCAGTGACCCAGATCGGTTTCGGCATCAACGACACTGCGCAACTAGCGCAGCTCGAACAGGGCGTGCGCGTGCGTCCCCTGACAGAACAATAAGAGGGTTTGTCATGAAGTTAGCCATTGTTACGGCTTGCCCGAACGGCATGGTCACCAGTGTGCTGTGCGCGCGTTTGCTCGATGCGGCGGCGCAGCGTCAGGGCTGGAGCACCAGCGTTGAAGTGGTCGATGCAGCGCACCCGGAGCGCGAGTTGTCGGCAGCGACCATTGCGGCGGCGGAGTGGGTATTGCTGGTCACCACCGGCGCGGTGGACATGAGCCGCTTTGTCGGTAAACGGGTGTTTCAGATCGCCCCGGCGCAGGCGTTGCAGGATGTCGAAGCGGTGCTGCGTCGTGGCGCTGCAGAGGCAGAAGTTTACGTCGCCAGCGAAGTCGCACCGGCTATCGATGCAGTGCGTGCGCCACGCATCGTCGCCATCACCGCATGCCCAACCGGTGTTGCGCACACCTTCATGGCCGCCGAAGCCTTGCAGCAAACCGCCAAGCGTCTGGGCTATGAACTGCAGGTTGAAACCCAAGGTTCGGTGGGCGCGAAAACTCCATTGAGCGCGGCGGCGATTGCCGACGCGGACGTGGTGTTGCTGGCGGCGGATATCGAAGTCGCCACCGAGCGTTTCGCTGGTAAGAAGATCTATCGTTGCGGCACTGGCATTGCGTTGAAGCAGTCCGAAGCGACGCTGAAAAAAGCGCTGGCGGAAGGCAAGGTGGAAAGCGCTGCCAGTGACGGAAAACCTGCGACCAGGTCAGAGAAGACCAGTGTCTACAAACACCTGCTGACCGGTGTGTCTTTCATGCTGCCGATGGTGGTGGCGGGCGGTTTGATGATCGCGCTGTCATTCGCATTCGGCATCAATGCTTTCGAGGAGCCGGGGACGTTGCCGGCTGCGCTCAAGCAGATCGGCGATGCGGCATTCACTCTGATGGTGCCGTTGCTGGCCGGTTACATCGCCTATTCGATTGCCGATCGGCCAGGCATCGCGCCCGGCATGATCGGCGGTGTTCTGGCGAGCACATTGGGCGCGGGCTTCATTGGCGGCATCATCGCCGGTTTCCTCGCCGGTTACAGCGCCGCCGCGATCAGTCGCTGGCTGCGTCTGCCGCAATCGTTTGATGCGTTGAAGCCGATTCTGCTCATCCCGTTGCTGGCCAGTCTGGTTGTCGGCTTGATCATGATCTATGTGGTGGGGCAGCCCGTTGCAGGCGTGCTCGCCAGCATGACCACATTCCTCAAAGACATGGGCACCGCCAACGCCGTGCTGTTGGGCGTGGTACTCGGGGCGATGATGTGCGTTGACCTTGGTGGGCCGATCAATAAAGCGGCCTATGCGTTTTCGGTCGGCCTGATGACGTCGGCCAATGCCAGCTATGCACCGATTGCCGCCGTCATGGCTGCCGGCATGGTGCCGCCAATCGGTATGGGCATCGCCACTTTCCTCGCTCGACGCAAATTCGCCCAGACTGAGCGCGAGGCGGGTAAGGCGGCGTTGGTATTGGGCATGTGCTTCATTTCCGAAGGAGCGATTCCGTTTGCTGCGAAAGATCCGCTGCGGGTGATCCCTGCGAGCATTCTCGGCGGCGCGCTGGCCGGCGCATTGTCGATGTATTTCAGCTGCAAACTGATGTCGCCGCATGGCGGTTTGTTCGTGATGGTCATTCCCAACACGATCAACCATGCGTTGCTGTATCTACTGGCGATTGTGGCGGGGAGTTTGTTGACCGCCGTCGTCTACGCCATAGTCAAACGCCCCGAAGCCGTCGAACTGGCCCTGGAACCGGCGAAGGCTTAATTGACACCGCGCCCCACCCTGTGGGAGCGGGCTTGCTCGCGAAGGCGGTGTGTCAGACAAAAAATATCGACTGACACGACGCCTTCGCGAGCAAGCCCGCTCCCACAATGAATTTGTGGTGTGGCGGGTGTCATGTCTGTTTCATGTGAACGTGCTTAAGTTTTCCTTTTTTCAGGGAGAACACCATGAGCGATTTCAACCCCGGTCGCCGGCGTGTCGTGCAAGGTATCGGCGCCGGGCTGCTGATGCCGGGGCTGGCGCCGGCCGTGATTGCCTCGGTCAAGGACCGTCCGCAACTGACTGATGGCGTACAGTCCGGCGACCTGCAAGGCGACCGCGCGATGATCTGGAGCCGCAGCGATCGTTCGGCACACATGGTGGTCGAGTGGGACACCCGCAGCCAGTTTCGCCACCCGCGTCGAGTGGTCTCGGCGCTCGCCGATGCCCGCAGCGACTTCACCGCCCGCTTAGAACTCACCGGACTGCCCGCCGATCAGGCGATTTTCTATCGCGTGTATTTCAAAGACGCCCGCAGCGGTGTTGCCAGCGAGCCATGGCTGGGCCATCTGCGCAGCGCACCGACGGCGCGGCGCAATATCCGTTTCGTCTGGAGCGGCGACACCGTCGGCCAAGGCTTCGGCATCAACCCGGACATTGGCGGCATGCGCATCTACGAAGCCATGCGCCTGCGCCTGCCGGACTTCTTTATCCACAGCGGCGACACCATCTACGCCGACGGCCCGGTCCCTGCGCAGCTCACCACGGAAAACGGTCGCATCTGGCGCAACATTACTACCGAAGCCAAGAGCAAAGTCGCGCAGACCCTCGCCGACTATCGTGGCAACTACCGCTACAACCTGATGGACGAAAACATCCGCCGCTTCAACGCCGAAGTGCCGCAGATCTGGCAGTGGGACGACCATGAAGTGGTCAACAACTGGTCGCCGGGCAAGCAGCTCGACGAGCGCTATCAGGAGAAAGATATCCACACCCTGGTCGGTCGCGCGCGAAAAGCCTGGCTGGAATATTCACCGATGCGCCTGCAGGCCGCCGACGGTGGCGGACGGATTTATCGCAAGATCAGTTACGGGCCGATGCTCGATGTGTTCGTGCTCGACATGCGCAGTTATCGCGGCGCCAATGACGACAACCTCGGCGCGGCGAAACCGTTTCTGGGACGTGAGCAACTGGACTGGCTCAAGCGCGGTTTGAAGAAATCCAAGGCCCAGTGGAAGGTCATCGCCGCCGACATGCCGATTGGTCTGGGTGTGCCAGATGGTGAGGTCAGTCCGGGTGTTGCGCGTTGGGAAGCGGTAGCTAATGGTGACCCGGGTCCGGCGCAGGGGCGTGAGGTGGAAATCGCCGAATTACTCGGGTATCTGCGTAAGCAGCAGGTGCGCAACTTTGTCTTCCTGACGGCGGACGTGCATTACTGCGCCGCGCATCACTATCATCCCGATCGCGCGGCGTTTCAGGATTTCGAACCGTTCTGGGAGTTTGTCGCCGGGCCGCTGAATGCCGGGAGTTTCGGGCCCAATCCACTGGATAAGACCTTTGGCCCGGAAGTGGTGTTCGAGAAGGCGCCGCCAGCGCAGAACACTTCACCGTTTGCCGGGTTTCAGTTTTTTGGCGAGGTGAATATTGAAGGGCAGAGCGGGGAGATGAGCGTGGTGTTGCGGGATTTGAATGGGGTGGCGGTTTTCGAGAAAAAATTGCAGCCTGCTTAAAGATCAAGGGCTGACCCTCACCCCAGCCCTCTCCCGGAGGGAGAGGGGGCCGACGGAGGTGTCTGAAGAGGTACGTCGACCTGAAAGATCGAGTCGATTATGAGATCAGGTACAAAACCCTCTCTCGATTCTGGATTCGGTGAAGCACGTTCAGGTCGGCGTATTGCGTGAATCTCGCAAGGTCAGTCCCCTCTCCCTTTGGGAGAGGGTTAGGGTGAGGGGCTTTTAATAGACGTCGCGGCGATAGCGGCCCTGCTCAATCAGGCGTTCGACTTCAGCGGCACCGAGAATGTCGTTGAGCGCTTGATCAACCCCCGAAGCCATCCCCTGCAAGCTGCCACAGATATAAATCACCGCCCCGTCCGCCAGCCATTTCTTCAACTCGTCAGCCGACTCACGCAAACGATCCTGCACATAAACCTTCTCCGCCTGATCCCGCGAAAACGCCAGATCCAGCCGTTCCAGATCACCATTGATCAACCACTCTTCCAGCTCCGCGCGGCAAAGGAAATCGTGCTCACGATTGCGCTCGCCGAACAACAACCACTGACGCTGCTGGCCATCAGCAATCCGCGCCTTGAGCAAACTGCGCAACCCGGCCAGACCGGTGCCGTTGCCCAAAAGAATCATCGGCACGGGGTCGTTCGGCAGGTGGAAGCCACTGTTGCGGCGTACCCGCAAGCTGATGCTGCCGCCCACGGGCGCGTGCTCAGTCAGCCAGCCCGAACCGATGCCCAGGGTGCCATCGGCGTGCTGCTCCTGACGCACGATCAGCTCCAGCACGCCGTCGGCGGCAATCGAGGCGATCGAGTATTCGCGCATGGCTAGCGGCACCATCGCATCGACCAGCGATTGCGCGTGCAAACCGACCAGATGTGCGCGATGTTCGGGCAATTGCCGCGAGGCCAGCGCCACTTCGAGCGGCTCGTCGAGGCCGTTGATTTTCACTGTGGTCTCGCCACGAATGCCGAGGCCGTCGAGGAAGTGTTCGATGGCCCACGGGCAGTTGCGTGGCAGTACTTCGACCAGGTCGCCGGCCAGCCAACTGCTGGTGTTCGGTGCGCTCAAACCCAGCAGGTAAACCGGCGCACCGCTGCTGTCCGGGTTCAACAGTTCGCGGCGTGTCAGCGTCCAGTTGTCGTAGTTCGGCGCTTGCCAGGTATCGATGGGGGCTTGCCCGGTGAGCAGGCCGAGTTGCGTTTGCCAATGGCGCAGGGCGTACGGATCACCGCTGTCGACTTCCACGGGCGCGAACAGGGTCTTGCCGCCGTGCTCGCTCAGCCACTGATGCAGGCGTTTGGCGAAACCGCAGAAGTGCGCGTACTGCCGATCGCCGAGGCCGAGCACTGCGTAGTTGAGGCTGTCGAGTGTCGAGGCCCCGGCCAGCACTTTGCGTTCGAAACCGCGGGCGCTGTCCGGTGCTTCGCCGTCACCGAAGGTGCTGACCACGAACAAGACATTGTTCGAATCGCGCAGATCCTGTTCGCTGAGATTGGCCAGCGGCTGCACGTTGACCGGCAACCCGGCGGCCTGCAATTGCCCGGCGGTCTGCCACGCCAGTTGCTCGGCGAAACCGCTCTGGCTGGCGAAACCGATCAGCCATGCCGAGGCGTCGCCGGCCGGTTGTTCCAGGCCTTGGCGCGCATCCTTGATCTGTTTTTTCTTGCGCCGACGATCGAGGTACAGCAGCCATCCGGTAATGAAAAACAGCGGCATGCACACCGCTGCGAGCGTGATGATGATCCGCCCGATCAGCCCGAAATAACTGCCGACGTGCAGGGCATAAATGCTGGTCAGCAATTGCGCCTTGAAGCTCTTGTCGGCGTAACGGTCGACGCGTTTGACGAGGCCGGTGGCCGGGTCGAGGGTGATTTGGTTCAGAGCGCGATCATGCGGCGAACTGTCGAGCAGGTAGAACACGGTCGCCGGTTGGCCCGCGACGGCCGGCATGCGGATGTTGTAGGCCGCCAGACCCGGGCCGGCGGCGCTGTAGATGCTGCTCCACATCGCTGCGTAATCGGCGGTCGGTGCCGGGCCTTCCGGTGCCGGGCCGCGACCACCGCGCACGCGCTCGTTTTGTGGGGCGTCGGAAAGCAGTCGGGTCAGACCTTTGTTGTACCACTCGTACGACCACGACAACCCGGTCAGCGCCAGCAGCAGATACACCAGCAGGCACCAGGTGCCGGCCACCGAGTGCAAATCCCAGTTGAAGGCGCGGCCCTTTTTCTTCCAGTCCAGCGTCAGCCATACCCGCCAACTGTTCCACTGGCGCGGCCAGCGCAGGTACAGACCGGACAGGCAGAAGAACAGCAGGATCAGCGTGCAGGCGCCAGTGATGTTGCGCCCGGTGTCGCCCATGGCGAGGAAACGGTGCAGTTGCAGCATCAGGCCGAAGAAGTCCTGGCCCACGGCATTGCCCATGAACTCGCCGGTGTACGGGTCGAAGTAGCGCATCTCGCCGCGTCGCTCGCCTTTGGGCGGGGTGAAGTAGACGCGCGCCGCGTGGCCACTGTCGGTTTCGACCCAGAGCATCGAGACTTTTTTACCGGACGTGGTTTCGATGCGTTCTACCAGCTCCACGGGCGGCAGCACGCCGGCCACCTGCTTTTCCACCTGCAGGACGGAGGGATTCAGCGCGCGCAGGATCTCGTCCTGAAACGAATAGGCCGCGCCGGTGATGCCCATCAACGCCAGCACCAGGCCCGCGGTGATGCCAAAAAACCAGTGCAACTGGAACAGGGTTTTCTTCAACACGTCACTCGCCGTCCGTTCGGAAATTGTCTTCACGGCGCGCATTATGCCGTGGGTTATCGAGAAGCGTTCCTTATTACGCGCAAAAGCCCCGTTCAATTGAAAGAACGGGGCCAGGCCTTGCGGCGCATACCTTGTGGGAGGGGGCTTGCTCCCGAATGCGTTGTGTCAGTCGATATCTATTTCTCTGACACATCGCTTTCGCGAGCAAGTCCGCTCCCACATTTACAGCAGTGTTTAGAAGTGGAAGTTGGTGCTCAACAGTGCCGTACGGCCCGCCGCCTGGTTGGCGAAGTGGGTCGAGAAGGCTTTGTCGTAGTAGGTTTCGTTGGTCAGGTTCTGCACGTTGAGTTGCAGGTCGACGTTCTTGGTCAGCTTGTAGGCGGCCATCGCGTCGTAGCGAACGTACGAGTCGACCATAGTGGTGTTGGCCACGCTGCCGTACACGTCGTCGACGTAGAACGCGCCGCCACCGATCGTCAGCTTCGGCGTGACCTGGTAAGTGGTCCACAGGCTGGCGCTGTTCTTCGGCGTGTTCGGCAGTTCGTTGCCATCGTTGGCCTTGCCCAGCGGGCCGCCATCGACTTGTTCGCTGTCCATGAAGGCGTAACCGGCGAACACTTGCCACTTGTCGGTGATCTTGCCGCTGGCCGACAGCTCGACACCTTGCACGCGGGTCTTGCCGGCGTTTTCGTACGACGAGGTGTCGACTTGTACGCGAGCGTTTTCTTTTTCGGTGCGGAAGATGTCAGCGGTCAGCGACAGGCGATCGTTGAGCAAATCCCACTTGGTGCCGATTTCATAGTTCTTGGTGGTTTCCGGCTCCATGTCGCTGCTCAGCAGGTTGCCGCTGCGATCCGGGGTGCCGCCCAACGGGTTGCCTTCCTGACCTTCGCCCAGGGTGTTGCCCGGTGGCGTGGCAGAGGTGGCGTAGGAGGCGTAGATGCTGCCGTTTTCCGCAGGCTTGTAGACGACGCCGAACTGGCCGGTGACGAACTCGCTGGTGTCATCGCCCTTGGACGTGGTGCGACCCGCGGCGTTGTAAGTCTTGTAGTCGGTGTCGAAGTGGTCGTAGCGCAGCCCCATGTTTACCAGCCACTGCTCAGACAGTTCCAGGGTGTCGAACACATACAGCGCGTAGGTGTTGGCCTGGGTGTCGGTGCCGGCGTAGTTGCGCGAGATCGCGCCGTTCCACGGGTCGTTCGGGTTCGGGTTCGACAGCGAGGTGCAGTTGTAGCCGCTCGATGCGCCGATCATCGACGGGGTGCAGTTGTTGCTGGCGTTGCCCGGTGTGCGCGGCGTGGTGTCGGTGTTGACGGTGTACGAAGACTTCTGGCTTTCCTCACGGGTGTATTCAACGCCGGTGGAGAAGCTGTTCTTGAAGCCGGCGACGTAGAAATTGCCGAACAGGTCAGTCTGGTTGGTGGTGGTTTCGGTGTTGCTCACCCGCGTATTCGCCCGACGCCAGACGCTGCCGTTGTTGACGTTGCCCTTGCTGTCGTCCGGCTGGGTCAGGATGTAATCCTGCATGCTGGTGCCGTGACGCAGGGTGTTTTTGATCGTCAGCGAATCGCTCAGGTCATGCTCGATGGCGAAGGTCGCGGTGTCGGTGTGGCCCTTGCGGAAGTCGCGATCCAGACCGTAGAAGTTGTTGTGGTCACCGCCGGCATACGGCTTGTCCGGATTGGACTTGGTGCGTGCAGCGGAGCCACCGGTCGGGATGGTGTAAGGGATGCCCGAGTCCGGGGTGTCGTTACTTTCGAGGTGGTAGTAGTCGAGGTTGACGCGGGTGTCGGTGCCCAGGCCAAACGCCAGCGACGGCGCGATGCCCCAACGGTCGTAATCGACTTTGTCGCGACCGGCGACATTGCTCTCGTGGCTCATCAGGTTCAGACGGCCGGCAGCGCTGTCGCTGAACTGGTAGTTGCCGTCGAGGGTGTAGCGCTGGGTCTGGTCGGAGCCCCAGGTGAAGCCGCCGTCGAACGAGTTGCCCAGGTGCGCTTTCTTGCTTACCAGGTTGATGCTGCCACCCGCTGCGCCGCGACCGCCGATGGCAGAGTTCGGACCCTTGCTGACTTCAATGTTTTCCACGGCGAAGATTTCGCGGCTTTGCGAACCGGTGTCGCGCACGCCGTCGAGGTAGGTGTCGCCCTGCGCGTCGAAACCGCGAATGAATGGACGGTCGCCCTGTGGGTTGCCGCCTTCACCGGCGCCGAAGGTGATGCCCGGCACGGTGCGCAGCGCGTCCTGCATGTTCAGGGCGCCGGTGTCTTTCAGGACTTGTTGCGGAATAACGGTGACCGAGCGCGGGGTGTCGACCAGCGGTGCGGTGTACTTGGGTGAGGAGGCTTTTTCGACCTGATAGGACGTCGAGTCCTGGGCTTCGCCCGTGATCGAGGTGGCGTCCAGGGCAATGGCATTGCCGGTGGCTTTGCTGTCGGTTTTTTCTGCAGCGAACACCATCTGGCCAGCGGTGCCGGCGGTGATTGCCATACCGATGGCAGAGGCGAGCAGACGTGGTGAGCTCACCGGTAATTGTGCGTGTTGACGTGCCATTTTTATTCCCCTCCCCAAGGATTTGAGGCGGCGGAATATAGGGTAAACAGGTATTCGTATCAATTGCGAAACATTGTTATTCGCACTGAATTTACATTCTTTACAATTTAGCCTTACGGTTTTTGCCAGTTCATTCGTCCACCGGGTTTTACACAGTCAATAAGAATCAATACCATTGCCGCCTCTTTGCCATCAGGTGACATCGCCATGCTGCTGCACATCCCCGGACTGTTCGCGAAAGACGAAGTGCAGCGTATCCGCGAGGCACTGGAGCAGGCCGATTGGGCCGATGGCAAGATCACCGCGGGCTTTCAATCAGCCAAGGCCAAACACAATCTGCAGTTGCCCGAAGGCCATCCGCTGGCCAAGGAAATCGGCGCGGCGATGCTGGAACGGTTGTGGCAAAACCCACGGTTCATGTCCGCCGCGCTGCCGCACAAAGTCTTCCCGCCGTTGGTGAACTGTTACACGGCCGGTGGCAGTTTCGACTTTCACATCGACAACGCGGTACGCCAGCCCAAGGGCAGCATCGAGCGGGTGCGCACCGATCTGTCGGCGACGCTGTTCTTCAGCGAGCCTGAGGATTACGACGGCGGCGAACTGGAAATCCACGACACCTACGGCACGCAGCGGGTGAAGCTGCCGGCCGGCGACATGGTCTTGTACCCCGGCACCAGTTTGCACAAGGTCAACGCGGTTACGCGGGGTAGTCGCTATGCATCATTCTTCTGGACGCAAAGTCTGGTGCGCGAAGACAGTCAGCGCGCGTTGTTGTTCGAGATGGACGACGCGATTCAGCAACTCACGCAGGACATGCCAGATCACCCATCGCTGATCCGCCTCACCGGCACGTATCACAACTTGCTGCGGCGCTGGGTCGAGGTATGAGTTTTCAACTGCGTCGCGAGGAAATCCTTAGTGGCGAACAACTCAGTGCCATGCTCGGCGAAAGTCCGGCCCGTGCTGCGCAGGCGGTTTTGCTCGCGGCGGGCGAGGGCGAAGTTGAAGCGCAAGCATTGCTTGGGCAGATTCTTCTGGATGGTCAAGGCATTGCGCAGGATCAGGCGCTGGCGCTGCGCTGGTTTGGTATCGCCGCCGGGCGCGGGCATCTGATGGCGCGCAACATGCTCGGGCGTTGTCATGAGCATGGTTGGGGCGTGACGGCAAATGCGTCGGTGGCGGCGCAGCATTATCGGATCGCAGCGGAGGCCGGGCTCGATTGGGCGATGTACAACCTGGCCAATCTGCTGGCGACCGGGCGCGGTGTGGCGACGGATCATCTGCAGGCGCTGGCGTTGTATCGGCGCGCGGCTGAGTTGGGTCATGCGAAATCGATGAATCTGCTGGGGCGGTATCTGGAAGAAGGGCAGGTGTGCCCGGCGGATCCGGTCGCGGCGCGCGAGTGGTATCAACGTTCGGCCGAGGCTGGGGATTTTCGCGGGCAGTTCAGTTTCGCGGCGGTGTTGGCGGGTGAGGGGCGGATCGAAGAGGCCCTCAATTGGCTGGGTGAAGCAATGAGCAAAGGCAACCTGGCTTTTCTTCGTGTCAGCAGTGAGTCACTGCTGGCCTCCCCGCACCCGGACATCCGCAGCATGGCTCAGGCCTATCGTAAGCGGATGACTTTGCTGGGGGCCACCGTTGCCCCTCATCTGCGATGAAGGGCAACGGATGGCGATCAACCGCGTAGCCAGCGTCCCTGAAGCTTGTTCATATAGCTGCGCAGTGCCTGGCCGTTTTTGAGCACGAGTTCGCCGCGTGCCAGGATGTCATCGCGTGGCCCATCCATGACCGCATCGACAAAGGCATACAGCGCGTCGATCAGTTTGTTGGTTTCACTGACGTAAACCTGTCGGTGGGGAATGACTTTTTGCGTGTCATTCAATTGCCGGGTTCGGTTGTCGTTTTCACGCAACTGGCTTGTCAGAGACGACACGCGTTCCTCACGCTGCGAGATGCGGTTCTGAATGACGTCCCGGGCCTTGGTCAGGCTCTGGTATTTGATCAGCTCGTTGGCCTCGTCCAGAAATTTGTTGGCAACAATGATGCCGGCCTCCATCGCGGCGCTTTGCGGCGTTGGTGTGTTATTGCCAGACAACGTCTTCAATTGATCCAGCAGTGGTTTCAGGCGGTCGATAATTGTCAGCTTCTCGAACTCCTTGATCGCGTTGTTCAGCACGAGCAAATCAGCATTCATTTGGACAATGGGCGCTTGCTCGGTGATGAGTTGCTGCTCCAGAACGACTCTGGCGTCGGCGAGTTCCGCGAGCCGGAAACGATTGTTGCTGATGCTTGCGCTCTGGACGTTGTAAACGCCGTCTTCGAGTTTTTCGTGCAATTGCGAAATCTGGTCAGTGCACAGGTCAATCAGTTGGCTGGAGATTGTCGAGTAGACCTTGATGGCTTCCTTGGTCTGGGTGTCTGTTTGACGCGCCATCAACGCTGTCAGGGCTTGCAGGTTCTCGCGCAGATCATCGGTTTCCAGTGCGATGATCGCGCTGGTTATGGCGTTGGCGGCCAGTTGATCCGCGTGGCCAACGGCTGCGTTGAGGCCAAGCAGCTCGTTGCCCAAGGCTTTGATGTACAAATTGGCGGAGCCCACAATCGCTTGATATCGGATGGCTTCACGACTGTCGTGAACTGTGGCTAGATCGGGGAGTTGGTAACTCGCAAGTGTCATAAGAATTTCCTTTTCGTTGTTTTTTATATGAGTCAGTTGAATGCGGCGATCAGTGCATTCGAATTGGTTTGAATGGTTTTCCAGTTTTTCAAGACAACACGCAAACTCGAAACGAAGCTTCTGAGCGTGAGGAAGTCATGCATGCCCATTACTTTGTTTTTTGAAGAGTTGATATATTCGGAGATAGACACCCAGACTGTTTCAAGTTGCGAAGTGCTCTGAATGGCGCCGTCTACATAGATTAAAAGACTGTCAAGGTCAGTGTGCAACTGCAGAAGAGTGCCGGCGAGAATGTCTTTTTGTTTAACCTGC
Source organism: Pseudomonas sp. IT-347P (assembly GCF_949768005.1). Classification (NCBI taxonomy): domain Bacteria; kingdom Pseudomonadati; phylum Pseudomonadota; class Gammaproteobacteria; order Pseudomonadales; family Pseudomonadaceae; genus Pseudomonas; species Pseudomonas sp. IT-347P. The sequence goes on from NZ_CATKPQ010000002.1 coordinate 141,294, forward strand.
TCCACCAGTTGGTCCCGTTGCTCGCGCAACGGGGCAATATTTTTAATCTCGAATAATTCCAGCGTTTGATAAATACCCATCGGGTATGGACTTATAAAGGCCAGAAAGTGCTCGAAGAAATTGGGTTCGGCCTCTCGGATCTTCTCATCGAGGCGCGCTTGAGCTTTATCAATGGCCAGGTTCAAATCGGTGATCTGCCGATTGATCTCGTTATTGTTCGCCAGTTTCATCTTGCTGCCGATGCCTGGAGCGACGATATTGTTGAGTTCGGCCTTGAAGTACTGCAGGCGCAGTATCACGTCTTGACTATTGAGCTTCTTCTCATCGATGGAATCGGCGATAAACACCAGCGATTCCTGAATGGAGCCAAATCGGTTTTTCTCCGTCTTGCCTATTTCCAATGGCGGCAGACTGTTTATTTCATCCTCGGTGAGCGTGCTGATGGTGCCGAGATAATTCAAGTAGCCGGGCATGGTTGTGATGGCGTCGATGATTTCCTGGCCAAAGTTTTCCAGGTCCTCCGAGAAGGCTGCCAGGCTGCCACCGACGCGCTTCATGGCGTATTCGATATCACCCCATGCATTGGCGTTGTTGATGACCTTATGGTTCAGTTCGACAATATCAAAGGGTTCAAGCCCGACAATGCCGGTATTTTTTGCCTGTAACTGCTTTTCAATATCCGCGATCGAGCGCGGCAGTGATTGCGCGGTAGCGATGTAGTCCTTGATTTTCTTTATATCGTTCTTTGTGATTGATTTAGTTGAACTCGTTTGCACTTTTTAATCCTTTTCAAGTGACATTGAGTTCGTAGGTTAGAGTTGTTTTATGTGCGAGGTATATGTTTTCTATGTAACTTGTTGTTGGCGTGTAGTTGCGCTGTCAATATCTAAATAAAAAAACCCGTGCCTGGGCACGGGTTTTTTGGAGTTGCCAGTTATTATACGTAATATGACTTCAAGGGCGGGAAGCCATTGAACTCAACCGCGCTATAACTGGTGGTGTAAGCACCCGTCGATAACCAGTACAACCGATCACCGATCGCCAGGTTCAGTGGCAGACCGTACTTGTAGTTTTCGTACATGATGTCGGCGCTGTCGCAAGTCGGGCCAGCGATGACGACTTCTTCCATCTCGCCTTTCTTCTCGGTCCAGATCGGGAACTTGATCGCTTCGTCCATGGTTTCGATCAGGCCGGAGAACTTGCCCACATCGGTATACACCCAACGCTCGACGGCAGTGCGCGACTTGCGTGCAACGAGTACCACTTCGCTGACCAGAATACCGGCGTTGGCGATCAGCGAACGGCCCGGCTCGAGAATGATTTCCGGCAGCTCATCACCGAAGTCTTCCTTCAGGAAACGGATGATTTCTTCGGCGTAGGTTTCCAGGCTGTTGGTGCGGGTGATGTAGTTGGCCGGGAAGCCGCCGCCCATGTTGATCAGCTTGAGGTGGATGCCGTCTTCTTCTTTCAGACGTTCGAAGATCACTTTGACCTTGGCGATCGCCGCGTCCCAGACGCTGATGTCGCGCTGTTGCGAACCGACGTGGAAGGAGATGCCGTAAGGCACCAGACCGAGGTCGCGCGCGAGGATCAGCAGGTCCATGGCCATGTCGGTCTGGCAGCCGAATTTGCGCGACAGTGGCCAGTCAGCCGTGGTCGAGCCTTCGGTGAGGATGCGCACATAGACTTTCGAACCCGGGGCTGCCTTGGCGATGTTGCGCAGGTCGGCTTCGGAGTCGGTGGAGAACAGACGCACGCCCTTCTCGTAGAAGTAGCGGATGTCCTTGGATTTCTTGATGGTGTTGCCGTAGCTGATGCGGTCCGGGCTGACGCCACGGTCCATCACCTTGTCCAGCTCATAGATAGAAGCGATGTCGAAGCTCGAACCTTTTTCTTTGAGCAGGTCGATGATCTCGACGGCCGGGTTGGCCTTGACCGCGTAGTAGACCTTGGCGAATTCGAAACCGGCACGCAGGTCATCGTAGGCCTGGGCGATCATCGCGGTGTCGATCACCACGAACGGGGTTTCCTGTTTGTCGGCGAACGCCTTCATTTTGTCGAATGTAGTGCGCGCGAAATAGTCTTCGACCTGGATCGACATGCTGGGTGCTCCTATGGGCAAACTCGTAAAAACAATGGGTGCATGAACGCCCTCCGTATCCCCACTTTGGTTCGCCTACTTCCCAAGGCATGTCGCCGAAAGCAAAAAGGCCACGGGATGTGCAGCTTTCCCTTGGCCTTGCTGTCTCGTCGTCAGTACTTGAGCCGGATGGATCGTTTCCAGCATGGACGTTCGGCGCGAACTTTAGGGCGTGAGGGGCCTGAGATCAACTAAAAATGTCGCGTTTTTGCACGCTTCTGACGTGCGTCGCGTTCATCACTCTTTGTAGCCGACCGAGATGACGGGCAGATGTTCCCCGAGAATTTTCGAGTGTTAAAAATACCTGCACGTTCGCGGCTTTTGCCAGCGAAGTCGTGGGTAAGTGTGATGGGCGCAACATCGGCGACGTTGGCCGCGAGAGGGGGGTGTGAGAGGGATTTTGGCTGTTTCGCAGGTCGCTTTAGACAGGCTGCGGGCTTATTCGGTGTTGAGATTCTTTTCCGCCTGATGAGTGAAGAAAAAATCACCCGGATCCTGTGGGAGCGAGCTTGCTCGCGAAGGCATTTTCCCAGTCGACATCGTTGTTGACTGATATTCCGCTTTCGCGAGCAAGCTCGCTCCCACAGGTGTGTATTTTTTAGGCGACTACCGCTTCAGCCGGCGAGACGATACTGGTCTTCATCCCGCGCGAACGACCCGAGCTCAGATAAGCCGCAATCGACTCCTGCGTCACCTCACCGAGGAACACCCGCTCGGCATCCATCACCGGCAGCCACGCGCGATTGAACTCGTACATGCGCGACAGCAGGATGCGCAAATGTTCGTCGTACGCCGCCGTGGCATTGAACTCACGCAGGAACTGCGCGCAGGTGCCGGTCTGGCGGTGCAGGTCGCGACGACGCACATAACCCAGCGCCTTGTTCTCGGCGCAAGTGACCACGACGTAGCGACGGTCATGCTCGTCCATCAATTCCAGCGCGTCGGCCACCGGGGTTTCCGGGCTCACCGACGGTGCGTTGTCCGCCGCATCTTCCGCCTTCACCAACAACAGACGTTTGAGCGTGCTGTCCTGGCCGACGAAGCTGCTGACAAAGTCGTCTGCCGGATGCGCGAGCAGCGTGTCCGGGTGATCGATCTGCAGCAGTTTGCCGGCGCGGAAGATCGCGATCTTGTCGCCGAGTTTGATCGCTTCGTCGATGTCGTGGCTGACCATGATCACGGTCTTGTTCAGCGCACGCTGCATCTCGAAGAACTCGTTCTGGATCATCTCGCGGTTGATCGGGTCGACCGCGCCGAACGGTTCGTCCATCAGCAACAACGGTGCATCCGCGGCCAGTGCGCGGATCACGCCGATGCGCTGTTGCTGGCCACCGGACAATTCACGCGGATAGCGATGCAGATACTGTTTGGGCTCAAGCTTGATCATGCTCATCAATTCGCGGGCGCGGTCGTGGCATTTCTGTTTGTCCCAGCCGAGCAGTTTCGGCACGACGACGATGTTTTCCTCGATGGTCATGTTCGGGAACAGACCGATCTGCTGGATCACATAACCGATGTTGCGACGCAGGGTCACCTCGTCGAGATCGGTGGTGTCTTCACCGTTGATGAGGATCTTGCCCGAGGTCGGTTTGATCAGGCGGTTGATCATTTTCAGTGTGGTGCTTTTGCCGCAACCGGATGGCCCGAGGAATACACAGATTTCGCCTTCGTTGACGGTCAGGCTTACCGAGTCCACGGCTTTGACGTCTTTGCCGTTGCTTTGGAAAGTTTTGCTGAGGTTTTGAAGTTCGATCATTTGAGGAGTCCTTTTGGAGTCAGCGAACGTTGCAGCCACTGCAGGAAGAGATCGGCGAAGATCGCCAGAAGACTGACCAGCAGCGCGCCGACGATGAGCATCGACATGTCACTGCGGCTGATGGAAGCGAGGATCAACACACCGAGGCCGCCGGCGCCGATGGTCGCGGCGATGGTCATCACGCCAATGTTCATCACCACGGCGGTGCGCACACCGGCGAGGATCACCGGCACGGCGATTGGCAACTCGACCATGCGCAGGCGCTGGCCGAAGGTCATGCCGATGCCGCGCGCGGCTTCACGGATGCCCGGCTCTACACCGGTCAGGGCGAGGTAGGTGTTACGCATGATCGGCAACAATGAATAAAGGAACACGGCGGTGATCGCCGGCATCGGGCCGAGGCCCTGGCCGAACTTGGAGTAGAACGGCAGCAGCAGGCCAAACAGCGCAATCGACGGCACGGTCAGCAGCACGGTGGCGCTGGCCTGCAAGGGGCCTGCGAGGGTCGGAAACCGCGTCATCAGAATGCCCAGCGGCACGCCAACGACAATCGCCAGGGTCACGGCGATGCCGACGAGGGTGATGTGCTGCCAGGTCAGGTGCATCACCTGCTGCCAGTCGAGGTGGGAAAAGACGTTCAGAAATTCCATGACTTTTCCTCCTTAGTTAAGTGGGTGCTGGCGCAGGAAATCGGCGGCCACTTTCGATGGGCTTTCGTGATCGACGTCGACCCGCGCGTTCAGCTGGCGCATGGTTTCGTCATCAAACAGTTCGGCCAGTGGCTTGAGTTGCCCGGCCAGTTGCGGGTGTGCGTCGAGGTAGGCCTGACGCACCACCGGTGCGGCGGTGTAGTCGGGGAAATAGTGCTTGTCGTCTTCCAGCAGTTTCAGGCCGAAGGCGTTCAAGCGGCCGTCGGTGGTGTAAACCAGACCGGCAAACACTTGACCGTTGCGCAGCGCGGTGTAGACCAGGCCCGCGTCCATCTGGCGGATGTTCTTGCGGGTCAGGTTCATGTCGTAGAGCTTGACCATGCCGTCGAGACCGTCGGAGCGATTGGCGAACTCGGTGTCCAAAGCCACCAGATGATTGGTCTTGGCCTCGGCGCGCAGCACTTCGTTCAACTGGCTGATGGTGTTGATCTGCGGATATTCCTCGGCGACCTTCTTCGGCAGGGCGAGGGCGTAGGTGTTGCTGAATTTCGACGGCGTCAGCCAGACCAGGCCTTTTTTCGCGTCGAGTTCTTTCACCCGGGCGTAGGACTGCGCGCTGTCGAGTTTTTCCGTGACATGGTTGTAGGCCACCAGCGACACGCCGGTGTATTCCCAGAGCATGTCCAGTTGCCCGCTTTCGTGGGCGCTGCGGGCGAGGTTGCTGCCCAGGCCACCGGTGATCTGTGCGTCGTAGCCTTTGCTGCGCAGGTATTGCGCGGTGATTTCCGCGAGCAGGGTTTGCTCGGTGAATACCCGGGCGCCGAGGCGGATCACGGGCTTCTCGGCGGCTTGCGCAATTCCTGCAAACAGCAGGATGCAGCCTAAGATCAAGCTAAATCGTTTCATATTCATTCCTTCGCAAAAGCCTTAAGACGGGCGCAAACCGCGTTCCAGCCATAGACGGCTGGCGAGGGTGACCACGCCATCGAGCAGCAAGGCCAGCAGCGCGGTGCACGCGGCGCCGAGCAGCAGTTGCGGCTGATTGTTCAGGGCGATGCCAGGGAAGATCAGGCTGCCAAGGCTGTTGGCGCCGATCAGGAAGGCCAGCGGCGCAGTGCCGACGTTAATCGCCAGAGCTACACGCACACCACCGACGATGATCGGCACGGCGTTGGGCAATTCGACTTTCCACAGCACCTGGCGCGGCGTCATGCCGATGCCGACGGCCGCTTCTTTCAGCGAGCCCTGGACGTTTTTCAGGCCTTCGTAGGTGTTGCGCACAATCGGCAACAAGGAGGCGAGGAATAAAGCGAAGATCGCCGGGCCACTGCCGATGCCGAGGACGCCCAAGGCGATCGCAAGCACGGCCAGCGGAGGCACGGTGTTGCCGATATTGAAGATCTGCATGAAGCGTTCAGCGCGGCCGACCATGGTCGGGCGACTGAGGAAGATGCCGGCGGGGATGCCCACGACAAGGGCGGCCAGCATTGAAGCGAGGACGAGAATCAGATGAGCTTGCAGGTAAAACAACAAATCGTCGCGGTAGTGTTCGATCGTGTTGACGCCGATCCAGTGGACCAGCAGGGCCAGGAGCGCGATCACCACCGCACCTCCCATCAGCCCTTTGCCATAGCGGATAGCCACAGGCGGACTCCTTTTTTTGTAGTCGGCGAGCGCAGTCCCGTGTGGCATGCCAAACCTTGGCCGCCGGGAGTGAACGTTCGCGAAAAGTAGCCGTTTTTCAGGACCGGCAAAGCGGTCTGAAAGCGAGCCATGAGCGCAGCCTCGTCAGGCTAACTTGCTGATTTTTCAGCCCCTGACGAAAATTCGTAACAGGGGATGGACGTCTCCGAGCTTTAAAAGGTTCCCATCTGCGGCAGCATTTGGCCACCCTTAATGTGCTCAACGGTTCGGTTATTGCGTCGAGTTGGGCTATAATCGCGGCCCTTTTTTGAATCACCGCCAGGCGATTTCCCATGACCCACCAGGCCGCCGAAGTCGCGAAACGCCGCACTTTCGCCATTATTTCCCACCCCGATGCCGGTAAAACCACGATCACCGAAAAGCTCCTGTTGATGGGCAAGGCGATCGCAGTGGCCGGTACGGTGAAATCCCGTAAATCCGATCGCCATGCGACATCCGACTGGATGGAGATGGAGAAACAGCGGGGTATTTCCATTACCACGTCGGTCATGCAGTTCCCGTATCGCGAACACATGATCAACCTGCTCGACACCCCGGGCCACGAAGACTTCTCGGAAGATACCTACCGCACCCTGACGGCGGTGGACTCGGCACTGATGGTTCTCGACGGCGGTAAAGGTGTAGAGCCACGGACCATTGCGCTGATGGACGTCTGCCGTCTGCGTGACACGCCGATCGTCAGCTTCATCAACAAACTCGACCGTGACATCCGCGACCCGATCGAACTGCTCGACGAGATCGAAGCCGTGCTGAAGATCAAGGCTGCGCCGATCACTTGGCCGATCGGTTGCTACCGCGACTTCAAGGGCGTGTACCACTTGGCCGACGACTACATCATTGTCTACACCGCCGGTCACGGTCACGAACGCACCGAAACCAAGATCATCGAGAAACTCGACTCCGACGAGGCGCGCGCGCACCTGGGCGACGAGTACGAGCGTTTCATCGAGCAGCTGGAACTGGTGCAGGGCGCCTGCCACGAATTCAACCAGCAGGAATTCCTCGACGGTCAACTGACCCCGGTGTTCTTCGGTACCGCTCTGGGCAACTTCGGGGTCGACCACGTGCTCGACGCTGTCGTTGACTGGGCGCCGCGTCCGCTGGCCCGTGTCGCCAACGAGCGTACCGTCGAGCCGGTGGAAGAGAAGTTCTCGGGCTTCATCTTCAAGATCCAGGCGAACATGGACCCGAAACACCGCGACCGCATCGCCTTCATGCGCATTTGCTCCGGCAAGTACGAAAAAGGCATGAAGATGCGTCACGTGCGCACCGGCAAGGACGTGCGCATCGGCGACGCCCTGACGTTCTTCTCCTCCGAGCGTGAGCAACTGGAAGAGGCGTATGCCGGTGACATCATCGGTCTGCACAACCACGGCACGATCCAGATCGGCGACACCTTCAGTGAAGGCGAGGTGCTCGGGTTCACCGGCATTCCGCACTTTGCGCCGGAGCTGTTCCGTCGTGTGCGTCTGCGTGATCCGCTGAAGTCCAAGCAGTTGCGTCAGGGCCTGCAGCAGTTGGCCGAAGAAGGCGCAACGCAGGTGTTCTTCCCGGAGCGCAGCAACGACATCATTCTTGGCGCCGTGGGTGTGCTGCAGTTCGATGTGGTCGCCAGCCGTTTGAAGGAGGAGTACAAGGTTGAGTGCTCGTATGAGCCGATCACGGTGTATTCCGCGCGCTGGATTGAATGCGCTGACAAGAAGAAGCTTGAGGAGTTTTCCAACAAGGCTGTGGAGAACCTGGCGGTCGATGGCGGTGGTCACCTGACTTACCTGGCGCCGACGCGGGTTAACCTGGCGTTGATGGAAGAGCGTTGGCCGGATGTGAAGTTCCGCGCGACGCGTGAGCATCACTAAGCTTTTAGTTGGTTTGTTCGAAGCCCCCTAGGTGTATGCCTGGGGGGCTTTTTTTTGTTTGGTTGGTTTTGGGGGTATATCCGTTTCTGCGGGTGTTGCTGATTACGGTTTCGCCCTTACGGCGACTCACTTTTTTTACAAACGCCTAAAAAAAGTAAGCAAAAAAACGCTTGCTCCTACGTACGGCCCGCTCGCTGGGGCTCGGGGTTCCTTCGCTGCGGGATCGATCCGGGCGCAGCGCCTACGGTTTGCTTCGCTGCACCTCCTCTCGCTGTGTTTGGCTGCGCCAAA
>NZ_CATKPQ010000003.1:0-126061 GCF_949768005.1 Pseudomonas sp. IT-347P
GGCAGCCTTACCGGAACGTTCCCACTCCCAGAAAAAACTCGCCCCGCCGGCCAGTTGCCGCTGCAGGATCACGTGAGCGTCGTCGTAGTCGTAACGCTCGCTGTCGCCGACGGCGTTGGTCGCTTCGATCAGGCGCTGATAGGCGTCGTAGCGGTAACTGACCAGCGTCTGTTCGGTGCTCCAGGCACCGTCGCGAAACACCTGGTAATCAACCCCGAGCAACTGCGCCCGCTCATAGCGCAACAGCAGCGAGCGCCCGGCGCCGTTGTCCAGGCGCTGCACCCGGTCAGAGCGATCGCGCTGCAGCGTCAGACGATTGCCATAGGCATCGCTGATCGCCGTCAAACGGCCTGCGCGAAAGTGAAAGAACCGCGCCGCGTCCCCGGCCAGCGCGAGGATCAGTTCCTCCGGTTCATCGCCCAGAAAGATCGCCACCCGCGACAGGCTGTTGTGAATCGCTGGCCGTTCAACGCTCGGCAACGGAAAGCGGGTGCGGCGGTTTTCGTGGTCGACCCAAACAACCTCATCAGCGAAAAATTCCAGCCGATGCGCCAGCGAATGACTCCAGCCAAAGCCCAGGCCGACATCGAGTTCGACGGCGCTGGAGCGATACAAGCGGCTGAACTCGAACGGCAACACGCCATCAAGCACCGCATCAGTCAGGGTCAGCAGCTCTTCGCCGGTGACCATCGACACCGGGCAGCCGTTGGTGCAGGTGCGGGGCACGCAATCGGCGCTGTCGCCATTGGGATTTTTCGCCTGAGCCGGCGAGTCGTCGTGATGCTCGTCTTTCTTCAACAAGGTGTTGCGCTGTGCATCCCAGCGCAATTGCATCCGGCCCTTTTTCACCCCGGCGGCGATGCCTCGGGCGGCAACGCTTTTGTATTGACCGACGTATTTGATGAACCCTTCGACGATGCCGAACATCGCCTTCACCAAATGCTTCACCGCCGACAGCAATTGCACGGCGCGATCCGCCAGACGCAGGGTCAGATAAGCGAGGCCGGCACCACCACTGACAAACGTTAAAACGACGCTGATCAGCACATCGATGAGCAGTTGCACCATCATCATCGACGCCGCTTCAGCGGTTTTGCCGGCGACCTCACTGGGCGGCAGCATCTCCAGCCAAAGGCTGGCCGTGCGCAGCAATAAACACAGTGCAGCTTCGTCACTAACCAGCAACTGAAGCTTTTCCATGACATCGGGAGCCGCTTGCGCCAGCTCCATCAACTGCGTGGCACCGTCCCCCAACCGCTCGGCAAACGCTCCGGGATCCTTGAGAATGTCCGACAGCAGGCCGATGCTGTCCCACACCCCCTCGATCGCCGCCCAACTCCCGGCGAGCATGCCGTTGCCCGCTGCCGTCGCCACCGACTGCGACCACTGCGGTTTGAAACCCTGCCACTCGCTGCGTAACCAGCCGTCCAGCTCAGCGGTCAGGCCGTCATAGGCTTTGAACAGGTCTTCGACCTGACTCTCAGTGACCTCGCTGTGCACCTGCACCCGGTAGAACTTCCCCGCGACGCCTCTGAACGAGCCCTTGCCCTGCGCGTCGAGCGTCACGGGCGTGGTTTCACCACCATCCATGGCGATCACATCGACCACAATGTTGCCAAGCGCAATGTCGTACACCGACTCAAACTTGCTCTCGATCTCCATCACCCCGCTCTTCGGGCACTGGACGACACCTGAGAAAAATTCGTTGTCAGTGCTGCTGACGGCAGTGCTGTCGGAGCCGAAGCGAATGATCCGCTCCATGCCCATCAGCGACGGCAGATCTGCGGCGTGGCTGACCTTGTCCGCCGCTAGACTGGCCCAATGCTTGAGCTGTTCGCGGTAAAGGCTGAGGGTTTGCGGAAAGCTGTCGAGTGCTTGCTCGATGCGAGTGACGGCTTCCATCAACGCACGCGGGTGGGCGAAGTGGACTGAATAAGCGGATCAAACATGAGCGTTCCCTCGCGCAAAAATTAGGCGCGGGAACTGTGCGGGGGATCAATCAGGAAAGAAGTCAGGAAAGTAGGCGATACCTGTAGGACTTATCTGTAAAAAAGCACTTATAGATAAACAGGCGCGCAAAAACGCAAACGCGGCGTGAGGAAAACCTCACGCCGCGTTTATTTGAGCAGACATAAATGGATTTACAGTGTTGAGTCGCGATGCCTCAACTCTTTCAATTTGAGCTCGGCCAACGGGTGCCCGGCGTTGGCCGCCATACCCCACCAGCGCGCGGCTTCGACAGGGTCCGGCGGTTTGCTCGGCGTCCCGGCCAAGCTGATCACACCGACCTGGTAAGCCGCTTTGCCATCACCCGCGAGTGCCGCCAGCCGCAACAGCCGCACACCTTCTTCACGCGCACCCAGGCCGACACCGCGAAAGGTCAGGATGTGCCCGTAGAAGCTTTGCGCACCGACATCGCCAAGGTTGGCCATGCGCGCAAACTGACCTTCGAGCCAGCGCCAGCCTCGGGGCTGGCGGACAAACCACGACCAGTGAAACAGCCTGCGCGCCAGCCAGTAACTGGCCCGTGCCTTGAGTCGTAAAAACACTCAGGCCTCTGCCGATTCCGGGTATTCGTATTCGAACACCCTGACCACTTCAGAGGCATGCCAGGAAGCCGCAGCAACGCCGTCGGACGGCCCGGAAAAACGCCCCAGACGTTCAACGCATTCGAAGAAACCCGTGCGAGGCAAGCGGCTGGCGCCCTGACTGATCACCAGCGAACTGCGCAACGGTTGTTCAGCCTTGGCATCCAGCGCCGCCAGATGCTCAAGTGCGGCGGTCAAGGTTTGCATCGCCGGCGTCGGCAATTGCAACCGTTCGAGCAAGGCCCGATAAGTCAGTAGATGGCGCTGGCGGCGCGCCTGATCCAGTTCCCCGAGCAATCCGTCCCAATGTTGACGACTGATGCGTACGCTCACGATTCATCCCTCCACCCTGGCACCGTCAGTTCCCAGGCCAGGCTGCGGCGAATCGCGGCGTCGGGCTGACGCTCGCCACTTTCGATCATGGCCAGATAAGACGGGCTGATGCCTACCGTGCGGGCCAGCGCCTCAATAGCGATGCCCTTCCCTTCGCGCAAACTGCGTAGTTGATCCAGACCTGGAAGAATCGGGTCTGATGTGGCCGCGAGCGGCGTGGCTGCCGGACGCGACGGTGTTTCATTGATGCCTGCTGCTTTCAGTAGAGCCTGATACTGAGCCCACGGCAGAACCGCGTATTCGGGTTCGCCATCGCGTGCAATTATCTGAATATCCATGACTACCCCGTAGGACAACAACACTTAGCGAGTCGGCACTTTTCCCTAGAAGTGTAATCCTAACAGCGGCCAAGGTCGCGGGGGGTATCTATCTCTACGTGGTTGCTGAGATTCAGGTTTTTTTCGGGCCTTGAAGCTGCAGTTGTTCGGGGGTATCCGGCAGGCGTTCGACCACGGCGAGTTTTTCCGGCTGCTGGCGATTGCGCCACACGCGAAATGCATTGAGCTCGTCGTCGAGGGTTTTCATCAGCCAGGCGAGAACGGCAATGTCGTCGAGCATGCCGAACACGGGAATGAAATCCGGAATCGCGTCCACCGGGCTCAGGAAGTACATCAAGCCCGCTACCACCGATACCAGCGCTTTGCCACTGATGGCGCGGTACTCGCCGCGCCAGTAGGCCAGGCACAATGCCTGGAGCAGACGTAAATCGTCCTTGAGTTTACCGAGACGATTGCCTTGCGCGGCGCCTTTGCTGGCGACCGCAAACAGCAAGGTCGGCAAACGGCCACGCGCGAGCAGGCGGCCGGCCAAGGGCAGGAATCGAGCGAAATTCCACGGAGCTTTCATCTATTCCTCCCGTTGAAATGTTATCCACACAAATTGTGGATAACCTTGTGAACAGAGCTGCATTTCAGCGCTGAAAGCCCCGTTTCATAAGGGCTGCGCTCAGATCGGGCGTTTTTTACTCACATAAAAAACCCCAATATTTCATTGACTTGGCTGCTCAGGGCGGCTAGCGATGGCAGTCTCATTGGCTATGACTCTCGCGACCGCCATCGGTTCGCTCTGTTTACCCTTGCCGGGGTCCAGATGCAACAACGCCCCGCATAAGCGAGGCGTTGTTGGCAGACCCGTTACCGTTTACTTGGCGGCAGCGGCTTCTTTGGCTGGATCCTTGATGGCCAGCAGTTCCAGGTCGAAGACCAGAACCGAGTTGGCCGGGATTGCCGGGCTTGGCGACTGCGCGCCGTAAGCCAGATCGCTAGGGATGTACAGTTTGTACTTCTCGCCAACGTGCATCAGTTGCAGACCTTCAACCCAACCCGGGATCACGCCGCTCACAGGCAGATCGATCGGGCTGCCGCGCTCGACGGAGCTGTCGAAGACGGTGCCGTTGGTCAGCTTGCCGGTGTAGTGAACGGTCACGACGTCAGTCGGCTTGGGCTGTGGGCCGTCGGCTTTCTTGACCACTTCGTATTGCAGACCCGAAGCGGTAGTTGTTACACCCGCCTTCTTGCCGTTTTCTTCGAGGAATTTCTTGCCGGCGGCTGCCGACTCTTCGCTCATCTTGGCCATGCGTTCTTCAGCACGCTTTTGCAGCGCGGCGAAGGCTTCGACCAGTTCTTCATCTTTCAGCTTCTGTTCTTTCTTGCCGACGGCATCTTCGATGCCCTGGGCTACCGCTTTGGAGTCCAGATCATCCATGCCTTCCTGAGCCAGGCTCTTGCCCATGTTCAGGCCGATACCGTAGGAAGCTTTTTGCGCCGGGGTTTTCAGCTCTACGCTGGTCTGCGAATCACAACCCGCGAGGACCAGGCTAACCAGGGCAACCGCCGCCGCCAACCGATGCTGTTTCATGCTATTTCCTTGTTCATGCGCCGAAAGGGCAATCGAGTAAAGCCGCGAGCTTATCAGGCCGCCACGACCAATGGCTACCGGCATGAGAGCAGGAAACTTCCGATAAGTTCAGGGATTAAAACGCATTGGCGCGAAGCGACGATGAAGCTTCTGTCATCTTCTCCCGGCAAATGGCGTCGTGACTTCTTGCATCATCTGGCGTAATGGCCACTTGCCGCATAGGGCCAGGCTCAGGCATAACAGCGGAACAAATCGACAAGGATGTTTATCTTGCGCCTCTTATTCCGTGTGCTGACCCTGATCGTCGTGCTGCTGGGACTGGTTCTCGCCGTGGTCCTGTATTACGTCGCCAATCCCAAACTACCCTTCTACACCCCCGCCGAACAGGTGCATTACCTCGACCAGTGGAGTGACGAAGATCGGCAAACCTACTATTTCACGCCTCAGGGTACGCAAGTCAAAGGCCTGCGCTATGAGTGGTTCCAGGCGCTGGAACTGCCCTTCTCGGCACAACGTTTCGCCTCGCCCGATTACCTGGCGCGCTTTGGTTTTCTGACCGATCCACAGCAGAAAGCCACGACGAACAACCCCGGCAACCTTCCTGTCGGTTTTGCCCGACAGCAGAATCCTGGCAGCTCCGAGCAATATCTGGACATCACTTGCGCCGCTTGCCACACCGGCGAATTGCGCTTCAAAGGTCAGGCCTTACGAATCGACGGAGGTACCGCGCAACATGTGCTGCCTTCCAGTGTGCCTACTTTGCGCGGCGGCAGTTTCGGACAGGCACTGGTGGCAAGTCTGACCGCGACTTACTACAACCCATGGAAATTCGAACGTTTCGCCAGAACCGTGCTGGGCGACGAATACGACACGCGCCACGAGCAATTGCGCAAAGACTTCAAAATCTCACTGAATACATTCCTCAAAGTCGCCTGGAACGATACCCATCGCGGCCTCTACCCGACTGAAGAAGGCCCCGGCCGCGCCGATGCCTTCGGACGCATTGCCAACGCGACGTTTGGCGATGCGATTTCCCCCGCCAACTACCGCGTGGCCAATGCCCCGGTGGATTATCCGCAGCTCTGGGACATGTGGACATTCGATTGGGTGCAGTGGAACGGTTCGGCGCAGCAGCCAATGGCGCGCAATATCGGTGAAGCATTGGGCGTCGGCGCCACGCTGAGTTTTTTCGATGACAACGGCCAGCCACTGCAGGGTGACGCACGCTATGCCTCCAGCGTGCGCGTGCGTGATCTGCACAAAATCGAAGAAACCCTGCAAAAGCTCAAACCACCCGCTTGGCCAGAGGATCTGTTTGGCGCCATCGACAAACCCCTGGCTGCCAAGGGACGCGCGCTGTTTGCCGAGAATTGCGCCGGTTGCCATGTTCCGCGTCAGACTCAGGAAGGTGAACGCTGGGTGCAGCATTTGCACATGCTGCCCGTCGATGTCATCGGTACCGACCCGACCGCCGCCAACAATATCGCCAGCCACCGTTTCGACCTGACAGCCTTGCAGTGGAATCCGAAAGAACTGGAAAACATGGACGTCCGACTGCATCCGACACCCAAGGAACCGCTGGACCTGAGCCAAATGTCGGTGGCCAAGGGTCTGGCGTACGTGACCGCGTTCGTCGAAGACCGCGCCTACCGCGAAGCCAACGTCACACCGCTGGAAAAACCACGGCTGGACGGTTTCGGCCTGCCGATCGGCGTGCGCGAAAAAGTCGCCTACAAGGCCCGCCCGCTGGCGGGTGTCTGGGCCACCCCGCCGTTTCTGCACAACGGTTCGGTGTCGAGCATTTATCAATTGCTGTCGCCGCAGGACGAACGCGCCACCACCTTCTTCAAAGGCAGCTTCGAATACGATCCGCGGCATTTGGGCTATCGCACCGAAGCGTTCAGCAATGGCTTCCTTTTCGACACGCGCATCACTGGCAACCACAACAGCGGCCATGAATTCCGTGTCGGCGAACGCAGCAACGGCGTGATTGGCCGGCTGTTGCAGCCGCAAGAACGCTGGGCGCTGCTTGAGTACCTGAAAGTCCTCGGCGGCCCCCTGGAGGCGCAACTGCCATGATCTCGACCTTCAAGAAAGAAGTGCCGCTGCTGGCCAGAATCTGGCTGTGGTCTGGACGGCTGTTTGGCAAAGCCCTGCTGATAATCGTCGCCATCGGCTTGCTCGGCTGGGCCATCGCCACGGCATGGTTTGCCTGGCATCACCGCGGTCCGGTGTCGGCGCTGGAGCAAGTTCCGCCCGGCGAAGCGGCGATGACGCAGGACGTAATCCAGACCGCCGTGCGCATCGTCGATCAGCATCGCGAAGGCACCCGTTATCTGCGTGACGCACATGCCAAGGCTCATGGCTGTGTGAAGGCGCAGGTGCAGGTGCTGCCGGAACTGGCGCAGTCGTTGCGACAAGGCGTATTCAGTGAGCCAGGTAAAACCTGGCAGGCGATGATGCGCCTGTCCAACGGCAATGCCTATCCACAGTTCGACAGCATTCGTGACGCCCGGGGCATGGCGATCAAACTGCTCGACGTTCCGGGAAAACAGTTCCTCGGCAACCGTCAGGCACTGCCTGAACAGGATTTTGTGATGTTCAGCCACCCGAATTTCTTTGTCAGCGATGTCGCCGAGTACCGTCAGAATGTGGCGGCGCAGGCTGACGGCAAGAAAGTCATGGCTTTTTTCCCGGAATGGGATCCGCGCAGTTGGCAGATCCGCCATTTGTTTATCGCCCTGGCAACCTTGTCGCCAGCACCGGATAGCCCGACAGCAATCACATACTTTTCGGTGTCGCCCTACAAATTCGGCGAGGCCAATGCAAAGTTTCGCGTCGCACCCGATCCGGACAATTGCCCGGCGTACACATTGCCCAAGCAGAACCGCGATCTGCCGAACTTTCTGCGCAGCGCATTGAATCAGCAATTGTCGACGGATCGGGTACCCGCCTGCTTCGTACTGCAGATTCAGCGTCAGGATGCCAACAAGTACATGCCGCTCGAGGACACCAGCATCGAATGGCGCGAGCAGGATTCACCCTTCGAAACCGTGGCGCGCATCACCCTGCCGGCGCAGGATTTCGATACGCTGGCGCTGAATCTGGCGTGTGACAACCTGTCGTTCAATCCGTGGTTCGGGATTGAGGCGCATCGACCTGTTGGCGGGATCAACCGCTTGCGTAAAGCGGTGTATGAAGCGGTCAGCGACTATCGGCACAGCCAGAATGCCGCGCCGTGAGGCGGTGGGGTGGGAGCGGGCTTGCTCGCGAAAGCGGTGAGTCATTCACTGAATGTGTTGGCTGACCTGACGCCTTCGCGAGCAAGCCCGCTCCCACAGGGATTTAACAAATCGCAGACAACAAAAAGCCCGCACAAGGCGGGCTTTCTGTGGACTCTGGCGTTCAGTGTTCCAGATTCCGAATATGGCGCAGCGGACGGGACTCGAACCCGCGACCCCCGGCGTGACAGGCCGGTATTCTAACCGACTGAACTACCGCTGCGCGAAACGCTTGAAACGAATGGTGGGTGATGACGGGATCGAACCGCCGACATTCTGCTTGTAAGGCAGACGCTCTCCCAGCTGAGCTAATCACCCTTCGCTTCGTTACGGGACGCATTATGCCACAAGTTTTCTTAAAGTGTTGATTTAATTGAAGTTTTTTTCAAATAAATCCGAAAACCGGTAAAACGACACATCCCGCGGGTACAACCTTGGAGCAGAAAAAAACCCGCCTTGGCGGGTTTTTCCGTGGTGACCTGGCGTTCAGTGTTCCAGGTTACCGAATATGGCGCAGCGGACGGGACTCGAACCCGCGACCCCCGGCGTGACAGGCCGGTATTCTAACCGACTGAACTACCGCTGCGCTAAACACTTGAAACGAATGGTGGGTGATGACGGGATCGAACCGCCGACATTCTGCTTGTAAGGCAGACGCTCTCCCAGCTGAGCTAATCACCCTTCGCTTCGGTGTGGCGCGCATTCTACGGAGCGACCCAACCTCTGGCAAGCACTTTTTTAAATAATTTTCTCAGGCCTTCCAAAGGCTTAGAGAAGGGTTGGCCTATGGGACGGCGAAGACAATAATGCCCCCCTTTGTATAAAGGAGAGACTCACCCCATGTGGTTCAAAAACCTGCTTATCTATCGCCTGACCCAAGACCTGCCTGTCGATGCCGAGGCGCTGGAAACTGCACTGGCCACCAAACTGGCGCGTCCATGTGCAAGCCAGGAGTTGACCACCTACGGTTTCGTCGCGCCGTTCGGCAAAGGCGAAGACGCTCCACTGGTGCACGTCAGCGGTGACTTCCTGCTGATTGCCGCGCGTAAAGAAGAACGTATTCTGCCGGGCAGCGTCGTGCGCGACGCGGTCAAGGAAAAGGTCGAAGAGATCGAAGCCGAGCAGATGCGCAAGGTCTACAAGAAGGAACGCGATCAGATCAAGGATGAAATCATCCAGGCGTTCCTGCCGCGTGCCTTTATCCGTCGCTCGTCGACCTTCGCTGCCATCGCGCCGAAACAGGGCCTGATTCTGGTCAACTCGGCCAGCCCGAAACGTGCCGAAGACCTGCTGTCGACCTTGCGTGAAGTGATCGGCACCCTGCCCGTGCGTCCGTTGACCGTGAAAATGGCACCGACTGCGGTCATGACTGACTGGGTCACCACACAAAAAGCCGCTGATGACTTCTATGTCCTGGACGAGTGCGAACTGCGCGACACCCATGAAGACGGCGGCATTGTCCGCTGCAAGCGTCAGGACCTGACCAGCGAAGAAATCCAGCTGCACCTGAGCACCGGCAAAGTGGTCACTCAGCTGTCGCTGGCCTGGCAGGACAAACTGTCGTTCATGCTCGACGACAAGATGACGGTCAAACGTCTGAAGTTCGAAGATCTGTTGCAGGACCAGGCGGAACAGGATGGCGGTGATGAGGCGCTGGGGCAACTGGATGCCAGCTTCACCCTGATGATGCTGACCTTCGGCGATTTCCTGCCGGCGCTGGTTGAAGCGCTGGGTGGTGAAGAGACTCCCCAAGGGATCTAACGCCTTGTGAAATCCCAATGTGGGAGCGGGCTTACTCGCGAAAGCGGTGTGTCATTCACCATTAACTTGGCTGACCCGATGCTTTCGCGAGCAAGCCCGCTCCCACAATTGGTTTTTTGATGTTCATTTAATAATAAGGATCAGGCCATGCGCGCACTGGCTGCACTCAGCCGCTTTGTCGGCAACACTTTCGCTTACTGGGTTCTGATTTTCGCTGTGATTGCGTTCCTGCAACCGGCGTGGTTCCTCGGCCTCAAAGGCGCAATCGTGCCGCTGCTTGGTCTGGTGATGTTCGGCATGGGCCTGACCCTCAAACTCGAAGACTTCGCCGCCGTCGCTCGCCATCCGTGGCGTGTGGCGCTGGGCGTGGTCGCGCATTTCGTGATCATGCCCGGTGTGGCGTGGTTGCTCTGCCAGGTGTTTCACCTGCCGCCGGAAATCGCCGTCGGGGTGATTCTGGTGGGCTGCTGCCCGAGCGGCACTTCGTCCAACGTCATGACCTGGCTGGCCCGCGGCGACCTGGCGTTGTCGGTGGCCATCGCCGCCGTCACCACCCTCCTCGCGCCCCTGCTGACCCCGGCACTGATCTGGCTGCTGGCGTCGGCGTGGTTGCCGGTGTCGTTCATGGAGCTGTTCTGGTCGATCCTGCAAGTGGTGCTGTTGCCGATCATTCTTGGCGTCGTCGCACAACGCGTCCTCGGCGACAAGGTTCGCCACGCCGTCGATGTGTTGCCGCTGGTGTCGGTGGTCAGCATCGTGATCATTGTCACCGCCGTGGTGGCCGCCAGTCAGGCAAAAATCGCCGAATCGGGCCTGCTGATCATGGCCGTGGTGATGCTGCACAACAGCTTCGGTTATCTGCTGGGCTACTTCACCGGGCGCCTGTTCAAGCTGCCGTTGGCCCAGCGCAAATCGCTGGCACTGGAGGTCGGCATGCAGAATTCAGGATTGGGCGCGGCATTGGCCAGTGCGCATTTTTCGCCATTGGCGGCGGTGCCGAGCGCGCTGTTCAGCGTCTGGCACAATATTTCCGGGGCACTGCTGTCGACGTACTTCCGACGCATGAGTGAAAAAGAAGATCGCGAGGCACTGGCGCAGCGAGCGGCCGACTGACCCGCCAACTTGATCCCCGGGTTAATGCTGGTCAAACTAGCGCGCAACGCGGGGACGACCCTGCGGCTCGATCGAGTCATTAATCTGGGGACGACCCCGTCAATCGATGGAGGTCTCTTATGTCCTGGATCATTCTGTTTTTCGCCGGGCTGTTTGAAGTCGGCTGGGCCGTCGGCCTGAAATACACCGACGGCTTCACCCGCCCACTCCCCACCGTTCTGACCATTGCAGCCATGGCCATCAGCCTGGGCCTGCTGGGTCTGGCAATGAAAGAGTTGCCGTTGGGTACGGCCTATGCGATCTGGACCGGTGTCGGCGCGGTGGGCACGGTGATTGCCGGGATCATCCTGTTTGGCGAGTCGATGGCGTTGATTCGGCTGGCCAGTGTGGCGTTGATCATTACCGGGTTGATTGGCCTCAAGGTCAGCGCCTAAGCCTCTACCGCTTTCGCGAGTAAGCCCGCTCCCACATTCAACCGCGCTCCATCATTGGAATACGGTCAACTGTGGGAGCGGGCTTGCTCGCGAAGAGGTTCTCGATTCGCCGGCTATCTGACTGCCCCGCGCAGTTCGCCCACCAACCCCTGCAACTTCGCCGGCTCAGCCGCATCAACGCCCACCGGCGAACCCGCCACCAACGTCACCCGCGACCACAACCGCCGAAACACACCTTTATTCGGGTCGCGACTGAAGAAACTCCCCCACAACCCCTGCAATGCCAGTGGAATCACCGGCACCGGCGTCTCTTCGAGAATCCGCGTCAGGCCGCCCCTGAACTCATTCATCTCGCCATCCGCGGTCAGCCTGCCTTCCGGGAAGATGCACACCAGTTCACCGTCCTTCAGATACTGGGCAATCCGGGTGAAGGCCTTTTCGTAAATCTGGATGTCTTCGTTGCGTCCGGCAATCGGAATTGTCCCCGCAGTGCGGAAGATAAAGTTCAGCACCGGCAGGTTGTAGATCTTGTAGTACATGACAAAGCGAATCGGCCGACGCACTGCGCCACCAATCAGCAACGCATCCACGAACGACACGTGGTTGCACACCAGCAATGCCGCGCCTTCATCCGGAATCGCCTCAAGGTTGCGGTGCTCGACTCGGTACATGGAATGGCTGAGCAGCCAGATCATGAAGCGCATGCTGAATTCGGGGACGATTTTGAAGATGTAGGCGTTAACGCCAATGTTCAGCAGCGACACCACGAGAAACAACTGCGGGATCGACAGCTTGGCCACACTCAGCAGCACGATCGAGACGATGGCCGAGACCACCATAAACAACGCGTTGAGAATGTTGTTGGCGGCAATCACCCGCGCCCGCTCGTTCTCGGCCGTTCGCGACTGGATCAAGGCATACAGCGGCACGATGTAGAAGCCGCCGAATACGCCGAGGCCGAGGATGTCGACCAATACCGCCCAGGTGTGCACGAAGCCCAGCACTTCAATCCAGCTGTGGCCGCTGACGCTGTCGGGAATCCCGCCGGAATGCCACCACAGCAGCAAACCGAACACGGTCAAACCAAACGAGCCGAACGGCACCAGACCGATCTCGACCTTGCGTCCGGACAGTTTCTCGCAAAGCATCGAACCGAGCGCGATACCCACCGAAAACACTGTCAGGATCAGGGTGACCACGGTCTCATCGCCGTGCATCCACTCTTTGGCATAGGCCGGAATCTGCGTCAGGTAGATCGCCCCGACAAACCAGAACCATGAGTTGCCGACAATCGAGCGCGACACCGCCGGTGTCTGACCCAAGCCAAGCTTCAATGTGGCCCAGGATTGGCTGAAAATGTTCCAGTTCAGACGCATTTCCGGGGAAGACGCCGCTGCGCGCGGGATGCTGCGGCTGGCCAGATAACCCAGCACCGCGATGCCGACGATGGCGCAGGACACCAACGGCGCATAGTTGGAGGACGACATGATGACCCCGGCGCCGATCGTCCCGGCAAGAATCGCCAGAAACGTGCCCATTTCCACCAGGCCGTTGCCGCCCACCAGTTCATCCTCGCGCAAGGCCTGCGGCAGGATCGAATACTTCACCGGCCCGAACAGCGCCGAATGGGTACCCATGGCGAACAGCGCCACCAGCATCAGCGACAAGTGATCGAAGAGGAAACCGATCGATCCTACGGCCATGATGGCAATTTCCGCGAGCTTGATCAGACGGATCAGCGCGTCCTTGGCGAACTTTTCCCCGAACTGCCCGGCCAATGCCGAGAACAGGAAAAACGGCAGGATAAACAGCAACGCACACAGGTTGACCCAGATCGAACGGTCACCTTCGATGGTCAGCCGATAGAGAATGGCAAGGATCAGCGACTGCTTGAACACGTTGTCGTTGAACGCGCCAAGGGACTGCGTGATGAAGAATGGCAGGAAGCGCCGGGTGCGCAGCAGGTTGAACTGTGAGGGGTGACTCATCTTCCGTGTTTCCCTGATGTTTAAGGTAGAGAGGCCTGGGTACTGCTTATTGGATTCTCGAAGCGCGATCCAGGCCACACCTTACCTAAACTTTTCAGATTATTTCTTCAAACCTGCGATGCACGGCGAGACAAACAACTCGCCGCGCCAGGCGCCTTGTACGGTGCGTTTACCGACGATCAGCCACATCACCGCCAGCAACATCACCAAAAGCGTGCCGACTACGCTGAAAAACGTCAGGTTCAGGGTGCTCGCCAGTTTCAGCGTTGCCAGCGAATAGACGCCCAGCGGGAAGGTGAATCCCCACCAGCCGAGGTTGCACGGGATGCCATCACGCAAGTAACGCACGGTGATCAGCAGCGCCATCAACATCCACCACAGCCCGAAACCCCACAGGGTAATCCCGGCGACAAGCCCGAGGCCCGAGGCAATTTCACCGATGCCGGGCAGACCGTTCGCCGTGAAGATCGCTGGCGCATCACCGCCCAGCAGCAACATCCCCAACGCTCCGGTGCCGATCGGGCCAAGAGCCAGCCAGCTCGACGCCGCCATGTTTTCGTGGGGCAGTTTGTGCAGGGCCATGCGCAGCAGCAGGATCGTCAGAATGCTGAACGCTACCGGTAGGGAAAAGGCCCAGAGCACATAGCTCGTCGTCAGAACCACCAGTTGTGCGTGGGCATCGCTGAGATGCGGTGCGAGCAGACCACCACTGGCTGCCGCGACTTCTGCTGCCACTACCGGCAACAGCCAAACCGCGGTCATCTGGTCGATGCTGTGTTCCTGACGGGTAAACATCATGTAGGGAATCAACACGCCGCAAGCCAGCGACATGGCCACATCAATCCACCACAACAATTCGGCGAGATGAATCACCCCGTCGCCCCAACGTGGCAGGCCGAACAGCAGAAAGCCGTTGATGATCGTCGCCATGCCCATGGGAATCGTGCCGAAGAACATCGATACCGTGGAGTGACCGAAAATCCGTCGCGCTTCATCAAAGAACAGAATCCAGCGCGCGGTGTAGGCAGCGGTAAACACGGTGAACAACAGAATGTTGAACAACCACAAACCTTCAGCGATCGCATGGAGGCCGGGAATGGCCAATGGCAGTTGCGCCAACGCCAGTGCCAGCACACCGGTGCCCATGGTCGCGGCGAACCAGTTGGGGGTGAACTGGCGGATCACTTCACGCGGATGCTGAAGCTGACGGAACGGCTTCAGGCCAGGTTTGGCAGTGTGGGGGCAAGTCATCATGGAGTCCTCTCCTCTGGTGAGGTTGAGTCCATGGTAGAACTGAATCGAATATCTATATAACGGGTAATTTCTCTAACTGTTATCTGTTTTACCAATAAGCGATTAAACGCTGCCCTCACTCTCGATCACTAGAATCCGCGCTACGCCTTGTGGATGGGCGACGTGCTCGGTGCCGACGCTCGCAAAGAAGATGTCACCGACATTGAGCTGCTCCTGTTTTTCTTCGCCCAGTTCGCGGTAATGCATCAGCACTTGGCCGTCGAGCACGACGAACACTTCCTCGCCGTCGTTGACGTGCCATTTGTACGGCTGATCCGTCCAGTGCAGGCGCGTGGTGATGCCGTTCATGTTGGCGATGTCCAGCGCGCCCCAGGCTCGCTCGGCGGTGAACGTCTTGCTACGAATAATCTTCATGGATCGATCCTTGAGAAGAAGGCCGGGCAAGGCTAACCGAAACCGGCGTGGTTATGGAGCGCTACATGCTTTGGCTGCGGCTGGGCGCAGGCTGAGCAACAGTGCGCCAATCGCCAATACGATCAACACCACCCCGTAACCATCGGTGGTGGCCAGCAAACCGTAGCTGCGCGACAAGTGCCCGGCGAGCAGTGCCGGCAGGCAGAACGCCAGATAACTGAGCACGTAATACGCCGCCATCAACCCCGCGCGCTCATGGGGCAAGGCCAGTGGCACCAGACTGCGCACGGCGCCGAGAAATCCCGAGCCGAAACCGCAACCGGCCACCAGCGTGCCTAGGAAAAACAGCGCCAGACTGGCGCTGTGCACACCCAGCAGAATCAACACCAGACCGACCGGCAGCAGGCTCGCCCCCAACTGCAAGGCGCGAACAGCTGGACGATTGCGCATCGTGAAAATCATCAATGCACCGGTCACCGTCAGGGCTGCGACGGTGGCGCCGCCGATCAGATTGGAGTTCGAGCCTGTGGCGGTGCGCACCAATGACGGCGCCAGCGATGCGTAGAAACCACCAAGCGCCCAGGTTGCCGTGTTCAGCGGCAACACCCGCCACAAGGTGGCTCGCGCTTGAGTCGGCACGTGCAAGGTCGGCCGCAACGAGGCCCACGCCCCCGCTTGCGGGCTGACGCTTTCCGGCAAGCGCCAGACATATAGACCCTGCACTACAAACAGCGCGAGCAGCAGCCAATAGGTCAGTTGCAACGGTGCCGGGGCAAACTCCGCCAGCAAACCACAGCCCATGCCGCCCAAGGCCATGCCGAGCAACGGCGCCACACTGTTGATCAGCGGCCCATGCTGCCGATCGGTGTCGAGCAATGTCGCGCTTAAAACCGCGGTGGCCATGCCGGTGGCAAACCCTTGCAGAACGCGCGCGCTGATCAGCCATGCCACGCTGTCGGCGTAGATAAACAGCAGCATCGCCAATGCGTTGAGCAGCACGGCGGTGAAGATTACCGGTTTGCGTCCCAGGTGATCGGAGAGCGAGCCGACAGTTAATAAAGCCGCCAGCAGACTGAGTGCATAAACGCCGAAGATCAGCGTCAGCACCGCGGCCGAGAAGTGCAGTTGATCCTGATACAGGTGATACAACGGCGTCGGCGCGGTGGAAGCGGCGAGAAAACTCAGTAAAGTCATCGCCAGAAACCACAGGCTGGATCGATTGGATGCAAGGCTGGTCATGGGCACACTCCGCAAAAGCTAATTTTTTGCTTTTGCGGAGTGTGCTACCGCCTCGCGCTTAAAGCAAATTCTTTGTGTTAAGGTCTGCCCCATGGCTATTAAAGAAGGTTTACGCCCCGGCGGCCGCAGTGCCCGGGTGCAGGATGCAATTCATTCGGCGGTCCGTGCGCTCCTTCAAGAACAGGAGCGCTCGAGCGTTACCGTCCCGCAGATCGCCGCGCGCGCCGGGGTTACTCCGTCGACGATTTACCGGCGCTGGGGTGATCTGGCGGCGTTGTTGGCCGACGTCGCCCTCGCCCGCATGCGCCCGGACAGCGAGCCGGCGCAGACCGGCAGCTTGCGCAGCGATATCCGTGCGTGGGCCGAGCAGTATCTCGACGAGATGAGCTCCGAGCCCGGGCGCAACATGATGCGTGACGTGCAGGCCAGTGCTACGCCGGGCTATTGCGTGACGATCATTGGTGCGCAATTGCAGACGATCATTGAGCGGCACCCGAATGAAGCTGCGCCGAGTGTTGATCGGCTGATCAATCTGGTGGTGGCGCCAGTGGTGTTCCGCATTCTGTTTTCGGCGGCGGCGTTGGAGGTGGATGAGTTGCATCGGCTGATCGATATTGCGCTGCGCCAGGACTGACGCCTTCGCGAGCAGACTCGCTCCCACAAGGGAATGCATTCCAGAAAGTGGGAGCGAGCCTGCTCGCGAAGAGGCCCGCCCGGTCACCACAAAAACCACCCGGTTCCACGCCTGCGACACCCCGCCACGCCACGACCTTGGTCGACACTGACTAACCGCCCCGCGCATGCGAGACTGTCCGCCCGGGCAGGATTGCCGGGGAGTCTTTTGTCGGGAGTGTTGCATGTCGCTGTCCACCGGGCTGATCGCCGCCGTCGCCCTGGCCTACATGGCCATCATGTTCGCCATTGCCTTCTACGGCGACCGCCGCAGCGCGCCGTTGCCGCCGCGCATGCGTGCCTGGGTGTACAGCCTGTCGCTGGCAGTTTATTGCACCAGCTGGACGTTCTTCGGTGCGGTCGGCCAGGCAGCCGAACAACTGTGGTCATTCCTGCCGATTTACCTCGGGCCGATTTTGCTGCTGGTGGGCGCACCGTGGGTTCTGCAGAAGATGGTGATGATCAGCAAACAGGAGAACATCACCTCCATCGCTGACTTTATCGCCGCGCGCTACGGCAAATCGCAATCGCTGGCGGTGGTGGTGGCGCTGATCTGTCTGGTCGGCGTGCTGCCCTACATTGCCCTGCAACTCAAAGGCATTGTCCTCGGCGTGAACCTGTTGATCGGCGCCGGTGCCGACGCTATGGGCACCCGCGCTCAGGACACCGCACTGATCGTGTCGCTGGTGCTGGCGCTGTTCACCATCGTTTTCGGTACGCGCAACCTCGATGCCACCGAGCACCACCGCGGCATGGTGCTGGCAATTGCTTTCGAATCGCTGGTCAAACTGTTCGCGTTTCTCGCCGTCGGCGCCTTCGTCACATTCGGGCTGTATGACGGTTTCGACGACCTGTTCAACCAGGCCATGCTTGCCCCGCGTCTGGAGGAATACTGGAAAGAAACCATCAACTGGCCGTCGATGGTGGTGCAAACCGGTGTGGCAATGATGGCGATCATCTGTCTGCCCCGGCAGTTCCACGTCACCGTGGTCGAGAACATTGATCCGCAGGATCTGCGCCTGGCCAAATGGGTGTTTCCAGCGTACCTCGCACTGGCTGCTTTGTTTGTAGTCCCGATCGCTTTAGCCGGTCAGATGATGCTACCAAGTGACGTCTTGCCCGACTCCTTCGTGATCAGTCTGCCATTGGCACAGGCGCATCCGGCGCTGGCGATGCTGGCATTTATCGGTGGCGCGTCGGCGGCCACGGGCATGGTGATTGTCGCCAGTGTGGCGTTGTCGACCATGGTCTCCAACGACATGCTGTTGCCGTGGCTGCTGCGGCGCAATAACGCCGAGCGCCCGTTCGAAGTGTTCCGCCAGTGGATGCTCTCGGTGCGCCGTGTGAGCATCGTGCTGATCCTGCTGCTGGCCTATGTCAGCTATCGCCTGCTCGGCTCGACCGCGAGTCTGGCGACCATCGGCCAGATCGCGTTCGCGGCGGTGACCCAATTGGCGCCAGCGATGCTCGGCGCGCTGTACTGGAAACAGGCCAACCGCCGTGGTGTTTTCGCCGGTTTGGCCGCCGGCACGTTTCTGTGGTTCTACACCTTGATCCTGCCGATTGCCGCGCACAGCCTTGGCTGGTCGCTGAGCAGTTTTCCGGGGCTGGCCTGGCTGCACAGCAATCCGCTGAATTTGCCGATTACTCCGCTGACCCAAGGCGTGGTGCTGTCGCTGGCCGGTAACTTCACCTTGTTCGCCTGGGTTTCAGTGTTGTCGCGTACGCGCGTGTCGGAGCACTGGCAGGCCGGGCGCTTCATCGGTCAGGAGATCAGTGCGCGGCCGAGTGCACGCTCGATGCTGGCGGTGCAGATCGACGATTTGCTGCAACTGGCCGCGCGATTTGTCGGTGAGGAACGCGCGCGGCAAAGCTTTATCCGTTTTGCCTATCGTCAGGGCAAAGGCTTCAACCCGAACCAGAATGCCGACGGCGAATGGATCGCCCATACCGAGCGTTTACTGGCCGGTGTGCTCGGCGCCTCTTCAACCCGCGCGGTGGTGAAAGCCGCCATCGAAGGCCGGGAAATGCAACTGGAGGACGTCGTGCGCATCGCCGACGAAGCCTCGGAGGTGCTGCAGTTCAACCGTGCCCTGCTGCAAGGGGCCATCGAGAACATTACCCAGGGCATCAGCGTGGTCGACCAGTCGCTGAAACTGGTGGCGTGGAACCGGCGCTATCTCGAGCTGTTCAACTACCCGGACGGCCTGATCAGCGTCGGCCGGCCGATCGCCGACATCATTCGCTACAACGCCGAACGCGGTTTGTGCGGCCCCGGCGAAGCAGAAGTCCACGTTGCCCGGCGTTTGCACTGGATGCGTCAGGGCCGCGCGCATACCTCTGAACGGCTATTCCCCAACGGCCGGGTAATCGAGTTGATCGGTAATCCTATGCCGGGCGGCGGTTTCGTCATGAGTTTCACCGACATCACCGCGTTCCGCGAGGCCGAGCAGGCGCTGACCGAAGCCAATGAAGGGCTGGAACAACGGGTCAGCGAGCGCACCCAGGAGCTGTCGCAACTCAACGTCGCGCTGACCGAAGCCAAGGGCACCGCCGAAGCCGCCAACCAGTCGAAAACCCGCTTTCTCGCGGCGGTCAGCCATGACTTGATGCAACCGTTGAATGCCGCTCGATTGTTCTCCGCCGCCCTCTCCCATCAAGAGGAGGGTTTGAGCCGCGAGGCGCAGACACTGGTGCAGCATCTCGACAGCTCACTGCGCTCGGCGGAGGATTTGATCAGTGATCTGCTGGATATTTCCCGCCTGGAAAACGGCAAGATCAATCCCGAGCGCAAGCCGTTTGCGGTCAATGAGCTGTTCGACATTCTCGGTGCCGAGTTCAAGGCGCTGGCACAGGAACAAGGCCTGACCTTCCGTGTGCGCGGCAGTCATTTGCGCATCGACAGCGACATCAAATTGCTGCGAAGGATTCTGCAGAATTTCCTCACCAACGCCTTCCGTTATGCCAAAGGCCCGGTGCTGCTCGGCGTACGTCGACGTGGCGGTGAATTGTGCCTGGAGGTGTGGGATCGTGGGCCGGGGATTCCGGAAGACAAACAGCAGGTGATTTTCGAGGAGTTCAAACGCCTCGACAGTCATCAGACCCGCGCCGAAAAAGGCCTCGGCCTGGGTTTGGCGATTGCCGATGGCTTGTGCCGCGTTCTCGGCCACAGCTTGCGTGTGCGCTCGTGGCCGGGGCGCGGCAGTGTGTTCAGCGTCAGCGTGCCGCTCGCTCGCTCGCAGGTCCAGCCGGCAAGCGCTGCCGCCGAAGTGAATGGCAAGCTGCCAAGCGGCGCGCGCGTGCTGTGCATCGACAATGAAGACAGCATTCTGATCGGCATGAACAGCCTGCTCAGCCGCTGGGGCTGTCAGGTCTGGACGGCGCGCAATCGTGAAGAATGTGCAGCGCTGTTAAATGACGGCGTGCGGCCGCAACTGGCGCTGGTCGACTATCACCTCGATCACGGCGATACCGGCACCGAGTTGATGGCGTGGTTGCGCACGAGCCTGGGTGAACCGGTGCCGGGGGTGGTGATCAGTGCTGACGGGCGACCGGAGATGGTCGCGCAGGTGCATGCGGCGGGGCTGGATTATCTGGCCAAACCGGTCAAGCCAGCGGCGTTGCGGGCTTTGTTGAGTCGGTATTTGCCGCTGTAGGGTGACTTTACTGACGCCTTCGCGAGCAGGCTCGCTCCCACAGTTTGAAATGCATTCCAATATGGGAGCGAGCCTGCTCGCGAAGCTTTTTGGATTATTCAGGGAGTTCGACGAGGCCATCGACGTCGGTCATCGCCCGCTCCAGCAGGTCCGCCGGCAAGCTCTTGCTCGCCCGTGCGCCGAGCAATTTGAGCTGTTCACTGCGACTGACCAGATTACCGCGCCCTTCTGTCAGTTTGTTGCGCGCTGAGCTGTAGGCTTTGTCCAGCTGTTGCAGGCGATTGCCGACTTCGTCCAGATCTTGAATAAACAATACGAACTTGTCGTACAGCCATCCGGCGCGCTCGGCGATTTCCCGGGCGTTCTGGCTCTGGCGCTCCTGCTTCCACAGACTGTCGATCACCCGCAAAGTCGCCAGCAACGTGGTCGGGCTGACGATGACGATGTTGCGGTCGAAGGCTTCCTGAAACAGCGAGGGTTCTGCCTGCAAGGCTGCTGAAAACGCCGCCTCGATCGGCACGAACAGCAAAACGAAATCGAGACTGTGCAGGCCCTCTAGCCGTTTGTAGTCCTTGCCGGCCAGGCCTTTGACGTGATTACGCAACGACAGCACATGCTGCTTGATCGCGATCTGCCCGAGCGTATCGTCATCAGCCGCAACGTATTGCTGATAGGCGGTGAGACTCACCTTGGAGTCCACCACCACTTGCTTGTCGCCCGGCAGGTAAATGATCACGTCAGGCTGGAAGCGCTCGCCATCCGGGCCTTTGAGATTGACCTGGGTCTGGTACTCGCGGCCCTTCTCCAGACCGGCGTGTTCGAGCACACGTTCGAGGATCAGCTCGCCCCAGTTGCCTTGGGTTTTCTGGCCTTTGAGGGCACGGGTCAGGTTGGTGGCTTCATCGCTCAGGCGCAGGTTGAGCGCCTGCAAGCGCTCCAGCTCCTTGGCCAGCGAGAAGCGCTCGCGGGCCTCGGCCTGATAGCTTTCTTCCACACGTTTTTCGAAGGATTGAATGCGTTCCTTGAGCGGATCGAGCAACTGTCCGAGCCGTTGCTGACTGGTCTCGGCAAAGCGCTGCTCGCGCTCGTCGAAGATTTTCCCGGCCAGCTCGGCAAACTGCGCACGCAGTTCATCGCGCGAGCCTTGCAGGTCGTTGAGGCGTTGCTGATGGCTTTCCTGTTGCTCGCGCAGTTCGGCGTTCAGTGAAGCGGCCTGGGCGTCGAGGCGGCGCAGCTCAGCTTCCTTGTTCGCTCGTTCGAGGTTCCAGGCGTGGGAGGCATCGCGGGCGTCATCACGCTCGATCTGCAGCAGTTCGACTTCCCGGCGCAGAGCTGCCAGGTCAGCCTGCTTGGCTGCATTGGCCTGGCCGAGATCGGCGATTTCATCGCGGCTGGCGTCGAGCTGCGCGTTGAGTCCGTCCTGAGCCAATTGCGCCATGGCCAGCCGCTCTTCGAGCAATGCGACCTCGGCCTGGCCGTTGCTCGCCCGGCGTTGCAGTTGCCAGGCCAGCGCCAGCAGCGGCAATCCCGCCCCTGCAAGCCCCAGCAATACGCTGGTCAAGTCCATCGCCATAGCCACTCCCGCCGATCTTATAAAGCCTGAAGGTTAACCAAGGTGTCAGGTCTTGGACAGCTCAGTCTTCGAGCAGACCGAGTTCTTGTTGCGCGCGGCGATCGCCGGCGCGAGCGGCCTGGCGCAGCAGATCCTGACCGATGCGACGATCCCGGGCATTACCGCATTCACGGCACATCAACTGTCCGAGACGACTTTGCGCAGCTACCACACCTTCACGCGCCGGCTGTTTGAGCAGGCGGCCAGCGAGGTGTTTGGCATTATGGCTATCGCTCAGGCGCGGGCTGTCGAGCAGCCATTCTGCGACGCGAACGGAAAATCGCTTGAGCGGAGTAACAGGAGAAGGCGATGAGGTAACAGAGTCTGATACTGAGCGAAACTTCATAAAGCACTGCGGGACGAATCGGAAGGCGCGCCACTCTACTCTCTTTTTCTTACAGGTAAAGTCGAAAAACAACCCGGCACGCCCGTCCTAGAGCAAGCGCTCGGGACAATCCACAGAAGCTGTGGATAACTCAGTGGACAACCGTCCTCCAACTCTCGCAAAGCCTTATGGAACGGGGCTCGCAGTCAAACTGACGATTTTTTCACCAACAAAAAAAAGCGATGTTTTTCATTGACTTAAACTTTCGATGCAGGCAGCCAGTGGAGTCAGGATTGGTATGACAGTGCCGTGACAGCTTGCGCAACTAATGTGCACAAGTACCTGTTACCCGGTTATATCGATGCGCTTTTTCGGGTCGTTTTGGTATGCGGTCTGGGTAAAAACCGGTCTGGCGCGCGGCGCGATGAATGAATCTTCACCGACCGACGGTCAAAAGCTGCGCCAAATCCGGGCAATTGCACGGAGCGCGAAGCAGACTCAATCGGTGGGTGCAATCTTTTTTCAGGTAAAGTTTGCGTTACCCTGATTGATTGGTTAGTATCCGCGGCGTTAGTACCAAGCTGAAAGTCAATTCCGGTCGTACACATCCCCACGGTCAGCCTTCTTACAGGAAGCCCTACCGAAAAAAGCGGGAACGACCCCTCGATGGTTTCCAGGTAAATCTTGCGACAACACAGCCTTCCAATGATGCGAAGGGTGTTGCGAAGAGCACTTACTCTGACCGAACCAACCTGCAAATTGAT
The DNA here is from genome assembly GCF_949768005.1 of Pseudomonas sp. IT-347P. Taxonomy (NCBI): domain Bacteria; kingdom Pseudomonadati; phylum Pseudomonadota; class Gammaproteobacteria; order Pseudomonadales; family Pseudomonadaceae; genus Pseudomonas; species Pseudomonas sp. IT-347P. The sequence continues at coordinate 23,352 of NZ_CATKPQ010000003.1, forward strand.
CAGGATCTTCACCCCGGGCCCAGAACCTTTGCCCTTGTTGTGATGCCTGCCCTCCTAAGTACCTACCTGCCAGCCCAAGCGCGCCAACTTAATTGCGCTTCAAACTGGCTGCTTTGTTCCAGTCGGGTTCTTCGTTCGACCAATGGTGGTCGACGTTACTGGAACGTTTTAACGTTGCACGGTTCTTATCCGTGTCATTTGTAGGAACACCTAATAACTATGTCTACTCAAATCCAGACTCAGGATGCCATTCGCACCCTAACCAACGCTTTTGCCCCAATGAACTGCCTGATCATGGCCGCTCGCAAAGGCTGCTTCAGCTTCACCATCGTCAATGAACACGGGATCGCCCGCCACAGCGAGCGTTTGTACCCCGATCAGTACTCCAGCGCCGAACCGCTGCAGGCCGTGATCGATCGCACCCGTCAGGCCTTGATTGCCTGAGAGCCGAAAAGGCTGCAAAAGCAAAAGCCCCGCCGACAAAGCGGGGCTTTTTATTGCCTGATGTTTCACTTTCTGCCGCTAATGCTTAAGCACCAACGGATATAACGGTTATAACTCGAAGCCGGAAATATTTTAAAAACAGGCCTTTACGTCGCGAATATGACACTACACTTCAACTCAAGCGGCGTGATCCGCTTGCGGCGAGCCTGAACCGATCCACTGCTGCCAAGCCCCCTTCAGGACTCGCCATTAACAACAAGAACCGAGGGTTTTATGGGTATCGCTGCCAGCGAACTGTGCCGCTACGTGATCCGTCCTACGCTGATCTACCTGGGACGCCACAGCGCGACTGCCGAATCTCTGCTGCTGGGCATCGCCGCCAGCCAGTCAGCCCTGGGTTCCGCCCTGCATGATCGCCGCGGACATGGCCTCTACCGCATTGGCGAGCATCGCCATCAAGCCCTTTGGGATGATTACCTGGCCCTCGACCCGGAACGTGCCAGCCTGGTTCGCGGCCTGGCCAGCCAGCACGCTTTTCTGACCGGTCCCCATCTGGAACTGACGGTCAATCTGCGTTACGCCACGGCCATTGCCTGGCTGTTGGTCGAAGAGCAGAACCCCACCCTCCCCGATTCCGACGACTTGCTGGGAATGGCGCGCATCTGGCGCCAGACCTTTCATCCCCAGGGTCGACTTCGCGACTTCACTTATGCCTGGAACACCTGTGTTTCAACGGTGAATCAGGTCGCGTGTTGACTGTCCGGTTTCAGAAGATCTGCCAACAGGCTGCGAATCTGGTCTGATTGTCCTACAAAACCGCTCTAACTCAAGGCATACGGGCTATAGCGCCGGGACGAAAATGTTGGTAATTTTCGCCCCGGTGATCACCAGGAGTTCTAATAATGAAAAAAGTCATGCTCAAAACCACCCTTAGCCTCGCTGTTACCATGGCATCCACCCAGATCTTCGCAGCTGGCTTTGCCATCAACGAACACAGTATCAGCGGGATGGGCACCGGTTACGCTGGGCGATCTTCTTCTGCCGACGACGCAAGCACTGTTTATGGCAACCCTGCCGGCATGTCGCGCCTCAAGCGCGAGCAAGTCACTGGCGGTGTAGCATTCCTCGATGCAAAAACCGATATCAGCGATGCCAGCTCCAGCCCTAACGGCGGCAGCAACAAAGGCGACATGGTGCCCTTCACTTCCGTACCTATGGGTTTCTACGTCAAACCGATCGACGACCACTGGGCATTCGGCCTCGGCGTCTACGTGCCGTTCGGCCTGATTACCGACTACGAAAAAGGCTTTGCCGGCCGTTATTTCGGCAGCAAGTCCGAAGTTCAGGTCATCACTTTCCAGCCAACCGTCAGCTACGCCTTCAATGACAAGGTGTCGATCGGTTTTGGTCCGACCATCAACCGCATCGACGGCTCGCTGGAATCCAACCTGTCGATCTCTCAGGCGTTCCCGGACGGCAAGGTCAAGATCAAGGGTGACGACACCGCACTGGGCTACAACATTGGTGTGCTGGTACAAGCCACTGACACCACGCGCCTGGGTGTGACTTATCACTCGAAAGTCGACTACAAGCTTGAAGGCAACACCAAGGTCAACTACGGCCTGCTGGGCCTGACCGGTCTGAGCCCAAACCAGAAGTACGACGCTTCGCTGAAGATCACCACGCCTGAATCCATCGACTTCTCGGTTACCCAGGCGATCAACGAGCGCTGGAACGTGTATGCCGGTTCGACCTGGACCCGTTGGAGCCAGCTGGAAAAAATCACCGTCAAGAACTCCGGTGTGCAGCCTGCGCTCGCCGGTCAGTTCGGGGAAATCACCGAAGACCAGAACTGGCATGACTCCTGGGCTTACGCCGTGGGTACTTCGTATCAGCTGAACAAGGAATGGGTACTGCGTACCGGTCTGACCTTCGACCAGTCGCCGACCAACAACGTCGACCGTTCGCCACGTATTCCTACCGGCGACCGGACCATCTTCAGCATCGGTGCCGGCTGGAGCCCGACCGAAGACCTGACCATCGACGTGGCCTACTCGTACCTGAAGGAAGAGTCGGTCAATATCCGCAACCAGAATGATCGTGGCCAGAGCTACAACTCGAAGTATGAAAACTCGGCAAACGGTTTCGGTGTCGGCGCGACCTACCGCTTCTGATGCTGCATGGCGAGGCTGACCCCTCGCCCATAAAAAAGCCCCGCTCTGTTTGCAGAAAGCGGGGCTTTTTATTGCTTTGAGATTTGCCCTCACAACAAGCAGCTGTTGTGGGAGCGCTTCAGGGTTTCAACGGTTTCGAGGCGATAGCCTTTTCGATTGCCGCAATAAACTCCGGATCGTCCGGCTTGGTCAGGCTGGAGAAATTGGCGATCACCTTGCCTTGGCGGTCGACCACGTACTTGTAGAAATTCCACTTCGGCGCACTGCTCTGCGTAGCGAGCACCTGGAACAGATGCGTAGCGTCATCACCCCGCACCTTTTGCGGTTCGGTCATGTTGAACGTCACGCCGTAGTTGGCGTAGCAGACCTTGGCGGTCTCGGCGCTGTCCCTGGACTCCTGTTTGAAGTCATTGGAAGGCACGCCAAGCATTTCCAGCCCTTGCCCTTCGTAGCGCTTATGCAGCGCCTCCAGGCCTTCGAACTGCGGCGCGAACCCGCAGAAGCTTGCGGTGTTGACCACCACCAATGGTTTGTCAGCGTACTGCTTGCACAGATCAATGGATTCCTTGGATCGCAGCTTGGGCAGCGAGCCTTGCAGCAGTTCGGGACAATCAGCGGCTTGGGCCAGGCCGGTGATCGCCATCAGCAACGCGGGAACAGCACACCAGCGCATCAGCATGTCGAACATCCTTGAGCAATCGTCAGCGTTCGACGTTACTCGCCATGCCGATTTCTAGCAAATGCTCATGCCCAACTGCATCAAGGCCAGGCCGCCCTGCTGCCAGCCCCACCACACCAACGCCAGCACAGCGGCGCCGAGTGCAATGAGGGCCAATCGTGGCCAGAATCGGTTCATGCGGCTCCCGTTGCGGCTTGCAGGCGTGCAACCGGACGCTCGCGCACCGGCCAGTTCAGCGCCGCCGCGAGCAGGCTCAGCACAATTGCCACTTGCCAGATCAAGTCATAACTCCCGGTTCGGTCATACACCACCCCGCCCAGCCAGCCACCGAGGAACGACCCCAACTGATGGAAGAGGAACACGATGCCACCGAGCATGGACAGATTTCGCACGCCGAACAAGGTCGCCACCGTGCCGTTGGTCAACGGCACCGTCGACAGCCACAGGAAGCCCATGGCCATGCCAAACAGGTACGCCGACGTAGTCGTCACCGGCAGCCACAGGAACAGCACGATCACCACCGCGCGCAACAGGTACAACCCCGTCAGCAGGCGCGGCTTGGACATGCGCCCGCCGAGCCAGCCGGCGGTGTAGGTGCCGAAGATATTGAACAGCCCGATCAACGCCAGCACCGTGGTGCCGACACTGGCTGGCAGATGCTGATCGACCAGATATGCCGGCAGGTGCACGCCGATGAACACCACCTGAAAACCGCAAACGAAAAAGCCGAATGCCAGCAGCCAGAACCCGGAGTGCGAACAGGCTTCGCGCAGCGCTTCGGACAGGGTCTGTTCATGGCCAAGCACCGGCAGCGGCTTGTCCTTGAGCATGCTCACCAGCGGCACGATCAGCGCCACCAGCAAGCCCAACACCAACAGCGCCGCCGACCAGCCAAGCCAGCCAATCAGGCCAAGGGTGCCCGGCAACATGGCGAACTGACCGAAAGAGCCGGCGGCGCTGGCAATGCCCATGCCCATGCTGCGTTTCTCCGGTGGCACCGCGCGGCCGACGACACCGAGGATCACCGAGAACGAGGTGCCGGACAGACCGATACCGATCAGCAGACCGGCGCTCAGCGACAGCGTCACCGCTGAGTCCGACAGGCCCATGCACACCAGACCCAGCGCATACAGCACGCCCCCGATCAGCACCACTTTTGCCGCGCCGAAACGGTCGGCCAGCGCACCGGTAAACGGCTGCGCCAGGCCCCAGATCAGGTTCTGCAAGGCAATGGCGAAGGCAAACACTTCTCGCCCCCAGCCGAACTGCGCACTCATTGGCGACAGAAACAGGCCGAAACCGTGCCGCACGCCCAATGACAACGCCAGGATCAGCGCACTCCCCAGCAACACCCAACCGCACGTACGCCACATCGATGTCATTGTTATTCTCCGCTTGCGGGTATATACCCGCTTGAGTTTGGAAAAAACCGGCCTCAGGCCAGTTCATCCAGCAATCTGAGCAAGGTTTCGCGCTTCTCGGCGCCCAGTCTGTCGATCAACCGCTGCTGCGCCGCCTCCCAGGCTGGCAGTGCCGCAGCCAGGCGTTGCACGCCAGTCTCGGTGAGTTTGACGATGCGATTGCGCATGTCCTCGCCTTCGGCCAGCGCCACCAGCCCCTCTCCCTCCAGCACCCGCAGATTGCGCCCGAGGGTGCTGCGGTCCAGGCCCATGGCTTCGGCCAGTTCCGAGATGCTCGGTTGATCCAGACGCTGCAGGTTGCACAGCAAAGAATACTGGGCAACGTTAATCCCGAAGCCGTCGAGAGCGCCGTCGTAATGCCTGCTGACGCCACGCGCGGCGCGACGCAGGTTGGTGCACAAACACTGAGATGGAAGCATGATGCGTGTATATACCCGCGACTGTGTTAAATCAAGTTACAGATGAGTTTACCCATAACATTTGTGGCGCCTGACACACCGCTTTCGCGAGCAGGCTCACTCCTACAGGGGAACGCAGGCAACTGTAGGAGTGAGCCTGCTCGCGATGAGGCCGGCATGACCAGTAGAAATCCATCAGACCAAAACCCATCCAACCAACACCACCATTTCCAGCAATTCCAGCAACGCCCCCGCCGTATCGCCGGTCGTCCCGCCCAACCGCCGCATCATCACTTGCCGCAACCAGACAAACACACCGACAGCGATCAGCAACGCCGTCACCGCGCTAACTCCGGTAATCAACAAGCAAGCCAGCGCACTCAAACCAAGTACCCACCAACCGGCCCTGCGCGGCAAATGATCGGCCAACGCCTGCCCCAACCCACCTGCGCGCACATACGGTGTCGTCAGAAACAACCCGAGCAACGCCGCCCGCCCGAGCAGCGGCACGATGATCAACGCCAGCCCCTGCCCTTGCTCGATCAACGCCAGCAGCGCCGCAAACTTGAGCAGCAGCACCAACACCAGCGTCACCACCGCAATCGGCCCGCTGCGCGGATCTTTCATGATCGTCAACGTGCGCTCGCGATCGCCAAAACCACCGAGCCAGGCATCGGCGCTGTCGGCCAAACCATCCAGGTGAAGTGCGCCGCTGAGCAACACCCAAACCGTCAACAGCAATGCCGCGTGCAGCAGCAACGGCGCCCCCGCCAACAGCAGATTCAGCGCCCACAGGATCACGCCGAACAGCAACCCCACCAGCGGATAAAACAGCAGCGAGCGCCCAAGCTGTTCCGGCTCGGGCATCCCCGGCAGGCGAATCGGCAGGCTGCTGAGAAATTGCAGGGCGATCCACAGCGGCAACATGTCAGTGACCTTCCTTGAGTGAACCATCCGCCTCAACCGTCAGCGCAAACAACGCGCCGTGAGCGACTTCGACATTGAGCAGTTGTTCGCGCGGTAACCCTCGCGCTTGCGCCAGCATCAAGCGCATCACACCGCCGTGACTGATCAGCAACACCCGCTCACCGGCGTAAGAACTGTGCAGGCGCGCGACGGCTGCCAGCACCCGCGAGGAAAACTCACTGACCGGTTCACCCTGCGGTGGAGTGAAGGAATACGGATCGGCCCAGAACAACCCCAACGCCTCTGCATCCGTCTCCATCAACGCCGCCGCGCTCTGCCCTTCCCATGCTCCGAAATGCAGCTCCTGCAGATCCTTGTCCAGTTGCACTGGAAGATTCAGCCGTTCGCCCAGTTCGGCGGCGAAGCGCGCACAACGCTGCAGCGGGGAACTGACAATCCGCTGCCACGGCCCGCCCTCGACCACCGCCGCACGCATCTGCGACCAACCCCTTTCGGTCAGCGCATCATCGAGGCTGCCGCGCAAACCACCGCCGAGTTCAGTCTCGCCGTGACGCAGCAGATCCAGATGCAGCGTCATGCCGGACGATCCGCCACCGCCGCTTCGGCGAACGTCGCCATCTGCCCGTGCAGTTCGCAGGCCAGGCGCAACAAAGGCACCGCCAGTGCCGCACCACTGCCCTCGCCCAGACGCAGACCCAGCTCTAGCAACGGCTCAGCCTTCAGCGTTTCCAGTACATGGCGATGGCCCGGCTCGGCGCCACGGTGCCCGAACAACAACCACTCGCGGCAGTCCGCATTCAAACGCACCGCCACCAGCGCGGCAACGGTGCAGATAAAGCCATCGACCAGCACGGCAATGCCTTCCTGAGCCGCCGCCAGATACGCGCCGACCAGTGCAGCGATTTCAAAACCACCGAGATTGAACAAGGTCTGCAAGGCATCGCCACGCTGCGCGGCATGCAACGCCAAGGCGCGCTCGATCACTTGCGCCTTATGGCTGACGCCTTCGGCATTCAATCCAGTACCGGGGCCGGTCAAATGCGTCACGGGGCAATCGAGCAAGGCGCAGGCCAAGGCGCTTGCAGCGGTGGTGTTGCCAATGCCCATTTCGCCACCGATGAACAACTGCGCGCCTGCCGCTTTCGCGCGTAACAGACTGTCGCGACCGGCCTGCAAGGCCAGCTCGCCCTGGGCCTGAGTCATCGCCGCACCATGTACGAAATTCGCCGTGCCGGCGCCGATGTTCAAGTGGCGCACACCCGCCAGGTTCAGCGCTGGATTCACCGTGCCCAGATCGACCACTTCCAGCTGCGCACCAAGCTGTCGCGCCAGCACGCTGATCGCCGCACCACCGCTGACAAAGTTGAGCAGCATCTGCCCGGTGACTTCCTGCGGGAACGCCGAAACACCTTCAGCGACCACGCCGTGATCACCGGCGAAAATCGCGATCCAGACCTGCGCCAGCGTCGGCTTGACTTGGCCTTGCAGACCGGCCAGTTGCACCGCGACCGATTCCAGTCGACCGAGCGACCCCGCCGGTTTGGTCAGTTGCTGTTGCCGTGCCGTCGCTTGTTCAACAACGTTGAGATCGACCGGTTTGCACGTGTTCAGCCACCAGGATTGAGTCATAACGCAGGTCCTTTCAGAGTCAGGGGCAGGCCGGCGACGGTCAGGACAACACGCTGACAGCGCTCGGCCAAAGCTTGATGCAGCCAACCGGCTTCATCGACGTAGCGGCGAGTCAATTCGCCCAGCGGCACGACACCCATTCCGGTCTCGTTGCTGACAAAAATGATTTCACCCGGCAGCGCGGCCAGGCATTCGAGCAGGGCTTCGCGCTCGGCGGCGAGGCGCTCGGCGTCATCAAGCATGAGCAGATTGGTCAGCCACAGGGTCAGGCAATCGACCAGCAGGCAACGCTCGGCGCTGGCGGACTCGCGCAGGACGCGGGCCAGTTCCAGTGGTTCTTCGATGAGCGCCCATTCGGCGGGACGGCGCGCGCGATGGTGGGCGACGCGGTCGCTCATTTCGCCATCGAGCGGCTGGCTGGTGGCGATGTAAGTCACGGCCAGGCCGCTATCGCTGGCGAGTTTTTCGGCCAGACGACTTTTGCCGGAGCGGGCGCCGCCGAGGATCAGTTGGAGCATGGAGGCATCCTGAATTGTATGTATTGGGGCGGCTGCCGCTTTCGCGGGCAAGCCCGCTCCCACAGATGACCGCATTCCAAATGTGGGAGCGAGCCTGCTCGCGAAGAGGCCAGCACAGGCAACTCAAATCCCACAGAGCTGACGCAACAGATCAGTATCCAGATGCGTCTCCACCAGATCCGCCAGCCGCTCGATATCGCGCTCACGCAAGCCGTGATAATCCACCACCTGCACATCGCTCAACCCGGCCCAGCGCAGCAACGCCGCACTTGCCGCCGGCGATTCGAACAAGCCATGCAGATAAGTGCCGAACACCTGCCCATCGGCACTCTGCGCACCGTCACAACGACCGTCATCAAGATGCACCGCGGCGTTTTCCAGCGCCGGTCCTGTGGTCACGCCCGCATGAATTTCATAGCCACTGACTTCCGCATTTTCCAGCGCCAGACGTCCACGCACATTGCGCAACTGCTTCTCGGCTTCCAGCGTCGTATCGAACGTGAGCAAGCCCAACCCGACACTCGAACCCGGCGCGCCTTCCAGCCCTAGCGGATCATGCACCTGTTCACCGAGCATCTGCAGACCGCCGCAAACCCCCAGCACTTTGCCGCCGTAACGCAGATGCCGATTGATCGCAGCCTCCCAGCCATTGGCACGCAAATACGCCAGATCACTGCGCACGCTTTTCGAGCCCGGCAGGATGATCAGGTCAGCCGCCGGAATCGCCTGCCCCGGACCGACAAACTGCAAATCAACCTGCGGATGCAGACGCAGCGGATCGAAGTCGGTGTGGTTGCTGATGCGCGGCAGCACCGGCACCACCACTTTCAGCACTCGTTCGGCTTTATCGGTCTGGCGCTGATCGATGCCGTCCTCGGCCTCCAGATGCAGGTCCATCACGTACGGCAACACGCCGACCACCGGTTTGCCGGTGCGTTGTTCGAGCCAGTCGAGGCCCGGTTGCAGCAAGGCAATGTCGCCGCGAAAACGGTTGATGATGAAACCTTTGACCCGTGCCTGTTCGCTCGGCGACAGCAACTCCAGCGTGCCGACCAGATGCGCGAAAACCCCGCCGCGATTGATGTCGGCAATCAGCAACACCGGGCAACCCACCGCCTCGGCAAAGCCCATGTTGGCGATGTCACCGGCACGCAGATTGATCTCGGCCGGCGAGCCTGCGCCCTCAACCATCACCAGTGGATACGCGGCGCTGAGCCGTTGATGAGAGGCCAGTACGGCTTGCATCGCGATGGCTTTGTAGTCGTGATAGGCGACCGCATTCATCGTGGTGACGGCACGCCCATGGATGATCACCTGCGCGCCCGTGTCGCTGTTCGGTTTGAGCAGCACCGGGTTCATGTCGGTATGCGGCTCAAGATGAGCGGCTTGCGCCTGCACCGCTTGCGCGCGGCCGATCTCACCGCCATCGGCGGTCACGGCGCTGTTGAGCGCCATGTTCTGTGGCTTGAACGGCACCACTGCCACGCCCTGACGAGTCGCCCAGCGGCACAGCGCCGTCACCAGTGTGCTTTTACCGGCGTCGGAAGTGGTGCCTTGCACCATCAGGGTGGTCATGGGTGGTCCTTGGCGAAAGCAATTAAGGCGTGCTCGAGACGCGCCTCTTCGGCTGCATCGGCAGGCAGGCCAAAACGCAAGCTGCTGTTGTGGGTGAAAAGACGCAGGAGGATGCCGCGACGGGCCATGAATTCGTGCAACGTTTCGGCATGCTCGGTGATCAGCCACTGGAACAGCGCGCAACCGCCCTGCGGCTTGAAGCCATAGCGCTCCAGCAACGCTGCCAGCCGTTCGCTGGCTTCATCGCTGCGAATCCGTTGCCGTGTGTGCCCTTCGGTGTCTTGCAGACATGCTTGGCCTAACACTCGGGTTGGCCCGCTCACCGCCCATGGTCCGACCTGTTCAGCGAGCAGTTTGAGCAACTTGCGCTCGGCCAGCACAAACCCCAGTCGTACTCCGGCCAGACCGAAAAACTTGCCGAACGAACGCAATACGATCAGCCCGACTTGATGCGCATGCGGTGCCAGGCTCAACTGCGGCGTGTTGTCCATGAAGGCCTCATCGACGACCAGCCAGCCACCGCGCCGGGCGAGTCGCGCATGCCAGTCGAGCAGGCGCGCCGGGGTCAGGCTCAGGCCGGTCGGGTTGTTCGGGTTGACCACCACCAGCACATCGAGGCTGTCGAGAAAGAACTCGACTTCCTGCTCCAGCACTTCGCGCACGATATAACCGCTGCGGCGCCAGGCTTCGGCATGCTCGGCATAACACGGTGACAACACACCGACCTTGCCGGCGCGGCGCAAACGCGGCAGCAACTGAATGGCCATCTGCGAACCGGCCACCGGCAGCACTTGCGCGGCACCGTAGTAATCGCACGCGGCCTGCTCCAGACCGTCATCGGTTTCCGGCAGGCGCGCCCAGGCGCGCAGCGGGATATCCGGGATCGGGAATGGCCACGGCGCGAGGCCGCTGGACAGGTCGAGCCAGTCAGCCTCGGCAATACCGTAATCGAGTGCAGCCTTGCGCAGCCGGCCACCGTGCTCAAGCATAAAATTCAGCCCCCACGCAGAGAATCAGCAGCCATAACCATACCCCGCGCTGGACCAATTGCCAGCCACGATCAATGGAATCTGCGTCAGCCGCTGCGCCTTCGCCGAGCTGAGGACGATCGTGAAGTTCGCCGTGATAAATCGCCGGGCCACCCAGTTCCACGCCCAGCGCACCGGCGCCCGCCGCCATCACGGGACCTGCGTTGGGGCTGTCCCACTTCGGCGCCTGTGTGCGCCAGCACTTCAACGCGAGTCGGGTGTTGCCCAGCAGTGCGTAGGTCAACGCCACCAGACGCGCAGGAATGTAGTTCAACACGTCGTCGATTTTCGCCGCCGCCCAACCGAACCGCTCGAAGCGTTCATTGCGATAACCCCACATCGCATCGAGCGTGTTACTCAAGCGATAGAGCACCACGCCTGGCGCACCCGCCACGACGAACCAGAACAGCGCGGCAAACACCGCATCGCTACCGTTTTCCAGCACCGACTCAGTGGCGGCGCGGGCGACGGCGGTGCTGTCGAGTTCATCGGTCTGGCGGCTGACCAGATAGCCGACACGCTTGCGCGCCTCATCCAGATCATCCGCGCGCAACGCAGCGGCGACCGGAGCAACATGCTCACCGAGGCTGCGCATGCCGAGGGCGCAATACAACGCGAGAATCTCGACGACCCAGCCCACATACGGCGCCCAGGAGAACGCGGTGGCAAGCAAGGTCAGCGGCAGTACCGCGATTACCCATGCGGTGACGCCGTGACTGCGCCAGCCACGTCCACCGGCGTTGAAACGTTGCTCGATGCGCCCGGCAAAGTTGCCGAACGCCACCAGCGGATGCCAGCGTTTCGGTTCACCCAGCAGCGCATCCAGCGCCACGGCGGCGACACTCAACAACGCCACACTCATTGACTCACTCCCCAATAATTTTCGTACAGCAACTCATTGAGCGGACGCGCCTGTGCCCACCCTTCGAGTACCAGCATCGGCGCCGGATAGAATTCCTTGACCGGGCCCAGGCATAAAACGGCCAGCGGCTTGGCGCCCTCGGGTAGCTTCAACAAATCCGCCAACGCTTGCGGCTCGAACAGCGAGACCCAGCCCATGCCCAGGCCTTCGGCGCGCGAGGCCAGCCACAGATTCTGGATCGCGCAGGACAACGAAGCCATGTCCATTTCCGGCAGCGTGCGGCGACCGAAAATGTGCTTTTCGCGATCGTCCATCAGCGCCGCAACCAGCACTTCGGCGCAGTCATTGATGCCTTCGACCTTGAGTTTCATGAACGCGTCGCTGCGCTCGCCGAGGGCTTCGGCGGTACGGATGCGTTCTTCTTCGACGAGGTTCTGGATCTGGCCGCGTAAAGTTCGGTCGCTGATACGGATGAAGCGCCACGGCTGCATCAGGCCGACGCTTGGGGCCTGGTGGGCAGCTTCCAAAAGTCGGCGCAGCAATTGTGGTTCGACGCTGCCGCCGGTGAAGTGACGCATGTCGCGGCGTTCGGCAATGGCTCTATAAACCGCTTCGCGTTCGGCTTCGGAGAATGCGTTGTCAGTCATGGCCTCTTCGCGAGCAAGCTCGCTCCCACATTGGACGGGGTGCTTGCTCAAGAAACGCGATCCCCTGTGGGAGCGAGCTTGCTCGCGAAGGCGGCCTCACGGTCTGGCGCAAACAATGCGGCAATCGCAGTCGGATTCGACGGGAAATAGAAGTGCACATAAGAAGCCGTCATCCGCCCCTCGCGATAAACCGCCTCCGCCCCACGCCCACCGTTCGGACTCAGGCCACGGGCAATCGGCGTCAACTCAGTCGTCGTCAGGGAATGGTGATAAGTGTGGCCACGCAACGAACCTTCCGGCAGTTCGACCGCCTGCAACGCCAACGCAGCCAGACGCTTTTGCATTACTGCATCGCCCTTAAGCAGGCCGACCAGCTCAGCGCGGGTACCTTCAACATCTGTCAGCGAATCAAGCAAATAAAGCATGCCGCCACACTCGGCGAGCAACGGTTTCCCGGCCGCATGATGCGCACGGATCGCCTCAAGCATCGCAGTGTTCTGCGACAACGCAACGTGGTGCAATTCTGGATAACCGCCCGGCAAATACAGGCTGTCCGCCGCAGGCAATTGCGTGTCGCGGATCGGCGAGAAGAAACTCAACTCGGCGCCCATCGCGCGCAACAGATCGAGACTGGCGCCGTAAGTGAAAGCAAACGCTTCATCACGGGCGACAGCAATTCGCACGTTTTTCAGCAACGGTTCGACGGCGATCACATCAGGCGCGGCGAATTCCACGGCCGGTGGCAACGCTACCTCGCAACTGCTGGCCAATGCATCGGCGGCGGCATCGAGACGCATATCCAGATCATTCAGTTCGCTGGCCTGGACCAGGCCGAGATGGCGACTCGGCAGTTCGATACCGGTTTCGCGAGACAGCGCGCCGTACCAGCGCAAACCTTCGGTGAGACTGCCTTCGAGCAACTGCGCATGACGCAGGGTACCGACACGATTAGCCAGCACGCCAGCAAACGGCAGATCCGGCTGATACTTCGCCAAACCCAGCGCCAGCGCACCAAAGGTCTGCGCCATGGCTGTGCCGTCGATCACGCCGAGCACCGGCACACCGAAGTGCCGTGCCAGATCGGCGCTGGACGGCGTTCCGTCGAACAGGCCCATTACGCCCTCGATCAGAATCAGGTCCGCCTCGGCAGCGGCTTCCCACAACAGACGACGACTTTCCTGTTCGCCGACCATCCACATGTCCAGTTGATACACCGGCGCACCGCTGGCGCGCTCGAGAATCATCGGGTCGAGAAAGTCTGGGCCGCATTTGAAGACGCGCACCTTGCGCCCGTGGTTGCGATGCAAACGGGCCAGTGCGGCGGTAACGGTGGTCTTGCCCTGACCGGAGGCCGGCGCGGCGATAAGGACCGCTGGGCAGTGACGTGGTTGATTCAAAGTTCGACGCCTTTCTGCGCTTTGATACCGGCCTGGAAGGCGTGCTTGAGCATGCCCATTTCAGTGACCGTGTCGCCCATCTCGATCATTTCCGGCTTGGCCGCACGACCGGTGACGATCACGTGCTGCATCGGCGGACGCGCCTGCAAATCACTGAGTACCTGATCGAGATCAAGGTAGCCGTGCTTGAGGGCGATGTTCAATTCGTCGAGCACCACCAGACCGATCGACGGATCGCGCAGCAATTCGCGGGAGACCGCCCACGCGGCTTCGGCGGCAGCGATGTCACGCTGACGATCCTGGGTTTCCCAGGTGAAGCCCTCGCCCATCACATGAAAACGCACCTGCTCGGGGAAGCGCCGGAAGAACAGCTCTTCACCCGTGCTGTTGCGGCCCTTGATGAACTGCACCACACCGCACTGCATGCCGTGGCCCATGGCGCGGGCGAGCATGCCGAACGCCGAGCTGCTTTTGCCTTTGCCGTTGCCGGTCAGCACCAGCACCAGGCCGCACTCGTCGGGCGAGTTGGCGATGCGTTCGTCGATCACGGCTTTCTTGCGCTGCATACGCGCCAGATGGCGTTCGTCACGCTCGGGGGAATCAGTCATTGGGGAGCTCTCCGTTGAGGCTGGATAACGGCGGGCAGGCACAAGAATAGACGGCAAAAAGCCTGGCATCGCCCACCGTGATGCCGCTGGATGGATCAGGCCGGTCTCCGGGCTCATGAGCGGCGTTGGCCTGACTGCGCGCCTTCCCGCTTCTTTCGAGGCAGTGGCTCATGGCGCAGTTTTCACTCATTTACCGTTGCGGGGGCAGCGCCGGGATCGTCATTGTTCTTCAGTTGAAGACAACCCTCACCGGCTTCCCTGTTTCACTCTGTCGACGCAGGTCACAGAGCACCTGAAACAAGCCGCGAAGGTTAGAGGGTTGGGGATGGAGCGTCAATTAAAGAGGCAGCCATCGGGGCGAATAACTGCCGCCGATCAATTATCTGACGCCTGTCTTGTGCCATGCTGAGACAAGTGATATCAAAGAGCCATGCTTTTCCCGAAAAGCCCATCACAACAATAAGGATGATGACGATGCAAGGCATGATCATCAGCAACCCGCGCCTGGAATTCCTGCGCCCGGTGCTTGAACGCTGGTTTGACTGTATCGACCGCTACAACGCCGTGCGCGGCGACAGCGACACCCCTTACTGGCATGACGAGAAAGCCAATCTCGGCTTGCTCTCGGCGGCGGCCTGGATGGCGGAGCTGGTGACTTTGAACGAAACTGCCACGCGCAAGCAGAACGAAGGAGGCGAGCGCAACGCTCGCGCCGATCTGCTTCTGGCCGGTGCCGAAGACCGCGCCTTTATCCAGGTCACTCAGCGCTGGCCGAAGGTTACCCACCTGAATCTGACCCAAGCCCTGCTCGACATCACCAACGACGCCAAACGCATAAGCTATGCCAGCGATCTCAAGCTCGGCTGCCTGTTTGTCGCTCCACAGAAAGCCCAGCACAGCGCCAGCCCCGAAGAGTTGCAGGACATGGTCGACGATCTGCAAAAGGAACACACTTGCGCGGTCGCCTGGTATTTCCCCTACGCCTACCGCAAGTTACGCAGCGAAGCGGGCCACTATCACCCGGGCATCGCCGTGCTGTTCAAGGAAGCCCGCGGCTGAGCAGTTGAACCATCGGGCTTGCGCCCTCCTCTATGATTAGGAATGCATTCATAGGGAAGATCAGCAATGCGCAAGCCCCAGCTCGTTTTTGTCATCGCCTTCGCCGGAGGGCTCGCCGCCTGCGGTGAGACCTCCAGCCTGCAAGTCTCCGACGGTACCGGCCCGTCGCCGAAGCTGCCTGAACCGAACAAGACCCTGATCCCGACGGTGAACATCGCCCCGGCGATCGGCTGGCCCGAGGGCGGCAAACCGACAGCGGCGGCTGGCACCCAGGTGGCAGCGTTCGCCGAAGGCCTCGATCATCCGCGCTGGTTGTATGTGCTGCCCAACGGCGATGTGCTGGTGGCGGAAACCAATGCCCCGCCAAAACCGGATGACAGCAGCGGGATTCGCGGCTGGGTCATGAAGAAGGTCATGGGCAAGGCCGGCGCTGGCGTGCCAAGCCCAAACCGCATCACCTTGCTGCGTGACGCCGACCACGATGGCGTCGCTGAGACGCGCACAGTGTTCCTGCAAAACCTCAACTCACCTTTCGGCATGACCCTGGTCGGCAACGATCTGTACGTCGCTGATACCGATCGCTTGCTGCGCTTCAACTACGAACCCGGCGCGACCGAGATCAAGTCGCAGCCAATCAAGGTTGTCGATTTGCCCGGCGGCACGCTGAATCACCACTGGACCAAAAACGTCATCGCCAGCAAGGACGGCAGCAAGTTGTACGTCACGGTCGGGTCGAACAGCAACGTCGGCGAAAATGGTCTGGATAAGGAAGAAGGTCGCGCCGCGATCTGGGAAGTTGATCGGGCGACCGGCAACCACCGCATCTTCGCCTCGGGCATCCGCAACCCCAATGGCCTGGCCTGGGAACCCACCAGTGGCGCGCTGTGGACGGCAGTGAATGAGCGCGATGAAATCGGCAGTGACCTGGTGCCGGACTACATCACTTCCGTGAAGGACGGTGGGTTTTATGGCTGGCCGTTCAGTTACTACGGCCAGCATGTGGATGTGCGTGTGTCGCCGCAAAACCCTGAGCTGGTGGCCAAAGCCATTGCCCCGGATTATGCAGTCGGGCCGCACACTGCGTCTTTGGGCCTGACGTTCGCCGAGGGCAACAACCTGCCGGCGCAATTCAAGGAAGGTGCCTTTATCGGCCAGCACGGCTCATGGAATCGCAAACCGCACAGTGGCTACAAAGTGATTTTCGTGCCGTTTACCGGCGGCAAGCCGAGTGGCACACCGGTGGATGTGCTGACCGGATTCCTCGACAAGGATGAGAATGCATTTGGCCGGCCGGTGGGCGTGGTGATCGATCAGCAAGGTGGCTTGCTGGTGGCGGATGATGTCGGCAACAAGGTTTGGCGAGTCTCAGCCACAAAGTGATGTTGAATGTGACCTGAAACAACTGTGGGAGCGAGCCTGCTCGCGATAGCGGTCGATCATTCAACATTGATGTTGAATGTGACACCGTCATCGCGAGCAGGCTCGCTCCTACACATTAGATTATGGGCAACTTGAATTACGGGTTATGCGCCAGATGCTCCGGCTGCAGCACCCGCTTGGCGCTCAGATAAGCCTTTTGCCAATACGCCTTCGACAGACTGTCCAGCTTCACCGTACCGCCCGTGGCCGGCGCATGCACAAAGCGCCCTTCGCCGACATAAATCCCCGCATGACTGACCTGCGAGCCGCCATTGGTGGCGAAGAAGATCAAGTCGCCGGTCTGCAAGCCCTCCTTGCCGACATTCGGCGCCTGCATGACGATCATCTCGCGCGTGGAGCGCGGCAGCGAAATCCCTGCCGCATCACGGTAGACAAAACCGATAAGCCCGCTGCAATCAAACCCGGAATCCGGCGTGTTGCCGCCCCAGCGATACGGCGTGCCCACCAAACCCAGCGCACGGAACAGCACGTCCTCGGCAGCGGGCGAGAAAGATTGCGAGGGACCGAACACAACCGGCGCGCGAACCACCGGCGCAGGGGGCGGCGTGCGACTGGCGCAGGCGCTGAGCAGCGCTGCGAAAAAGATCAAAGCAAGGCGGGCCGACATCGTCATAAGCAGAACATCCTGATCTGGCTGCGGCTTTTTCTGCCGACGGACAGAAAACAAAACCGCCTGCGTAAGCACGCAGGCGGTTTGCCATCAATATGATTCAGGATTCTAGCGGCTACGCGGCAAACTTCAAGTAAGACTTTAACTTCACCTTGTAAAGTCCAGGTCTACTCCGTTGCCGGGAGCCGGTCGTCGCTGCGAACGCAGCGACATCGGGGAATTACTTGCGAGCGGTGACAACAGTCGGAGCGTTGGCCAGAGCGCGTTTCGCTTCGATGAAGGTCTTGCTCCAGTAGCTGTCACCCAGGCTGTCGATGCGAACACCGCCGCTGCGACGACTGCTGGAGTGGATGAACTGGTTGTCACCCAGGTAGATACCGGCGTGACTGACGCGACCGCGACGACCGTTGGTGGCGAAGAACAGCAGATCGCCCGGCTCAAGGTTGCTGCGTGACACCAGCGGCGCATCAACGTTGATCATCTCGCGGGTCGAGCGTGGCAGGTTCATGCCAGCCTCTTCGCGGAACAGGTAGCCGATGAAACCGCTGCAATCGAAACCGGCTTCAGAGGTACCGCCGAAACGGTAGCGGGTACCGATCAGGGACATGCCGCGTTCGAGGATGCTGTCGGCCAGAACAGGAAGCTGATAAGGCTTCTTGCCATTGAATTCGTTGAGTTCTTTTTCCGTGTCCAGCTCTTCCTGGTAAATAACGGAAGACTGGGCCGTGGCAGAATTTTTAACCTGTTGAGGCTGCTCTTGAACTGGAGAATGAGCAGCGCAACCGTATAACAGGGTGACGAGTGCGAGAGGCACGAGGGGTGCGAAGCGCTGTAGCATGGGCACGACCGTGGCTGATAGTTGTAAAGAAGCCGAGACTATGCCCGCTATCAGCCTCATTTGCAAATTCAATCGATCTTTTTGTGACTTCCCGGTTTCTCGTTTACATCTAAGCGCTTAAGCCCATTTGAACCGATACGCAGCCTGCAAATCGTGCAGGAAAGCGGATTTTCTGACGCCTGAAATATGCCAAAACACGCTAAAAGCCGCGCCGTTACCAGCCCAGCGTTTCTTTCAGGAAGGGAATGGTCAGCTTGCGCTGAGCCTGCAACGAGGCCTGATCGAGCTGTTCGAGCAAGTCGAACAGTGCACTCATGCTACGGGTACCGCGAGTCAAAATGAAATGCCCGACTTCGTCAGTCAGGTGCAAACCGCGACGCGATGCGCGTAGTTGCAAGGCGCGCAATTTGTCTTCATCGGAGAGCGGGCGCATCTGAAAGATCAGCGCCAGGGTCAGGCGCGATTTCAAGTCAGCCAGTTTGACCGGCAGTTCACGCGGAGAGGTTGAAGCGGCAATCAGCAGGCGCCGACCGCTGTCACGCAGACGGTTGAACAGATGAAACATCGCCTCTTCCCAGTCAGCCTTGCCGGCAATCACCTGCAGGTCGTCCAGGCAAACCAGTTCGTACTGTTCGAGGTTATCGAGGATTTCGACGCCGCGATCCATCAACTCGGCCAACGGCAAGTACACCGCCGGCTCACCCATCTGCTCGAAACGCAGACATGCGGCCTGCAACAGATGCGTACGCCCTACGCCGTGTTTGCCCCACAGGTAGATCAGGCTTTCTGTCCAGCCGGCGTCGGCTTCGCATAGACGCTCGACATAGCCGAGTGCAGCGGCATTGGCGCCTGGGTAGTAGTTGATGAAGGTGGCGTCGTCACGCAGACGCACACCTAGGGGCAGCTGAATCGGTTTCATGCTGACTGAACAGTTCTCAAGGAACCGTTAGTGGCCTCTGTGTAAAGTTTGCGAAGTTTATACCCGTGAAGCTGAGCGCACAATGCGACAGAGTCCAAGCAAAATCAAAGGTTTGCGTTAACACGCTGGTTTTATGACAGATTCTTTGGCGCCAGCGCCTGCAGGACGCGGGCCAACCCGGCTGTTCGCCGGGCCGCCCTGCCCGATTACAACTCAGGCTCGTCGACACCACTATAGATGTCAGAATCCTTGTACAAATCGTGCACATGGCGCACCAGCACCATGATCACCGCCGCCACCGGCAACGCCAACAGCACACCGGTGAAACCGAACAGCTCGCCACCAGCCAAAATCGCGAAGATCACCGCCACCGGGTGCAGACCGATACGATCACCCACCAGCAGCGGCGTCAGCACCATGCCTTCCAGCGCCTGACCGACCATGAACACCGCGACGATCCCGACCATCGGGTATAGATCGCCACCGAACTGGAACAAACCGGCAATCAGTGCCGCGCCAATACCGATCACGAAGCCCATGTACGGCACGATGGCCGCCAGACCCGCGATCAGACCGATCAACAGCCCCAGCTCCAGCCCGACAATCATCAGGCCCGCCGCGTAGATCACGCCCAGCGCCACCATCACCAGCAACTGACCGCGAACAAACGCGCCCAGCACCTCATGACATTCACCGGCCAGCGATACGATGGTCTCTTCCCGATCACGCGGCAGCAAGCTGCGGATCTTGGCCATCATCACATCCCAGTCGCGCAGCAGGTAGAAACTTACTACCGGGATCAGCACCAGATTGGCCAGCCAGCCGATCAACGCCAGACTGGAGGCCGTTGCCTGACTCAGCACCACGCCGACAATGTCGGTGGTCTGCCCCATGTGCTCGCTGATCGCGGCCTTGACCTTGTCGAACTTCCAGAAACCGTCCGACAACCCCAGCTTCGACTGTGCCCACGGCACTGCCGTGTGCTGCAGCCAATCGAGCATCTGCGGCGCCAGTTCGTACAAACGCAGCAACTGCTTGGCGAGCATCGGCACCAACACCAGCATCAGCGCCGTGACGATCAGGGTGAACAAAGCAAACACCGCGATCACGCCCCAGGTGCGCGACATACCAAGTCGCTCCAGGCGATCCACCAGTGGATCGAACAGATAAGCCAGCAGCAGCGCCACCAGAAACGGCGTGAGGATCGGGTGGAGCAACCACACAAACGCGCAAAGCAGGACAACCCCACCGAGCCAGAACCAACGCCGCGTATCGGCCATGTACCACTCCTGTAGCTTCTATATAAGGAAAGACTTACCAGCGAAACCGCAACGACGGTGCTGCCGGGGTCGGGGCCGGAGCCGCAACCGGAGCCGCAACCGGTGCTGCACCTGCAACCGCAGGCTGTGGTGCAGCCACCGGAACTGGCGCCTCTGCCGGCAACTCCTGCAACTTGGCCAGCGACAACTGCGCACGCATCTGATCGGCGCTGCCATTGACCCGATAGACGATGCGATCGCCGTCAACACTTTGCAGACGCACGCCAAACGGTTCGAGTAACCGCAACAGCGCCGCGTAATGCTCCAGATTCATACCCTGCACTTCCAGAGTCTGCTGCCCTGAAGCACCAGGTTTGGCGACAAAACGTGGCGCCAGACGCTCAGCCACCGCCAGCATCACCGCGTCAGCGACAGCGGCCTGATCGGCGCCCTGCACACTGCCTGCCTCTTTCTGATCGCCCAGCCACAGGTGCCATTTCGCTTGCCACTGCCCGCCTTCTTCACGGGCATGCACTGCCAGCAAAGCGTCAGCGTTGTAGCGTTCGGAGGCACCGCGCAACGGTGCCGGATCCGTGCCTTCCAGCGCTGGCGCCGTGGCAACCAGTTGCTCGCTCAGGTCTGCCAACGGCAGACGCAATGGCAAGCCGCGATGTTGCGCAGCTCGACGTAACGGCGCAGCAGCGGACTGACCGTCGCCAACCAGATTCGCCCCCTCAGCCGAGTCATTCAGCCACCAACTCAGAATCGACGGGCGACTGGCGCCCCACACCGACAAGCCGGCACGACGCAGCGCCTGCTCGGTGGTCGCCGGATCGAAATCGACCTTCAGCACCTCCGGCGGCCCGGCATCGAAACCGAATTGACTGATGATCTGCTGCGGATCCTTGCGAATCGCCGCCAACCCCGGGTTTTGTGCAGCTTTCGGATCGCCCGTCAAACGCAGCACCAACGTATCCAGCGCCGCCTGCGTGGCACGATCACGTTCTTCCGGTGCCTGACCATTGACCGGCTCACGCACTTGATAAAGGCCTTTGAGGTTTTCGGCGTGACTCGCCAGGCTGATCAGAGACAAACAACCCACTAACAACAATTTACAAAAACGCATGGAAAATTCCCGTCGACAGGAGCGGCTGGAACAGGCCGCGTGAATCGGTTGAGCAAGGCTGTGACAATCTGCCAGCACCAAACATTCACACGACAGCGGTAAGTTTTTGCACAGTGATAACGATAGACGGTTAATCGCCCCACCTTATACAGGCGTTCATTCGCCTCAATTGCAAAAAATTTCCGTGGATATGGCCCTGCCCGTCGGTGCGAGGATGGCCGCTGCCCCTCAAGCCTGATAAAATCGCGCGCCTTCGCAGACCGGCAACAGCCGGGCACCTCGAAACTCGCGTGAGGCCATCGCCCCGTCGATTTCGATGTTCCCGCTGAACTCGGTCGTTACCCCTGAATCCCCTCCCCTAAAGGCCTGGATCATGAGCAAGCAACCCTCCCTGAGCTACAAGGACGCCGGTGTAGACATCGACGCCGGTGAAGCATTGGTCGAACGCATCAAGAGCGTCGCCAAGCGCACTGCGCGCCCGGAAGTCATGGGCGGCCTGGGCGGTTTCGGCGCCCTCTGCGAAATCCCGGCCGGCTACAAGCAGCCAGTACTGGTTTCCGGCACCGACGGCGTCGGCACCAAGCTGCGTCTGGCGCTGAACCTGAACAAGCACGACAGCATCGGTATCGACCTGGTTGCCATGTGCGTGAACGACCTCGTCGTTTGCGGCGCCGAGCCACTGTTTTTCCTCGACTACTACGCCACCGGCAAACTCAATGTCGACACCGCTGCCCAGGTTGTGACCGGCATCGGCGTTGGCTGCGAACTGTCGGGTTGCTCGCTGGTTGGCGGCGAAACCGCTGAAATGCCAGGCATGTACGAAGGCGAAGACTACGACCTGGCCGGCTTCTGCGTCGGCGTCGTGGAAAAATCGGAAATCATCGACGGCTCGAAAGTCGCCACCGGTGATGCGCTGATCGCGCTGCCATCGTCCGGCCCGCACTCCAACGGCTACTCGCTGATCCGCAAGATCATCGAAGTGTCCGGTGCCGACATCGAAAACACCCAGCTCGACGGCAAACCGCTGACCGATCTGCTGATGGCCCCGACCCGCATCTACGTGAAGCCGCTGCTCAAACTGATCAAAGACACCGGCGCCGTCAAAGCCATGGCCCACATCACCGGTGGCGGCCTGCTCGACAACATCCCGCGCGTTCTGCCAAAAGGCGCTCAGGCTGTGGTTGACGTGGCTAGCTGGACTCGCCCTGCCGTATTCGACTGGCTGCAGGAAAAAGGCAACGTTGACGAGACCGAGATGCACCGCGTGCTGAACTGCGGCGTCGGCATGGTTATCTGCGTGGCTCAGGAACACGTAGAAGTTGCGCTGAACACCCTGCGTGACGCCGGCGAACAGCCTTGGGTCATCGGTCAGATCGCTGCTGCTGCCGAAGGCGCTGCTCAGGTTGACCTGCAGAACCTTAAGGCTCATTAATGTCCGCAACCTGTGATGTCGTGGTGCTGTTGTCCGGCACCGGCAGTAACTTGCAGGCTCTGATCGACAGCACGCGGACCGGCGACAACCCGGTCCGCATCGCTGCAGTGATTTCCAATCGCGCCGACGCCTACGGCCTGCAACGCGCCAGTGACGCGGGTATCGCCACCCGCTCACTGGATCACAAGGCATTCGAAGGTCGCGAGGCCTTCGATGCTGCCCTGATCGAACTGATCGACGAATTCCAACCGAAACTCGTGGTGCTGGCCGGCTTCATGCGCATTCTCAGTGCTGATTTCGTTCGCCACTATCAGGGTCGCCTGCTCAACATCCACCCGTCGCTGTTGCCCAAATACAAAGGGTTACACACTCATCAGCGCGCGCTGGAGGCCGGCGACACTGAGCATGGCTGCTCGGTGCACTTCGTCACCGAGGAACTCGATGGCGGACCACTGGTCGTACAGGCAGTATTACCGGTAGAGTTGCACGACACGCCGCAGAGTCTGGCGCAGCGAGTCCACGTTCAGGAACACCTGATCTATCCGATGGCAGTGCGCTGGTTTGCCGAAGGCAGACTGGCACTCGGGGAACACGGTGCTGTACTGGACGGCCAGTTACTCGCGGCCAGCGGCCACTTGATTCGAAACTAGGAGATATTATGCGTCGCGCCCTGCTCTTCGCTTGCGCTCTGCTCGCCCTGCCCTTCGCGCAGGCAGCGGAACTTCAACCGTTCTCCGCCAGCTACACCGCCGACTGGAAGCAACTGCCCATGAGCGGCACCGCCGAGCGCAGTCTGGTCAAGGAAGCCAACGGCGTCTGGAAGCTCAGCTTCAAGGCCTCGATGATGATCGCCAGCCTGACTGAAGAAAGCACCCTGACCCTCGACAAGGACACGCTGCTGCCGCAGTCCTACCACTTCGAACGTGGTGGCCTGGGCAAAGCGAAAAAGGCTGATCTGGATTTCGACTGGAACAGCAAAATGGTCACCGGCACCGACCGTGGCGACGCGGTGAAAATCCCGCTGAACCGCGGCATGGTCGACAAGTCCACCTACCAGCTGGCGCTGCAGCATGACGTCGCTGCCGGCAAGAAGACCATGAGCTATCAAGTGGTCGATGACGGCGAAGTCGATACCTATGACTTCCGCGTGCTGGGTTCGGAGAAAGTCGAGACCAAGGCTGGCCAGATCGATGCGATCAAGGTCGAGCGCGTACGCGACCCGACGCAAAGCAAGCGCATCACCGTCCTCTGGTTCGCCAAGGATTGGGATTACCTGCTGGTTCGCCTGCAACAGGTTGAAACCGACGGTAAGGAATACAACATCATGCTCCAGGACGGCACCGTCAACGGCAAAACCGTTAAAGGCAGCTGATCCGCCGCAAGAACAAAGAGCCCCGCGAAATGCGGGGCTTTTTTTGTCTGCTGGATTGGAGATTTGTGCCAGCCTTGCCCCTCACCCCAGCCCTCTCCCAAAGGAGAGGGAGCCGACCGAGATGTCTGGCGCTATGCATCGACCTGCATGATCGAGTCGATTATGGATTCACCAAAGAACACGCAGGTCGGCGTAGCTCTTTAATTCGCCACGGTCAGTCCCCTCTCCCTCTGGGAGAGGGTTAGGGTGAGGGCAGCCTCAGGTTCACCACACAATCAAACCGAAAACTTCGCCACCATGCTGTTCAAATCCACCGCCAGCCGCGAAAGCTCCTGACTCGCCGCACTGGTCTGATTGGCCCCCGCCGAGGTCTGCATCGCCAGATCGCGAATGTTCATCAGATTGCGATCCACCTCCCGCGCCACCGCTGCCTGCTCTTCCGAGGCACTGGCGATCACCAGGTTACGCTCGTTGATCAAGGTAAACGCCGAGGCGATCTCCTCCAACGCCACGCCAGCAGCCTTGGCCAGTTCCAATGTCGAACGCGCCCGCACATTACTCTGTTGCATCGAGCCGACCGCCGAATCAGTGCCCTGCTGAATGCCGCCGATCATCTGTTCAATCTCTTGCGTCGACTGCTGGGTGCGATGCGCCAAGGCTCGCACCTCATCTGCCACCACGGCAAACCCGCGCCCGGCATCACCAGCGCGGGCGGCCTCGATCGCGGCGTTCAGTGCCAGCAGATTAGTCTGTTCGGCGATCGAACGAATCACATCCAGTACCTTGCTGATGCCATGAACCTTCTGCGCCAGATCTTCTACCTGCGAAGCGTTATTGGTCACGTCTTCGGCGAGGAACTCAATCGACGCAACGGTCTGCTGCACTTGTTCACGACCATGCTGGGCGATGCGGTCGGATTCACGCGAAGCCTGCGAAGTCGCCACCGCATTGCTGGCTACCTCCTCCACCGCAGCGGTCATCTGGTTGACCGCCGTGGCGGCCTGCTCGATCTCCAGGCTCTGCTGATGCAGTCCGCGGGTAGCGTCTTCCGTGACGCAACTCAGCTCCTCCGACGCCGAAGCCAATTGGCTGGAGGACTCGGAGATTTGCCGAATCGTCTCGCGCAGGTTGTGCTGCATGCTCTTGAGCGCCTGCAGCAGCCGCGCCGGTTCGTCCTTGCCGCTGATGCTGATATCACCGGTCAGATCACCACCGGCCACCACCTCGGCGACACCCAGCGATTGCGCCAGCGGCAGCACGATGCTGCGCGTCAGCAGTAGGGCCAGGCCAATGGTGATCAGCGCGGTAACGCCGATCATCACCCCTACCCAAACCCGCGCACTGGTAAACACCAGCCGCGCTGCTTCGGTGGCGAGATTGGCATTGTGTTTATTCAGCTCAACCAGTTCGCGCAGGATGACCGCGATCTCGTCAGCCAACGGACTCATCTGACCGTTGAGAATGGTCGCGGCCTCCTCGACCCGATTCTGCGTCGACAACTGCATGACCTGCGCTTGAAACTCCAGATACTGGTGCTCGGCAACCTTGAAACGGTCGAACAGCTTGCGCTCCTCGGGCAACACGATCAGCACGTCATAACGCTGCTGGGCCTCGCTCAGCACTCCGCGCAGATCATTGAGCTTGGCGACATTCTGCTCCAGCGCCTGCGGATCGCGATTGAGCAACAAGCGCATGGTCAACGCGCGCAGGCGCAGCATGTCCTGACTCATCTCACCGACGGCCATCACACTCGGCAGCCAATTGTTATCGACCTCGTCGGACTGCGCGCGCATGTTCGACATTTGCAGCAGGGCGAACGCGCCAAGGGCAAACACCATCAACGCCAACACACCAAACCCCAGGCCGGCGCGCGGGGCAATATTGAGACTTCGAATACTCATTGCTGTGGTTCCTTCCAAAAGTGCTGCATCAATCCTGCAGCGGGTTGCTTTAGAAGGTATCGGCCCGGCGAAAATTTGCGTAAGACGAAAAGGCAATATCAAAAGGCCTTGATCCTTCGAACCGTTGGTATTAACGATTCAGCGTGCTTTTGCCGGACTTGGACGCCGTTCGCGGCAAGATTGCCAGGAAGTTGTCCCGAGCGACTTTTTTCGCAACGCCTTCTGGCAACGCGTCAAGAAACGGCTTGAAGCTGTGCATTTCCCCACCGAGCTTATTGAAGCGCCCGACCACATCCGAGCCGAGCATGAAGCGCTCCGGGTATTTCTCCACCAGCGCCAGCCACTCCGCGCGCGGCGTGCCCTGCTCGTCCAGCAGGTACGGGGTGAGCATGCTCCAGGACAGGTCGATAAACAGGTTGGGATACGCCTCAAGCATGCGCGTCAGTGTGGGCAGCAAAAACTCCAGTTGCGTTTGATGCCGATGAATTTCAGCGCTGGTTCCAGCGTGCGCCCAGATGAATCGCGTGTGCGGATGATTACGCAGTGGCTCTTCGATTTCCTTCAGGTAAAGCGGATTTTTCTCACGCTTGGAGGTGATGTTCGAATGCAGCATCACCGGCAGATCGTTCTCAGCGGCCAGATGATAGATCTTGGTCATCGCTTCGTTGTTGGCCCGCGGCGTGTCGCCGGACGTCAGCGCTGTGAGGTCGTCATGCCGGGTGAACACCTCGCCGATGCCCTGCCACAGTCCCGGATAAAGATCGAGCATGCGCTGGATGTGCGCGGCGGAATTCTTGTCGTTGGGATTGAAGCCCGACAGGAACGGGTGGAAGTACGGGCGCTGCTCGGCGCTGAGCTTTTGCACGGCATCAGCAATGATCACATCGGTCGCGCTGTACCAATAGGCATCAGCGTCATCACCGGCGTAATAGCGCGGTCGCTTGGGTTCGTCTTCGTGCCACTTCTTCGCCACCGGAATACCGGAAATCATCACATGCTCGACAGAACCGTCCTTCATCGCCGTCAGCAATTTCGCCATCCCTGCGCTTTCCTGGAAAAAATCCACGTAATGCAGGTGCGCATCGCTGTAGGTGTATTCGCGGGCACTGGTGCTGCCGGCTACCAGCAACAGGCAGGCGAGACTCAAACGATACAGGGACACAAGTAATCTCCAGGAAGTCGGCATAACCTAGACCCCGCCCTGACGACAAGGGTTCATCCCGCGGGAAAGTGGAACGCGTACCGGTGGGAATGCTCTATAACTGCAAGGTCTTGTTTGATCGAACGACTTTTCCTACTGCCTGTGAGGTTCCCATGACCATTACCGTCAATACCGTCTCCGCTGAAGGTTTTCGTCACACCGTACAGATTGATGACCACGAATTGTTTGCCGACGTACCGAAGACCGCCGGCGGTGAAGGCACCGCGCCTGAGCCGCACGACTACTTCGACGCAGCACTGGGTGCCTGCAAAGCCCTGACCCTGAAGATGTACGCGAAGAAGAAAGACATTCCGCTGACCGGCGTCGGGGTCGAGGTCAAACGCGACAACAGTGAAGAGCAAAAAGGTAAATACGCCCTGCATGTCACCCTCACCCTCAAAGGCGTGCTGACCGATGCCCAGCGTGAGGAACTGCTGCGCGTTGCCGACCGTTGCCCGATTCACAAGCTGATGACCACCAGCGAAGTGACGATCGAAACCCACGCCCCGCAAGGCTTCGACAGCCAATAATCCTCCTGATGCCAGCGGCGGGTTATGCTTCTGGCATCACCCGCTCAGCCTGGAATGCACCATGGACACGCCACTCCTGATCATCCGCCCGCGCGCCGAAGACGTCGAAGGCCAGCCGATTCTGCGCCCGTTGCCGTCAGCCAAATGCCGCAGCGTCGGGCCTTTCGTGTTTTTTGATCACATGCTTGAGACGGTTTATCCGCCGGGCAAAGGCATGAACATCCGACAGCACCCGCACATCGGTCTGTCGACGCTCACGTATCTGTTCGAAGGCCAGATCCAGCACAAGGACAGCCTCGGCTCGAATCAGGTGGTCAGTGCCGGAGATGTCAGCTGGATGACCGCTGGCAGCGCGATTGCACACGTTGAACGCACGCCTGAGCCGTTGCGGGAACAGCACTTTACGATGCACGGCTTGCAGATCTGGCTGGCGTCGCCCAAAGATCACGAGCAAGGCCCTGGGCATTACAGCCATCACCCGGCGGCGACCTTGCCGGTCAGCGATAACCTTGGCGTGCAGATTCGGATGATTGCCGGGTCAGGCTTTTGTCTGGAATCACCGGTGCCGGTGCTTTCTCCTACGTTGTATGCGCAAGTGAAGATGCAGACGGCGACCACCCTGCTGATTCCGACCGAGCATGAAGAACGGGCGGTGTACGTGTTAAGCGGGGATGCGCAGTTGAATGGCGAAGCACTGGAACCGCATGCGCTGGCGGTGTTGCCGGCCGGGGAGGAAATGAGCCTGTTTGCCGAGAGCGATGTGCACGCGGTGGTGTTCGGCGGCGCGCCGCTGGACGGCCCCCGGCGGATCAACTGGAATTTTGTTGCAAGCGATCCGGCGGCGATTGATGAGGCACGGCGTAAATGGGCGGCCGGGGACTGGCCGACGGTGCCGGGGGAAGTTGAGCGGATCGAGTTGCCGCGCTGAAAAGCTACCCTCACCCCAGCCCTCCCGAAACGTCGGACCGCCCGGAGGGAGAGGGGGCCGACCGAGGTGTCTGTGGTAATACATCGACCTGAAAAGTCCTGGCGATTATGGATTCAGCACAGCCCTATCAGGTCGGCGTAGTCCTTCAGCATCCCCCAATCAGTCCCCTCTCCCTTTGGGAGAGGGTTAGGGTGAGGGGCTTTTCGCTTTTCAGCCCTTAAATACTTCATCCAGCAAATCATGCATCGACTTGAACGCGCGCTTGGCGGTCTTCGCGTCGTACATCATCTTGCCCGGCACATTGGCATGGGGATCGGTAAACGAGTGCACCGCACCGCCGTAGCTCAGCAACTGCCAATCGACCTTCGCCGCGTTCATTTCGTCCTCAAATGCCGGCAATTGCTCTTTCGGCACCAGCGGATCGGAAGCGCCGTGCAACACCAGCACCGCGCCCTTGATGTTCTGCGCATCCGCCGGGTTCGGCGAGTCCAGCGTGCCATGGAACGACACCGCAGCCTTCACCGGCGCCCCCGTACGGGCCAGATCCAGCGCACAGCAACCGCCGAAGCAGAAACCAAACACCGCCAGCTTCGAGGTATCCACGGCCGCTTCGCCCTGCTTCTGCAACTGCTCGAAAGCCGCCTGCATACGTTTGCGCAGCAGCGCACGGTCATCCTTCAGCGGCATCATGGCCGCGCCCGCCTGATCAGCATTTTGCGGACGTACTGCCTGACCGTAGACGTCAGCGATCAACACTACATAGCCCTTGGTCGCGACCGACCTGGCGATCTCTTCGGCGCCGGCGCTGACACCCATCCAGTTCGGTGCCATCAACAAACCCGGACGCGCGTCTTTGTGCTCAGCGTCAAACGCCAGACGACCTTCATAAGGCTGGCCATCAATCTGATAGACCACGGAACGTACAGTGACTTGGCTCATTTCTGACTCCTGATTTGATAAACACCAGAATGAAAAAACCCGCCGAAGCGGGTTTTTCTGCAACTTGATTAAACCGACAGTTCAACCAGCAGCTTGTTCAGACGGCGCACGTAAGCCGCCGGATCCTTCAAGCTGTCGCCGGCAGCCAGCGCGGCCTGATCGAAGAGGATGTGCGACAGGTCGCCAAACCGCTCTTCGCTCTGCTCGCCATCGAGTTTCTCGATCAGCGGGTGGCTCGGGTTGAATTCGAAGATCGGCTTCGAATCCGGCACCTTCTGCCCGCTGGCTTCGAGGATCTGCCGCATCTGCAGACCCAGGTCCTGCTCGCCGATGGCCAGAATGGCCGGCGAATCGGTCAGACGATGGGATACGCGGACTTCAGCCACCGAATCGCCCAGCGCAGTTTTCAGACGCTCAACCAGACCTTCTTTGGATTTGGCGACTTCTTCTGCGGCTTTCTTGTCCTCTTCCGAGTCCAGGTTGCCCAGATCGAGATCACCACGTGCCACGTCGACGAAAGTCTTGCCGTCGAACTCGCTGAGGTAGCTCATCAGCCACTCATCGATGCGGTCGGTCAGCAGCAGCACTTCGATGCCTTTCTTGCGGAAGACTTCCAGGTGCGGGCTGTTCTTGACCTGCGCATAGGTTTCGCCGGTGAGGTAGTAGATCTTGTCCTGACCTTCCTTGGCGCGTGCCAGGTAGTCGGCCAGACCGACGATCTGCTCGCCGTCGTCGCCATTGGTCGAGGCGAAACGCAGCAGACCGGCAATTTTTTCCTTGTTGGCGAAGTCTTCTGCCGGGCCTTCTTTCATGACCTGACCGAAGTTCTTCCAGAAGCCTTTGTATTGCTCAGGCTCGTTCTTCGCCAGTTTTTCCAGCATGTCGAGCACGCGCTTGGTCAGCGCGGTTTTCATCGAATCGATGATCGGGTCTTTCTGCAGGATCTCACGCGACACGTTCAGCGACAGGTCGTTGGAGTCGACCACGCCTTTGATGAAGCGCAGGTACAGCGGCAGGAACGACTCGGCCTGATCCATCACGAACACGCGTTGCACGTAGAGCTTCAGACCTTTCGGCGCTTCACGCTGGTACAAGTCGAACGGTGCGCGGGCCGGCACGTACAGCAGCGAGCTGTATTCGAGCTTGCCTTCGACTTTGTTGTGGCTCCAGGCCAGCGGATTTTCAAAGTCGTGGGCGATGTGCTTGTAGAACTCCTGGTATTCCTCGTCCTTCACTTCAGTGCGCGGACGGGTCCACAGGGCGCTGGCGCGGTTGACGGTTTCCCACTCAACGGCCGGAGTTTCTTCGCCTTCGGCCGGAGTGACTTCCTTCGGCAGTTCGATAGGCAAAGCGATGTGGTCAGAGTACTTCTTGATGATGTTGCGCAGACGCCAGCCATCGGCGAACTCGTCTTCACCGGATTTCAGGTGCAGGACGATGCGGGTGCCGCGCTCTGGTTTGTCGATCGTGGCGACTTCGAACTCACCCTCGCCTTTCGATGACCAGTGCACGCCTTCGCTTGCAGCGGTGCCGGCGCGACGGCTGTAAACGTCAACCTTGTCGGCGACGATGAAAGCCGAATAGAAGCCCACACCGAACTGGCCGATCAGGTGCGAATCCTTCTTCTGATCGCCCGAGAGATTCTTCATGAAATCGGCAGTGCCCGATTTGGCGATGGTCCCCAGGTGGGTGATCACATCGTCACGGTTCATGCCGATACCGTTGTCTTCGAGGGTGACGGTCTTGGCGTCCTTGTCAAAGCTCACACGGATTTTCAGATCAGCGCCGCCCTCAAGCAACTCTGGCTTGGCCAGGGCTTCGAAGCGCAGTTTGTCGACAGCGTCAGAGGCGTTCGAGATCAATTCGCGAAGGAAGATTTCCTTGTTGGAATACAGCGAATGGATCATGAGGTGCAGCAGCTGCTTTACCTCGGTCTGGAAGCCCAGGGTTTCCTTTTGAGTTTCCACACTCATGGTCATCAAACTCCAATCAGATGGCATTGGCCGCGACCCGAATGGTCGGCGGCGGGTTGTCATGTGAGTTTGGGGCGCTGTTCAGGATTTCAAGGGCTCATCGATTTTGAAGTGCGCGCGAGCGGTGGCAATCGGTTCGCTTTCGGTACTTTGCCAGGCAGTGATGGCGACGTTGGCGACGCGGCGCCCCTGACGGCAGACCTGACACTTGGCCCAGGTATCGCGGAACTGCCCGGCGCGCAGGTAATCGAGGGAGAAGTCGATAATTTTCGGCACCCCCGGTGCGCCAGTGAAAATCAGCAGGTGCAAAGCGGCGGCCAACTCCATGAACCCGGCAATCACCCCG
The DNA here is from genome assembly GCF_949768005.1 of Pseudomonas sp. IT-347P. Lineage (NCBI taxonomy): Bacteria > Pseudomonadati > Pseudomonadota > Gammaproteobacteria > Pseudomonadales > Pseudomonadaceae > Pseudomonas > Pseudomonas sp. IT-347P. Next base: position 55,532 of record NZ_CATKPQ010000003.1, read on the forward strand.
CCGTGGATCGCTGGTAATAAAGGGTTACCAATGTTGTCCTTGTTCGCCGGCAGCTTGAACAGCAATTCATCGCCTACACGCGAGCATTCGATGCCGATCAGCCCGGCGTACGGGATCAGTTCCAGCAATGGCGCGTAATCACCTTGGCCGTGGGCCTGTTGCAGTCGCTGCTTGAGATCTTCGCTCACTGCTTTTCTCCCTTGATCACGCCGCCGAATCCTTTTGTGCCTTTGATATTTTTGCCCATACGCATGAATGTGCCGACGACATGGGCGATAGGCTGCTCAGGGTCATCCTGATAAGCAAAGCCCCGGGCAAAGATCACATCGGTGGTCACCCGGTAGCACTGGGCGAAGCCGTAGACATTTTTGTGCGGCTCGGCGGCGTGCATGTAATCGATGCGCAAATCGAGGGTCGGGCACACCTCGAATTCCGCAAGTACGCACAAGGTCGACATCCCGCAGGCCGTGTCCATCAATGAAGTAATCGCGCCACCATGAATCACTCCGGTTTCGGGGTTGCCGACGATTTTCGGGCTATATGGCAACATCACCGTGAGCCCTTCGCTGGAGGCGCTGTGCACCTGTAAACCAAGCACCTGACAGTGACGCAACGCTGATAGAAACCGTGTCGCACGCTCAAAAACGGTGTTTTCGGCCATTTGATAAATACTCTCGTTAAAGCCTTTTGCCAGTAGTGAGCAAAACAGCAAAAGTTCCGTATAAAAACAAACTTATATATCTGAAAGAAATGAGGAACTTAACCTGTAGCGCCAGGTTCTTAAGGCCAGTAGTTATTTTCCATAAGGAGAAACACCCCATGCGTAAGACTTTAGCTATTGCCTTGATGTTGACCGCTTCCCTCGGTCTCGCTGCCTGCGATAAAAAATCCGAGGACAAAGCTCAAGATGCCAACCAACATGCTGAACAAGCTCAGCAAGACATGAACAAAGCTCAGGATAAGGTGAACGACGCAGCGAAAGAAAACGCCGAAGCTGCCAAAGCTCAGGCAGAATCGAACGCTGCTGCACAAGAAGAAGCTGCCAAGAAGCAATAATCCGCTTCTTGTTGCAGAAAAAGAAAACCCGCCAAGTGCGGGTTTTCTTTTGCCTGTCATTCAGTACCGAGATTGCCTTAGAGCAAGACAGTTCTAAAAGTCGGACTAATCATCAGCAACAGTGAGACCACCAGGCCAACTAGCCAGACCAGGCTGCGCAGTTTGGGTAGATCGGCCAGATAAAACCACAAGTAGAGGATCCGCGCGATCACGAAGATGATCGCCAATGTATCGATCAGCCAGCCCGCCGTTTGCGTGGTGTGCGCCATCAGCACGCCGACCGCGAACAGGATGAATGCTTCGATACTGTTCTGGTGAGCCGCCAGCGCCCTCGCGCCATAGCCGGTCAGTTGCGCTTGTTGTTGGCGCGGCAAGTGGTTGTTGTATCCACCCTGCTCTTTCATCGCCTTGCCCACCGGCATACGTGCGATATAGATCAGCAATGCACTGATAAACACACACCAGAATGGAATACTCATCAAGCAGCCTCTTTGTTCGCCTCGGGGATCGAAGCCTCTGTAGGGGTATAGACCATGACATCGAGAACATCGGAATGAAACTCGCGGCGGTACAGAACCACGACCACGCCGGCACTCATCAGCATGAACAGCCACGGACTGACAAACCAGGCCAGCATGCTCATGCCGAAATAATAGGAACGCAAGCCGAAGTTGAATTGGTTGGCCGCCATCGAAATCACCCGCGCGGCTCGCAAGGCGAAGGCCTTGCGCTCCTGCTCCGACACCTGCCGCTCGCCGATCATCGGCGCCGAGCCCACTAGCACGGCAGCAAAGTTGTACTGACGCATGCACCAGCTGAAAGTAAAGAAGGCGTAGACAAACACCATCGCCAGACACAGCAACTTGATTTCCGACATGCCCTGCGACGCTTGCTGCACCATCGGGATATCCGCCAGCAACGACACCGCCCGCTCGGACGCACCAAGCACGGTGAGAATACCGGCGAGGATAATCAATGTGCTCGAGGCGAAGAACGAGGCATTGCGTTCCAGATTACCGATCACGCTGGCATCGGCGATGCGGTTGTCACGCAGCAGCATGCGGCGCATCCAGTCTTCACGGTACAGGTGCAACACACTGGCCAGACACGCGGTATCGCGGGCCTTCCAAGTGGCGTAACGGGTGTAACCACCCCAGCAGATGACAAACCAGACGGCGGCGAGCAGGTGGATCAGATTGGCTTGGATGAACGACATGCAATTCCTTGTGATGAGGAGCGGTGAATCGGAAAACTGTGGGTGCGACCTCCCACATGGACATCAGGCAACCCTTCGACGTTAGCTCAGGGAAAAAGACACTGCCCGACACACATAAAAAATGCCCCGTATCGATTGATACGGGGCATTTCTGTTTAGGCGTTGAAAACCCGCTTGTGGCGGGTCAACCAACGTCAGGCAACCGCTTCGCTGCGCTTGCCCAGCAGGCGATCGCAAACCACTGCAACCACCAGGGTCATCACGCACGGCACCAGCCACGCCAGGCCCTGCTCGCTCAGCGGCAGGTGGGACAACTGCGCCGGCATCCAGTCGGCAAGACCGGCGCCTTTCAGCGCATCGATGGTGCCGAAGATGAACGACACCAGCATCACCGGGCCGATAATGCGGCCATGTTCATGCCAGAAGTCTTTGCAGAAGCTCAGCGCGACCAGAACGATGCAGGGCGGGTAGATCGCCGTCAACACCGGGATCGAGAAGGCAATCAGCTTGGTCAGGCCCAGGTTGGACACCAGCAGCGAGAACGCCGCCAGAATGATCACCAGCGTCTTGTAGGACAGTGGCAGCACACGGCTGAAGTACTCAGCGCACGCACAGGTCAGGCCGACCGCGGTCACCAGACAAGCCAGCGAGATCAGCACCGCGAGAAACCCGCTGCCCAGCGAACCGAAGGTGTGTTGCACATAGGCGTGCAGTACCGCGGCGCCGTTGGTTGCGCCCACGGCCACTTCATGACTGCCGGAACCGAGGCGGAACAGGCTGACATACACCAGCGCCAGACCGACACCGGCGATCAGGCCGGCGATGATTGCATAACGGGTGATCAACGCCGGTGACTCGACGCCACGAGAGCGGATCGCGTTAACGATGACGATGCCGAACACCAGCGCGCCCAGGGTATCCATGGTCAGATAACCATTGATGAAGCCTTGGGAGAATGGTGCGGCCACGTACTCAGGCGTGCCGTGGCCAATGTCACCCGCTGGCAAGGCGAATGCCGCGATACCAAGTACCGCCAGGGCGATGATCTTCAGCGGCGCGAGGAAACGGCCCACGGTGTCCAGCAAACGCCCAGGGTAGAGCGAAATGAAGAACACCAGCAGGAAGTACACCGAGCTGTAGAGGAACAGTGCCAGCGGACTTTCGCCAGTCAGCGGCGCCAGGCCGACTTCAAACGATACGGTTGCGGTACGCGGGGTGGCGAACAACGGGCCGACCGCCAGGTAGCACGCCGCCGCCAGAATGCCGCCGGCAATCTTGCCGATCGGGCTGCTCAATGCATCCATCGCCCCACCGACCTTTGCCAGTGCAACGACGGTGATCACCGGCAGACCCACCGCAGTGATCAGAAAGCCCAGCGCAGCCATCCAGACATGAGGTCCGGCCTGCAAGCCCACGATAGGCGGGAAGATAATGTTGCCAGCCCCAACGAACAGGGCAAATGTCATAAAGCCAAGTGCCAGGATGTCCTGACCTTTCAAAACTTTCATTAAGGTAATACCACACTACTGAAATCGGAATTTAGAGGGGGATTGCCCTGTGGGATTAGGGAAATGCTGTCGATCCGTATGGGACTGACCCTTAAAGCGCGTGGCTACCTTGTGGGCGGCGGACGCAAAAATGGCTGCCAGCCTAACGAATTCGGCAGACAAACGCACTGTTAGAGGGCGAACTATCCGATACACGACGTTTCAGTGTCGCGTTTTTGCATGTAATTGGGTAAATGCCTATAAATCGCCTTCGCGAGCAAGCTCGCTCCCACTGGGGAATGCGTACAAATGTGTGCGAGCTTGCTCGCGAAGGCGATATCACTGATGACGCAGGTGCCAGAAACGACAAAGGCCACCCGAAGGTGGCCTTTGTTGCTGGAGCTAAAAAGTCAGCCGTGGCTTACTTCTTTACTTCCCAACCAGTCAGCTCGGCCAGGGCCTTGCCGATGTCTGCCAGCGAACGCACGGTTTTAACGCCTGCGTCTTGCAGCGCAGCGAATTTCTCGTCTGCAGTGCCTTTGCCGCCAGAGATGATTGCGCCAGCATGGCCCATGCGCTTGCCCGGAGGAGCAGTCACACCAGCGATGTAGGAAACAACCGGCTTGGTCACGTGTGCCTTGATGTAGGCAGCCGCTTCTTCTTCAGCCGAACCGCCGATCTCACCGATCATCACGATCGCTTCGGTCTTCGGGTCTTCCTGGAACAGCTTCAGGATGTCGATGAAGTTCGAACCCGGGATCGGGTCACCACCGATGCCGACGCAAGTCGACTGACCGAAACCGGCGTCAGTGGTCTGCTTCACAGCTTCGTAGGTCAGGGTGCCGGAACGCGAAACGATACCGACCTTGCCTGGCAAGTGAATGTGACCTGGCATGATGCCGATCTTGCATTCGCCGGGGGTGATCACGCCTGGGCAGTTAGGGCCGATCAGGACTACGCCCAGCTCGTCGCACTTAACTTTGGCGTCCAGCATGTCCAGGGTAGGAATGCCTTCGGTGATGCAGACGATCAGCTTGATGCCGCCGAAGGCCGCTTCCAGGATCGAGTCCTTGCAGAAAGGAGCCGGAACGTAGATCACGCTGGCGGTAGCGCCAGTGGCTGCTACTGCGTCTTTAACGGTGTTGAACACTGGCAGACCCAGGTGCTCGGTGCCGCCTTTGCCAGGAGTTACGCCACCAACCATCTTGGTGCCGTATTCGATGGCTTGCTGGGTGTGGAAACTACCTTGCGAACCGGTAATACCCTGGCAGATAACTTTGGTGTCTTTATTGATCAGGACGCTCATTATTTGCCCTCCGCAGCTTTGACAACTTGTTGAGCAGCGTCGGTCAGGCTGGTAGCAGCGATGATGTTCAAACCGCTTTCTGCCAGTACTTTAGCGCCCAGCTCAGCGTTGTTGCCTTCAAGGCGAACAACAACCGGGATTTTCACGCCGACTTCTTTCACAGCGCCGATGATGCCTTCGGCAATCATGTCGCAGCGAACGATGCCGCCGAAGATGTTGACCAGTACTGCAGCGACGTTGGTGTCGGACAGAATGATCTTGAACGCTTCAGTAACGCGTTCTTTGGTAGCGCCACCACCTACGTCGAGGAAGTTGGCTGGCTTGCCGCCATGCAGGTTGACGATGTCCATGGTACCCATGGCCAGGCCAGCACCGTTGACCATGCAACCGATGTTGCCTTCCAGTGCTACGTAGTTCAGTTCGAACTTGGCAGCGTGCGCTTCGCGCGGATCGTCCTGCGACGGATCGTGGAAAGCCTTCAGCTTAGGCTGACGGTACATGGCGTTGGCGTCGATGTTGATCTTGGCATCCAGGCAGTGCAGATCGCCGTCAGCCTTGATCACCAGCGGGTTCACTTCCAGCAGAGCCAGGTCGTGGTCTTTGAACAGCTTGGCCAGACCTACGAAGATCTTGGCGAACTGAGTGACCTGCTTGCCTTCCAGACCCAGCTGGAATGCCAGCTCGCGACCCTGGGATGGCTGAGCGCCAACCAGTGGATCGATAGTGGCCTTGAGAATTTTTTCTGGAGTGTCGTGAGCGATTTTCTCGATGTCCACGCCACCTTCGGTGGAAGCCATGAACACGATGCGACGGCTCGAACGGTCAACGACAGCGCCCAGGTACAGCTCTTTAGCGATATCAGTGCACGATTCAACCAGGATCTTGGTGACTGGCTGGCCATTGGCGTCAGTCTGGTAAGTCACCAGACGCTTGCCCAGCCACTGCTGTGCGAAGGCTTTGGCGTCTTCTTTGCTGCGAACCAGCTTGACGCCGCCCGCTTTACCGCGACCACCGGCGTGAACCTGGGCTTTGACGACCCACTCGTTGCCGCCGATTTTGTCGCAAGCTTCTGCTGCTGCTTCCGGGGTGTCTACTGCGTAACCAGTGGAAACTGGCAGGCCGTATTCAGCGAACAGCTGCTTACCCTGATACTCGTGAAGATTCATGCTTTTTACCGTCTTCGTTAGGTACTGCGCATTCGGCGCTGCGCTCGTTTGAGTGCCGCGCCACCTGTGACTGCTGCTTGCGTAGCTGGGCTACGCAAGACTGCGTCCGGCGGACATTCCGCGGTGAGTCTTGCTCGCAAGGCTCACGACGGGCCGTTGCCGCCGTGGTTTCTTATTATGTCTTAACGCTTCTTGCGGTTGGCAATGTGAATGGCGCCGCCATTCACTGCCAGAGCAGCTTCGTGCAAGGCTTCGGACAGGGTCGGATGGGAGAAAACCATCATGCCCAAGTCTTCAGCGCTGGTGCCGAATTCCATACCGATCGCGCCCTGCTGAACGAGTTCTGCAGCGCTCGGGCCAATCACGTGCACGCCCAATACGCGGTCAGTCTTGGCATCTGCGATGACCTTGACGAAACCACCGGTATCGTTGGCGGCCATGGCACGGCCGGAAGCGGCGAACGGGAAGGTGCCGACGTTGACTTCAACGCCTTCGGCCTTCAGGGCCTGCTCGGTTTTGCCAACCCACGCGATTTCCGGGTGAGTATAAATAACCGAAGGGATCAAATCATAGTTCATCTGAGCCTTGTGGCCCTTGATGCGCTCGACAACCATGATGCCTTCTTCCGAAGCCTTGTGGGCCAGCATCATGCCGCGAACCACGTCACCGATGGCGAAGACGCCCGGTACAGCTGTGACGCAATGGTCATCGACCGCGATGAAACCACGCTCGTCGATTTCCACGCCGCAGTCGGCAGACAGCAGATCAGTGGTCACCGGACGGCGACCAACGGCCACGATCAGCTTGTCGAAAGTGATGGTCTGTTCGCCGTTGGCATCGGTGTAGTTGACGACGACTTCTTCGCCGTTGACTTTCGAACCGGTAACGCGAGCGCCCAGTTTGATGTCCAGACCCTGTTTGGTCAGGGTTTTCAGCGCTTCCTTGGAAACAGCGGTGTCCGCTGCCATCAGGAAAGTGTCCAGCGCTTCCAGAACCACGACTTCGGAACCCAGACGGGACCATACCGAACCCAGTTCCAGACCGATCACGCCAGCGCCGATCACGCCCAGACGCTTAGGTACGGTCTGGAATTCCAGAGCACCCGTCGAATCAACGATGACGTTCTGATCAACCGGAGCCGGTGGAATGTCGATCGGACGCGAGCCTGGCGCGAGGATGACGTTTTCAGCTTCGATGACTTCAACCGAGCCGTCTGGCTTGGTGACTTCGACTTTCTTGCCAGCCAGCAGTTTGCCGTGGCCCTGGATCGAAGTAACGCCGTTGGCCTTGAACAGAGTGGCAACGCCGCCGGTCAGGTTCTTGACGATGCCAGCCTTGCGGCCGACCATCGCAGCGACGTCCATTTTGACTTCGCCAGTCGAGATACCGTGAACGTTGAAGCTTTCTTTCGCTTCCTTGTATTTCCAGGAACTGTCGAGCAGAGCCTTGGAAGGAATGCAGCCCACGTTCAGGCAGGTGCCGCCCAGGGCTTGCTTGCCTTCAGCGTCGGTGTACTTCTCGATGCAGGCAGTGCTCAGACCCAGCTGCGCGGCCTTGATGGCAGCCACATAGCCACCAGGGCCAGCACCGATCACTACTACGTCAAATTTCTGCGACATTCAAAAAATCCTCTTTAGCGAAAAGCTTCAAGCCGCGCGCTCCAAGCCAAGCTGCCCTTTCCTGCAGCTTGAAACTTGAAGCCCGCGACTGCTTCTATCAGATATCCAGCAACAGACGAGCCGGATCTTCCAGCAGGTTCTTGATGGTCACCAGGAAGGTTACAGCTTCTTTGCCATCGATCAGACGGTGATCGTAGGACAGTGCCAGGTACATCATCGGACGGATAACGACCTGACCGTTGATGGCCATAGGACGCTGAATGATGTTGTGCATGCCCAGAATCGCTGCCTGCGGCGGGTTGACGATCGGGGTCGACATCATCGAACCGAAGGTACCACCGTTGGTGATGGTGAAGGTACCACCGGTCATCTCGTCCATCGACAGTTTGCCGTCACGGGCTTTCTTGCCGAAGGTGGCGATGCCGCCTTCGATTTCAGCCAGGCTCATCAGCTCGGCGTTACGCAGAACCGGAACAACCAGACCGCGGTCGCTGGAAACGGCAACGCCGATGTCCGCGTAGCCGTGGTAAACGATGTCGCCGCCGTCGATCGACGCGTTGACAGCCGGGAAGCGTTTCAGCGCTTCGGTGGCGGCTTTGACGAAGAACGACATGAAGCCCAGGCGTACGCCGTTGTGGGACTTCTCGAACAGGTCCTTGTACTTCGAACGCAGGGCCATGACTTCGGTCATGTCGACTTCGTTGAAAGTGGTCAGCATCGCCATGTTCGACTGTGCCTCAACCAGGCGCTTGGCCACGGTGGCACGAACGCGGGTCATCGGTACGCGCTTCTCGATGCGGTCGCCAGCGGCGAACACCGGAGCGGCAGCCGAAGGAGCAGCAGCCTTGGCAGGCGCGGCAGCCGGAGCGGCTTTCTTCGCAGCTACAGCAGCTACAACGTCTTCCTTGGTCACACGACCACCCTTGCCGGTGCCGGCAACGGAGGCGATGTTGATGCCGTTTTCTTCAGCCAGCTTGCGCGCAGCCGGAGCTGCGATCGGGTCATCTTCGCCATCGGCAGCAGCCGGTGCGGCAGCGGCAGTAGCAGCCGGAGCAGCAGCGGCGGCAGGAGCGGCAGCAGCAGCGCCGCCCTCTTCGATCGAGCCCAGGACCTGGTTCGACAGAACGGTAGCGCCCTCTTCGGCAACGATTGCGCCCAGCACGCCGTCCGCTTCAGCCAACACCTCAAGCACGACTTTGTCGGTTTCGATGTCGACGATCAGGTCGTCACGCTTGACGGCCTCACCTGGTTTCTTGTGCCAGGTGGCAACGGTGCCATCGGCAACCGATTCCGGGAATGACGGGGCTTTGATTTCGATAGCCATTATCTGTGGGTCCTTAAAATTCGGTTTCAGTCAGCGCGAAGGCGTTAAACAGTGAAAGCATCTTGCAGCAGTTTTTCCTGCTGCTCGGCGTGCATCGATGCGTAACCACATGCTGGGGCAGCCGAAGCCTCACGGCCCGCGTACTCAAGTACGAGAGTCTTGTCGAGGTTGGCGATGCTGCGACGCAAGTGATGCTGGCTGCAGTACCAGGCACCCTGGTTCATCGGCTCTTCCTGACACCACACGGCATGTTTGACGTTGGTGTACGGAGCCAGGACTTCTTTCAAGTCGTCCTCAGGGAACGGATACAGCTGCTCGATACGCACAATGGCGATATCTTCGCGGCCTTCGGCACGGCGTTTTTCCAGCAGGTCGTAGTAGACCTTGCCGCTGCACAGAACAATGCGCTCGACCTTTTTCGGGTCCAGGGCATCGATTTCCGGGATCACGGTCTGGAACGAACCTTCGGCCAGATCTTCCAGCGTCGAGATGGCCAGCTTGTGGCGCAGCAACGACTTCGGCGTCAGCACTACCAGTGGTTTGCGCAGCGGGCGAATCACCTGACGGCGCAGCAAGTGGTAGATCTGGGCCGGGGTGGTCGGCATGCACACCTGAATGTTGTGCTCTGCGCACAGCTGCAGGTAACGCTCAAGACGTGCCGAGCTGTGCTCAGGGCCCTGACCTTCGTAACCGTGTGGCAGCAACATGGTCAGACCGCAGAGACGGCCCCACTTGTGCTCGCCGCTGGTAATGAACTGGTCGATCACAACCTGCGCACCGTTGGCGAAGTCGCCGAACTGGGCTTCCCAGATCACCAGCGCGTTTGGCGTGGTGGTCGAGTAACCGTATTCGAACGCCAGTACCGCTTCTTCCGACAGGAACGAGTCGTACAGGTCAAAGCGTGGCTGACCGTCGTACAGGTTCTGCAGCGGAATGTAGGTGCCCGCGTCTTTCTGGTTGTGCAGCACAGCGTGACGGTGCGAGAACGTACCGCGACCGATGTCCTGACCGGTCATGCGAATCGGGTGACCTTCGAACGCCAGGGTCGCGTACGCCATGGTTTCGGCGTAACCCCAGTTGATCGGCAGGCCGCCGGCTTGCATCTTCTGACGGTCTTCGTAGATCTTCGCGACCTGACGCTGAACCACGAAGCCTTCCGGAATTTCCAGCAGCTTGGCGGACAGTTCTTGCAGGGTCTTCAGATCGAAACGCGTGTCGTGACGCGCCGTCCAGGCGTGGCCCAGATACGGACGCCAGTCGACGAACAGTTCTTTGTTCGGCTCTTTGACCAGCGATTTCACGACATGCAGACCGTTGTCCAGCGCGTTGCGGTATTCGTCGACTTTCGCCTGAACACGCTCTGCGTCCAGTACACCGCCCTGGGTCAGACGATCAGCGTACAGCTCACGGGTAGTGCGCTGCTTGGTGATCTGCTGATACATCAGAGGCTGGGTACCGCTTGGCTCGTCGGCCTCGTTGTGGCCGCGACGACGGTAGCAGACCAGGTCGATCACCACGTCACGCTTGAACTGCATGCGGTAGTCGATGGCCAGCTGGGTCACGAACAACACGGCTTCCGGATCATCACCATTCACATGGAGGATCGGCGCCTGGATCATCTTCGCAACGTCGGTGGCGTACTCGGTGGAACGCGAGTCCAACGGGTTGCTGATGGTGAATCCCACCTGGTTGTTGATCACGATGTGCACGGTACCGCCGGTCTTGAAACCGCGGGTCTGCGACATCTGGAAGGTTTCCATGACCACGCCCTGACCTGCGAATGCAGCGTCACCGTGGATGGAGATCGGCAGAACTTTCTCACCGGTCGGGTCGTTACGACGATCCTGACGGGCACGCACCGAACCTTCTACCACCGGGGAAACGATTTCCAGGTGGGACGGGTTGAACGCCATGGCCAGGTGGACTTCACCGCCGGCGGTCATCACGTTGGACGAGAAGCCCTGGTGGTATTTAACGTCACCGGAACCGAGCTCGACCTTCTTCTTGCCTTCGAACTCATCGAACAGCTCGCGCGGGTTCTTGCCGAAGGTGTTGACCAGCACGTTCAGGCGGCCACGGTGGGCCATGCCGATGACGACTTCCTTGGTGCCGTAGGAACCGGAACGCTGGATCAACTCGTCGAGCATCGGAATCAGGCTCTCGCCGCCTTCCAGACCGAAACGCTTGGTGCCCGGGTATTTGGTGCCCAGGTATTTTTCCAGGCCTTCACCGGCGGTCACGCGCTCAAGCAGATGGCTCTTGATGTCGGCGGAGTACGTCGGACGACCACGCACGCTTTCCAGACGCTGCTGGAACCACTGGCGCTGCTCGGAATCGGTGATGTGCGTAAATTCAGCGCCGATGGTGCGGCAATATGTCTGCTGCAACGCTTCGTGAATTTCGCGTAGGCTCGCTTCCTCTTTGCCGATGAACAGGTCGCCGGCACGGAAGGTCGTATCAAGATCGGCATTGGTCAAGCCGTAATGATTGATCGACAGGTCTGCAGGTGCAGGACGCTGCCACAGCCCCAGCGGGTCAAGCTGGGCTGCCTGGTGGCCACGCATACGGTAGGCCTGGATCAATCGCAACACTTCAACTTGCTTCTTCTCGTGCTCACTGCTCACGCTGCCGGCGGAAACCGGTTGGGCGCGGCGCTGGTTCTTTGCCAGCAGCACGAAATGATCGCGAATTGTGGAATGCGAAACATCAGTGGCAGAGTTGCCGTCGGCAGGCAACTTCTGAAAGTAGGTGCGCCACTCTTCTGGCACAGCGTTAGGGTCGTGCAGGTAGAGCTCATAAAGCTCTTCCACATAGGCAGCGTTTCCACCTGAAAGGTAGGCGCTGTTCCACATGCGCTGCATCACGCTTTCTTGCATGCTTGGTCACCCTCGGTTAGGGGAACACCATCGGCGTCGACACCGAGCAAACTTGCAGAAGTCCGAATGCAGCGACTAAAACAAGCCACTTAGGATCACACTGATAGTCCGGGTACCAGCCCGGATGCCCCTGCTTGTCTCATTTCTTCAAAATAAGAGCGGCAGCTTGTGGCTACTGCTCTGGTTATAGCCATGACGCGGGTTGAAGCCCGCGCCACAGCCTCTACGGGTACAGCGGTTACAGCAGCTGAATCACACGCCGCTCGAAAGCAGCATGTTACGGATGTGACCGATGGCCTTAGTCGGGTTCAGGCCTTTCGGACATACGTTGACGCAGTTCATGATGCCCCGGCAGCGGAAGACGCTGAACGGGTCATCGAGCGAAGCCAGACGCTCGTTGGTCTTGGTATCACGGCTGTCTGCCAGGAAGCGATAAGCTTGCAGCAGCGCAGCTGGACCCAGGAACTTGTCCGGGTTCCACCAGAAGGACGGGCAAGAGGTCGAGCAGCAAGCACACAGGATGCACTCGTACAGACCATCGAGCTTTTCACGCTCTTCAGGGGACTGCAGACGCTCGATGGCCGGAGCCGGCGTGTCGTTCTGCAGGTAAGGCTTCACCTTCTCGTATTGCTTGTAGAAGATGCTCATATCGACGACCAGGTCACGGATAACCGGCAAACCTGGCAGCGGACGAACAATCAGCTTGTTACCTTTTACAACGGCGGACAGTGGCGTGATGCACGCCAGACCGTTCTTGCCGTTGATGTTCATGCCGTCGGAGCCACAGACGCCTTCACGGCAAGAGCGACGATAGGAGAAACCCTCGTCCTGCTCTTTGATCAGGGCCAGCACGTCCAGCACCATCAGGTCTTTACCACCGGTATCGACCTGGAATTCCTGCATGAACGGCGCAGCGTCCTGATCAGGGTTGTAGCGATAAACACTGACTTGCAACATGGCGGTCACCCTTAATAAGTCCGGACTTTAGGTTCGAAAGTCGGAACAGTCTTCGGCGAGAAGTTCACGGCACGCTTGGTAACGCGCTTGTCACCCGGGAAGTACAGGGTGTGGCACAGCCAGTTTTCGTCATCACGGTCTTCAAAGTCTTCACGGGCGTGCGCGCCGCGGGACTCTTTACGTACTTCGGCCGCGATGGCGGTAGCTTCAGCCACTTCCAGCAGGTTTTGCAGCTCCAGCGCTTCGATACGGGCAGTGTTGAACGCCTGCGACTTATCGTTGATCTTCACGTTGGCGATGCGGGTACGCAGGTCAGCCAGCTGAGCGATACCTTTCTGCATGTATTCGCCGGTACGGAACACACCGAAGTAGTTCTGCATGCAGCTTTGCAGCTCGCGACGCAGGGTAGCAACATCTTCGCCGTCAGTACGGTTGTTCAGTGCGTTCAGGCGCGACAGGGCAGCTTCGATGTCGGCTTCGGTAGCGTCGTCGTATTCGATGCCGTCGGTCAGTGCCTTTTCCAGGTGCAGGCCGGCAGCGCGGCCGAATACCACCAGGTCGAGCAGCGAGTTGCCGCCCAGACGGTTGGCACCGTGTACCGATACGCAAGCCACTTCACCTACCGCGAACAGACCTGGAATGATCTGATCCACGCCGTCGGCGTCCTGGGTGATCGCCTGACCATGAATGTTGGTGGCAACGCCGCCCATCATATAGTGGCAGGTCGGAACAACCGGAACCGGCGCAACCACCGGGTCAACGTGAGCGAAAGTCTTCGACAGTTCGCAGATGCCTGGCAGACGGCTGTGCAGCACTTCCTCGCCCAGGTGGTCGAGTTTGAGCATTACGTGGTCGCCATTCGGACCGCAACCGTTGCCGGCGATGATTTCCTTGACCATCGAACGCGCAACCACGTCACGACCGGCAAGGTCTTTGGCGTTCGGAGCATAACGCTCCATGAAACGCTCGCCGTGCTTGTTGATCAGGTAACCACCTTCACCACGGCAACCTTCGGTCACCAGTACACCGGCGCCGGCGATACCGGTCGGGTGGAACTGCCACATTTCAATGTCTTGTACCGGTACGCCAGCACGCAGAGCCATGCCGACGCCGTCACCGGTGTTGATCAGGGCGTTGGTGGTGGACGCGTAGATACGACCTGCACCGCCTGTAGCCAATACAGTGGCCTTGGCGCGGATGTAGGTGGTTTCGCCGGTTTCGATGCAGATGGCGATCACACCGACGAATTCGCCTTCCTGGTTTTTCACCAGGTCGACAGCGTAGTACTCGTTCAGGAACGTGGTACCGGCTTTCAGGTTGCCCTGATAAAGGGTGTGCAGCAGTGCGTGACCGGTACGGTCGGATGCCGCGCAAGTACGTGCAGCCTGGCCGCCTTTACCGTAGTCCTTGGACTGACCACCGAACGGACGCTGGTAGATACGACCTTGCTCGGTACGCGAGAACGGCAGACCCATGTGGTCCAGCTCGAAAACAGCGGCCGGGCCTTCCTGACACATGTATTCGATAGCGTCCTGGTCACCGATGTAGTCGGAACCCTTGACGGTATCGTACATGTGCCAGCGCCAGTCATCGTTCGGGTCAGCAGACGCGATTGCGCACGTGATGCCGCCCTGGGCGGATACAGTGTGCGAACGGGTCGGAAAAACCTTGGTGATCACGGCAGTCTTGTGACCGCCCTGCGCCAGTTGCAGCGCAGCGCGCATGCCGGCACCGCCACCACCAATAATGATGGCGTCGAAAGAAATCGTTGGAATGTTAGCCATGAATCAGATACCCCAGAGAATCTGCACACCCCAGACGAAGTAAGCGAACATCGCGATGCCGCAAACTGCCTGGAAAAGGAAACGTACTGCGGTCGCGGACTTGCCCAGCGCCATTGGCGTCAGGTAGTCGGTCGCGATGGTCCACATGCCGACCCAGGCGTGAGCGCCAAGGGCAACGAGGGCCAGCAGACTGAAGATACGCATCCCGTTGTGAGCGAACAGGCCGTGCCACTGGTCGTAGCCAATGCCCGGATTCGCTGCAAGGTATCCGATCAGGAAGATGAAATAAGCCGCGAGAACAACCGCAGACACACGTTGCGCCATCCAGTCATAGAGGCCCGAACGCGAAAGGTTCGTAACGCTGGTTACCATATCCAAACTCCTGCCAGAACAATCAGCACCACGGAAACGGCGATGATAATTTTCGAGCCCAGGCGGCCGCCTTCCAGCGTCTCACCGATGCCCATATCCATGATCAAGTGGCGCACACCGGCTACCAGGTGATACAGCAGAGCGGACAGGAGGCCCCATGCTACGAACTTGGCCAGCGGGCTGGTCAAGCATGCCTTCACCTCGGCAAAACCTTCCTCGGAACCCAGAGATTTGCCCAATGCATAAAGCATGAAGCCGATACCCAGGAAGAGGATGATGCCGGAAACACGGTGAAGAAACGACGTAACGCCGGTGATGGGGAGTTTGATGGTCCTTAGGTCTAGGTTTACAGGTCGTTGGCTTTTCACGGCTTTTTTTTCACACTGAAGAGCCCCTAACAATCAGGGCAAAGTTGTTGGGGAGTGCACTGGTCAGGTAACCACCACCCAGGGATGCGACCCCCAATAAAGCAGGCCCAAAAGCCCTTGGCGGTCGGTGGCCGAGTATAGACAGTTAGGCTACTAATGACAACGCAATCACCTAGCCCTAATAGCTGATTGCACAAGTCGCATAAAAGGCGTAAATGGCAGTCAATTTCGAGGAAAAAGTGCGCTTAAAGCCTTCTGGAGCAAGACTTTAGGCAAATTGACATTCGAATTTATCTCACTATAGTGGTGCGGGCCCTGCGTGGGGGGTCTGTCTGATGGTTCAAGCATAAATAGGAGGCCACATGGCTGACAAAAAAGCGCAGTTGATCATCGAGGGCGCAGCCCCCGTCGAGCTGCCCATTTTAACCGGCACCGTTGGTCCCGATGTAATCGATGTTCGGGGCCTGACGGCCACGGGCCGCTTCACGTTCGACCCAGGCTTCATGTCGACCGCCTCGTGCGAGTCGAAGATCACCTATATCGACGGCGACAACGGCATTCTGTTGCACCGCGGCTACCCGATCGAACAACTGGCTGAAAAGTCGGACTACCTGGAAACCTGCTACCTGTTGCTTAACGGCGAACTGCCGACCGCAGAACAGAAGGCCCAGTTCGTCAGCACCGTGAAAAACCACACCATGGTTCACGAGCAGTTGAAAACCTTCTTCAACGGTTTCCGTCGCGACGCCCACCCGATGGCCGTCATGTGCGGTGTAGTCGGCGCCCTCTCGGCCTTCTACCACGACTCCCTGGACATCAATAACCCGCAGCATCGCGAAATCTCCGCGATCCGTCTGGTGGCCAAGATGCCGACCCTGGCAGCGATGGTTTACAAGTACTCCATGGGCCAACCCATGATGTACCCGCGCAACGACCTGACGTACGCGGAAAACTTCCTGCACATGATGTTCAACACCCCGTGCGAGATCAAACCGATCAGCCCGGTGCTCGCCAAGGCCATGGACCGGATCTTTATCCTCCATGCCGACCACGAGCAGAACGCGTCGACTTCCACCGTGCGCCTGGCCGGTTCTTCGGGTGCCAACCCGTTCGCCTGTATCGCCGCCGGTATCGCCGCACTGTGGGGCCCTGCCCACGGCGGTGCGAACGAAGCCGTATTGACCATGCTTGACGAGATTGGCGATGTGTCGAACATCGACAAGTTCATCGCCAAGGCCAAGGACAAGAACGATCCGTTCAAACTGATGGGCTTCGGTCACCGCGTTTACAAGAACCGCGACCCTCGCGCGACTGTAATGAAGCAGACCTGCGACGAAGTACTGAAGGAACTGGGCATCAACAACGATCCGCAACTCGAACTGGCCATGCGCCTGGAAGAGATCGCCCTGACCGACCCGTACTTCATCGAACGCTCGCTGTACCCGAACGTCGACTTCTACTCGGGGATCATCCTCAAGGCGATCGGCATTCCGACCAGCATGTTCACCGTGATTTTCGCGCTGGCGCGTACGGTTGGCTGGATCTCCCACTGGAAAGAAATGCTCTCCAGCCCGTACAAGATTGGCCGTCCGCGCCAGCTGTACACCGGCTACGAGTCGCGTGACATTACCAAGCTGGAAGACCGCAAATAAGATTTGTCTTGCGATGAAGTCTTGAGTTGTACCGGGAACGGCCTCTATTTATATAGGGGCCGTTTTTGTTTGGTCTCAGCGGCCTGTGGGCCGACTGTTTTTTCGGGGTTTGGGGGCATATCCGTTGCTGCGGGTGTTGCCGCTGGCGGTTTCGCTCTTACAGCGAGTCCCTTTTTCAAACGCCAAAAAGGAACCAAAAGGCTTTGCCCCTGGCGTACGGCACTTCGCTGAGGCTCAGTGTTCCCTCGCTACGGTGTCCATCCGGGGGCATCGCCTACCGTTTGCTTCGCTGCACCTCCTCTCGATGAATGCGGCTTCGCCGCACGGCGCTGCGCGCCTCCCCCCGGATGAACACCTTCGCTCGGCCTGCCGATGGGGCAAAAGATCAAAAACCAAAGCAAGATCACAAGCCAGATCAAGAGCCCCTCACCCTAGCCCTCTCCCGGAGGGAGAGGGGACTGACCGAGTTGTTTGGTAGAGCTACGCCGACCTGAGATATCGAGCCGAACTCGGATTCTGAAAGGCCCACCATCGGCTCCCTCTCCCTCGGGAGAGGGCTGGGGTGAGGGGCAGCCACAACGCAAATCAAAAGCCGAACACCCGCGCTCTTCACCACTCAATAGGCCGAGTGTCAGCTCGCCTGCTTTTGATCTTGATCCACGGGCGACGTCGGAAGGCTGAGCGGAGGGATTGATCCGGGCGTGGGAGCGCAGCGACCGTTTGGCGCAGCCAAACACAGCGAGAGGAGGTGCAGCGAAGCAAACCGGAGACGCTGCGCCCGGATCAATCCCGCAGCGAAGGAACCCCGAGCCCCAGCGAGCGGGCCGCACGTAGGAGCAAGCGTTTTTTGCTTACTTTTTTTGGCGTTTGAAAAAAAGTGAGTCGCCGTAAGGGCGAAACCCTAAGCCGCCGTTACCGCAGCAACGGATATACACCCAATCAAAAAACCCACCCAAGTCCGATAACCGCCCACAAAAAATGCCCCGATCTCTCAACCGGGGCATTCAGCACAACATTACAAAACCATCAAACCATCAATGCGAAACCGCCCCACTCGCCCCCAACCCCGTCTGCGAACGCACAAACTGCGGGAAGAACAGCGCCCGCTCATTGTCCGCAGCCGCCGACTTGTCAGTGATCGAAAAGAACCAGATCCCGATAAAGGCAATGATCATCGAAAACAACGCCGGATACTCGTAAGGGAAGATCGCCTTCTCATGATGCAGGATCTGCACCCAGATGGTCGGGCCGAGGATCATCAGGCCCACTGCACTCACCAGCCCCAGCCAGCCGCCGATCATCGCGCCGCGGGTGGTCAGCTTCTTCCAGTACATCGAAAGCAGCAATACCGGGAAGTTACAGCTCGCCGCGATGGAGAACGCCAGGCCCACCATGAACGCAATGTTCTGGCTTTCGAACAGGATGCCCAAGCCAATCGCCAGCACCGCCAAGGCAATGGTGGTGATCTTCGAAACGCGAATCTCATCCTTCTCGTTGGCCTTGCCCTTTTTGATCACACTGGCGTACAGGTCATGAGAAACCGCCGAAGCACCCGCCAGGGTCAGACCGGCTACCACCGCGAGAATGGTCGCGAACGCCACCGCCGAGATAAAGCCGAGGAAGATGCTGCCGCCGACCGCGTTGGCCAGGTGCACCGCCGCCATGTTGTTGCCGCCCAACAGCGCGCCAGCAGCATCCTTGAAGGCCGGGTTGGTGCTGACCAGCAGGATCGCGCCGAAGCCGATGATGAAGGTCAGGATATAGAAGTAACCAATGAAACCAGTCGCGTAGAGCACGCTCTTGCGCGCTTCTTTTGCGTCACTCACGGTGAAGAAGCGCATCAGGATGTGCGGCAGGCCAGCCGTACCGAACATCAGCGCCAGACCCAGCGAGAACGCGGAAACCGGATCCTTGACCAGACCGCCCGGGCTCATGATCGCCTCGCCTTTGGCGTGAACCTTGATCGCCTCGGAGAACAGCGTGTTGAAGTCAAAGCCCACATGCTTCATCACCATCAGCGCCATGAACGATGCGCCGGACAGCAGCAGCACAGCCTTGATGATCTGCACCCAAGTGGTCGCCAGCATGCCGCCGAACAGCACGTACATGCACATCAGCACACCGACCAGGATCACCGCGACGTGGTAGTCCAGACCGAACAGCAGCTGGATCAACTTGCCGGCGCCGACCATTTGCGCGATCAGGTAGAACGCCACCACCACCAGCGAACCGCAGGCGGACAGCGTGCGGATCTGGGTTTGCCCGAGGCGGTAGGACGCCACGTCGGCAAAGGTGTATTTACCCAGGTTACGCAGGCGCTCGGCGATCAGGAACAGAATGATCGGCCAGCCCACCAGGAAGCCGATCGAGTAGATCAGGCCATCGTAGCCGGAGGTGAATACCAGCGCGGAAATCCCCAGAAAGGACGCCGCCGACATGTAGTCACCGGCAATCGCCAGACCGTTCTGGAAACCGGTGATCTTGCCGCCCGCTGCATAGTAGTCGGCCGCCGAGTTGTTCTTCTTCGAGGCCCAGTAGGTGATGTACAGGGTCGCGCCAACGAAGGCGACGAACATCAGGATCGCCGGGATGTTCAGTGGCTGTTTGGCCACTTCACCAGTCAGCGCGTCAGCTGCCCAGACACCCGGGGCGAACATTGCGACGCTCAATAGAGCCAGTAGACGCCGGATCATTGCTGAGCCTCCTTGAGAATCGCATTGTTCAGGTCGTCAAATTCGCCATTGGCGCGGCGCACGTAGATACCGGTAAGAATGAACGCTGAAAGAATGAGTCCGACACCGATTGGAATGCCCCAGGTAATCGAGGATTCCGGACTGAGTTTTGCACCCAGTATGTGCGGCCCGTAAGCGATCAACAGGATGAAGCCAGAGTAAAGCCCGAGCATGATCGCCGAGAGTATCCAGGCGAACTTTTCCCTTTTTCGCACCAGCTCCTTGAATCGGGGACTGTTTTGAATCGAGAGGTAAATGCTGTCGTTCATTGTTTTTATCCTCGCAGCACAGATTATTGTTGGAACATAGCTAATGTATGCGGCTGCGAGCGCGGTAACAGACGACCTTAGTAGTAGAACGCCATGACCCTTTTGCCAATTTCCGGTACAGCACAAAACAACTGTGGGAGCGGGCTTGCTCGCGAAGGCGTCGTATCAGTCAACACATAAGTCGACTGACAGACCGCTTTCGCGAGCAAGCCCGCTCCCACAGGGTTAGGCGGTGAAGCGTTTATTTGGTCCAGTCAGCCACGCGATCCGGGTGTTTGGCCACCCAATCCTTGGCGGCGGCGTCAGGCTTGGCACCGTCCTGAATCGCCAGCATGACTTCGCCGATTTCGTCTTTCGACGCCCACTGGAAGTTCTTCAGGAACTTGGCCACTTCCGGTGCCTTGGCTTCCAGGCCTTTGCTGCCGATGCTGTTAACGGTTTCAGCCTGGCCATACACGCCTTTCGGGTCGTCGAGGAAGCGCAGCTTCCACTTGGCGAACATCCAGTGCGGCACCCAACCGGTGACGGCGATGGATTCGTTTTTCTTCTCGGCACGGGTCAGCTCGGCAATCATGCCGGCGCCGGAACTGGCTTTGAGGGTGTATTTGTCGAGGCCGTAATCCTTGATCGCTTGATCTGTCTTGAGCATCACGCCTGAACCGGCATCGATGCCGACGATGCGATTTTTGAAGGTGTCATCGGTTTTCAAGTCTTCGATCGACTTGGCTTTCACATACTCCGGCACGATCAGGCCGATTTTCGCGTCCTTGAAGTTCGGCCCGTAATCGACGACCTGATCCTTGTTCTTCGTCCAGTAATCGCCGTGGGTCACTGGCAGCCACGCCGACAGCATGGCGTCGAGTTTGCCAGTGGCCACACCCTGCCACATGATCCCGGTGGCGACGGCCTGCAGCTTCACGTCGTAGCCGAGTTTCTGCTTGATCACTTCGGCTGCCACGTGAGTGGTCGCCACGCTGTCGGACCAGCCGTCAACGTAACCGATGTTCAGGGTCTGTTTTTCAGCGTTGGCGAAAGTGGAACTCATCGCAAGCACCAGAGCGGCACCTGCGCCTAAAAGTCGTCGCATCTTCATCGTTTACTTCCCCGAAATGCTGCGCCCGACGGATGCCGGGCATCGTCAACGTATTGTTATGGTGCACAGCGCCCCCATCACGCCTGGACCGCAAACACACTCGAACATCAGTGGAGTACTGACGCTTTCGATCATCAACCTGACGCCCGAAGCGACCTGCTCTGTCAGCGACCTCAAGGCAACGAGAAACGACATCAGAAAGCCATTAATCGCGACTATATAAATGACGCCAAATAATCCGCCCGAACTTTGCATGTCAAAATCATGCGGGCCACCAACCCTCTATAAATGCAGGTAACATGCGTCGCTTTGCAGCCACTCGGCCTGACCATGTCCGCGACCTCCCGCTTCCCTTTTCTGCCTTATCTGTTCGCTTGCCTGCTGGGGCTGCTTGCCCTCGGGGGTTTCTGGTATGGCCTTGGCCAACCGGTGATCTTGCCGGACGCCGCGACCCCGACGCATAAATTGCAGTGCGCCTCCTACACCCCCTTCGATAAAGACCAATCGCCGTTCGACGTGCCCTTCAAGCTGCGCCCGCAGCGCATGGACGCGGATCTGGCGTTACTGGCGACACGCTTTGAATGCATCCGCACCTATTCGATGACGGGACTTGAAGCGCTGCCGGAGCTGGCACGCAAACATGGCCTGAAATTGATGATCGGTGCCTGGGTCAACAGCAACCCGGTGGACACCGAGAAAGAGGTCGACCTGCTGATCAAATCAGCCAATGCCAACCCCGACGTGGTCAGCGCAGTGATCGTCGGCAACGAAGCCTTGCTGCGCAAAGAAGTCACCGGCGCGCAACTGGTTCGACTGATCAACAAAGTCAAAAGCCAGATCAAGCAACCGGTGACGTACGCCGATGTCTGGGAGTTCTGGCTCAAGCACCCGGAGGTCGCGCCGGCGGTGGACTTCCTGACCATCCATTTGCTGCCGTACTGGGAAGATGATCCGTCGAATATCGACGTCGCTTTGCAGCATGTCGCCGATGTGCGCCAGGTGTTCGGCCATAAATTCGCGCCCAAAGACGTGATGATCGGCGAAACCGGCTGGCCGAGCGAAGGCCGCCAGCGTGAGACCGCCTTGCCGAGCCGGGTCAACGAAGCGAAGTTCGTTCGCGGTTTTGTCGCGATGGCCGAGAAGGAAGGCTGGCATTACAACCTGATCGAAGCCTTTGACCAGCCGTGGAAGCGTGGCAGTGAAGGTGCGGTCGGCGGTTACTGGGGTTTGTTCGATGCTGATCGACAGGACAAAGGCGTACTCGCCGGGCCGGTGACCAATGTGCCGTTCTGGAAGGAATGGCTGGCGGTCGGTGGTTTGATTGTCCTTGGCACGCTGTTGCTTGGTGGCCGTGTCGGCACTACGCGTTCAGCGCTGCTGTTGCCGCTGCTGGGCGCCCTCGCCGCTTGCTCGATTGGCGCCTGGGGTGACTTGGCGCGGGTGACCACGCGGTTTGCCAGTGAGTGGCTGTGGGTCGGCTTGCTGACAGCGCTGAATCTGTTGGTATTGGCACACGCCGCGCTGACGCTGAGCGCGCGCACCGGTTGGCGGGAACGGGCGTTCAATCTGCTGGAGCGCCGCGCGGGCTGGCTGGTCGCGGCAGCCGGTTTTGCTGCAGCGGTGATGATGCTGGAGATGGTGTTCGATCCGCGTTATCGCAGTTTTGCGAGCATGGCGTTTGTGCTGCCGGCGCTGGTTTATCTGTGCCGGCCGGTCAGCGTGCCGCGTCGCGAGATTGCCCTGCTGACATTTATTGTCGGTGCGGGGATTGCGCCGCAGTTGTATCAGGAAGGTTTGCAGAATCAGCAGGCGCGGGGCTGGGCGTTGGTGAGCTTATTAATGGTGGCTGCCCTTTGGCGCTGCCTTCGCGTTCGCAAGACTTAAGCTTCATCGGCTGAAATGCCCAATCGCGAGCAGGCTCACTCCTACAGTTGGAAATGCGCTCCCCTTGTAGGAGTGAGCCTGCTCGCGATAGCTGACGATCAGGCGCTGCGAGTCGCTCTGACCAGTCGCAACCCGGCAATCACCAGCGCAAAAACCGCCAGCGTGGTGTTGTACAACGCCAGCGCCGGCACCCCGATTACCAGCGCCAGCACCGCCAGCCACCACCCTGCCCGCCCCGGCACGACGAAACCAATCAACGCCGCGCCTAACGCCGTCCAGCCCAACACCTTGAAGTGAATCATCAAGCCCAGGTTCGAACGCACCTGACATTCCCAGCGGCTCGCCTCGTCGACGCAGATGCCCACCCACTTTCCGTCTTCCATAAAGCCATAACGCGCGCCATAACTGGCGGCCAGCCACAATGGCAACAGAACGAGCAGCAAAATCACGGGCAAACGGCGGGACATGAAACACTCCAATGTGCGGAAATCGGCGGCCAGCTTAATCTGCCGCCAGCCGTGTGCAAGAACTAACAACTGTTAACTGTTCATTCAGGGCGTGCAAAGTGTATCGTCCAGCTACTATTACCCCGAATTCTGCCTGTTTGGTGCCGCAGCATGGCACTTTGGCGCAAACCCGGTGGTCATAGCATGCGAACTTCATTCGGCACCTTCCTCTAAGGGATCTAGTCATGCTCCGTTCCTTGCGCTTCGCCGCGCTGTTCAGCGGCCTTATTCTGAGTGCGTCCGCACTGGCGGTGGATATCGACGCCGCCAGTTATGGCTACCCCCTGACCAACCCGTTCGAGGCGACCATCGCCACGACGCCGCCGGACTTGCGCCCGGAATTGCCGCTGGACGATGACATCACTCAGTCGGACCGCAGCCTGACGCTGCGCCCGGAGCGCGAGTTCATCCTGCCGGACAACTTCTGGGCGGTAAAAAAGCTCACCTATCGCATCGCCACCCAGGACAAACCGGCACCGCTGATCTTCCTGATCGCCGGCACCGGCGCGCGCTATGACAGCACGCTCAACGAATACCTGAAAAAGCTTTATTACAAGGCCGGTTACCACGTCGTGCAGTTGTCGTCGCCGACCAGTTTCGACTTCATCAGCGCCGCCTCACGTTTCGCCACCCCAGGCGTGACCAAGGAAGACGCCGAAGACATGTACCGGGTCATGCAGGCCGTGCGCGCGCAAAACCCGAAACTGCCGGTCACCGAGTATTACCTGACCGGCTACAGCCTCGGCGCCCTCGATGCCGCCTTCGTCGCGCATCTGGATGAAACCCGTCGCAGCTTCAACTTCAAGAAAGTCCTGTTGCTCAATCCGCCGGTCAACCTCTACACCTCGGTGACCAACCTCGACAAACTGGTGCAGACCGAGGTGAAGGGCATCAACAGCAGCACGACGTTCTATGAGCTGGTGCTGTCCAAGCTGACCCGCTACTTCCAGCAGAAAGGCTACATCGACCTCAATGATGCGCTGCTCTACGACTTCCAGCAGTCCAAGCAGCACCTGACCAACGAACAGATGGCGATGCTGATCGGCACTTCGTTCCGCTTCTCGGCGGCCGACATTGCCTTCACATCGGACCTGATCAACCGTCGCGGCCTGATTACCCCGCCGAAATTCCCGATCACCGAGGGCACCAGCCTCACGCCATTCCTCAAGCGTGCGCTGCAGTGTGACTTCGACTGCTATATCACCGAACAAGTGATTCCGATGTGGCGTGCGCGCACCGACGGCGGCAGCCTGCTGCAACTGATCGATCAGGTCAGTCTGTATGCGCTCAAGGATTACCTGCACGACAGCCCGAAAATTGCTGTCATGCATAACGCCGACGACGTGATCCTCGGCCCGGGCGATCTCGGGTTCCTGCGTAAAACCTTCGGTGACCGCCTGACCGTTTATCCACTGGGCGGCCATTGCGGCAACCTTAACTACCGCGTCAACAGCGACGCCATGCTGGAGTTCTTCCGTGGCTAAATATCTCCTGCTGATTGCAGCGTTACTCTGTGCAGGCGTGGCCCAGGCCGACAACAGTAAAGCTAACGCGCCCGTAGTGGTCGACAGCGATGGCTTCAAGGAGCCGCTGTCCAGACTCAAGTTCAACCCGGGACTGGATCAACGCGAATTCGAGCGTTCGACGCTCAACGCGCTGAACGTCTACGACCCGCTGGAATCGTGGAACCGCCGGGTCTACCACTTCAACTATCGCTTCGACCAATGGGTGTTCCTGCCGGTGGTCGATGGCTACCGTTACATCACGCCGAGCTTCGTGCGTACCGGCGTGAGCAATTTCTTCAACAACCTCGGTGACGTGCCGAACCTGGTCAACAGCCTGCTGCAGTTCAAGGGCCAGCGCTCGATGGAAACCACCGCGCGCCTGCTGCTCAACACCACCATCGGCATCGCCGGCCTGTGGGACCCGGCCACCGCCATGGGCCTGCCGCGTCAGAGCGAAGATTTCGGCCAGACCCTGGGCTTCTACGGTGTACCGGGCGGCGCTTACTTCGTGCTGCCAATCTTCGGCCCGTCGAACATCCGCGACACCGCCGGTCTTGCCGTGGATTACACCGCCGAATCGGCGATCAACTTCCTCAACGTCTCGGAAGTCAGCTCCAACCACCCGGAAATCTGGGCCCTGCGTGCGGTCGACAAGCGCTACCAGACCAGTTTCCGTTACGGTCAGATGAACTCGCCGTTCGAATACGAGAAGGTGCGTTACGTGTACACCGAAGCGCGCAAGTTGCAGGTTGCCGAGTAGTTTTCGGCGGGTAACAAAAAGGGCCATTCGATGCGAGTCGAATGGCCCTTTTTCATGGCGTCACACAGATCCAATTGTAGGGGTGAGCCTGCTCGCGATAGCGGTGTACCCGTCACCACTTGCATGGCTGACAAACCGCTATCGCGAGCAGGCTCACTCCTACAGGGGGACTGCGTTCAGCCTTTGATCGCTTTCCAGATCTTGCCAACGACGGAAACCACCGCCAACACCACCGCACCGGCAATAATCCCCGCCAAGCCATTGAGCAACATCGGCACTGCAAACCCGGCACTCCCCGCCGCGGCGCCAACGCCTTCAATCCAGTGATGCAGCACCGGCACGCCGTGGGTGAGGATGCCGCCACCGACCAGGAACATCGCCGCGGTGCCGACCACCGACAGGGTTTTCATCATGTACGGCGCGGCACTGAGGATCGCGCTGCCGATTTTCTTCGCCAACTGCCCGGGCTTTTGCGTCAACCACAGGCCGAGGTCGTCGAGTTTGACGATACCCGCCACCAACCCGTAAACGCCAACCGTCATGACGATGGCGATGCCGGACATCACGATCACTTGCTGCGTCAGCGAAGCATCCGCCACGGTGCCCAGAGTGATGGCGATGATTTCTGCCGAGAGAATGAAGTCCGTGCGAATCGCACCCTTGATTTTGTCCTTCTCGTACGCCACCAGATCCGTCGCCGGATCGGCTACCGCCTCAGTCAGTTGCGCATGCCCGGCCTCGTCTTCAGCCTTGCTGTGCAGAAACTTGTGCGCGAGCTTCTCGAACCCTTCGAAGCATAAATACGCACCGCCGACCATCAACAGCGGCGTGACCAGCCACGGCACGAACGCACTGATCGCCAGCGCCGACGGCACCAGAATCAGTTTGTTGACGAACGAGCCTTTGGCCACGGCCCAGACCACCGGGATTTCCCGCTCGGCACGCACGCCGGAGACCTGCTGGGCGTTGAGCGCCAGATCGTCACCGAGCACGCCGGCGGTCTTCTTGGCGGCCATTTTGCTCATCAACGCCACGTCATCCAGCACGGTGGCAATATCGTCGACCAGCACCAGCAAACTGCTTCCTGCCATGAATCCTGTTTCCTTTTATGTATGAATGGTGCGAAGCATAACGCGACCATAGACCACGCGGGGCATTCTTGAGCGCTGCGCGAGGCCGGTGCTACCATGCGCAACCGCCAGAACAGGCAAGGAACCACCGGGTTTATGAGCACAATCCGCGAGCGCAACAAAGAACTGATCCTGCGTGCCGCCAGTGAGGAGTTCGCCGACAAGGGCTTCGCTGCGACCAAAACCAGCGACATCGCCGCCAAGGCGGGATTGCCCAAGCCCAACGTCTATTACTACTTCAAGTCCAAGGAAAATCTCTACCGCGAGGTTCTGGAAAGCATCATCGTGCCGATTTTGCAGGCCTCGACGCCATTCAATCCGGACGGCGTGCCGAGCGAAGTGCTGAGCGGCTACATCCGCTCGAAGATCCGCATCTCCCGCGACCTGCCTTTCGCCTCGAAAGTCTTCGCCAGCGAAATCATGCACGGCGCCCCGCACCTGAGCGCCGACCTGGTCGAGCAACTCAACGGCCAGGCCAGGCACAACATCGACTGCATCCAGACCTGGATCGACCGCGGCCAGATCGCCCCGATCGACCCCCATCACCTGATGTTCAGCATCTGGGCCGCGACCCAGACCTACGCCGACTTCGACTGGCAGATTTCTGCGATCACCGGCAAGGACAAGCTGGACGAGGCGGATTATGAAGCCGCAGCGCAAACGATTACCCGGTTGGTGTTGAAGGGGTGTGAGCCGGACTGAAACACCGCGGTGACTGCTTCGCGAGCTGGCTCACTCCCACAGGGATTTGTGAACGCCACAGATCCAATGTGGGAGCGAGCTTGCTCGCGAATGGAGCGACTCGGTTAGCCTGTCAGACCCAAATCGCATCCCAGAGCGGATAGTCGCCAAACTTCTGCACTAAACCTGCCCGCAATGGGTTAGCCACGACATAACGTGCCATTTTCACCAAATCGTCTTCCCGCCTCAGCGCGCGGTCATGAAATCCCTGCTGCCACAAACTGCCTTTTCTATTCGCAGCCAGATTCACTGCCCGCGCGCTCAAGGATTTTGTCCGTTGCATCAGGTCACTCAAGGAACCTCGCTTCAAATCGATCAACCAATGAAAGTGGTCAGGCATCACCACCCACGCCAAAGAGTCGGCAAAGCCCTGCTCTTGGGCGCGTCGAAATTGGTCTACGACCAACCTGCCCAACGCAAAATCACGGAAAACAGGTTCACGGTAAAGAGTATTGGCGGTCAGTAGATATAAGCGGTTGGGTTCGGCATAACGGCCAAGACGTAGGCGATGCGAGACTGATAGTTTTGGCATTCCTTTGCCCCTTTCATGAGAAGACCTGAAAGGTTAGATCTGGGTACAGGAAGGAAGAGGAAAGACTGTTTTGGCCAAATGTGTCTGTTGAATCGCCTTCGCGAGCAAGCTCGCTCCCACAGGGGATTTGAGGTGCTCACACTTTATGTGTCAGAACACAAACCTGTGGGAGCGAGCTTGCTCGCGAAGACTTCAGTTCAGACGCTAAAAAATCAAGCAGCCACCCCCGCATCCGCTCTCAACTCCAACGCCTCCACCGCCCTGATCGCCACCTGCTCATCAATATCCGACAAATCCCCGCTAATCCCGATCGCGCCCAGCACGTTCCCCGCCTGATCCCGAATCAATACACCACCCGGTGCCGGCACGACGCTGCCCTGGCCCATGCTGTTCAGCGCGGCAATAAACGCCGGGCGTTGTTGCGCGTCCTGGGCCAGCAGGCGGGAGCCCTTGCCCAGGGCAATCGCCCCCCAGGCTTTGCCAATAGCGATGTTGGGGCGCAGCAGGCTCGCGCCGTCTTCGCGTTGCAGGGTGATCAGGTGGCCGCCGGTATCGAGTACCGCGATGGTCAGCGGCGCGGCGTTGATGCCGCGCCCTGCGTTGATGGCTTCGTTGACCAGGTTGACTGCGACTTTCAAGGTTAAAGCGCTCATGGTGCCGTCCTCATTTTGTTATAGGGAAAGTCGTGGGGCTGCGCTTTTCTGCCGCAGCCCGAGGCAACAAATAGAACACAATGAGTTATTTTTTTGTATACAATAATTCTCGAAAAGCGCCACATGCGACGAAAAGCCACACTCATACGGACTTCCGACGAATGAAACAGGTGCTTGAGAAAATGGATTGACCTGCGCCGTCCGCCGTGAATACACTCTGCGCAAAGCCACTTGTATACAATTACAAAACGTAAAGAGGCACAAAACCATGAGCAAAATGAGAGCAATCGAAGCCGCCGTTCTGGTGATGCGCCGTGAAGGGGTTGATACCGCTTTTGGCATCCCGGGCGCTGCCATCAACCCGCTGTACTCCGCCTTGCAGAAAGTCGGTGGCATCGATCACGTCCTTGCTCGCCACGTTGAAGGCGCCTCGCACATGGCCGAGGGTTACACCCGCACCAAGGCCGGCAATATCGGCGTGTGCATCGGTACTTCCGGCCCTGCCGGCACCGACATGGTCACCGGGCTCTACAGCGCCTCGGCCGACTCGATTCCAATCCTCTGCATTACCGGCCAGGCACCCCGCGCCCGTATGCACAAGGAAGACTTCCAGGCGGTCGACATCACCAGCATCGTCAAGCCAGTCACCAAGTGGGCGACCACGGTTCTGGAGCCGGGCCAGGTGCCTTACGCGTTCCAGAAAGCCTTCTATGAAATGCGCTCCGGCCGTCCAGGCCCGGTGCTGATCGACCTGCCGTTCGACGTGCAGATGGCCGAAATCGAATTCGACATCGACGCTTACCAGCCGCTGCCACTGGCCAAACCAACCGCGACCCGCGTTCAGGTCGAAAAGGCCTTGGCGCTGCTGGATCAGGCCGAGCGTCCATTGCTGGTTGCCGGTGGCGGCATCATCAACGCCGACGCCAGCGATCTGCTGGTTGAATTCGCTGAGCTGACCGGCATCCCGGTGATCCCGACCCTGATGGGCTGGGGCACGATCCCTGACGATCACCCGTTGATGGTCGGCATGGTGGGTCTGCAGACGTCGCACCGTTACGGCAACGCGACGATGCTGAAATCCGACGTGGTACTGGGTATCGGTAACCGTTGGGCCAACCGTCACACCGGTTCGGTTGACGTTTACACCGAAGGCCGCAAGTTCATTCACGTCGACATCGAAGGCACGCAGATCGGCCGCGTATTCACGCCGGATCTGGGCATCGTTTCCGACGCCGCCGCAGCGCTGACCGTGTTCATCGAAGTTGCTCGTGAATGGCAAGCCGCCGGCAAGCTGAAAAACCGCAGTGCCTGGCTGCAGGACTGCCAGCAGCGCAAAGCCAGCCTGCACCGCAAGACCCACTTCGACAATGTGCCGGTGAAACCGCAACGCGTTTACGAAGAAATGAACCAGGTGTTCGGCAAGGACACCTGCTACGTCAGCACCATTGGTCTGTCGCAGATTGCCGGCGCGCAGTTCCTGCACGTCTACAAGCCGCGTCACTGGATCAACTGTGGCCAGGCCGGTCCGTTGGGCTGGACCATTCCGGCAGCGCTGGGCGTGGTGAAGGCCGATCCGAGCCGGAAAGTCGTGGCCCTGTCGGGGGACTATGACTTCCAGTTCATGATCGAAGAACTGGCGGTCGGCGCTCAGTTCAAACTGCCGTACATCCACGTCGTGGTGAACAACTCGTACCTGGGTCTGATCCGTCAGGCCCAGCGCGGGTTCGAAATGGACTACTGCGTGCAGCTGTCCTTCGATAACCTGAACGCGCCGGAACTCAACGGTTACGGGGTTGACCACATCGCAGTGGCTGAAGGCCTGGGCTGTAAGGCGCTGCGTGTGTTCGAACCATCGGAAATCGCCCCTGCCCTGCGCAAGGCCGAACAGATGATCGAGGAGTTCAAGGTGCCGGTGATCGTCGAGATCATTCTGGAGCGAGTGACCAACATCTCCATGGGCACCGAGATCAACGCCGTCAACGAATTCGAAGACCTGGCGCTGGTTGGCAATGACGCGCCGACGGCGATTTCGTTGCTTGACTGATCGTAACTAGCTCCCTCTCCCTCGGGGCGGTCCGACGTTTCGGGAGGGCTGGGGTGAGGAAAAGGTTTTGCGGTGCTCGCACAATCGGGATCAGACTCTGGATTCCCCCTCACCCTAACCCTCTCCCCCAGGAGAGGGGACTGATCGCGTTCAGTCTGACCAACCGTGTCACATCCGTTTTTAGGAGACCACCATGCCGCGTTTCGCAGCCAACCTGTCCATGCTGTTCACCGAACAGGATTTCCTTGCCCGTTTCGACGCCGCCGCCAAGGCCGGTTTCAGCGGTGTCGAGTACCTGTTCCCGTACGACTTCAGCTCCGCCGAAATCAAGGCCAGGCTCGACGCCAACGGTCTGACCCAAGTGCTGTTCAACCTGCCGGCCGGTGACTGGGCCAAGGGCGAGCGCGGTATCGCCTGCCTGCCGGACCGGGTCGAAGAGTTCCGCGCCGGTGTCGATCTGGCGATTGCCTACGCGCAAGTGCTGGGCAACACCCAGGTCAACTGCCTGGCCGGTATCCGTCCGCAAGGCGTTGACGATGCCACCGTGGAAAAGACCTTCGTCGCCAACCTGAAATACGCCGCCGACAAGCTGCAGG
Source organism: Pseudomonas sp. IT-347P (assembly GCF_949768005.1). Taxonomy (NCBI): domain Bacteria; kingdom Pseudomonadati; phylum Pseudomonadota; class Gammaproteobacteria; order Pseudomonadales; family Pseudomonadaceae; genus Pseudomonas; species Pseudomonas sp. IT-347P. Next base: position 87,160 of record NZ_CATKPQ010000003.1, read on the forward strand.
CAGCGGGCATCAAACTGGTGATGGAAGCGATCAACACTCGCGACATTCCGGGCTTCTACCTGAACAACACGGCGCAAGCCCTGTCGATTCGCGAGCAGGTCGGCAGCGCCAACCTGTTCCTGCAATACGACATCTATCACATGCAAATCATGGAAGGCGATCTGGCCCGCACCCTGCAATCGCACCTCGGCGAGATCAACCATGTGCAGCTTGCAGACAACCCGGGGCGCAACGAACCAGGCACGGGTGAAATCAACTACCGCTTCCTGTTCGAACACCTCGACCGCATCGGTTATCAGGGTTGGGTGGGTTGCGAATACAAGCCGCTAACCACCACCGAAGCAGGCCTGGGCTGGCTGAAAACCCACAACGCAATCTAAGAACGCAGCAAATCCCCTGTGGGAGCGGGCTTGCTCGCGAATGCGGTGGTTCAGTCAACACGGATATTGAATGTTCCACCGCATTCGCGAGCAAGCCCGCTCCCACAAAAAGCAGTTCTCCCAATTTGCTTGAGCAAGACAAAAACAAGAGGATTTTCTCATGGCTAAAATCGGATTTATCGGCACCGGCATCATGGGCCACCCAATGGCTTCGAACCTGCAGAAAGCCGGTCACAGCCTGTTCCTGTCGCAACACCACGACGCTGCTCCGGCTGATCTGATCGCCGCTGGCGCCGTCGCCCTGGCCAACCCGCGCGAAGTGGCGCAGGAAGCTGAATTCATCATCGTCATGGTTCCGGATACCCCGCAAGTCGACGACGTGCTGTTCCGCGCCGACGGCGTTGCCGCCGGTATCGGCAAAGGCAAAGTCGTGATCGACATGAGCTCGATCTCGCCAACCGCGACCAAGGCTTTCGCCGCGAAGATCAACGAGAAAGGCGCGCAGTACCTTGACGCGCCAGTGTCCGGTGGTGAAGTCGGCGCCAAAGCCGCGACCCTGAGCATCATGGTCGGTGGCGATGCTGATGCCTTCGAACGTGCCCTGCCGCTGTTCCAGGCCATGGGCAAGAACATCACCCTGGTCGGAGGCAATGGCGACGGTCAGACCGCCAAAGTGGCCAACCAGATCATCGTTGCCCTGAACATTCAGGCCGTCGCTGAAGCCCTGCTGTTCGCTTCGAAAAACGGTGCTGATCCGGCCAAGGTGCGTGAAGCGCTGATGGGCGGTTTCGCCTCCTCGAAGATTCTTGAAGTGCACGGCGAGCGCATGATCAAAGGCACCTTCGATCCGGGCTTCCGCATCAGCCTGCACCAGAAGGACCTGAACCTGGCCCTGCAAGGCGCCAAGGAGCTGAACATCAACCTGCCGAACACCGCCAACGCTCAGCAAGTGTTCAGCACCTGCGCGGCCATCGGTGGCAGCAACTGGGACCACTCGGCGCTGATCAAAGGTCTGGAACACATGGCCAACTTCTCGATTCGCGACAACAAATAAGCCACTGCCCCGCTTTCCATGTGGGAGCGGGCTTGCTCGCGAAGAGGACGTGTCAGTCGACATGGAGATTGACTGACCCACCGCATTCGCGAGCAAGCCCGCTCCCAATGGATCTGAGTTGCCCTTTCGAATAACAAGAATTCCGGGAGCCCGCCATGTCGGTCGATCCGCAACAACTGCTGCGTGAGCTGTTTGCCACAGCCATCGACGCGGCCCATCCGAACCAAGTCCTCGAAGCTCATTTGCCTGCCGACCGCAGCGGCCGGGTGATCGTCATCGGCGCCGGCAAAGCCGCCGCCGCCATGGCGCAGGTGGTCGAGCGTTGCTGGGAAGGTGAAGTCACAGGCCTGGTAGTGACCCGTTACGGTCACGGCGCCCCGTGCGAAAAAATCGAGGTGGTCGAAGCCGCGCATCCGGTGCCGGACGCTGCCGGTCTGGCCGTGGCCAAACGCGTGCTGGAACTGGTCAGCAACCTGACTGAGGACGACCGCGTAATCTTCCTGCTCTCCGGCGGCGGTTCCGCCCTGCTCGCATTGCCGGCCGAAGGCATCACCCTCGCTGACAAGCAGTCGATCAACAAAGCTTTGCTCAAATCCGGCGCGACCATCGGCGAGATGAACTGCGTGCGCAAGCACCTCTCGGCGATCAAGGGCGGGCGTCTGGGCAAGGCCTGCTGGCCTGCCACTGTCTACACCTACGCGATTTCCGATGTACCGGGCGACCTCGCCACGGTCATTGCTTCCGGCCCGACCGTGGCCGACCCAAGCACGTCCGCCGAAGCGCTGGCGATCATCAAACGCTACGGCATCGACATCCCCGCCTCGGTGCGCATCTGGCTGCAAAGCCCTGAGTCGGAAACCGTCAAACCCGGCGATCCAGCCTTGGCGCGCAGCCACTTCCAGCTGATCGCCCGCCCGCAGCAATCGCTGGATGCGGCGGCGGTGAAATGCCGTCAGGCCGGTTTCAGCACACTGATCCTCGGCGACCTCGAAGGCGAATCGCGCGAAGTGGCGAAAGTCCACGCCGGCATCGCCCGCCAGATCATCAATCACGGCCAGCCATTGGCAGCGCCGTGCGTGATTCTCTCCGGTGGCGAAACCACCGTGACCGTGCGCGGCAATGGCCGGGGCGGACGCAACGCCGAATTCCTCCTCAGCCTGACCGACAACCTCAAAGGCCAGCCCGGAGTTTATGCCCTGGCCGGTGACACCGACGGCATCGACGGCTCGGAAGACAACGCCGGCGCGATCATGACCCCGGACAGCTACGCCCGCGCTGCTGCCCTCGGTTTGAGCGCCAGCGACGAGCTGGATAACAACAACGGCTACGGCTATTTCGCGGCGCTCGATGCGCTGATCGTCACCGAGCCGACCCGCACCAACGTCAACGACTTCCGCGCCATTCTGATCCTTGAGAACTGCAAATCATGACGCCTGATAAAAAGGTCAAAATCCTCGCCACCCTCGGGCCTGCTGTTGATGGCATCGAAGATATCCGTGAACTGGTCGAGGCCGGGGTGAATATCTTCCGCCTGAACTTCAGCCACGGCGATCACGCCGACCATGCCAAGCGCTATCAATGGATCCGCGAAGTCGAGCGCCAGCTCAACTATCCGCTGGGCATTCTGATGGACTTGCAGGGGCCGAAACTGCGCGTCGGCAAGTTCGCTGACGGCAAGGTGCAGTTGCATCGTGGTCAGGCGTTCCGGCTTGATCTGGACGCGACACCGGGCGATGAGCGCCGGGTCAATCTGCCGCATCCGGAGATCATTGCCGCGCTGGAAGCGGGCATGGACCTGCTGCTCGACGACGGCAAATTGCGTCTGCGCGTGGTGAGCAAATACAACGATGCGATCGACACCACCGTGCTCAATGGTGGCGAACTGTCGGACCGCAAAGGCGTCAACGTGCCGCAAGCGGTGCTTGACCTCAGCCCGTTGACCGCCAAGGATCGCCGCGATTTGAGCTTCGGTCTGGAGCTGGGCGTGGACTGGGTCGCGCTGTCGTTTGTGCAGCGCCCACAAGACATCGTCGAGGCCCGCGCGCTGATCGGCGATAAAGCCTTTCTGATGGCGAAAATCGAGAAGCCGTCGGCGGTCGAACAACTGCGTGAAATCGCTGAATTGAGCGATGCGATCATGGTCGCTCGCGGTGATCTCGGCGTCGAAGTGCCGGCCGAAAGCGTGCCGCAGATCCAGAAAAACATCATCACCACCTGCCGCGAACTGGGCAAACCGGTGGTGGTGGCGACGCAGATGCTTGAGTCGATGCGCTTCTCCCCTGCCCCGACCCGCGCCGAAGTGACTGACGTCGCCAACGCCGTGGCCGAAGGTGCCGACGCGGTGATGCTGTCGGCAGAAACCGCGTCCGGCGAGTACCCGCTGGAAGCCGTGCAGATGATGAGCAAGATCATCCGTCAGGTGGAAAACGGCCCGGATTACCAGACCCAGCTCGACGTCAGCCGGCCGAAAGCCGAGGCAACCGTGTCCGATGCGATCAGCTGCGCGATCCGGCGTATCAGCAACGTGCTGCCAGTGGCGGTGCTGGTCAACTACAGCGAGTCGGGGGCGTCGAGTTTGCGTGCCTCGCGGGAACGGCCGAAAGCGCCAATTCTCAACCTGACGCCGAATCTGCAGACCGCGCGTCGCTTGAGCGTGGCGTGGGGCATTCATTCGGTGGTCAACGATCGCCTGCGCCAGGTCGATGAGGTGTGCTCGACCGCGCTGGAAATCGCCCAGGCGCAAGGCATGGCCGAGCGTGGCGACACGCTGCTGATCACGGCCGGCGTGCCGTTCGGGCAGCCGGGCTCGACTAACTCGCTGCGCATCGAAACATTGATTTAGCGCCTGTACCGGCCTCTTCGCGAGCAGGCTCGCTCCCACAGTTGATTTGTGTGCATCACAAACTCAATGACTGAACAAAGATTCAATGTGGGAGCCAGCCCTGCTGGCGATGCAGGCAATTCGGTTTCACTGACTTTCAGAACTGCCATGCCTGCCAATCATTTCAACACCCACTGCCCCGACTGGGCCGAGGCTTTGCTCAACGGTTTCAGTCAGATATTCCTCCAGCGCCATCCGCTGTGCGGCTTGCTGTGCCTGTTGGCGATTCTGCTCACCGCGCCGGTGCTGTTTGCCGGCGCCCTGCTCGGTGCCGTTGCGGGATTGCTCACCGCGCAACGGCGCAACTACGCCAAGGCTGATCGTCAGGCCGGACTGTTCAGTTATAACGGCGTGCTGCTCGGCCTGCTGCTGAGCCTTTATTTCCCCTGGTCACCGATGCTGCCGCCGCTGATTCTCGCCGCGGGTGGCTTGAGCGCGATGGTCACGCAACAATGGCTCAAACATGTGTACCGCAGCCGCGCCATACCGGCCTACACCTCGCCGTTCGTGGTGCTGAGCTGGCTGTTGCTGCTGTTCGCCGAACCGTCGGCGCCTGTCGCGCCCATCGAAATGAATACGCTGAACCTGCTCGCCGCTGAACTGCGTGGCCTGGGCCAGGTGATGTTTCTCGGTCATCCACTGGCCGGCGCATTGATCGCCATCGGTTTGCTGATCGCTGATCGTCGGGCATTTTGCTGGGCACTGCTGGCGTCGGCGATCGGCCTCGGCTCCAGTCTGTTGCACCACGAAAACAGCGCTGCGCTTTTCGGCCTCGGCAGCTATAACGCCGTGCTCGCCGCCCTCGCCTTCAGTAGCCAACGCCAACAACCGTGGCTGCCGCTGCTCGGCATCGTGCTGGCGCTGCTGGTTACACCGCTGTTTGCGGCGATTGGCCTGGCCACGTTGACCGCGCCATTCATCCTCGCTTGCTGGCTGATCCGCGCCGGGATTCAGATGCTCGGCAAAGCTGTCGTCGAGCGTGCGCCTTGCGCTCACGGGGAGAATCAACCTAGGCTGCGCTGATCTTCGATTCAGGCGTTATCCATGGACAGCAGCAACGATTGGCGCGAACGGCTTTACGTCATGATTTTCCAGAGCGACACCCTCGCCGGGCGTCGCTTCGACGGCATCTTGCTGTTGATCATCCTCTCCAGTCTGGTGATTGTGATGCTCGACAGTATCGACAGCATTCACCAGAACTACGCCGACGTGCTGGCCTACATCGAATGGGGCTTCACGATCATCTTTCTCGGCGAATACATCCTGCGCCTGTACTGCTCGCCCAAGCCGTTGCGCTACGCCTTCAGCTTTTACGGGCTGGTGGATCTGCTGGCGATCGTGCCCGGCATCCTCGCCCTGTATTACAGCGATGCGCAGTACCTGCTGATCATCCGCATTATTCGGATGCTGCGGATCTTCCGCGTGCTCAAGCTCAGTCCGTACCTCAAGCAAGCCAATTACTTGATGTCGGCGCTGCGCGGCAGTAAACAGAAGATCGTGGTGTTTCTGGTCAGCGTCTGCACCCTGGTGACGGTATTCGGCACACTGATGTACGTGATCGAAGGCCCGGAGCATGGCTTCACCAGCATCCCCAAAGGCATCTATTGGGCTATCGTCACGCTGACCACCGTGGGCTTCGGCGACATCGTGCCGAAGACCCCGCTGGGTCAGGTGATTTCGTCACTGGTGATGATCACCGGTTACTCGATCATCGCCGTACCGACGGGGATTTTCACCGCCGAACTGGCCAACGCCATGCGCGGTGAACAGCTGCAACACGATTGCCCGGTGTGCAAGAAAAACAGCCATGAACAGGGCGCAGCGTTTTGCTCGCGGTGTGGCAATGCATTGTTTAAGAAACTGGAATAAGCAAAGATCTTTTTAGTCTTTAAACGACTATGCGCGCGCCGTTATAGTCAGTGGCAATTGAACATCACCCCCTGCTTCCACACAGATAAAACAAGGAATGCGCAGTGAAAAAACTCTTTGGCGCCTCACTTCTCGCCGCCGGCCTGGCCTTGGCCAACATTGCTCAGGCAGCACCGACGCTGCTCAACGTTTCCTACGACGTGATGCGCGATTTCTATAAGGACTACAACACTGCGTTCCAGAAACACTGGCAGGCCGAGCACAACGAAAACATCACCGTGCAGATGTCTTTCGGCGGTTCGAGCAAACAAGCGCGCTCGGTGATCGATGGCCTGCCGGCTGACGTCATCACCATGAACATGGCCACCGACATCAACGCCCTCGCCGACAACGGCAAACTGGTCCCGGACAATTGGGTCACCCGTCTGCCGAACAACAGCGCGCCATTCACCTCGGCCACGGTGTTCATCGTCCGCAAAGGCAACCCGAAAGCCCTGAAAGACTGGCCGGATCTGCTCAAGGACGGCGTGCAGGTGATCGTGCCTAACCCGAAAACCTCGGGTAACGGCCGCTACACCTACCTGTCGGCCTGGGGTTATGTGCTGAAGAACGGCGGTGACGAAAACAAGGCCAAGGACTTCGTCGGCAAACTGTTCAAGCAAGCGCCAGTGCTGGATACCGGCGGCCGCGCCGCGACCACAACTTTCATGACCAACCAGATCGGCGACGTGCTGGTGACCTTCGAAAACGAAGCGGAGATGATTGCCCGCGAGTTTGGTCGTGACCAGTTCGAAGTGATTTACCCGAGCGTTTCTGCTGAGGCTGAGCCGCCAGTATCGGTGGTTGATAAAGTCGTCGACAAGAAAGGTTCGCGTGCGGCGGCGGATGAGTACCTGAAGTACCTGTGGTCGCCGCAAGGTCAGGAAATTGCCGCGGCGAACTACTTGCGTCCGCGTGATCCGGCGGTGTTGGCCAAATACACCGACCGCTTCCCGAAAGTTGATTTCCTCTCGGTGGAGAAGACCTTTGGTGACTGGCGCACGGTGCAGAAGACTCATTTCAATGATGGTGGGGTTTTCGATCAGATTTACAGCGGGCAGTAAGGCATAACCTGTCATGAAAAAGGCGACCCGCAATGGTCGCCTTTTTTTTGGCCGCTTTACCCTCACCCCAGCCCTCTCCCAGAGGGAGAGGGGGCCGACCGAAGTGTCTGGCGAGTTACATCGACCTGAGAGACCTTATCGATTATGGATTCGGCATCGCAGTTTCAGCTCGGCGTATTCCTTCAGCATCCCCCAATCAGTCCCCTCTCCCTCCGGGAGAGGGCTAGGGTGAGGGTGCTTTTACATCGGCGGCGTCACCCCATCCTTCCCCGCAGAAATCGATTGCGCCGTCAATGTGCCATCCGCACTCTGCGTTACAAACGAGACAATCTTCACCCCAACCTTCAGCAAGCTCCGATCCCCCGGCACCAAATTCACAATCGGCACATCCTCCGGCACCAGAATCTTCTGTTGCCCGCCCTTGTAGTTCACCGTCAGCACCCGCCCGTTGCTCACCACCAGATCACCGACGCTGCCATTGGTCATGCTGCTGCCCTTGGCCAGATCGAACGGCCGATGCCCGTCACCGCTGCCCGCCAGTTCCGGCGGAAATACATGCACCTCCAGCGCCTTGAGCGTGCCGTCCTCCTGTGGCATCGCTGCCGAGCCGATGTAGCTGCCGGGTTTGATGTCTTCAATATTGGCCAAAGTGACGGCGCGAACCCTGGTGTCGCCCGTCAACTGAATCACCACGTTTTCCCCGCTGTTGACGTGGACTTTCACGCTGTCGGTGCTGACCCCGGTGATCTCGCCGCGCACGCCGAGGCGCATCCCCGGGGCGTCGGCGGCCTGTGCGCTCATCGTGCCGAGCAGGCCGATCAAGGTAATCGTTGCGGTGTAGCGAAGCGTTTGACGAAACATTGCAATCCTCCGGTCATCAAGGTTGAACACGCCGCTACAAACATAAGCACGCTATCGAAGAAGATGTAAGTGAATGTATCATCGCCCCTCAACGGTCGGACGCAAGGTTCGCCGATGGCTGACACACGATAGCCACCGTTCATTCCGCAACGGAATAACTGATATCAACCGAAGGCGTCTTCTGCCCGTCCGGTTTGCCCCATAGCCTTAGCGCATCCCCATTCGCTGGATCGAGAAACCTTATGACCACCACCACTCACGCAATGACCCGAGGCATGGTGCTGCTGTTCGCCTTCTGCTGCGGCGCCATTGTTGCCAACATCTACTACGCGCAGCCGATCATTGGCCTGATCGCGCCGGACATCGGCCTGTCCGAAACCATGGCCAGCTTTATCGTCTCACTGACGCAGATCGGTTATGCGCTGGGCCTGTTCTTCCTCGTGCCGCTTGGTGATCTGCTGGAAAACCGTCGGTTGATGATCATCACCACCGTGGTGGCGATTGCCAGCCTGCTGGGCGCGGCGTTTACCGATCAGCCAAACGTGTTCTTGCTGATCTCGTTGCTGGTGGGTTTCAGCTCGGTGTCGGTGCAGATCCTGATTCCACTGGCGGCGCATCTGGCGCCGGAAGAGTCTCGCGGCCGGGTGGTCGGCGGGATCATGGGCGGGCTGCTGCTGGGCATTCTGTTGGCGCGGCCAGTGTCGAGCGTGGTTGCCGACCACTTGGGCTGGCGGGCGATGTTCATGATCGCTGCCGCACTGATGGCGGCGATCAGCGTGGTGCTGGCACTGACCGTGCCCAAGCGCCAGCCGGATCACAGCGCCACGTATGGCCAGCTGATCGGCTCGCTGTGGACGCTGCTGCGCCAGCAACCGGTCCTGCGTCAGCGTGCGTTTTATCAGGGTTGCATGTTTGCCACCTTCAGCCTGTTCTGGACCGCCGTACCGCTGGAACTGGCGCGTAACCATGGCCTGTCGCAAAGCGAGATCGCGATCTTCGCCCTGGTCGGCGCCATCGGTGCCATCGCCGCGCCCATCAGCGGACGCCTGGCCGACGCTGGCCACACCCGCATCGCCTCGCTGCTGGCCATGCTGTTTGCCAGCCTGAGCTTCCTGCCGGCGTTCATCCACCCGGCCTACAGCGTCATCGGCCTGGCCGTGACCGGCGTGGTGCTCGACTTCTGCGTGCAGATGAACATGGTCCTCGGCCAGCGCGCGGTGTATTCGCTGGACGCCAAAAGCCGTGGCCGGCTGAATGCCCTGTACATGACCAGCATCTTCATCGGCGGCGCCTTCGGCTCGTCGGTGGCCAGTGCGGTGTATGAGCATGGCGGCTGGTTGTGGGTCGTGATTGTCGGCAGCGCGTTTCCGTTGTTGGCGTTGTTGCGGTTTTTGAGTGTTTCGCAAAAGCCTTCTCTAGCCACCGCCTGAACAAAGAGCTTCGCGAGCAAGCACGCTCCCACAGGTCAAGCAAATGAGCCTGTGGGAGCGATGCCACTCAATACCGCACCAGTTTCTCCATCGCCGCATCCGCCAGAAAGGAGGAGCGGCTTTTGACGTTGTGTTCGCGCACATAACGATCGATTCGCTGGATCACATAACCGGGCAACGTCACGTTGACCTTTTCGGTTTTGCCGAGGTAGGGCGAAACGTCCAGTTCCAGCATGCCCCATCCCATATCGGCGAACTCCGGATGACTGCGATGAGTCGCTGCCGACGTCGGCATGGGAATCGGCTGCCCACCCGCTGCGATCTCCTGCAGCATGATGTGGGCGACTTCAACCGCAGCCTTATAGGCATCTTCAAAACTATCCCCGGCTGTCACGGCCCCAGGGATATCGGGGATCTGAATACCGATGGCGGTGTTCTCGTCCCCCCATTCAATGCAGATTGGATATTGCATTACGGATCTCCTTCGTAACTGGCTGCCGGGTCGTACAACCCGGCACGCCGCCTGATGCTTTTGACCGTCTCCAATGGCAAATCCTTTTTGGGGTGGGGAACGGGAATCGTGTACGGGTTGTATCGATGAGTGAAAATGTGATGACTGCCGGTGACCCTGTCCAGCGTCCAGCCCGCCTCCTCCAGCTCCTTGATCAATAGCCTGCTCTGCACCAACCGCCTCCTTGCCTCGGCCCATTAAAAGTAACCCTAGAGTTATCTTTACTCAAGCACAGAAACCCACAGAGTGACGTCCGGTTGTTTTACCGAATGTAATGAGCGAGCCAACCCATTCCCCCCAAGCATGGATGCTATGCCCCGCAGCGGCGTTCCCCTCACCGTGCCTGACGGTCACTCTTGAACCCAGCCACTACCGGCGCTACTTCAGGACTTCCGACCATGACGCTGCAAGCAAAACTCGATGCCTTCAAAGCCGACTTCAAGGCAGGCAAACCACCTTATAACGCCCCGGCCGACATCCACCCGGTGATGGAACGCGCCACTGCCGAATTGATCGCGTCCGGCGCTGCCAGCCGGGCGTTGAAAGTCGGCGACCTGGCGCCGTTGTTCACCCTGAAAGACCCTGACGGTCATCCGACATCGTCCGCCGACCGGCTGGCGCAGGGGCCGTTGGTGCTGACGTTTTACCGTGGCGTCTGGTGCCCGTACTGCAACATGGAGTTGCAAGCGCTGCAGGCGTTTTTGCCAGCCATTCAGCAGGCCGGGGCGAGCCTCCTGGCGATTTCACCGCAGGTCGCCGCCAACAGCCGCAAGTCGCAACGCATCAACGAACTGCACTTCCCGATCCTCAGCGACCCGCGCAATGACGTGGCGGCAGCGTTCGGGCTGCGCTTCGAACTGCCGCCCTACCTGATCGAGCTGTACAAAAACCTGCGCAATGATCTGCCGACCTTCAACGATGATCCCGCCTGGACCTTGCCGATGCCGGCGCGCTATGTGATCGGCCAGGATGGCGTGATCCGTTACGCCGAGGTCAACCCGGATTACACTCAGCGTCCCGAGCCTGAAGCGATGCTGGATGCATTGCGCGGCTGAACCGATGACCCAAGCCCTGGAGTTGCCATGACCCGACGTACTTTCCTTATCACCGGCGCCAGCAAAGGCATTGGCCGGGCACTGGCCGAACAGCTGGACCGCGCCGGGCATCGCGTGGTGGGGATTGCTCGCCAGCCAGACCTGGGCTTTCCGGGCATGCTGTTTCCACTGGACCTCAGCGATCGCAAGCTGACGGGTGAAGTCCTCGCGGAACTGGCGCGAACCCACGAGTTCGACGGGTTGGTGAATAACGTAGGATTGGTGCGCCCGCAAGCGTTGGGCGATATCGATCTGGACGCCTTCGACGACGTGATGCGGCTGAATCTGCATTCCGCGTTGCAGGCGACGCAGGCGCTGTTGCCGGGCATGCGCACGCGCGGTTGGGGCCGGGTGGTGAACATCTCCAGCCTGACGGTGTTGGGCATCACTCAGCGCACGGCGTATGCGGCGGCAAAAGCGGCATTGGTCAGCTTCACCCGCTCGTGGGCGCTGGAGCTGGCGCAGACCGGCATTACGGTGAACGCCGTGGCGCCGGGGCCGACTGAAACCGAACTGTTCCGTGCCAACAATCCACCGGGCAGCGAGGGTGAAGCGCGGTATCTGGCCGCAGTGCCGATGGGACGGCTGGGGCAGCCGGAAGAGATTGCGGCGGCGATTGCGTTTTTGCTTTCGGAGCAAAGCGGCTTCATCACCGGACAAACCCTGTTTGTCGATGGCGGCGCCTCAGTCGGCAAAGCCGCATTCTAATCAACACACCGAATCCCCTGTGGGAGCGAGCCTGCTCGCGAATACGGTATGTCAGACACATTGATGTTGCTGATACACCGCTTTCGCGAGCAGGCTCGCTCCCACAGGGTTCCACGATAACTTCCAGACTTTTACAGGAGCATTGATGGACCGCCTCGCCGCCATGGAAACCTTCATCTGCGTTGTGGAAACCGGTTCTTTTTCCGCCGCCGCCCGGCGCCTGAATATCGGGCAGCCCGCCGTCTCGAAAACCATCGCTCACCTGGAAAAACGCCTGGCGGTGAGCCTGCTCCTGCGTTCGACTCGCGGCCTGACCCCGACCGAAGCCGGACTCGCCTTCTTCGAACGCGCCAAACGCGCCCTCGAAGAAGCCGACGAGGCCGACAACGCTGCCCGAGGCGCCGCCGGTGGTCTGAGCGGCCACTTGCGCATCAGCGCTGCCGTGACCTTTGGCCGCCTGCACATCGTGCCGCAACTGGGGCCGTTCCTTGATCAGCATCCACAACTGAACATCGACCTGATGCTCGACGACCGCAACATCAATTTGGTTGAAGAGGGCATCGACGTCGCCCTGCGCATGGGCGCACTCACCGATTCCGGTCTGACCGCACGCAAGATCGCCGATTGCCGCCGCGTGGTACTCGGCACACCGGCCTACTTCGCCAGGCACGGCGAGCCGAGCTGCCCCGCCGAACTGAGCAAACACCAAGCTGTGGTCTATAACCTCGGCGGCGGCACCACCTGGCAGTTCGCCAAAGGCGCGGAACAACAATCGGTGATCCTCAGCGGACGCTTGCGCATCAGCGCGGCCGAGGGTGTACGCGAAGCGGTAATGGCCGATCAGGGCCTGACCCTGGCCTCCGAATGGATGTTCGCCCCGGAACTGGCCAGCGGCGCTGTGAAAACCGTCATGCACGACTGGACGTTGCCCGATCTGGATTTATGGGCGGTGTTTCCGACGGGAAGAATGGCGAGCGCCAAGGCGCGGGCGTTTGTCGAGTATGTGCAGGGGTTGTTGACCTAGCGAATGCCCGTGAATAGTTTCAAACAACGGACAACAAAACGGCGATCCGAAGATCGCCGTTTTCATTCACTGCCCGAACTTTTTGCCCAATCCCGGTGGCACGCCGTGGATGTTGGTATCTTCCCACGGGCCGTTGGGGCTGATCGAGCGGCTCCAGCCGTTGTTCCAGCGGTAGTAGGTGCGCTGGCGGTAGAAGGTGTTGGTCTGGTCGTCGAGGACGTAGACGCCGAGTTTCTGGTCCCAGTGGCTGTTACCGCCCGGTGGCGGGGCGAAGCTGGCCGAGGTGCGCGGCACCGGTTTCGCCGGTTTGGCCGGGATGCTTTTGCCTGGCGTCGGCGAGGTCGACGGGGTCGGGCTCGGTTGTGACGGCGGGATCGGCGGCAGGTTGGTGGTCGGTTCCGGTCGTTGCACCGCACATGCACTCAAGCCCAGGGCCAGTGTGAGGACTGTGATTCGGGCGATGGTGTGCATGGCGGTGCTTTCCTGTTGGGTCCGGCTACTTGTCCGGGCTGTCGATGATCAGTTTTTGTAGCGCAGTGGTGCTGCTGGCCAGAGGGCCGCTGCGACCGACCCACTCGCCGGCAGTCGGTTGGCCGGCGCGGGAGATGCGCGCAACCAGTTGGACTTCAGGGAAGTTCGACAGTTTCAACTGCGGCATCATTGCGTCGGCATCGCCCAGTTCGACAGTCACCGGCAGATCGGCCACGGTCAGGCGTTTGGCCGCCAGCGGCGCCGGTGGGCCCGAGGTGGCGCGGGCGAAGATGAACACGCTGTCACCCGGTTGCACCTTGCTTCTGAGATCGCTGGCCAGATCGACGCTGACTTTCAACAGCGCAGCTTTCGCGGCTACCGGCGCCTGAGCAACCTTGCCACCGCTGGCTTGCAGACGCTCGGCGGCGCGGTTGATCCCGCCTTGCAGCGCGGCGCGGGAGTTGTCGTCCGGCGGCAATTGCGCGAGCAGGCGGTTCCAGTAATCGATGGCTTCCTGATAACGCTCGCCTTCAAACGCGGCGATGCCCAGCAGACCAAGACTGGTAACTTCTTTCGGATCAGCCTTCAGCGCTTCGTCGGTCAGGGCCTGGATCTTCGCCGACCATTTCTTGCCATCCGCAAAGTACTGCGCCTGCGCCCACTGGCCGAGCAGTTCCGGCTGACGACCGGCCAGGTTGGCGGCGCGTTCGAACAGCTTCGCCGCATCCGCCGGACGCTCTTGCGCCATGTAAGTACGGCCGAGGAAATACAGGCCTTCGGCAGAGTCCGGTTGCGCCGCAACAGCACGTTCCAGACGCTGCGTCATCTCTTCCATCGACTGCGGTGCCTGGGCGAATTCGCGGGTCAGTTCAACCTTGTCGGCGGCACCGAAATGCAGATACAGGCCCAGGCCCAATACCGGCACCAACACCGCTGCCAGCAGCGGCAACGGCTTACCCAGTTTCGACACACGCGGCGCGGCAACACCCTCGGTATCCGCCAGCAACTCACGCGCCGCCTCGGCGCGGCCACTGTCCATTTGCGCGGCGTCGAGCACGCCTTCAGCCTGTTGCGATTGCAACTCGGCGACACGCTCCTGATACAGCGCAACGTTCAGGGCCGTACGATCCTCTTCACGCTGAGCGCGACGTTCACGCAGCACCGGGATCAGCAGAAAACTCAGGGCGACCAGAAGCAACAGCCCTGCGGCAAGCCAGAAATCAATCATTCTTGGTTTTTATCCAACAGTTGGTCGAGGCGCTGACGCTCTTCACTGGACAGCGCTTGCGGAGTCTCGGCACGCTGGCCGCGACGACGGCGGACGATGACCGCGATCACCACGAATCCACCGAGCAGCAGACCGGCCGGGCCGAACCACAACAGAGCGGTCTTGGCATTGAGCGCCGGTTTGTAGCGGACGAAATCACCGTAACGATCAACCATGAAGTCGATGATCTGCTGGTTGTCCTTGCCCTCGCCGAGCATGCGGAAAATCTCTTTGCGCAAGTCAGCGGCGATCGGCGCGTTGGAGTCGGCGATGTCCTGGTTCTGGCACTTGGGGCAGCGCAGTTCCTTGGTCAACTCGCGGAAACGCTCGCGATCACCTTCTTTGGCGAACTCGTAAGTATCGATGGCCGCATGGGCGACACCGACCAGACTCAGGCCCAATACGGCAGCGGCTAAAAAGCGCTTCATGGCTTGGCCTCATCGACCAGCGCCTGATACTTGGCCGCGAGTTTTTCGCGCCAGACTTGTTCGTCAATCACGCCGACGTACTTGTCGCGGATGATGCCCTTGGCGTCGATGAAAAAGGTTTCCGGCGCGCCGTATACGCCGAGATTGAGGCCCAGCGAGCCTTCGTCGTCACGGATGTCCAGCACGTACGGATTGTGGAATTCGGCCAGCCACTTCAAGGCGTCGGCGTTGGTGTCCTTGTAGTTGATGCCGTAGATCACCACGCCGCGCTCGGCGAGTTTGTTCAGCACCGGATGCTCGACCCGGCAGGAAATGCACCAGGTGCCCCACACGTTGACCAGCGCCGGTTTGCCGAGAAGGTCTGCCTTGGTCAGGGTCTTGTCGCCCTGCACGTTTGGCAGGGAAAACTCCGGGAACGGTTTGTTGATCATCGCCGACGGCAGCTCCGCCGGATCGAGGTACAGACCGCGATACAGAAACACCGCCACCAGCAGGAAAATCGCCAGTGGCACCAGCATCAACCAACGTCTCATGCAGCCGCTCCCGTCATGCCCAGTGCTTCACGCACCTTGGCTTTCACTTTGACCCGATAACGTCGATCCAGCGCTGCCAGCAACCCACCGACACCTGTGAGCAAACCGCCGAACCAGATCCAGCGCACGAACGGTTTGACGTGCACGCGCACCGCCCACGCGCCGTTGTCCAGCGGCTCGCCGAGGGCCACGTAGAGATCGCGGGTGAAACCGGCGTCGATCCCGGCTTCGGTCATCATCGAGCTTTGCACGGTGTACAGGCGCTTTTCCGGGTGCAGCACGCTGATTTCCTTGCCGTCACGGATCACCCGAATCGTGCCTTTGTCCGACGTGAAGTTCGGCCCTTCGAAGTGTTTGGCGCCTTCGAAGATGAAGTGATAACCGGCCAGATCCATCGATTCGCCCGGCGCCAGACGCAGATCACGTTCGGCACTGTTCTGGCTCGACAACACCACGCCCAGCGCACACACGGCGATGCCGAGGTGGGCGATCTGCATGCCCCAATAGCTGCGGGTCAGTGTCGGCAAACCTTTGATCAGGCCTTTGTGGCGAGTCTTGTCGACGATGTCGCGTGCACCGGCGAGCAACACCCACGCGGCGAGCAGGAAGGTCGCAATCACCGCCCAGTTGAAATCGCCGTAAGCAACTCCGGCCACCACCGCCAGCGCAACGCTGCCGAGCAGCACCGGGGTCAGCATGCTCGCCAGCCATTTCACCGGGGTGTCCTTCCAGCGCACGATCACACCGACCGCCATCACCATCATCAGCAATGCCATCAACGGAATGAACAGCGCATTGAAGTACGGCGGGCCGACCGACATTTTCGCGCCACTCAGGGCATCGAGAATCAGCGGGTACAGCGTGCCGAGCAGGATCATCGACGCGGCCACGACCAGCACCAGATTGTTGCCCAGCAGCAGGGTTTCCCGCGACCACAAGTTGAAACCGACCTGACTCTTCACGACCGGTGCGCGCAGAGCGAACAACGTCAGCGAGCCACCAACCACGAACAGCAGGAAGATCAGAATGAACACGCCGCGCTCCGGATCGGAGGCAAACGCGTGCACCGAGGTCAGCACGCCGGAACGCACCAGGAACGTACCGAGCAGGCTCAGGGAGAACGCGGCAATCGCCAGCAAAACGGTCCAGCTCTTGAACACGCCACGTTTTTCCGTGACCGCCAGCGAGTGGATCAGCGCGGTGCCGACCAGCCAAGGCATAAAGGAAGCGTTTTCCACCGGGTCCCAGAACCACCAGCCGCCCCAGCCGAGTTCGTAGTACGCCCACCATGAACCGAGGGTGATACCGATGCCGAGGAAGGCCCAGGCAACGATGGTCCACGGACGCGACCAGCGCGCCCACGCCGCATCAAGGCGACCGCCCATCAACGCCGCGATGGCGAAGGCAAACGCCACCGAAAAACCGACGTAACCCATGTACAACATCGGCGGGTGAACGATCAGGCCGATGTCTTGCAACAACGGGTTCAAGTCGGCGCCATTGCTCGGCATTTGCGGCAGGATGCGTTTGAACGGGTTGGACGTGAGGATCAGGAACAGCAGGAATCCCGTGCTGATCATGCCCATCACCGCCAGCACCCGTGCCAGCATCACTTGCGGCAACTGCCGCGAGAACACCGACACGGCAAAGGTCCAGCCGCCGAGGATCAACGCCCACAACAGCAACGAACCTTCGTGGGCGCCCCACACGGCGCTGAATTTGTAGTACCACGGCAACGCGGTGTTGGAGTTATTGGCGACATAGGCGACGGAGAAGTCATCGGTCATGAACGCGTAGGTCAGAATGCCGAAGGCGAACAGCAAAAACGCAAACTGCCCCCACGCGGCCGGCTGGGCCAGACTCATCCAGAAACGGTCGCCGCGCCAGGCACCGACCAATGGCACCACGGCCTGCACCAGCGCAAAGCACAGGGCCAGAATCATCGCCAGATGGCCCAACTCAGGAATAAAAATCGCCGAGGTCATCGATCAGCCCTCCTTCGCAGGCGTTGGTGCCGATTGACCGCTATCTTTCAAGGCTTTGGTCACTTCCGGCGGCATGTACTTCTCGTCGTGTTTGGCCAGCACTTCATCGGCCACCACCACACCATCGGCGTTGAGCTTGCCGAGGGCGACGATGCCCTGCCCTTCGCGGAACAGGTCCGGGAGGATGCCGCGATAGGCGATGGTCACGGATTTGTTGAAGTCGGTAACGACGAATTTGACGTCCAGCGAGTCCGGCGAGCGCTGCAGCGAACCCTTCTCGACCATGCCGCCGGCGCGGATGCGTGTGTCCTGCGGCGCTTCGCCGTTGGCGATCTGGGTCGGCGTGTAGAACAGATTGATGTTCTGCTGCAGGGCGCTGAGGGCCAGGCCGACGGCAGCACCGACCCCGACCAGAATGGCCAGAATGATGATCAGACGTTTCTTGCGCAGCGGATTCACTTGCCGTTCTCCCGGCGCAGACGACGCGCCTCTTGTTGCAGATAGCGCTTGCGGGCCGCGATCGGCGCCACCACATTGAGGATCAGCACCGCCAGACAGATGCCGTAGGCCGACCAGACATACAGGCCATGATGGCCCATGGCGAGGAAGTCGCCGAATGAAGCGAAACTCATCGAGCGGCCTCCAGACTGTGCTGCACTTCTTCTTTCACCCAACTGGCGCGGGCTTCACGCTTGAGCACTTCAAGGCGCATGCGCAGCAACAGCACGGCGCCGAAGAAACAGTAGAAACCCAGCACCGTCAGCAACAGTGGCAGCCACATTTCCGCCGGCATCGCCGGTTTTTCCGTGAGGGTGAAGGTCGCGCCCTGGTGCAGGGTGTTCCACCACTCCACCGAGTATTTGATGATCGGGATGTTGATCACGCCGACGATGGCCAGCACGGCGCAGGCCTTGGCGGCGCTGTCGCGGTTGCTGATGGCATTGCCCAGCGCGATCACGCCGAAATACAGGAACAGCAGAATCAGCATCGAGGTCAGGCGCGCATCCCAGACCCACCACGAGCCCCAGGTCGGTTTTCCCCAGATTGCCCCGGTGACCAGCGCTACAGCGGTCATCCACGCGCCGATCGGTGCGGCGCATTGCAGGGCGACGTCGGCCAGCTTCATCTTCCACACCAGCCCGACCACCCCGCACACCGCCAGCATCACGTAGATCGACTGCGCGAGCATCGCGGCAGGTACGTGGATATAGATGATGCGAAAGCTGTTGCCTTGCTGATAATCCGGCGGTGCGAACGCCAGGCCCCAAACGACGCCGACGCCGATCAGCAGCAACGCTGCGATGCTCAGCCATGGCAAGAACTTGCTGCTGATGCCGTAGAACCACTTGGGCGAGCCGAGCTTGTGAAACCAGGTCCAGTTCATACTGTTTCCATCACGGGTGCCGCTCATCGGTGTGAGCAGTCTCAGGGTCTTTGCTGGTTAAATTTTAACCAGACCTCATTATTCGCCGACGCTGATCTTCAGGCCAGCCGCTATTGCAAACGGTGTCAGGGTGATCGCCAGGGCGGTCAGGCTACCCAGCCACAGCAGATACCCGGTCGCCGGCATGCCTTGCAAGGCGGCCTGCAAGGCGCCACTGCCGAGGATCAACACCGGGATGTACAACGGCAGAATCAGCAGCGCCAGCAACAGGCCGCCGCGTTTCAAACCGACTGTCAGTGCTGCGCCCACCGCGCCGAGCAAACTCAGCACCGGTGTTCCCAGCAGCAACGAAAGCAGCAAAACCGGCAGACAGGCGACAGGCAAACCGAGCATCAATGCCAGCAACGGTGAGAGCAGAACCAGTGCCAGACCGGAGAACAGCCAGTGTGCCAGCACCTTGGCCAGGACCAGAAGTGGCAGCGGGTGCGACGAAAGGACCCACTGTTCCAGGGATCCGTCTTCGAAATCACTGCGGAACAGCCCGTCCAGCGAGAGCAGGACCGACAACAGCGCCGCCACCCAGACTAACCCGGGGGACAGGTTTTGCAACACTTGAGTTTCCGGGCCGACGGCCAGCGGGAACAACGCGATAACGATGGCGAAGAAAATCAGCGGATTGGCCAGTTCCGCCGGGCGGCGAAACAGCAGTCGGGATTCACGGGCAACCAGCAGGCCAAACACACTCATACTGCCCAGTTCCCCAGATCGATGTCGCGATAACCGGCCGGCATCCGGCTCAGCGTGTGGTGCGTGGTGAGTACCACCAGACCGCCGCGCTCGCAGTGCCCGGCCAGGTGTTCTTCGAGCTGCGCCACACCTTGCTTGTCCAGCGCGGTAAACGGCTCATCGAGAATCCACAGCGGCGGGCTATCCAGATACAAGCGCGCCAGCGCCACTCGGCGTTGCTGACCGGCGGACAGGCTGTGGCAGGGAACATCTTCGAAGCCGCGCAATCCTACAGCTGCCAGCGCTTGCCAGATGGCCTCGCGTTCGGCGGGATGATGCAGGGCACACAGCCATGAAAGATTCTCTTCCGGGGTGAGCAAATCCTTGATCCCGGCGGCGTGGCCGATCCACAGCAGGTTGCGTGCGAGTTCGCTGCGCTGTTCGGTCAGCGGCTGGCCATTGAGCAGCACCTGCCCGGCGGTCGGCTGCATCAGCCCGGACAGCAGACGCAACAGGCTGGTCTTGCCGCTGCCGTTGGGGCCGCTGATCTGCACCATATCGCCACTGGCCAGTCTCAATTCGAGATTTTCGAAGAGCAGCCGCAGATCACGTTCACACGCGAGGGCAACGGTTTGCAGGACAGGACTGGTCAAGGGATCACGGGCCTTATACGGTTCAAGTCGGCTCTGGCGCGGCCGTTAAAGAGATGCAGCATAGATGCATTGACGGCTCGATCTAGAGAGCTGGGTCAAACAATTGCTATGTTTTTTGAACGAAGCGCAAGACGGGCGGCATTATACATGCCGTGCCTTACTCTCAAGAGTGCAATTTCCTCAGGTTGTGTCCGCGTATGACAGGCGAAATGAACATCCTCCCGCTCCCGCCCTCCACCCCGGCGACCGTTCGCCCGCAGGTCGGTGAGCTGCTCAAGCTGCTGACCCCGGTCGAAGGCCTGATCGGCGCCGGGCAAAGCGCCAAGGCCGAGGTGTTGTCGCTCAAGCAGGCGGATCAAACCTTTCAACTGCTGCTCAAGGTGACGCTGGACAGTGGCCGCCAGACCACCGTGCAAGCGACCAGCAATCTGCCGCTGCTCCAGGGCACCAGCCTGGCGATCACGCAGCCCTCGGCGGACAACCTGGCGATCACCGTGCAGCAGGCCATTGCCAGCAGCGTCGCCGCCCTCACCCGCCTCGACACCGCGCAATTGCCGGTCGGCACGCTGCTGCAAGGCAAAGTGCTGACCTCGCAGGCGCTGCCGCAGACGCCGGGGCAAGCCGCGGTATTCCGTTCGCTGGTCACTCTGCTCAATACCGCACAGAGCGGCAGCACACTGACCATCGACAGCCCACAGCCGCTGCGCATCGGCACTTTACTGTCGGCGTTGGTGGAAGACTCACAAACCCTGAAATTCCTGCCGATGAGCAGCCGCCAGGAACAACTGGCGGTGAGCCAGCAACTGCTCGGCCAGCAAAGTCGCCAGGCCTCACTGACAGGTTTGCTGAATGCGCTGCAAAATCTGCCGAGCGACACCGATCAGACATCGCCGGATTTGCGCGCAGTGGTCGACAAACTGCTCGCCAGCCTCCCGGACGTGCAACAACTGAGCACCGCCAAAGGCGTGGCCCTGGCCCTGGCCAACAGCGGCGCGTTCCTCGAAGCCAAACTGCTGACCGGACAACACCCGACGCTGGCCCCGGATATGAAGGCCGATCTACTCAAGCTGATCGCACAACTGACCCCGGGTCTGCCGAGCAGTACCAGTTTCAACGCGATTATCGCTGCCAACACTCTGGCGCAAGCGTTGCCCAGCTTCGTGCGCAATGCCCTCGGCATGCTTGGCCAGGTCAGCGCCAAACTGGTGCCGAGCAGCTTCCCGCTGCCCGAACGTTTGCTGCAAAGCATGGAGGGCGAAGGCGATCTGGAACAATTGCTGCGCCTCGCCGCTGCGGCTGTATCACGCCTGCAAAGCCATCAACTGTCGAGCCTGGAGCAGACCGGTGTCACCGACGACGGTCGCCTGCTCAGCACCTGGCAGCTGGAAATCCCCATGCGCAACTTGCAGGACATCGTGCCGTTGCAGGTCAAATTCCAGCGTGAGGAAGCGCCAGAGCGAGAACCGCAACCGAACGAACGTCGCGATGAGCGCGAGCCCAAACAACAACTGTGGCGCGTCGATCTGGCGTTCGACATGGAACCGCTCGGGCCGCTGCAGATTCAGGCGCAACTGGTCGCCGGCAGCCTGTCCGGCCAACTGTGGGCCGAACGGCCGTACACCGCCGACCTGATCGAAAACAACCTGTTCGCCCTGCGCCAGCGCCTGCTTGATCGCGGACTGAACGTCGGCGACATCGACTGCCACCACGGCACTCCGCCGCAAGGCAACCAAACCCGCCTCGACCACCGCTGGGTTGATGAAACCGCATGAACGACTCCACCGCACCACGCCAGGCCATCGCCCTCAAATACGACGGCAACCACGCCCCGACCCTCACCGCCAAGGGCGACGAAGAACTGGCCGAAGAAATCCTGCGCATTGCCCGCGATTGCGAAGTGCCGATTTATGAAAATGCCGAGTTGGTGCGACTGTTGGCGCGGATGGAATTGGGCGACAGCATTCCCGAGGAGCTATATCGCACGATCGCCGAGATCATCGCGTTTGCGTGGAATCTGAAGGGCAAATTTCCCGAGGGGCAGGACCCGAACGCGCCGATGGTCGAGAAGGACGTCACCGATCGCGGGGATGATTACTGAGCCTTCGAAGACGCCTTCGCGAGCAAGCCCGCTCCCACATTGTTCGGCGTACGCCAAATCTAACGTGGGAGCGGGCTTGCTCGCGAATAGGCCATCAGCCAGAGCGCAAAAATCAGTTCTTGTGCAACTTGCGCATCAACTCCGCCTCAGCCTGGGTCAAACCGCAGGACTGAGTCAGTTCATCGACGCTTGCGCCCATGCCCACCAGTTTCGCCGCCTGGGCGAATGACAGGCTCGACGGGTCGCGCTGTTCAAGCGCAACAATCTTGTCCGGCAACGGACTTACCACCGCGCGCAACTCGTGCAGGGCTTCACCCATACGCACGTTGCCGTTCTGGTAATCGTCGACACGCTTGGCCAGGTCCTTGATGCGCTGATCACGCAGTGCATCGCCCTGAGCCTGTTGCGCAGCGATGACCCGCTGCGCCTTGATGTACGACACAAACATTGCCAGCGTGCCTGCCCAGAAGAGGAACAGGACAATAACCGCAACCTCGAGAATCAAATCAGATGCTCTCCAGTTCCGACCATTCTTCTTCGCTCATCATCTTGTCCAGCTCGACCAGGATCAGCAACTCGTTGTTCTTGTTGCACACGCCCTGGATGAACTTGGCCGACTCTTCGTTACCGACGTTCGGTGCGGTTTCGATTTCCGACTGACGCAGGTAAACCACTTCGGCCACGCTGTCGACCATGATGCCGACGACTTGTTTGTCGGCTTCGATGATGACGATACGGGTGTTGTCGCTGATCTCGCCGCTGTTCAGGCCGAAGCGCTGACGGGTGTCGATCACGGTGACCACATTACCGCGCAGGTTGATGATGCCCAGCACGTAGCTCGGCGCGCCCGGCACCGGAGCGATCTCGGTGTAGCGGAGCACTTCCTGCACGCGCATCACGTTGATGCCGTAGGTTTCATTGTCCAGTTTGAAGGTCACCCATTGCAGGATCGGATCTTCAGAACCTTTTGCATTCGTCGCCTGACTACTCATACCCTGACCCCTCGAAAAATACCGCTCTGGGCGGTGTGTGTTCTGTGTGGTGGCATTGAAAAATGCCATCGCCTGATTGTTATGTCGGCTGCTATGTCGGTTTATGTAGCGGCTTTTGGCCGCCCAAGTGCTTTGCCCCACCGCTGGCGATCAACTCGGCCAGCGCGGAAACGTCAAGCAATGCACACATGTGCTCAATCACGGTGCCGGCGAGCCATGGCCGCTGACCCCGGTGACTTCTCCATTTGATTTCATTCGGGTCCAGGCGCAACGAGCGGCTGACCTGATGCACCGCCAGCCCCCACTCGTAACCTTGTACCGAAATCACATACTGCAAGCCCTGACGGAAGTCATCGCGGTAGCGATCCGGCATGACCCAGCGTGCGGTGTCCAGCACTTTCAGGTTGCCGGCCTGGCTCGGCAGGATCCCGAGGAACCATTCCGGCTGACCGAACAGCGGTGTCAGCTCGTGGCCGGCCAGCGAGTAGATCGAGCCGAGGCACACCAGCGGCACGGCCAGCGTCAGGCCGGCGACGTCGAACAACAAGCATTCGAACGCTTCCGAGGCCCAGACCGGGCGACCTTCGGTTTCCACCGGTGGCGGCGGGTTGTTCGGCGGCAGATGCACTTCCACCAGCGGCGGGACCAGCGTCTGCTCGACGGGTGCGGGCGCTGCGGGAGCCGGTTCAACCACCGCCGGTTCCGGCTCGGTTTTCAACAATTGGGTTTGCAGCAGCGGTGCCAATGTCGAGACCGGCGCGCGAACCGGCTCGGCCTCTTCGATCAGTGCCACCGGAGCCTTGGCGACCGGTGCGGCAGCAGTCGCGACGACCGGTGCGACAGGTTTGGCAGCCTTCTGCGCATCACGCGCCTGCTCTTCCAGCACTGCGGCCTGGAACTCGTCCATGGCCTCAGCACTTTCGACGGCTTCAGGCTGCGCCTCAATGACCGGCGGCAGCTCCTCAGGAATTTCCTGCAGCAAATTATCCAGATAAGACTGCAACGCCAATTGCGGACGCGAGCTGAGTTTGACCGGGCGATTCATGCTCACGCCACCTGCGGAACAAGTTGTTGCGCCAACAGATGTTTGAGCAGCGCGCGGTAGGCCAGCACACCACGGCTCTTGCCGTCGAACTGCGAAGGCGTCACACCGGCACGGCTGGCGTCGCGCAGACGGGTATCGACCGGGATGTAACCCTGCCAGATCTCGTCGGGAAATTTGTCGCGCAGCACACGTAAGGTGTGCATCGAGGCTTGCGTGCGGCGATCGAACAGGGTCGGCACAATGCTGAACGGCAGCGCCTGTTTGCGCGAGCGATTGATCATCGCCAACGTGTTGACCATGCGTTCCAGGCCTTTGACGGCCAGGTGTTCGGTCTGCACCGGGATCACCAGTTGCTGGCTCGCCGCAAGCGCGTTGACCATCAACACGCCGAGCAACGGCGGGCTGTCGATCACGGCATAGTCGAAGTCCTGCCACAGCTGCGCCAGACTCTTGGCGATCACCAGGCCCAGACCACTCTGCCCCGGCGACTGACGCTCCAAAGTGGCCAGCGCGGTGCTCGATGGCAGCAGAGAAATGCGTTCGTCACTGGTCGACAACAGTAACTGCCCCGGCAAACCTTGCGGCACGCTGCCCTTGTGCAGAAACAGATCGTAGTTGCTGTGTTCCAGACTGTCGGGGTCATAGCCGAAATAGCTGGTCATCGAGCCGTGCGGGTCGAGATCGACCACAACCACGCGCTTGCCCGCCTCGGCCAGCAATCCGGCTAAAGCGATGGAGGATGTGGTTTTACCGACACCACCCTTTTGATTGGCGACTGCCCAGACTCTCATTCGGTTCGTTCCTCCCGGCCGATATGCTCGACCGAGACATGGCTCAGCGTGTTAATGCGGGTGACGGAGAATTGACGGCACTCTCGCGTCCCGGCGTCTTGACCGGGGTCGGTGCAGTTTGTGTGCCAGCACGCTTCAACGCGGCATCCGGTTGCGCATTGGCGGTTCCGGTGCCCGTGAGGCTGCGGCGCACATCAAGATTACGCGACACCACCAGCACCACGCGACGGTTCTTCGCACGCCCTTCCACCGTGGCATTGTTGGCCACCGGCTGAAACTCGCCGTACCCCACCGACGCCAGGCGTCCAGGGTTCACACCCTGCATCGCCAGCATGCGCACGATGCTTGCCGATCGCGCCGAGGACAGCTCCCAGTTGGTCGGGTACTGCGCGGTGCGAATCGGTTGATCGTCGGTGAAACCTTCGACGTGGATCGGGTTGTCGAACGGTTTCAGAATCGCCGCAACCTTGTCGATGATGTTGAACGCGATATCACTCGGCATCGCGTCGCCGCTGCCGAACAACAGGCTGGAGTTGAGTTCGATCTCGACCCACAACTCGTTGCCGCGCACGGTCATCTGGTTGGAGCTGATCAAGTCACCGAAAGCGGCGCTGATGTCATCGGCGATGCTCTTAAGCGGATCGCTGGCGCCGGCGATACCGGCATCGATCTGCTCGGCGTCCTTGACCAGCGGCTTGGCCGGGGTCACGGTCTTCGGCCGTTCGTCGCCAATCTGGATGGGCTTGAGCGCACGGTCGGAGTCTTTGAAGACGCCGACCAGCGCTTCGGAAATTTCCTTGTACTTGCCTTCGTTGATCGACGAAATCGAGTACATCACCACGAAGAACGCGAACAACAGCGTGATGAAATCCGCGTAGGACACGAGCCAGCGCTCGTGGTTGACGTGTTCTTCCTGATGTCTGCGACGAGCCATGAGGTTATTCCCTTAGTCCATGAAGCCTTGCAGCTTCAACTCGATGGAGCGAGGGTTTTCACCTTCGGCGATCGACAGGATCCCTTCCAGCAACATTTCGCGATAACGCGACTGCCGCAACGCGATTGACTTCAGCTTGGCGGCGATTGGCAGCAACACCAGGTTGGCACTGGCCACGCCGTAAATGGTCGCGACGAAAGCGACGGCGATGCCGCTGCCCAGTTGCGTCGGATCCGCGAGGTTGCCCATCACGTGGATCAGGCCCATCACCGCACCGATGATGCCGATGGTCGGCGCGTAGCCGCCCATGCTTTCAAAGACTTTCGCCGCTTCGATGTCGCGCGCTTCCTGGGTGTAGAAATCCACTTCAAGAATGCTGCGGATCGCTTCCGGCTCGGCACCGTCGACCAGCAGTTGCAGGCCTTTGCGCGAGTAGTTGTCGGGTTCGGCATCGGCCACGCCCTCCAGACCGAGCAAGCCTTCCTTGCGTGCGGTGAGGCTCCAGTTGACGACGCGATCGATGCCACCGGCCAGATCGACCCGTGGCGGAAACAGAATCCAGGCGAGGATCTGCATGGCGCGTTTGAACGCGCTCATCGGCGATTGCAGCAGCGCGGCACCGATGGTGCCGCCCAGTACGATCAATGCCGCCGGGCCGTTGGCCAGCGCACCGAGGTGACCACCCTCAAGGTAGTTACCACCGATGATGGCGACGAACGCCATGATGATCCCGATAAGGCTTAGAACATCCATCAGAGACACGCCTCGACAATGTGCTTGCCAATGTCGTCGAGGCTGTACACCGCGTCGGCAAGGTCGGCTTTGACGATGGCCATCGGCATGCCGTAGATCACGCAACTGGCCTCATCTTGTGCCCACACCGCGCTGCCGCCCTGCTTGAGCAGACGCGCGCCTTCACGGCCGTCAGCGCCCATGCCGGTCAACACCACCGCCAGAACTTTGTCGCCGTAGGATTTCGCCGCAGAGCCGAAGGTGATGTCCACGCACGGCTTGTAGTTCAGACGCTCGTCACCCGGCAGAATTTTCACCGCGCCACGGCCGTCGATCATCATTTGCTTGCCACCCGGCGCGAGCAACGCCAGGCCCGGACGCAGGATGTCGCCATCCTCGGCTTCCTTGACGCTGATGCGGCAGAGCTTGTCGAGACGCTCGGCAAACGCCTTGGTGAACGCCGCCGGCATGTGCTGGATCAGTACGATCGGCGCCGGGAAGTTCGCTGGCAATTGCGTCAACACGCGTTGCAGAGCCACCGGACCGCCAGTAGAGGTACCGATGGCAACCAGTTTGTAGGCCTTGCGTTTCGGCGCTGGCGACGAAGCGCTGGCAGCCGGGGCGCGGGTTGGCGCAGGGGCCGGGGCCGGACGCGCCGGCGCGCTGGTGCTGTGGCTGCTGTAGCTCGATGCGGCCGGAGTCGGCGCGGGAGCAGGTGCAGCTACAGGCGCAGGCGCGCTGTAGGCACTGAAACGACGGTTACTGCGCGAGATGCTATGGACCTTCTCGCACAGCAGTTGCTTGACCTTCTCCGGGTTACGCGAGATGTCTTCGAAATTCTTCGGCAGAAAATCCACCGCGCCGGCGTCCAGCGCATCCAGGGTCACCCGGGCGCCTTCGTGCGTCAGCGAGGAGAACATCAACACCGGGGTCGGGCAGCGCTGCATGATGTGCCGCACCGCCGTGATGCCGTCCATCATCGGCATCTCGTAGTCCATGGTGATCACGTCTGGCTTGAGCGCCAGCGCCTGATCGATCGCCTCTTTACCGTTGGTGGCGGTGCCGACCACCTGAATGCTCGGATCCGCTGAAAGAATTTCCGAGACGCGGCGGCGGAAAAAACCCGAATCGTCCACCACCAGGACTTTGACTGCCATAAACACTCCATTAGGTGCAGCGGGACGTCGTCGCCCCGCCGCCCCGGATTCAAATACGCTTCGTGGCGTAACGCTTGAGCATGCTGGGAACATCGAGAATCAGCGCGATGCGGCCGTCACCGGTAATGGTGGCGCCGGACATGCCCGGAGTGCCCTGCAGCATTTTGCCCAATGGCTTGATGACCACTTCTTCCTGACCGACCAGTTGATCGACGACGAAACCGATCCGCTGGGTGCCCACCGAAAGGATCACCACGTGGCCCTCACGCTGCTCTTCGTGAGCGGCGGAGCTGACCAGCCAGCGCTTGAGGTAGAACAATGGCAGCGCCTTGTCCCGCACGATCACCACTTCCTGACCGTCGACGACGTTGGTGGTCGACAGGTCGAGGTGGAAGATTTCGTTGACGTTGACCAACGGGAACGCAAACGCCTGATTGCCGAGCATCACCATCAGGGTTGGCATGATCGCGAGGGTCAGCGGCACCTTGATGACGATCTTCGAGCCCTGGCCCTTGGTCGAGTAAATGTTGATCGAACCATTGAGCTGGGAAATCTTGGTCTTCACCACGTCCATGCCGACACCGCGGCCGGACACGTCGGAAATCTCGGTCTTGGTCGAGAAACCCGGGGCGAAAATCAGGTTGTAGCACTCGGTATCACTGAGGCGATCGGCCGCGTCCTTGTCCATCACACCGCGTTTAACGGCAATGGAACGCAGAACGTTCGGGTCCATGCCCTTGCCGTCATCGGAGATCGACAGCAGGATATGGTCGCCCTCTTGCTCGGCGGCCAGTACCACGCGACCGCCACGGGCCTTGCCCGAGGCTTCGCGCTCTTCCGGCGACTCGATGCCGTGGTCGACGGCGTTGCGCACCAAGTGGACCAGCGGGTCGGCCAGGGCCTCGACAAGGTTTTTGTCGAGGTCGGTTTCTTCACCCACCAGTTCCAGGTTGATCTCTTTCTTCAGCTGACGCGCGAGGTCGCGAACCAGACGCGGGAAGCGCCCGAAGACCTTTTTGATCGGCTGCATCCGCGTTTTCATCACCGCGGTCTGCAAGTCCGCCGTGACCACGTCGAGGTTCGACACAGCCTTGGACATGGCTTCGTCGCCACTGTTGAGGCCCAGGCGCACCAGACGGTTACGCACCAGCACCAGCTCGCCGACCATGTTCATGATTTCGTCGAGACGTGCGGTGTCGACCCGCACAGTGGTCTCGGCTTCGCTCGCCGGTTTTTCTGGTGGCGGCGCAGCAGCACGGGCCGGAGCCGGTGCAGCGGCAGCCGGTTTCGGCGCTTCGGCTTTCGGCTCAGGCTTGGGCGCCGCTTTCGGCGCAGCAGCCGGAGCGGCCGCAGCCTTGGCGGCAGGCGCAGCAACGGTCGATGCGGAGCCGGCAGTCGCAGCGCTGGCGTCAAACTTGCCTTTGCCGTGCAGTTCGTCGAGCAGCGATTCGAACTCGTGATCGCTGATCAGATCGCTGCCAGCCGCAGCGGCTGCTGGTGCAGCGGGCGCAGCGGGTGCCGAGGCAATCGCCGATTCCAGTGCTTCAACGGCAAAGTTGCCCTTGCCATGCAACTGATCAAGCAGGGCTTCGAATTCGTCGTCGGTGATGTCCGAGCTGTCACCCGCCGCTGGCGCTGTCGGAGCCGCCGCAGTCGGTGCCACGGCATCCGCCGCGAACTGGCCCTTGCCGTGCAACTGATCGAGCAATGACTCGAACTCGGCGTCGGTGATTTCATCGCTGGCGGCTTCACTGGCCGTTTGCGCAGGTGCAGCAGCGACCGGGGCTTCGGCTTCGGCCTTGACGGCGTTCAGCGAGTCCAGCAGCTGTTCGAATTCGTTATCGGTGATGTCGCCCGACGCGTCGCCTTCGACGACCAGTTCTTCGATCATCTCGGCCACAGGCGAAGCCGGGGCTTCGTCCGCCGATTGCGGTTCGGCCAGACGCGCCAAAGCGGCCAGCAGTTCCGGGGTGGCAGCGGTGATCGGCGCACGCTCGCGGACTTCGCTGAACATGCTGTTCACCGCATCCAGTGCTTCGAGAACAACGTCCATCAGTTCTGCATCAACGCGACGCTCACCCTTACGGAGGATGTCGAACACGTTTTCGGCGATGTGACAGCACTCCACCAGCTCATTGAGCTGAAGGAAGCCGGCGCCCCCTTTTACAGTGTGGAAACCGCGAAAAATTGCGTTGAGCAGATCTGCGTCATCCGGGCGGCTTTCCAGCTCGACCAGTTGTTCGGACAGTTGCTCAAGAATCTCGCCGGCCTCAACCAGGAAATCCTGAAGGATCTCTTCATCGGCGCCGAAGCTCATTAATGGGGTGCTCCTACAGGTCTAAAAACCCAAAAAACCTGAAATTCCAAAAAACTCTAGAATCCAAGGCTGGATAACAAATCGTCCACATCGTCCTGACCGGACACAACGTCTTCTCGTTTATCGGCATGAATCTGCGGACCTTCACCCTGCGAGAGATGTTTTTGTGGATCTTTTTCTGCAAGCATCGCGGCGCGGTCATGTTCGATGCCCGCAAAGCGGTCGACCTGACTGGCCATGAGCACGAGTTTGAGTAGATTGCTTTCGACTTCGGTGACCAGTTGGGTCACGCGCTTGATCACCTGACCGGTGAGGTCCTGGTAATCCTGGGCCAGCAGGATGTCGTTGAGATTGCTCGACACCGCACGGTTTTCCGTGCTGCTGCGTGACAGAAAACCGTCGACCCGGCGCGCCAGTTCGCGGAACTCTTCAGCCCCGACCTCGCGACGCATGAAGCGACCCCAATCGGCGCTCAAGGTCTGGGCTTCATCAGCCAGACTGTTGACCACCGGCGTGGCGCTTTCCACCAGATCCATGGTGCGGTTGGCCGCGGCCTCTGTCAGCTTGACCACGTAGCCCAGGCGTTCGGTGGCGTCGGTGATTTGCGACACTTCCTCGGCCTGCGGCATGTGCGGATCGATCTGGAAGTTGACGATCGCACTGTGCAGTTCACGTGTGAGCTTGCCCACTTCCTGGTACAGGCCACGGTCACGGGTCTGATTGAGCTCATGGATCAGTTGCACCGCGTCGCCGAACCTGCCTTTTTCAAGGCTTTCGACCAGTTCGACCGCGTGTTTTTTCAGGGTCGATTCAAAATCGCCCTGTGAAGATTCGTTATGCTCCATAGCTCCCCCGCGCGTTCATCAGCCGATGCGTTCGAAAATCTTCTCGATTTTTTCTTTCAACGCCTGAGCCGTGAAAGGTTTGACTACGTAGCCGTTTACACCGGCCTGAGCGGCTTCGATGATCTGCTCGCGCTTGGCTTCTGCAGTCACCATCAGCACTGGCAGGTGCTTGAGCTTTTCATCGGCACGCACGTGACGCAGCAGGTCGATACCGGTCATGCCCGGCATGTTCCAGTCCGTCACCAGAAAGTCGATGCTGCCGCTGTTGAGCACTGGAATGGCGGTGGTGCCATCGTCAGCCTCGACGGTGTTGGTGAACCCAAGATCACGCAGCAGGTTCTTGATGATCCGCCGCATCGTTGAGAAGTCATCAACGATGAGGATTTTCATGTCTTTGTTCAATTCGACCTCCAAGCAGTCTTAAACGCGCCCAGCACCTGGACGCGCCACTTCAATCAATCGGCGCAGCACTCAAAGACTGTCTGGAGCACAACAGAGCAAGACCGGTGCCGTTTATCACCGCACCAGCCTCGTTCGCAGTGTCCCCACACTGCCTTCAGCGCGCTCGCCACTCCCCCAAACGCCCCCGCAAACGGGCTGCGCACTGGCTGTGTAACTGGCTGACCCGCGATTCACTGACGCCAAGGACTTCACCGATCTCCTTGAGGTTCAGCTCTTCGTCGTAGTACAGCGCCAACACCAGTCGTTCACGCTCCGGCAAATTGGCAATCGCGTCCGCCAGCGCCGCCTGGAAGCGTTCATCTTCCAGATCGCGTGACGGCTCAAGATGAGCACTGGCGCCATCCTCGTGCAGCCCTTCGTGTTCGCCGTCCTGCAACAGGTCGTCGAAACTGAACAGGCGGCTGCCCAAGGTGTCATTCAAAATCCCGTAGTAATCGTCGAGACTCAATTGGAGTTCGGCTGCAACCTCGTGATCTTTAGCGTCACGGCCGGTTTTAGCTTCAATTGAGCGAATTGCGTCGCTGACCATACGGGTATTGCGGTGAACCGAGCGTGGTGCCCAGTCCCCTTTGCGCACTTCGTCGAGCATCGCGCCGCGGATTCGTATGCCCGCGTACGTTTCGAAACTGGCGCCTTTGCTGGCGTCATATTTGGTCGAGACTTCGAGCAGGCCGATCATCCCGGCCTGGATCAGGTCTTCGACCTGCACACTTGCCGGCAAACGCGCCAGCAAGTGGTAGGCAATGCGTTTGACCAGTGGCGCGTAACGCTCGATCAGTTCGTACTGCGCGTCACGTGCCGACTTCTTGTAGTAGTTCATACCGCTTGCGGTCATAGCACGGGCCCTGCCGTTTGCTGCACGAGGCGCTCGACGAAAAATTCAAGGTGGCCACGCGGGTTGGCGGGCAGCGGCCAGGTGTCGACCTTCTGCGCGATCGCCTTGAACGCCAGCGCGCATTTGGAACGCGGAAAGGCTTCGTACACCGCACGCTGCTTCTGCACCGCTTTACGCACGCTTTCGTCGTAAGGCACGGCGCCGACGTATTGTAGGGCCACGTCAAGGAAGCGATCCGTGACCTTGGTCAACTTGGCGAACAGGTTGCGCCCTTCCTGCGGGCTCTGCGCCATGTTGGCGAGAACGCGGAAGCGGTTCATGCCGTAATCGCGGTTGAGCAGTTTGATCAGCGCGTAGGCGTCGGTAATGGAAGTCGGCTCGTCGCAGACCACCAGCAACACTTCTTGCGCGGCGCGGACGAAACTGACTACCGAGTCACCAATACCCGCAGCGGTGTCGATCACCAGCACGTCGAGATTGTCGCCGATGTCGCTGAATGCCTGAATCAGACCGGCATGTTGCGCCGGACTCAGGTGCACCATGCTCTGCGTGCCGGACGCCGCCGGCACGATGCGAATGCCACCGGGGCCTTGCAACAGCACGTCGCGCAATTCGCAACGGCCTTCGATGACGTCGGCCAGCGTGCGTTTAGGGGTCAGACCCAACAATACGTCAACGTTCGCCAGACCGAGGTCGGCGTCCAGCAGCATGACCCGACGGCCAAGCTCTGCCAGCGCCAGCGACAAGTTCACTGACACGTTAGTCTTGCCGACGCCACCTTTGCCGCCGGTCACCGCGATCACCTGTACGGGATGCATGCTGCCCATGTTATTTCTTTACCTTGTCTTGCATAGACGGAGGCCACATTACTGGCTGCGCGTTCACAAACGGAACAATGCATGGCAGACCATCGATGTAGGTACAAAAACTGTTCATGAATACCTCAGCCAACCTGCTTGGTCGGGCTGTGATAGATATCAGCGAACATGTCAGCCATGGCTTCTTCGCTGGGTTCTTCCTGCATTTGCACGCTGACGGCGCGGCTGACCAGTTGATGACGGCGCGGCAGATGCAAATCATCCGGAATCCGTGGGCCATCGGTCAGGTACGCGACCGGCAATTCATGACTGATCGCCAGGCTTAACACTTCGCCAAGGCTGGCCGTTTCATCCAGTTTAGTCAGGATGCAGCCGGCAAGCCCGCAACGCTTGTAACTGTGATAAGCGGCGGTTAGAACCTGTTTCTGGCTGGTGGTTGCCAAGACCAGATAATTTTTTGAGCGAATGCCACGTCCGGCCAGACTTTCGAGCTGCATGCGCAGGGCCGGATCGCTGGCCTGCAGGCCGGCGGTATCGATCAGCACCACGCGTTTGCGCAGCAACGGATCCAGCGCTTGCACCAGCGATTGGCCCGGGTCGACGTGAGTCACCGGCACATTGAGAATGCGACCCAGCGTCTTCAGTTGTTCCTGCGCACCGATGCGGAAGCTGTCCATGCTCACCAGCGCGACATTCTGCGCGCCGTATTTCAGCACATAACGCGCGGCAAGCTTGGCGAGTGTAGTGGTCTTGCCCATGCCGGCCGGGCCGACCATGGCAATCACACCGCCCTCTTCCAGCGGCTCGACTTCCGGTACGGCAATCATCCGTGCCAGGTGCGCGAGGAGCATGCGCCAGGCCTGACGCGGCTCTTCGATATCAGTGATCAGCGCCAGCAGATCGCGCGACAACGGCCCGGACAGACCGATGCGTTGCAGACGGCGATACAGGTTGGCTTGGGCCGGACGGCTGCCTTGCAGCTGATTCCAGGCGAGGGTGCCGAGCTGAACTTCCATCAGCTCGCGCAGGCTGTTCAATTCAAAGCGCATCGAATCCAGCGCACGCGGATCGACACCGCCGGAGGACTGCGCAGGCGCCGGAGCCGGACGTGGCGGTGCGGCATAGGTCGGCTCGCTCAGCGGCTCGGCAGCGGTCAGTGGCAGGCCTGCCGTCAACGGCAGCCCGGCAAAGATCTGGCGATTGCTATTGCCGTCGGCTTCGCCACGCAGGCTCAACTCGGCCTGGGCAGTGACGATGCGCGACTGGGTCTTGCGCAGCTCGTCTTCGAGTTCCATGTTCGGAACCCGTGGCGCCAGCGCCGACAATTTGTAATCCAGTGCCGCCGTCAGCTCGACACCGCCGGCAATGCGGCGGTTGCCAATGATGGCGGCATCAGCGCCCAGCTCATCACGAACCAGCTTCATGGCCTGACGCATATCGGCGGCAAAGAAACGCTTAACTTGCATAAACCACTACCTCAGCCGTTGGGCCCTACTGTCGCAACGATGGTCACTTGCTTGTTGTCCGGTATTTCCTGGTAGGCCAGCACATGCAGCCCAGGGACTGCGAGGCGGCCAAAGCGCGAGAGCATCGCGCGGATCGGGCCGGCTACCAAAAGAATCACCGGCTGACCTTGCATTTCCTGACGCTGCGCCGCTTCGATGAGCGAACGCTGCAGCTTCTCGGCCATGCTTGGCTCCAGCAGAACGCCCTCTTCCGAGCCTTGTCCTGCCTTCTGCAGACTATTGAGCAATATTTGTTCCAACCTTGGTTCCAAGGTGATCACAGGCAGCTCCGACTCAGTGCCTACAATGCTTTGGACGATGGCGCGGGATACGCCGACCCGCACAGCGGCCACCAGCGCGGCGGTATCTTGACTCTTCGCGGCGTTGTTGGCGATGGCTTCGGCAATGCTGCGGATATCGCGCACCGGCACGTGTTCGGCAAGCAGCGCCTGCAGCACTTTGAGCAACTGTGACAACGTGACCACGCCCGGCACCAGCTCTTCCGCCAGTTTCGGCGAGCTTTTGGCCAGCAATTGCATGAGTTGCTGCACTTCTTCGTGGCCGATCAGCTCACTGGAGTGCTTGTACAGAATCTGGTTCAAGTGGGTCGCAACCACGGTGCTGGCGTCGACCACGGTGTAACCGAGCGATTGCGCCTGGGCACGCTGGCTGATTTCGATCCACACCGCCTCCAGGCCGAAAGCCGGATCTTTGGCGTTGATACCGTTGAGCGTGCCGTAGACCTGGCCCGGGTTGATCGCCAGTTCGCGATCCGGGTAGATCTCGGCTTCGGCGAGGATCACCCCCATCAGCGTCAGGCGATAAGCGCTTGGCGCCAGATCGAGGTTGTCACGAATATGCACAGTGGGCATGAGGAAGCCCAGATCCTGCGAGAGCTTCTTGCGCACGCCCTTGATCCGCGCCAGCAATTGCCCGCCCTGGTTGCGATCCACCAGCGGAATCAGGCGATAGCCGACTTCCAGGCCGATCATGTCGATTGGCGTGACGTCGTCCCAGCCCAGCTCTTTGGTTTCCATGGCGCGGGCCGGCGACGGCAGCAGCTCCTGCTGACGCTTGACCTCTTGCAGCGCTTCGACCTTGGCCACGTTCTGCTTTTTCCAGAACAGGTACGCGCCGCCAGCGGCCAGCGCCGCCATGCTCAGGAACGAGAAGTGCGGCATGCCCGGCACCAGGCCCATGACCGCCATCAGACCGGCGGCCACCGCCAGCGCTTTCGGCGAGGCGAACATCTGGCGATTGATCTGTTTGCCCATGTCTTCCGAACCGGAAGCACGGGTCACCATGATCGCCGCCGCTGTCGATAACAACAGTGATGGCAATTGCGCCACTAAACCGTCACCGATGGTCAGCAAGGCGTAAACCTTGCCCGCATCGCCGAAGCTCATGCCGTGCTGGAAGATACCGACGGCCATCCCGCCGATAAGGTTGATGAACAGAATCAGCAGGCCGGCGATCGCGTCACCACGGACGAACTTGCTGGCACCGTCCATCGAACCGTAGAACTCAGCCTCTTGAGCGACTTCCTGACGGCGCGCCTTGGCCTGGTTCTGGTCGATCAGGCCGGCGTTGAGGTCGGCGTCGATCGCCATTTGTTTGCCGGGCATCGCATCGAGGGTGAAGCGCGCGCTCACCTCGGAAATCCGCCCGGCACCCTTGGTCACCACGACGAAGTTGATGATCATCAGGATCGCGAAGACCACGATACCGACCACGTAGTTACCGCCGATCACCACTTCACCGAAGGCCTGAATCACCTTACCGGCGGCGGCGTGGCCGTCCTGACCGTGGAGCATGACCACCCGCGTCGAAGCCACGTTCAAGGCCAGGCGCAGCAGCGTCGCGACCAGCAGAATCGTCGGGAATACGGCAAAATCCAGCGGCCGCAGCGCATACACGCAGACCAGCAGGACGACGATCGACAGCGCGATGTTGAAGGTGAAGAACACGTCGAGCAGGAACGGCGGTACCGGCAGCATCATCATGGCCAGCATGACCAGCAGCAACAACGGCACGCCCAGATTGCCTCGACTGAGGTCGGCAACGTTGGTGCGTGCTGTATTGAATAACTGAGTGCGATCCACCGGTTTTCCCCGTTCCTTTAAAGCAAACTTTTGACGCCCGGAGCGGGCGCAGGGCGGCTACTGCAAGAAGCTTTCCAACTTTTGCCGGGGATTGAAAAACAAGGCCAGTGCAGGAGTGAGCCTGCTCGCGGTAGCGGTTTGTCTGGTGCGAACTCATCGACTGAAAAATCTTCATCGCGTGCAGGCTCACTCCTACAAGGGAGTGCATTCCAAAATGTCGGATTGAGTGCTTTCCAGATTGTGGGAGCGAGCCTGTTCGCGAAGAGGCCCTTATGTCCGGTACAGATTTTTCGATTTAAACGAAGCTGTTTAAGACA
Source organism: Pseudomonas sp. IT-347P (assembly GCF_949768005.1). NCBI lineage: Bacteria > Pseudomonadati > Pseudomonadota > Gammaproteobacteria > Pseudomonadales > Pseudomonadaceae > Pseudomonas > Pseudomonas sp. IT-347P. Next base: position 124,472 of record NZ_CATKPQ010000003.1, read on the forward strand.
CCTGCAGACACGGTCTCAAGGTTACAAATCCTTGCACCGTTGCCTAAATCCAAGCCAGATCCCCGGGCTTGTGCGCTCTACCACCGCACTCGGCGCGCAACTGATGAGGGGACTGTCTGGACTGACCTCTGAGCTGTCGGTCGGACCATTGTCTGACCGACAGCTTCGACAAGAGTCAAATCGTCGCCGTGGCAACCGCCGAGACTATTTCACTATGTCTGTTGCAGACATAAGCGCGGGTGCCGTCCGGGGTGATGGCAATCCCGTGCGGACTTGTCCCGACCGGGATGCTCGTCAGAATCAGGTTCGTCTCTGTATCCATCACCGAGACCGTGTTTTGCCTTACACCGCAGAAAAAAGCGCGGGTACCGTCCGGACTGATGGCAACTCCGCTCGGACTTACCTCGACCTGAATGCTATTCAGGACCCGGTTCTGCGCTGTATCAATCACCGAGACCGCTTCTTCATATGTGTGGCAGACATAAGCACGGGTACCATCCGGGCTGAACGCAATCGCGTCCGGACGCGGCCAGTCGAGCGGGATGCGCGTCAGGACTTTATCGGTCGCCGTATCAATCACCCAGACCGACGGTTTTTCAGCGTTGGAGACATAAACGCGGGAACCGTCCGGGCTGACAGCAAGATTTCTTACCCTGCCCTCGACCTGGATGTTCCTCTGAACTCCATTCGTCGCCATATCGATAACCGAGACTGCGCTGCTGAAGCCCATGCTGGCATAGGCGAGATTATCGACCGGGCTGATCCTAATCCAGCTCGCAGTACTTCCGATCAGGATATCCGTCCGGACTTGGTTCGTCGCCGTATCAATCACCGAAATCGTGCCATTGAGACTGTTGCAGATATAAGCGTGGGAACCGTCCGGGCTGACGGCGACCCCCATGGGTTGCTTCCCGACTGTGATGTTGGTCAGGACTTCATTCGTCACCGTATCAATCACCGAAACCGTGCCGCTGGAAAAGTTGCTGACATAAGCGCGCGTACCGTCCGGGTGGAGAGCGATATCGTGCGGCCAGCTCCCGACCTGAATGTCACCGACCGGCCCCCACCCCGTAACGGTTACGGTTGCGTTGTCGGTCCCCCCACCACTGGTGGCGCTCAGATTGTAAGAGCCGGCGATGAGAGCGCCTTTGACGCCACTGACGCTGAGCCTGCCGTCATCGTCAGTGATAAAGTCGCGCTGACCGCTCCCGCCATCGGCGTATGTAAAACTGGCTGGCAGCGTCAGACTGATATCGCCCCTGGGGACGGGTTTATTATTTTTAGTCCTGAGGAGCAATTCGATGTTTTTGAGCTGCCCGGCCGGCGCGATGGCGTAGGGTGGGTTGGTGAAGGCCGGCAAATGAATGGGGGCTTGGTCGGTCATGATGCAACTCCTGTCGCGGTGCTTATGGAAGAAGCTTCATTAACTCCGCTACAGGAAAGATCGGCTACTGTCAGAAATTACAGGTAGCGGCAGGATCCCGACGAATGGTCGTTCGTGAGTTGCCGATGGCTGCGATCTTTTGCATTTGACGCTCGCACAAATGACCATTCGTCGCCACCTGTCAAACCTGACAGGTGCGCAATTTA
>NZ_CATKPQ010000004.1:0-104362 GCF_949768005.1 Pseudomonas sp. IT-347P
CAGCGAACAAATTTGCACAGTTATTTTCGAATCAGAACACTAGAATAGCCCCACCTTATTCGGAGCCAGAGCCTTTATGTCAGAGTCGGTTGACGCCCCCGGGCTGTCAGATTTACCGCTGGAAGACTTGGTGGCCTGTCATGAGTGCGACCTGCTGATGCGCAAGCCAAAACTTGCCCATGGCGAGAAAGCGCTTTGTCCACGCTGCGGTTACGAGTTGTACGCCCATCGCCATAACGTGGTGCAGCGCAGCCTCGCCTTGGTGATCGCCGCATTATTGCTGTACATCCCGGCAAACTTTTTACCGATCATGCAACTCAATATCCTCGGGCAATCTTCGCAGGACACGGTGTGGAGCGGCGTACTCGGCCTGTTCAACACCGACATGCAGGGTGTTTCGATCGTCGTATTCCTGTGCAGCATGGCTATTCCGCTGCTCAAGTTGCTGTGCCAGTTGTTCGTGTTGCTGACGATCCGTTTCAATATCGGCCGCAGTTACGGCTTGCTGCTCTATCGCATCTACCACCACCTCAGAGACTGGGGAATGCTCGAGGTTTACCTCATGGGCGTATTGGTGGCGATCGTCAAACTGGCGGACATGGCAGCCATCACCGTTGGCCTTGGCCTGGCGTGTTTCATCGGCTTGTTGTTGGTCCAGGTCTGGCTGGAGGTGGTGATGTCACCGCATCAGATCTGGCAGGCGTTATCAGGGGAAGATGCTCATGCGGGCGATTGATGCGGGCATTCTGGTCTGTACCGAATGTCATGAGTTGAACAGGCAGGAAGCGGACACCGACGAGCAGACCTGCACCCGCTGCGGTGCATGGGTCCACGCTCGCCGGCCGAACAGCCTCACCCGCACCTGGGCGCTGCTGATCACGGCGGCAATCATCTATATTCCGGCCAATGTCCTGCCGATCATGACTGTCAGTTCTCTGGGGCAGGGTGATCCGAGCACCATCATGTCCGGCGTGATCCAGCTAGTGCAGCACGGCATGATTCCGATTGCCGCCGTGGTGTTCATCGCCAGTATTCTGGTGCCCACCTTCAAACTGGTGGGCATCGCGCTGCTGCTGTTTTCGGTGCAACGACGTCAGCCGCTGTCCGCCCGTCAGCGCATCTGGATGTACCGTTTTATCGAGTTCATTGGCCGCTGGTCGATGCTCGATATTTTTGTGATCGCCATTCTCGTGGCGGTCGTCAACTTCGGCCGGCTTGCCAGTGTCGAAGCCAATCTTGGCGCCATCGCCTTCGCCAGTGTGGTGATTCTGACGATGCTTGCCGCAGTAACTTTCGATCCCCGACTGATTTGGGATAACACGGAGTCGGACGACGACCATGACTGATTTGCCCGTAGCGAAAACCCGACCGGCCTCGAACTGGTCTGCCATTTGGGTACTGCCTCTGATTGCGCTGATCATCGGCGGCTGGCTCGGCTGGCGTGCCTATTCCGAAACCGGTATCGAAATCCAGATCCGCTTCGAGAGTGGTGAAGGCATCCAGGCCAACAAGACCGAGGTCATGTACAAAGGCATGTCGGTCGGTAAGGTCAAATCCCTCAAGCTTGACGACGAAGGCAACTCCAAAGGTGTGATCGCCACCGTCGAGATGAATAAAGACGTCGAGCAATACCTCAAGACCAGCACGCGCTTCTGGCTGGTCAAGCCGAGCGTGACCCTGGCCGGTATCACCGGTCTGGAAACCCTGGTGTCGGGTAACTACGTGGCTATCAGCCCCGGCGAAGGCGAGCCGACGCGCAAGTTCAAGGCGTTGGCCGAGGAGCCGCCGCTGTCGGACGCCAAGCCCGGTCTGCACCTGACCATCAAGGCGGATCGTCTCGGTTCGCTGAACCGTGGCAGCCCGGTGTTCTACAAGCAGATCAAGGTGGGCCAGATCAAAAGCTATGTGCTTTCGGAAGATCAAAGCACCGTTGAGCTCAAAGTCTTCATCGAGCCGACCTACGCCAAACTGGTGCGCAAACACACGCGTTTCTGGAACGCCAGCGGCATCAGCATCGACGCCAACCTGTCCGGGGTGAAAGTACGCAGCGAATCGCTGGCCAGCATCGTCGCCGGCGGTATTGCCTTCGCCACGCCGGAGAACCGCAAGGACAGCCCGCCGACCGATCCAAGCCTGCCGTTCCGTCTCTACGAAGACTTCGATGCGGCCGCGGCCGGGATTCGCGTGAAGGTCAAGCTCAGCGACTTCGAAGGCCTGCAGGCTGGTCGCACGCCAGTTATGTACAAGGGCATTCAGGTCGGCAATCTGAAAGCGCTGAAGGTCGATCCGGATCTGAACAGTGCCACTGCCGAGCTGACCCTTGATCCGTTGGCTGAAGACTATCTGGTTGATGGCACGCAGTTCTGGGTGGTCAAACCGTCGATTTCCCTGGCCGGCATCACCGGACTGGAAGCCTTGGTGAAAGGTAACTACATCGCTGTGCGCCCCGGTGACAAGGGCGCTGCGCCGAAACGCGAGTTCGAGGCACGGCCAAAAGCGCCGCCGCTGGATCTGCGCTCACCGGGTCTGCACCTGGTGTTGTTCACCGACACTCTCGGCTCGATCGATGTCGGCAGTCCGATTCTGTACAAGCAGGTCAAGGTGGGTTCGGTGCAGAGCTATCAGTTTTCCAAGACCCGCAAGCAATTGGTGATCGGTGTTCACATCGAGAAGGAATACGAGAACCTGGTCAACGCCTCGACGCGCTTCTGGAACGTCAGCGGTGTGACGCTGACCGGCGGTTTGACCGGCGGGATTCAGGTGAAGAGCGAGTCCCTGCAAACCCTGATGGCCGGCGGTATCGCCTTTGAAACACCGCAAGCCAAGGCGCCGTTGCAGAAACGCATTCCGCGGTTCCGTCTGTTCGCCAGTCATGATGAGGCCAATCAGAAGGGCGCTGTGGTTACGATCAAAGTTGATCGCGCCGATGGTCTGCGCAGCGGCACACCGGTTCGCTTCAAGGGGCTGGATGTCGGCAAGATCGAAAGTGTCGATCTGACCGATGACTTGCAATCGGTGATCCTCACGGCGCGGATTACCGAAGTGCCGGAGAAGATCGCCCGGGTTGGCAGTCAGTTCTGGGTGGTCAAACCGGAGTTGGGCCTGATCAAGACCGAGAATCTGGAAACCCTGGTGACCGGGAAGTACATCGAAGTGCAGCCGGCGGCGAAGAACCTCGGCCCGCAGAAGAACTTTGTGGCCTTGGCCAATGCGCCGGAAGTGACCAAGCAAGAGGCCGGTCTGAGTCTGGTCTTGAGCGCGGCCCGTCGCGGTTCACTGAAACCGGGGGTACCGGTGACTTACCGTGAAATTACTGTGGGCAAAGTCACCGGTTATGAACTGGGCCAGACCGCTGATCGCGTGTTGGTGCACATTCTGATCGAGCCGAAATACGCGCCGTTGGTGCGCAGCGGTAGCCGGTTCTGGAACACCAGCGGTGTCGGGTTTGATATCGGCTTGTTCAACGGGCTGACGGTGCGAACCGAGTCGCTGGAGACGGCGATCCAGGGCGGGATTGCTTTCGCTACGCCGGATGGTGAGCGTATGGGCAACCCGGCACGGGCGGAGCAGACGTTCCCGTTGTTCGACAAGTTTGAGGATGAGTGGCTGACGTGGGCGCCGAAGATTTCCCTCGGTAAGTGATTCTATGGTGTCTGAAGTGGCGCCATCGCGAGCAGGCTCACTCCTACAGGGGAACGCATTCCAATTGTAGGAGTGAGCCTGCTCGCGATAGGACCCGCAAAATCAGCACAAACCCCAAGCCATAAAAAAGGGCCGCGATCCAAACAGATCGCGGCCCTTTTTTGTCTTCAGTTAACGCCGATCAAACCGCATCCAGCTCCGGTTCATCGGCTTCAACATTCAGCGTTGCCTTCACCACATCATGCCGACGGATGTATTTCCAGTCCGCCTCATCAATGTAGATCCCTGCGGGACCGCTGCCGCCTTCCAGGTCGATCGCAACACTGGCGCAGACCTGCGGTTTCACACTCGCCAGAATCGGCACGAAGCCCAGTTGCAGGCTGGTTTCCAGCAGCGCGGCCTGGTTCTTCTCGTCGATGTCCGCTGCCTCGTCGAGGTAGTACGGCAGGCGTACGCGACCGGCCAGATCGCGATCCATCAAGTGCAGCAACAAGTACATGTTGGTCAGCGCCTTGATGGTCATGGTCGTGCCGTTGGACGCCGCGCCATCGATGTCGGTGTGGATCACCGGCTGGCCGTTGACCTTGGTGATCTCGAAGGCCAGTTCGAACAAGTCCTTGAGGCCGAGCTGGTTGTGGTTGGCCGCCACCAGTCGCGCCAGGTATTCCTTGGCCTCTTCGTTCTTGTTGTCCTGCTCGGCGCTCTGGCTCAGATCGAATACCGACAGGGTTTCGCCTTCTTCGTACTGACCGGCGCTGTGGATGATCTGGTCGATGTGCTTGAGCGCTTCCTTGTTCGGCGCAAGGACGATGCGGAAGCTCTGCAGGTTGGAGACCTGACGCTTGTTGATCTCGCGGTTGAACAGCGCCAGTTGATGCTCAAGGCTGTCGTAGTCGCTGCGAATGTTGCGCAGGGTCCGGGCGATGTCGGTAACCGCCGCACGACGGGCCTTGCCCAGGGTCAACGCTTCATCGGTACGGTGCGCGTAAGCGTTGATCAGCAACGACAGACGACGCTCCATATCGTCTTCACTGTCGAACTTGGCCACGCCTTTCAGACGCACTTGCGCGTACAGCGCTTCGATCTGGCCATCGGCGCGCAGCAGACCCTGCCAGCTGTCCTGATAGTCGTTGAGCAGCGGCAGCAGGTTGTCCATCGAGTCGTCGACCGGATCCATGAACGGCGTGCCGAACGGCAGATCGGCCGGCAGCAACTGACGACGGCGCAGCGCATCGTCGAGGGTGCGTTGCTTGGCTTCCATATCTGCGATCTGGCGGCCGACCAGTTGCAGCTTGGCCGACAGTTGCTGGACGCGCTCGGTGAACGCATCGCTGGAACGCTTGAGTTCGTCCTGCGCGGCTTCCATCTGCGCCAGTTGCTCGAGCTTGTCGCCTTCTTCCGCGCTCAGCGTCTGGGTGCGGCGGAAGTCTTCCAGCGCTTTCTGCGCGTCCAGAACCTGCTGATACAGCGCTTCGGTCTGGGTCTTGCTTGCGGCACGGTCGGCGGCCACGGCTTGCTGGGTTTTCAGTTGCTTGAGTTCTTTTTCCAGGCGCTCTTTCTGATCACGCAACGCGGCACGGTCGGCCAGTGCCTGCAATGCCGGCGGCTCGATGTGCGAGATGTCGATCGACAGGCCCGGCACTTCGAAGCGCTCACCCTTGAAGCCATCGAGAATCAGCTCAACCGATTTGACCCACTCGCCGTCCTCGTCGAGGGTGATGCCGTGTTCGCCCAGCGGCAGGCTGAACAGTGCGCTGTTGAACAGGCGCATCAGGCGCTCGACGTCCTGTTGCGAGAACTCCTCGCGCAGGCGGGCGTAGCTGTTGTTGTCGGCGTGATCGAGTTGTTGCTTCACCGACTTCAGGCGTTTTTCCAGATCGCGCAGACGCTCTTCGAGATCTTCAGCACTGAACTGGCGGGATTGCGCCAAGGCACCGGCCAGTTCGTCGTGAGCGTCTTTGGCGGCGAGCAATTGTTGCTCCAGCACTTTGACGTCATCGACCAGCGCGAAGCGGTTTTTCAGTACCGACAATTCGCCGAGCCAGCGCTGAATGCCGGAAATTTCCCGCTCCAGACGCATCAGCTCCTGAGTGCCGCCGCGCTGATCGTTTTGCAGGTCGTCCTGCTCGCGACGGTAGTGCTCGGCCTGAATGGTCAGCTCTTCCTTGCGCGCTGTGGCGTAGTCCGACCAAGTGCCGAGCAACGAATCAAGCAGCGGCGACAGGCGATGAAGTTTGCCGCGCAATACATCCCGTTGTTTCACACCGTTGGCCAAGGCTTCAACCAACGGGCCGGCAGCGACCAGCGAGTTGTAGTCCTGTTCCATCCGGCGCACGTCGCGGAAGGCTTCTTCGCAGGCGGCGATGTAATCGACGCTGCCGGAACGCAGGCTGTGTTCGAAGGCATCGAGGAACAACTGCTTGAGCTTGGCCGCGGTGATTTCGCGCATGTGCAGCAGGTTGATAAACAGTGCGCGGAAGGTCTTCAGGCTCTGCTCGCTGGTAGAGCGCAGCGGGATCAAAGTCAGGTCGAGCGGAATCGACGTATGACCGCCCACCAGCAAGCGACGCAGTTCATCCGGCTTGAGTTCGTAGGCTTTCAGGCCTTCTTTTTCAAGGTTGCTGAACAGCTCTTTCTGACGCAGGCAGGTGTCGTTCTTCTGGTAATGAGCCAGATCGAGTTTGCCGGCGTAGGCGAAAAACTGGTGGCCGAAACCACCGCCCGGGCCGCGACCGACCACGCCAATCACGTGCGGGCCGTGGGGCAGGTTCACTTCGACGAGGATGTAGCTGGTGTCGGAGGCGAAGTAGAAGCGCCGCGATTGTTCCAGGCTGTACTTGCCGAAACTCATGTCCGACATGCGCGCCAGAATCGGGAACTGCAAGGCGTTGATCGACGCCGATTTACCAAGGTTGTTCGCGCCGTAAACCGACAACGGTTCTTCCAGCGGGAACAGGCCGAGGCTGTAACCGGCGGTGTTCAAAAGGGCAAAGCGGCGGATGCCGTAGCGTTCCTGGCTCATGCGTCGGACTCCTGTTCTTCGGCAATGGCGCGGGCCAGTGCGTCTTCTTCGCTCTCTTCTTCAAATTCCGAGAGATCGAGCGGGTCGTCGGTTTCGAGGAATTTGGCCTCGGCGGCTTCGTCGATCAGCACTGGCGCCGGCAGCGGCAGAACGCTGTGCACGCTGGCCGCCAGATCGCGGTCCTGCTGCACCGACAGGCACACGTCGAGGAAACGGTGCATCGGCGGCAGGAAGCGGTACACGCCGTTTTCTTCGCTGGCAAAACCGAGTTGAGTCATGCGGCGCATGATCTTTTCTTCGAGTTCTTCGACGGTCTGCACTTCGGCCTGAATGAACAGGTCGCGGTACTTCTCCAGCAGCGATGGCAGTTCTTCGCGACCGAGGCTGCCGCCATCAAGCACGGCGATCGGGTCGCGGCCCTGATCGGCCAGATGCTCGACGAGAATGAAAGTGAACAGCGCCAGACGCTGGGCAGTCTTGTTCACCGCCGCAGCGGCCATGTCCGGCACGAAGTAATAGAAACCACGGGTGTCGCAGACCAGTTCAAAACCCAGCGCCTTGAACAGCGTGCGGTATTGGTCCTGGAAATTCGACAGTTGCGCGTACAGCTCCGGGTCGCGACGGCTGACGTGGTAACCCTTGAACAGCTCGCGGAAGATCGGCGCGAGTTGCGACAGTTCGGAAAGATCAAGATGCATTGGGGATGCTCGCAGAATCCTCGGCGGCATTGTCGCTGGCCGAGAGCAGGGCGAAGGAGCGCAGGCTGACCTGGTGCTCGTGAGTGTGGTATTCGCGGCGTTCCAGACGCTCGCGCTTGAAGCGTTTTTCCCGCGACAGGCGCGAGAACCAGTAGAGCAATTCGTCGGTTGCGCCGTCGGGCTCCTGCTCCAGCAGCCAGGTCATCAGATCCGGCATCGGCAGGGCTTCTTCGCAGCGGTCGACCATCTCGCGCACGGTGCGTGGTGCACGTGGAGCATCGCCAGCCTTCTGGGTTTTGTGCGCCTTGGGGAAGCGCGCCGGTTTCGGCTCGAAACGCGCCAGCGCGTAGACGTAGGCTTCGACCTGACTGGCGCTGCCGAGGAAGGTGCTTTGCGGTCGGGTGAACAGCGGCATCGCCGCTTGCGGCACGGCATCGATGCCTTTACGCCGAATCGCCGCCAGAGCCAGCGCGGCGCCACGGGTCACGGCGTTGTGCCGGCGCGCTTCTTCACGCAGCGGCAGCAGCAGTTCGCGGGCGTGACGCAAGGTCAGCTGGGCGCTGGTCTGCATTTCGAGGATGCGCGCGTGGGTGCGCAGCAGCATGTCGTCATCAACCAGATGGCCGAGGCGCTGCTGTTCGCTGAGCATCTTCAGCAACACGGTTTCGACCTTGCGCACGCCTTGTTCGAACGCGCCGTCGGCGTTCACCAGATCGATCATCGGCTCGACGTATTCGTCCCACGTCGCCAGCACTTCGGCGTAACGCTGACGCAATGGAATCTGCCGGTCGCTGGTCTTCGCACGTTCGGCGACGGCGACCAGAGCCTGTTCGTCGTTGTCGAGCTTCTTCAGCACGTCGCGCACGCGCATGTCGAGCAGGCGCAATTGGCGGGCGAGGTCATGGCCGTCGCGGACTTCGAAGGCGTCCTGGATGTAACCGGCCAGGCGTTCGAGGTGACGCAGATAGGCTTCGATTTCCAGGCACAGGCCCAGACGGTGCTCACGCCGCAGGTAAGCGAGGAAGTCGTGGATCTGTGCGTTCAGCTCGAATCGGTTCGGGCTTTTCGCCACTGGAATCAGGATATCGAGGCGAATCCACACGTCGAGCAGGCTGGTGATGTCCTGCGGCGTGCTGTCCAGTTGTTGGGCGGCCAGTTGCGCGCGCAGTTCGTTGAGGCTCAATGTGCCTTGGTCGAAGTGCTCACACAGTGGCTCAAGCAGTGCCCAGTGTTCAGCGAGGGCGCGCAAGACGCGCTTGGGTTCGATCATCGGAATGCCCGGCTGGTTGGCAATGAAAAGCGGCGATTGTACTGCATCACGAAGGGTGCGATTCACTCTCGGGACGGACTGTCGCTATCTATTAGGAAAGAGCGTCGTTAAAGAGTATCGATCTACCACGGGCGATCTTGAACGAAGGGCGGTAGAATCAGCGCAATTCAGTTATCCACAAGTGGCCGACCCTTGCTTATCGAGTCCCGCCGCCGCGCCTATTTGAACGCCATGCAGGTGGTCAACTGGCTGCCGCGCACCGAATTGCCCTTTGCCGCACCGTCGCGGCCCGAGCTGCTGGACATGCTCGAGCCCGAGGTAGAAGCGCCGGTCGTGCTTGCGCCGCAGGCCGAAGCACCTGTGCAAACGGCTGCCGCTCGTCCGGTCGAACGGCCGAAAATCGAAGTGCCGCGGCCGTCGCTGGCGAGTACCCGTACCGGTGCCAAACCGGTGGAGGTGGTCGATGACACGCCGGTTGTCGCCAAACCGGCACCGATACCGCCGCCGCGTTTTGCCCTGCAACTGCTGCGCGCCGGGCGTTGCCTGCTGCTGGTCGAGTTACCCACAGGCGAAGCCTTCCAGAGCCGCGATCCGGCCTATCTGTTGCTCAAAGACATGTTGCGTGCCGCCGGTCTGCCGGATGCACCGCAGATCGTTGGTGAGCCGGTGCGCTGGCCGTGGCTCAATCGCGGCACAATGGATCAGGGCCCGGAGGCAGCGCGTGATTTCGTCCAGGGTTTCCTTTCCGTGCAGATGGAAGCCGCGCCGTGCGCCTGCCTGTGGCTGATCGGTCTGCCGGCGGTGCGTTTTGCCGGTGAAGCGGATGCCGAAGCATTCAATCGTGAATTGCAGATCGAAGGTCTGGGCTCGGCCTGGGCCATTCCCGGTCTGGAATTATTAATGGAAGAGCCACAGCGCAAGGCCGCTGTGTGGCAAGCCATGCGTCGGCTGATGGCGCGCTGGAAAGAATCGAATGAGTGACGCTGTATCGTTCCGCCCGATGACCGAGGCGGACCTGGAAACCGTGCTGAAAATCGAGTACGCCGCGTACAGCCATCCGTGGACCCGAGGAATTTTTCTCGACGGCCTGGGCAAATACCAGATCTGGCTGATGTTCGAAGGGGAGCAGCAAGTCGGCCATGGCGTGGTGCAGATCATTCTCGATGAGGCGCACCTGCTCAATATCACCGTCAAACCGGAAAATCAGGGGCGTGGACTGGGACTGACGTTGCTCGAACACTTGATGTCGCGGGCGTATGCGGCTTCGGCGCGGGAATGTTTTCTGGAAGTGCGTGACAGCAATACGGCGGCGTTCAAGTTGTACGAGCGCTATGGCTTCAACGAGATTGGCCGGCGTCGGGATTATTATCCGGCGGTGGGTGGGCGTGAAGATGCCGTGGTCATGGCCTGCACTCTGGTTGATTAGAGCTTAAAAGCATCGTCGGAACGCCGCCCGGAGCAGGCTCACTCCTACAATTTGGAATGTGTTCCTTTAGGAGTGAGCCTGCTCGCGACAGCTGTTCTAAAAGCGCGACAAGTCAGCGGTTGCCATCCAGCGGATCGCGCCGCGCCAGTTCCGCCTCATCCAGCCCGTTGCCACCGCCAATGTCGTCCTCATCGACCAGGCTCAAATCCCAGTCGGCCTGATTACCTTCACCCGGCTCATCGGCATCCCGTGCGCCATCCTCGTGAATCAGCGTTTCCGGGCTCAGGTCATCGTCGGTAGGTTCATGATCACTGACCGAAGCTCCGGTCATGCCCGCCTCATGCACCCGCTCACGCGGCATCAACTGCTCGCGTTCACGCTCCGGGATCTCATCACCGATCTTCGCGCTTGGCTCGTCTTCATCGAAATCCAGCTCATGCACCGAACCCATGCGGTCTTCGTTATCATCGATGGGCTCCGGTTGCACCGCATCAAAAGGGCGTCGTGAATCAGTCATGGCAAATCCTCATACTGTGGGCCTTACTAGGTGGACTCACCGGGCACACGAGAATTCCAATGAAATCACTTGCAGTGGCGGCGTGACCCCGACGGGCGGTCGTCTGTCATACCAGCGCATCTTTCTTGAGGCCTTACAGCATGCATGACTTACAAGACCTGATTGATAACAACGAGCGTTGGGCTGACGCGATCACCAAGGAAGACCCGGATTTCTTCGCCAAACTGGCGCGCCAGCAAACGCCGGAATATCTGTGGATCGGCTGCTCCGATGCCCGTGTGCCGGCCAACGAAATCGTCGGCATGCTGCCGGGCGATCTGTTCGTACACCGCAACGTCGCCAATGTAGTGCTGCACACCGACCTCAACTGCCTGTCGGTGATCCAGTACGCGGTCGATGTGCTCAAGGTTAAACACATCCTCGTCACCGGCCACTACGGCTGCGGCGGTGTACGCGCCTCGATGCAGGATCGCCAGTTCGGTCTGATCGATGGCTGGCTGCGTTCGATCCGCGACCTGTACTACGAAAAGCGTGAAGAGCTGGCCAAGCTACCGACCGAAGAAGAGCAGGTCGATCGGCTCTGCGAACTCAACGTGGTCCAGCAAGTTGCCAATGTCGCCCACACCAGCATCATCCAGAACGCCTGGCATCGCGGGCAGAGCCTGTCGATCCACGGTTGCATCTATGGCATCAAGGATGGCCGCTGGAAAAGTCTGAACACCACCATCAGCGGATTCGAGCAACTGCCGCCGCAGTATCGTCTGCGTCCGGTTGGCGCTTTGTAACCGGTCTGTCAGCACAAACCCGAGAGCCGCCAGCGCTGTAGAAAGTGTTGGCCCTCGATACTGGGTGGTTCGTCGTAACCGGTGATCCACCCTCGGCAGCCTTTGGCGCCGCAGCCGCAGGCGAACTGATGCAGCAGTTTGTCTTCGGTGGCGGCGTAGTCCATGGTCAGCCGTTCCCCCCTGTGGATATCTTTCAACGCCCACAACCACAGTTCGCTCATGTCGAGAAACACGTTGGGGTCGCAAGCGTGTTCGATCAAACCGCAAAAGCGCGGATCGTAAATGTGGATGCCCGTCAGCATTTGTCGGGTCTGTCGGCAGCGATAGGGCAGTAGTTGCCCGGACACCCGGCACATCCGATGGCTCTGCAGAAACTCACGCCGCGCCGCGACCGCCATTGGCGTGCCGCACTGATCCTGGATGATTTCGAAATCGGCGCTGGCAGGGAAGCCAAGACGCACGGGCAGACCGGCAAAGGGGTAAATGCCTTCAGTATCGCGAGGCGTTGATTGCGCCCTGGCTTGGATATTCATAACCGTCCTTGTCGCAAGTCTTTGCGACTTCCTTGGGGTGACGTCCTGTCAGTCCTGCACTGCTGCTTGGATCCAATCCTGTCCTATTAGGTATAGCGGGTCTACTGTCAGATCTGACAGGCGATATAGACGCTTTCCCGCGTCAGCCTTGGCTGACACGGGAACGCATAAGCGGATTACAGGTGCGGGGCGGGCAGGGCGGTGGCGGGCAGCGGCGCTTGCAGGTGTTTCAATTGGGCCTTGATCGGGGTGGTCGCGCACTTGGCGACGGCCTGTTCCGGGGTCAGGTCGCGGATCGAGGTGTAGAACAACTCGCAGGTTTTGGCCTTCTGGGTCACCTGCCATGTCTGCGTGCAACTGTTGAGGGTGGCCTGCGCGTCGCTGCCCGGTTTGCTGCCCATGCCCGCCTGCCAGCAGGCCGCGCTCAAATCCTGGCCCATGACTTTCAGGCCCGCAGCGTCGGCTTTGGCCTGGGCATCGTCGCCGCTGTAGCTTTTCGGGTCAGCGGCGTACCAGATATAACTCGGGTGGTTGGAGCCCAGCACCGGCACGTTCACGCCTGCGCTCGGGCTGATGGTCGCCAGGCCCAAGACATTCACGGTCGGCCCGTATTGCTGTTTGATCCAGTTACGCACCGGCGCGCCGAACGCGACCATCGGCAGCGTCGTGCCGCCGGCGGTCTGACTGAACTGTTTGACCAGGGTGGTCTGGTAGTCCTTGAAGTAGTCGTACACGCCTTCCAGATCACTGCCGGCGTTGGATGGCGCAGCGATTGGCGCGATGTCGATGATGGTCTGGAACGCTGGCGTCTGGTTGGCAGGGATGCCGTTGTCGGTCAGCAGGGTCGCCCAGCGATCGGTGGTGTTAGAGCGCAGATAATCCTGCGCCTGAGTCAGCGAGTAATCCGGCGGGAAGTGCAGCAACTCGACACTTTTACGGTTTTCCAAAGCCATGCCCAGCGGCAGGAACAGGTACCAGCTGTAGGCCCATTTACCATCGGCATTGAGCTTGCTCGCGCCGGTGTAAGCCAGATCTCCCGCGTCCAGCAGCGCCGACAGCGGTTTGTCGTAATCCTTCGGCACGCCAGTGATTTCGGCGTAGAGCTGGCCGTTGTCGGTCTTGACCAGGACTTTGGCATCGGCATAGCCATCGCGTTGCACGCTCTGGCTCAAGTAATGGGCGACGGTCTGTTCCAGCGTCCAGTTGCGGAAGCAGATCACGCTGCAATTGTTGGGGTAAGCGAAGAGGCGGGTGACGCGTTCGGTGCTGCCCAGTTTCAGATCCACATCGGCGTGGGCGGCTGCGCTCAGTGTGAGCGCAGCGAGGGTGAGTCCTGCGAGTTTGAACATGCTCAGATCCTTTTCAGCGTGGGTTCCCCGGGGTGTCGGGGGCGCCTCATAGTGGATCAGCCGCGTTTGACAGAGAAGCGGTCATTGGCAGATTTTTGCGCAAACTCGCAGGGCGGGTTTCAGGCCGGAAAATGCAGGGCGTTGGTCAAATCGCCCATGGGTTTCTGGCCCCGGGCAATCATTGCCTCGTCACGTTGTTTGAGGCCGTCGAGGGCCTCCAGCTGGAAGACACGGGTGATCAACCGCAGGATCGATGCCGTGTCGTAGACCGTGTGATCCACCGTGCCCTTGCGTGCAAACGGCGACACCACCAGTGCTGGCACCCGTGAGCCAGGTCCCCACCGGTCGCCCTTGGGCGGTGCGACGTGATCCCACCAGCCGCCGTTCTCGTCGACCGTGACGATCACCACCATGTTTTGCCACTGCGGGCTTTCACGCAGCACCTTCAGTGCGCGCACGATGTGCCGGTCACCGGAAGCCACATCGGCATAACCGGCGTGCATGTTCAGGTTGCCTTGCGGTTTGTAGAAGCTCACCGCCGGCAATTTGCCCGCTTCGGCATCGGCAAAGAACTTGTTGCTGCTCGACTCATCCCCCAGGCCGGCATCGCGCAGGCGTTTATTGCGCTCGTCGGGGTTCTCCGGGCCTTGCTGCTTGAAGTAGTTGAACGGCTGATGGTGATACTGGAAGTTGGGGATTTTCGGAATGCCGCCGGAATCCTTGTACTGCTCCAGCGTCGCCTGCCACGCACCGGCATACCACGCCCAATCGATGTGCTTTTTCGACAGCTTGTCGCCGATGTGTTCATGGGTCTGAGGCACCAGAACGTTGGGCAGATCCGCTTTGGAGTAGGCCGGGCGCTCGGGGTCGCGAATCCATGTCGGCCAATAGGGCGGGGCGAGGGTGTTGACGCCGAAGCCGTCCGGGGTCAGCGCACTCGGGCCGAACTGCGGTGGGCCGCTCATGGCGCTGGCCGGCGATTGCTCCAGCGGCTTGAGGCGGGGGTCGCTCGGATCATCGCTTTGCAGCGCGGCGATCTGCGATTTGGCCACCGAATTGGCCGCGTCTGGATAGAACGGCGCGGTGGCGCTGATCAGGTACTGATGGTTGAGAAACGAGCCACCGAAGGCGCCCTGAAAGAAGTTGTCGCACAGCACGAATTCCTGAGCGACGTCCCACAGGCGCAGGGAATAGCGGCTCTGCGCGTAGTGGCCCATGGTCAAGCCGCCGGAGTCTGCCCAAGCGACGAAGCCGTCATTTTTGCCGCCATTGATCTGCATCTGGTTCTGATAGAACACGTGCCACAAGTCGCGGGTGACCAGCCCGAACGGCAAGTCCTCGCCATTCGGGCCTTTGAGGGCGAACGGTGCGTTGGGCAGGTTTTCCTGAAACTGCGTGGCGCTGGGGTAGGTCACGCCATCGAGCGTTTGCGGGCCGATCTGCAGGACACCGCCCCAGACCGGCGGCAGGGTTTGCAGCAGCGAGCCGTCGCGGTCACGTTGTTGATAGTCGGCGGGCTTGAGCGCCGACAGCGGCTTTTCGACACCGGGGAAATCACCGAACAGATTGTTGAAACTGCGGTTCTCGGCGTAGATCACCACCACGGTTTTCACCTGATCACGCAGGGCCTTGTCCAGCTCGGCGGGCGCCAGCGGGCGCTCGACCGGTTTGCCCGGTTGATCACCGGTGCTGCCGCACCCGGCCAGTGTGGCTCCGACCCCGAGTACCGCGACGCCACCGAGGAAGCGGCGGCGACTGGTGTCAGTGGGTTGGTTGGATTCAACTGCGTCAGTGCCGTCTGTGTCGTCTTTCATCGTTCAGCCCGTTTGCTTAATTGTTTCAGTATGTTTCGGGCGGACGCTAGCAAGGGAATATGACGGTTGGGTGACAGAACGCTCTGTCGCGCCGGTCCTAGCCCGGCATGAGTGAGTGGAGCGAGTAGCCGAGCCGGCTGGCCGCTGTTATGGCAGTCATGACCACCAGAAACAGCAATTGCAGTGGACTGAAGTGCGCCCAGTGCAATGCGGTCAGCCAAGGACGGCGGTGGCTCAGTTCCGGGTCGAGCGAACCGAGACGGCGTTTATGCACAAGCCCGATCAGAAGCGTGCCGACATAAGTGAGTGCCCCCAGCGGGCCGAGCAACAGCGAAAACATCAACACCATCACCCCTTGCGGTACTCCGTGGCGTATCACCAGCCAGCGCGTGTCAGGGTTCCATTTGCGTGGAATCAAACCTTCGGTGAGCCACAGGTCGGGGACTATCACATGGGCCGTGAGCACCACCCACCAACTCAGGGCAAAGCGGAAAAACCAGACCGGCACACAGGCAAATAACATCGGCATGAAGACGAGGTGCATGACCGTTTTTTCTTGGGAGGACAGATGTTGCAGGAACAGCGCCAAGGCAATCGCCGCCCAGACCCACACCCAGGTTTGGGCGGCAATCGGTCGTGGAAAGAAGCGCCGCCAGTAAAAAACATCGGCGTAGGGCAAACGTGCGAGCAACTCGGGAAAGCGCCACGTGAGTTTTTCCGACAAGTCATGGCAGGCCTGCCATTCATTCTGGCCAAAGCCGTCAATGATCTTCTTCTGCTGCCAGGGTTTGAGCGGATTGATCAACAGATGCGCCGCTTGAACATCGGCCGCCCACGTCCGGTCGCTTTGCGCCTTGGCGCGCAGATTGTCGTAGAAACTTTCCTGATCGCAGCGTTCGATCAAGGCGTCCCAGAGCCAGTCCGGCTGCGGGTGCAGGCCTTTGTTGTGATCCCAGCCGAACAATTGGCCGATGCGGTCGAACAGCGGCACGCTCCACTCGCTGTCATTGAGCAACTGCAGCAGGGTTTGTTGCCATTGTTCCCGGCGATCGAACACCTGCAGCCATGGCTGTGCGCTGTAGCGCTTGAGCAAATTGAGGAATTCGCGCTCGCTCTGGCTTTCGAGCAGTGCCTGCAAGGCGTTTCGATAGTCGGACATCAGGCTCTCGGCGAGCCCGTCACGCTGACGATCATTGATCAGCACGTCTTGCCACGGCCCCAGCCATCCGAGGTGCTCTACGGCCCAGTGCAGCACCGGGCTGCGCAGATGCGGCTGGTCAAAACAGCGTTGCAGCAACAGCTTTTCGAACGCCTTGGCACAGCCTTGCTGTTGTGCCTGTTCCCAACGCTCGCCGAGGTTGTCTGGCGCCAAGCCTTCGAGCAGTGCTTGTGCGGCCTGCGTTTCAACAGCGTGTGCATCTACATAGGTGTCCGCCGCCATTGGCTCGACACGTCGAACCTCGTCATCCACAGGCGGCGCGAACGGCTCCGGGGCGGCCGGACTGACGGGAGGGAACTGCGGGGCGGAAAAATCCCAAGGCTGGTTTTGCGCTGAGGGGTGCGTATTTGCCAGCGCGGCATCGAGTGCCAATGCGGCGAAGACACCGGACTCTGTCGCCACTGCGACATCGGTGTCTTGTTCGTGTTCCGCTTCGGCGATTTCAAGGCGCCATCGGGCAATCGCCAGCGCTTGCTCATAGGCTTCACGCAAGCGCTGGAAACCTTCGGCGTCCTCATCGGGGCGGAAGGTTTTCAGCAAGCGCGCGTAGCTGCGTTTGATGGCGCGGGCGTCGGCGTCATCGTGCAGGTGCAACACGGACCAGCAATCCATGGCCAGGCTCCTTATTGCCACGGGGTGCGATCAAGTTCGCTCAGGCGGCGGCTCAAGTCGGTGCGCACTTCACGGATCTGGCGCTCGTCCTGACTGTCGAGCGCAATCTGGAATTGCCTGGCCCAATCGCCCATCAGGTCACGCATATCGCCCAGGCTTTCCTGATAAAGGCGCTCCAGACGGGCACTCAAGAGCGTGTTGACCTGTTGCTCGCGTGGATGAATCTTCAATTGCGCGAGGTGCGCCAGACGCTGCTGGATCTCCTCTGGTGAGAGCACGCCCGGGTTGTTTTCGATGACCAGCGAATGCTGTTGACCGGTCAGGGGGATTTTCACCTGGGCTTCGAGCAGACCATTGTTGTCATAGGTGAAACGCACATCGAGGGCAACTTCGCCGGCCTTGTGCTTCGGCACCTTGATGTCCAGTTCGCCGAGCGCCACGTTGTCTTTGACCAGACGGCTCTCGCCCTGGAAGATGCGCACGACCACGTGTTCCTGATTGTCGTGCAGGGTGTACACGGTCTTGACCCGACTGACCGGCACGATGCTGTTGCGCTCGATGATCGGCAGGTAATGGCCGCTCTCATAGTTGCGGCCGACCTGAGTGGAGGTCTCGATGCCCAGCGTGTAGGAGCAGACATCGGTCAGCACCACTTCTTCCAGCGCTGCGGCACGGGCCTTGAGTGCTGCCTGAATAGCCGCGCCCTGTGCCACGACCTGATCGGGGTCCAGAGTGATCGACGGAAAGCGGCCGAACAGCCCGGCAGCGAGTTTGCGCACCAGCGGCATACGGGTGGTGCCGCCGACCAGCAGAATCTCGTCCAGATCGCTGACGCGGATGCGCGCATCGCGCAGCGCCCGTTCAATCGGCGCGCGCAGGCGTTCGAGCAGCGGCATGTACAGCGTCGCCAACTGTTGCTGAGTGATAGTTTGCGTCCACTGCCGCTCGCCGAGTTGCAAGCGGAATTCGGCACTGTCGTCCTGCCCCAATGCCTTGCGCACACGTTCGGCCTCGCGACGCAGCGGCTGGATGACGCTGCTGCGCTCAGGGAAGTCTGCCGCCGAACTGTGCTGGCTGATGAAGTGCTCCAGCAACACCGTGTCGAAGTCTTCGCCACCGAGGAAGTTGTCACCGGCGCTGGCGCGCACTTCCATGACCCCTTCGAACAACTCCAGAATCGACACGTCGAACGTGCCGCCACCGAGGTCAAAGACCAGAAACGAGGTTTCCTTGTCCCGCTGGTGCAATCCATAGGCGAGGGCGGCGGCGGTCGGTTCGTTGATCAGTTTTTCGACCTTCAGCCCGGCCAGTTCGCCGGCGATCCGCGTGGCTTTGCGTTGCGCGTCGCTGAAGTAGGCCGGGACGCTGATCACGGCTTCGGTGACGGTTTCGCCATAGGCGCGTTCGACGTCTTCTTTCAGACTCTTGAGCACCAGCGCGGACAGTTCTTCCGGGCGAAACGCCTTGTCGGCCAGGTACGTTTGCGTGGCGCTGCCCATGTGGCGCTTGAACAACGACGCGGTCAGGCGTGGATGGGTGTGCAGACGCTCGCGCGCCGCCTGCCCCACCAGAATCCGGCCTTGATCATCCAGGCCGACAACGCTCGGCGTCAGAAACTGACCCAGGGCGTTGGGCACCAACTCCGTGGCATCGCCACGCCAGACGGCGACCAGGCTATTGGTGGTTCCCAGGTCAATCCCTACGATCATTGCAACGAACTCCCTTTGCGCTTGGTAAAAAATGGAAACATTTATGGGCGCGCAGAATATTACCGAGGGTGCGATGCGGTAAAGCAGGATGATGGCTCTGAGCCATTATTTGCGACAGGTAGCCATACTGCAGACGACAGGGCTGTTTCAAAAGGAAAGTTCGGGGCGCTGCCATGATGGCGCGCCCCGCTTGGGATTACGGCATCACCGGCGGCGTGTACGCCAGCGTCGTCCCCAATGCCCACAGCAACAGCAGCACCAGCGGCGTGTGCACCAGCAGTTGCACAAAGGAGAAACCGATCAGATCCCGCGCCTTCAACCCGAGCACGCCCAGCAGCGGCAGCATGTAGAACGGGTTGATCAGGTTCGGCAACGCTTCCGCCGCGTTGTAGATCTGCACCGCCCAGCCGAGGTGGTATTGCAGATCATTGGCGACCTGCATCACGTAAGGCGCCTCGATGATCCACTTGCCTCCACCGGATGGAATGAAGAAGCCGAGAATCGCCGAGTACACGCCCATCAACAGCGCATAGGTGTCATGGGAGGCGATGCTGACGAAGAACGTCGAGATGTGGTGCGCCAGGGTTTGCGCGTCCGTGCCTTTGACCGTGGTCATCAGCGCGGCAATCGAGCCGTACAACGGGAACTGGATCAACACGCCGGTGGTGGTCGGCACCGCACGGGCCACGGCATCGAGGAAGCTGCGTGGGCGCCAGTGCAGCAATGCGCCGAGCATGATGAACAGAAAGTTGTAGGTGTTCAGTCCGGAAATCGCCGTGATCGCCGGTTTGGTCGAGAACTCATGGAACAGCCAGCCCGCCGCCAACAGCACCAGCACGATGATCAGCAGCGGACTGTGCTCCAGCCATTCCCCTGGCCGCGTGCGCGGTTGCAACGGTGGCAGGTTGAAGGCCGGGTCGATGCCGCAGGCCTTGGCGTCGCGCGCGGAGTTCGGTCCGGGAGCGGTGGCGTAGGCGATGATGATCGAGATCACGATCAGCGCTAGCAGCATGACCCCGGACTGCCAGAGGAAAATCGTTTCGGTGAACGGAATCACCCCGGTGATCGACAGGATCGACGGCGGCAGGCTGGCCGGGTTGGCCTGCAACTGCGCAGCCGACGACGACAAGCCCAACGCCCACACCGCGCCAAGGCCCAGATAAGCCGCAGCACCGGCGGCACGGTAATCCATTTTCAGATCGGTGCGGCGGGCGAGGGCGCGCACCAGCAAACCGCCGAACACCAGCGACAGGCCCCAGTTGAGCAAGGACGCGACCATCGAGATCAGCGCCACCCACGCCACCGCAGAGCGGCCGTTTTTCGGAAGGCGTGCCAACCGGTCAATCAGTTTTACCGCGGGCGGCGAACTGGCGACCACGTAACCACCGATCACCACGAAGGCCATCTGCATGGTGAACGGAATCAGGCTCCAGAACCCGTCACCGAAGGCCATCGCCGCATCGGTGGGTTTGGCGCCCATGGCCAGCGTGGCCAGGGCAACGATGATCACGGCCAACGCGGCGAATACCCATGAGTCGGGAAACCAGCGTTCGGCGAAACTTGAACAGCGCAGGGCAAAGCGTGCGGAGCGGCTATCTTCGATATCAACGGCCACAGGGAGTACCTCGGATTTTTATGGTTATTGTGGTCTTGCGGGAACGCTCGCCGATCTCGACAACACAGAGATCCCTGTGGGAGCGAGCTTGCTCGCGAAGAGGTCGGCACATTCAACATTGAAGTTGGCTGGGCTGGCGCTTTCGCGAGCAGGCTCGCTCCCACATGGGGTTTACGGCGGTTGGCCGGGGTTGGCGTGGTCCCGCTGGACAGGCATTAACAGTAATTCAACTGCCAATGCTTTGTGAGCAGGTTTTTGCAAAACCCTGACTATGGTCTAACGGGTTGTCCATCCGCCGATTTGCGTAGACCATGGGCGCCTTGGTTTTCTGCCTGATCCAGAGTTCTTTGCCATGACTGCCCAATCCACGGCCAAACCCGTGCCGTTCAGCCGCTCCGACTACAAAACCCTCGGCCTTGCGGCCCTTGGCGGGGCGCTGGAGATCTACGATTTCATCATCTTCGTGTTCTTCGCCCTGACCCTCAGCCAGTTGTTCTTCCCGCCGGAAATGCCCGAGTGGCTGCGTCTGCTGCAAAGCTTCGGGATCTTTGTCACCGGATATCTGGCGCGGCCGCTGGGCGGGATCCTGATGGCGCATTTCGCCGACAGACTCGGGCGCAAGAAAGTCTTCAGCCTGAGCATCCTGATGATGGCGCTGCCGTGCCTGCTGATCGGCATCATGCCGACTTATGCACAGATCGGTTATTTCGCCCCGTTGTTGCTGCTGGCGCTGCGCATCCTCCAGGGCGCGGCGGTCGGTGGTGAAGTGCCGAGCGCCTGGGTGTTCGTCGCCGAGCACGCGCCAGCCGGCCATCGTGGTTACGCGTTGGGCTTTTTGCAGGCCGGGTTGACCTTCGGTTACCTGATCGGCGCGCTGACTGCGACTTTCCTCGCGCAAGTATTCACCCCGGCAGAAATCCTCGATTACGCCTGGCGTTATCCGTTCCTGCTCGGTGGCGTTTTCGGCGTGATCGGCGTTTACCTGCGCCGCTGGCTGAGCGAAACCCCGGTATTCATGGCCATGGAGGCGCAGCGTGAGGCGCGGGTCGAGCTGCCGTTGCGCACGGTGCTGCGTGAGCATCGATTGGCCATGTTGCCGGCGATGTTGCTGACCTGCGTGCTGACTTCGGCGGTGGTGGTATTCGTCGTCATCACCCCGACCATGATGCAGAAGACTTTCGGCATGACCGCCAGCCATACCTTCGCGCTCAGTGCATTGGGTATCGTGTTTCTCAATATCGGCTGCGTGATTGCCGGGCTGCTGGTCGATCGTCTCGGCGCGTGGCGCACCGTCATGCTGTATAGCCTGCTGCTGCCGCTGGGCATCGGCGTGCTCTACGGCTGCCTGATCAGCGGCGGCGAGTGGATTGGTATCGCGTATGCCATTGCCGGCCTTGCCTGCGGTGTGGTCGGCGCAGTGCCGTCGGTGATGGTCGGCTTGTTCCCGGCGCGGATCCGCGTCTCAGGCATTTCCTTCACCTACAACATTGCCTACGCCGCATGGGCAAGTATCACACCGTTGTTGCTGATCGGTCTGATGCCGTGGAGTCCGTGGATCTGTGTGATGTTCTGCGCCGTGATGGGCGTGGTGGGATTGTTGAGTGCCGCCTATTTTGGCTCGCGGATGCCACGCACCGGACACTGTCAGGTGGCCGGAACCGCCTGACAGCGTGTGTTCGAACTATTTTCGACCGACGGGTCGCAAGCGCTCTTCAGAAAAGTTTTTCAAGGCCGATGGCTAGGCTGTATCCCGCTTTCTATCCTGCCCATCGGTACTTTCCCATGTTCAACAAACGCCTGAAGCAAGAGCTGGCCGCTCTTCGTGAAGAACTCTCCAGCCTCGTGCAGGTGAAGGAAAGCCTGGAAAGCGAGATGCTAGTGCTGAATCTTGAGCCCGACGGGCGCATTCAATCGGTCAACCAGAACTTCCTCAACGAGATGCACTACAAGAGCCAGGACCTGATCGGTCGGGCGATTGAAGACATCGTTCCGGCGCATGTGAAGACCGACGAATTTCACCAGCGCTTCAAAAACGCCATGACCCGTGGCGAGCATTTCGCTGGCGCCGTGCGCTTGTTGCGCGGCAATGGTGCGGAAGCGTGGCTGCGTTCGATCGTACAACCGGTGCGTTCTTCGGATGGGCGGATCAAGCACATTTCGCTGTTTGCCAGCGACCTGACCCGCACCATCGAAGCCTCCAGAGAGCACGAAAACCTGATCGGTGCGCTGGTGCGGTCCACTGCCGTGATCGAATTCGACCTCAACGGCAACGTGCTCAACGCCAACGATCGCTTCCTCAGCGGCATGGGTTACAGCCTGGCGCAGATCAAAGGCAAACATCACCGCACGTTCTGCACCCCGGAGGAGTACAACAGCGCCGAGTACCAGAATTTCTGGCGGCGTCTGAACAACGGCGAGTTCGTGGCGGACCGCTTCAAGCGTGTCGACAGCCATGGTCGTACAGTCTGGCTGGAGGCGTCCTACAATCCGGTGGTCGATGCCAACGACAGATTGTACAAAGTGGTGAAGTTCGCCACCGTGATCACCGATCAGGTCAACCGCGAGCAGGCCGTCGCCGACGCGGCCAGCATCGCCTACAGCACTTCGCAGCAAACCGACAGCACGGCCCAGCGCGGTACCACGGTGGTGACTGAAGCGGTGAATGTGATGCGTGATTTGTCGCGACACATGCAGGCCGCTGGTGAGGGTATCGAAGCACTGAACGAGCAATCGCAGGTGATCGGCACCATCGTCAAGACCATCAGCGGCATTGCCGAACAGACCAACCTGCTGGCGCTCAACGCTGCCATCGAAGCGGCCCGCGCAGGCGAACAGGGCCGAGGCTTTGCGGTGGTGGCGGACGAAGTGCGGCAACTGGCCTCGCGCACCAGTCAGGCGACTGAAGAGATCGTCACCGTGGTGCGGCAGAACCAGGAAATGGCGCGCAACGCCGTGGCTCTGATGACCGATGGCAAGCTCCAGGCTGAACAAGGGCTGGCACTGGCAGCAGAGGCGGGGACGGTGATCGTCGAGATTCAGGACGGCGCGCAAAAAGTGGTGGATGCGGTCGGCCAGTTTGCCAACCAACTCTCCCACTGACCCGCACTAGACCCTGTAGGAGTGTGCCTGCTCGCGATAGCGGTGTATCAGTCAGCACAAATGTTGAATGTCAGACCCTGATCGCGAGCAGGCTCACTCCTACAAATGTGCGTTGGCGCTACAATCTGCTCCTTTTTCCCCGGAGCAGACCCCATGAGCGATTCCCACCGCCGCCTGGTGCCCCTGAACAAAGCCTACCGTTTGCTCAACCACGGGCCGACCGTGCTGGTCAGCGCCGCCCATGACGGCCAGCGCAACATCATGGCCGCCGCCTGGGCAATGCCATTGGATTTCGAACCGCCGAAAGTCGCGGTCGTCCTTGATAAGTCCACCTGGACGCGCCAGTTACTCGAAGCGTCCGGCACCTTCGTGCTCAACGTCCCTTGTGTCGATCAAGCCGACATCGTGCAAACCGTCGGCAATACGTCGGGTCTGGAGATTACCCAAACCCAGGGACAGGACAAATTTCAGGCGTACGGCCTGCAGACCTTCACCGGCGAACAAGTCGAAGCCCCGCTGCTCGACGGCTGCGTCGCCTGGCTCGAATGCCGCTTGCTGCCAGAGCCGCGCAACCACGAGCAATATGACCTGTTCCTCGCCGAAGTCATCGCCGCCCACGCCGATGATCGCGTGTTCAGCGACGGGCGCTGGCATTTCGAAGGGCATGACGGTTTGCGCACCTTGCACCACGTGGCGGGCGGGCATTTCCTGAAGATTGGTGATGCGGTAGTGGGTAAGACGTTAGCGGTCTGAATGGCTGCTGATGGCAAAACATTTCCGGATGTTGCAAGGTAGAGGGCATCGACGAACCTATCAGGCGCATGCCCATGGATCTTTCCCTATCGAGTTATCTGGCGCCGTTGCTGTCGTTGGCCCTGTTGTGGACCGTCGCGGTGATCACGCCCGGCCCGAACTTCTTCAACATCGCGCAACTTGCGGTCAGCCGTTCCCGCCGTCATGGCGTCGTTGCGGCGCTCGGCGTCGCCAGCGGAACGGTGGTGTGGGGGCTGGCGGGGGGCTTGGGCATTCAGTCGCTGTTCAGCGCCGCACCCACGCTGTACTTGAGCTTCAAGATTGCCGGTGGCTGCTACCTGATCTATCTCGGGCTCAAGCAGTTCAAGCGCAAGGCGCCGATTGTCGCGGGCACGCTCGATACCTCGGAGCAAACGTTGCTCGGCGCCTACGGGCGGGGCTTTCTGGGCAACATGACCAATCCCAAGTCGGCATTATTCGTCGCCACCATTTTCGCCACCGCCATGCCGGCTCACATTCCACCACTGTTGCTGGCGCTGGCGGTAATGACCATGGCGATGCTGTCGTTCAGCTGGTATTGCTGCGTGGCGCTGTTCTTCGCCAGTCGGCGGATTGCTAGTGTGTATGAGCGTTCGCGGCAATGGCTGGATCGCTTCGCGGGCGGTTGCTATCTGTTGTTTGGTGCGCATCTGGTGGCTAATCGCTGAGCCATAGATCTTGGATGTGAAAGCTGTTTGGCCTCGTAGGCTTCGATAAGGCTGATCATGATGTCGAAGTGATCCCCTTCAGCAGTGCCCGGTACTGGCTCGTTGTCGAAAAGTGCAGACACGTTCTCAAGCGCCGCACGATAGTCGTCTTCGTTATGAATTGGGCGTACGTTCATGGATTACTCCACTTCAAAGGAGTCTGCCTGATAGGGCAATAAGGGACGCCAGGTTTATGCCGGGCAACGCCAGGAGATAAGAATCCGATGCCTTCACGGCATCGGATTTTTTATGCATTGCGAAAACTACGTAACCGGCTGAACGTTATCCAGCGCCTGATTTACCGCCAGTTCACTCAGCATGACGATTTGCGCGATACCCAGCGCGGTCTTGCGGTGCGCGGTATCCAGCACGGCGGCGAAATTGTTGAGCATCTCGGTGACCGAACCCAGGGTTTCGCTGGCATTTGCCAGCAGGGATTCGGTGTCGTACACCGGGTTGGCGAGGTACATGGGTTCAGCCACGCGGGCGGACGCCATGATGTGAGCGGCCGGCTTGAGGTAATGATCAAGGGCGCGGTCGGCGGCTTCGTGGAGCTTTTTGCTGTCGATGGAGGCGTAAGGAGAGGTTGGGTCGGTGTCTGTTTCGGGAGGATTGGGTGTTGGCTTTTTCATGATGATTACCCTGTGTGACGGTTGTAGCTGGTCCATTCGATTTCCAGGCGAATGGGTGGCAGCTGTACGCAGGCTGGAAATCCGGGACAGAGTAACCCGGCAGACCCGAAGGTCTCCCGCGCACAGCCGCCATAACAGAGTGCACACCACAAGGGCGCGCAAGGATACGTTATGAATGGCGCTGGTGCGCACAACTGTCGTCGGATTTCCAGGCCCGGTCACTGAATTGGCAGCGACGTGCACAGCCTAGAGAGTGGACGTCCGACGGACAACCTGAAAACCTTGTGGGACAGTTCTGTATTTTCACGGCATTTTTAAACATTGAAACCTTGGTCGCCGAACAAACTACGCCCCTTACTTACTCGTTGTTCGCCCAATAAAAAGGCCTACCTCCCGGTAGGCCTTTTTATTCACTTCGTAGCCTCAATCCCCTAACGCTTCCCCTTCACGCCGTGGATCCGCTCCACCCTCCAACGACACTTTCCCCTGCGCATCCTTGACCCGCACGATGGCCTGGGTGCCGCTGGTCATATCGATTTCATTCACCGCATGCCCTTTGTCTTTCAGCGCCTGAATCAGTGCCGGGCTGAACTGGCCTTGTTCCAGCTCGGTCGGGCCATTGCGGCTGCCGAAGTTGGGCAGGCTGATGGCGCTTTGCGGGTCGAGGTGCCAGTCGAGCAGGCCGACGGTGGTTTTCGCCACGTATTCGATGATTTGCGAACCACCGGGTGAGCCGACCGTGGCGACGAATTCGCCGCTGTGGCGATCGAAGACCAGCGTTGGCGCCATCGACGAACGTGGACGTTTGCCGGGTTCGACGCGGTTGGCGACTTTCTGGCCGTTCTCTTCGGGGATGAACGAGAAGTCGGTCATCTGGTTGTTGAGCAGGAAACCCTGAACCATCAGGTGCGAGCCGAACGCGGCTTCGATGGTGGTGGTCATCGACACGGCGCCACCGAGGTCATCCACCGCGACCACTTGCGAGGTGGAGATACGCAGCGGCGAACGGTCCGGAGCATAGGCCACCTGCACGCCCGGCGGCGTGCCCGGTTTGGCGCTGCCCATGCTGCGCTCGCCGATCAGGCTGGCGCGGCTGGCGAGATAGCCCGGGTCGACCAGGCCTTTGACCGGCACTGGCACGAAGTCGGTGTCGGCGACGTATTGCGCGCGGTCGGCGTAAGCCAGACGCTCGGCTTCGGCGATCAGATGCACGGCCTGCGGATCCGGCTCTATGCCCGCCGGTTTATCGGTCTTCAGCGGTTTCAGCGGCGTCAGCGAAAGACGCGGATCGCGGGTTTCCAGCGCCTGCAAGGTGCCGAGAATCTGCGCCACGGCGATCCCGCCCGACGACGGCGGCGGCATGCCGCAGACCTGCCAGCGCTTGTAATCGGTGCACAGCGGCGCGCGTTCCTTGGCCTGATAGCGCTGCAGATCGTTCAGCGTCAGGCTGCCGGGGTTAGTGTGCCCCTGCACCTTGGCGACGATTTCCTCGGCGATCGGGCCTTTGTACAACGCGTCCGCACCTTCATTGGCAATGCGTTTGAGCACGGCGGCCAATGCCGGGTTTTGCAGACGCGTGCCGACGGCTTTGACACTACCATCGGCGTTGAGGAAATATTTGGCCATGTCCGGCGACTGGCGGATGACTGGATCTGATTCCAGCAGCGAGTGCAAACGCGCAGAGATCGCGAAGCCTTGCTCAGACAGTTTGATTGCCGGTTCAAACAGCTTGGCCCAGGGCAGGCGACCGTGTTGTTGATGCGCCAGCTCCAGCGCACGCAGCACGCCCGGCGTACCGACCGAACGACCGCCGATCTGCGCCTGCGGGAACGACATCGGCTGGCCATCGGCACGCAAGAACAGCTTCTCGGTGGCGCCGGCCGGTGCGGTTTCGCGGCCGTCATACGTGCGCACTTGTTTGCCGTCCCACAACAATATCATTGCACCGCCGCCGATCCCGGAAGACTGCGGCTCAACCAGCGTCAGCACCGCTTGCATCGCAATCGCCGCATCAATCGCCGAACCGCCCTGACGCAGCATCTCGCGCCCGGCCTCGGCGGCCAGTGGGTTGGCAGCCGCTGCCATGTGTTTGCTGGCGTGGCGGGTTTGCAGATCGGTGCGGAAACCGGAAGCGGCTTCCGGCGCCAGCGGCAAGGTCGAGGAGGGCGGGGCGTTGCACGCGGTGAGGGTCAGGGCGCTGATGATCAGCGTCAGCGCTGGCAGGCGAAAGCGGCTCAAGGGCAAGGCTGAAAACACGCGGGCTCTCCGTCCGTGGGATAAAAGTCTCAGGGACTTTATCGACCGCCCGGTCGCGACGCAAACCGATGGGCATTTTTGTCTTTCTTTTCGGGGCGGATGTTCGCTAGGGTCAAGCTCAAATTTATGGAGCACCAACATCCCCTGTAGGAGTGAGCCTGCTCGCGATAGCGTCATCACATTCAACATCATTGCTGACTGATCCACCGCGATCGCGAGCAGGCTCACTCCTACAGGTAAAGGCATAAAAATCACAAGAGGCCAGGCATGCACAGCGAGTTCCCCACCGAGTCCAGCTACCGCAATCAACGCGAACAGTTTCTCGCCGCCGCCAATGCCGCCGGCGCCACGCTCACCTCCTACGCACATCCACGTTGCGGGCCATTCGGCGGACCGCTGAGCACCGACGTCGCCGTGCTCGGCAATCCACAGGCCAAACGTCGACTGGTAGCACTCAGCGGTACCCACGGTGTCGAGGGCTATTACGGCTCGGACTGTCAGATCGATTGGCTGAAAACCTTCGAACCCGGCTCGCTGCCCAAGGATGTCGCGGTGGTCATGGTTCACCTGATCAACCCATGGGGCACGGCGTGGTTACGCCGGGTCAACGAAGACAACATCGACCTCAACCGCAATCACCTCGATTTCACCGGGCCGTTGCCGGACAACCGCGCTTACGCCGATCTGCATCAGATCTACGCGTGCACCGATTTGCACGGCCCCGAACGCCAACGCGCCGATGCCTTGCTCGATGCGCTAATCATCGAACACGGCTGGCCAGCGGTGATGTCGATTGTCGAAGGCGGTCAGCACAGCCATCCCGACGGCCTGTTTTACGGTGGCCGCACGCCGAGCTGGTCGAATCGCACGTTGCACCAAATCATCGAAACGCATCTGGCTGGCGCTGAAACCGTGATGTGTTTCGACCTGCACACCGGCGCCGGTGAGTACGGTCATCCGATGTTGCTGACCATCACCCAGGCGCCGTACCCGGCACTCGCGCAGGCCCAGGCAATTTATGGCCCATGGCTTTACACCCTGCACACCGGCGCCGACACCTTGAGCGAAACCGGAGTGGCAGCGACGGCTACCGGGTACACCTCGCAGGCGTTGCTTAATGCGTTGCCGGATGTGCAGTTGATGCCGTTCGTGATCGAGTGCGGGACGTATCCGGGGCCGGAGGTACATCGGCATTTGCGTGATGATCACTGGCTGCATTTGCATGGCGATCCTCTGGATGCGACGGGGAGGGGGATCAAAGTGAATTTGCTGGAGCAGTTTTATCCGGCGGATCCGGACTGGCGGGCGATGGTCGGTTTGCGCACGCGGCAGATCTGGGCGAAAGGGTTGTCGGCGCTGGGTAACTGGTCGCAGTAAATCATCAGTACCTTGGCTGTCGGCACTTTCCTCCAGGCACAAAAAACGGCTCACTTTGCGGTAAGCCGTTTTTTTGTATTTGTGGTGCGCGATCTAATTCATACCAGGATCGAATCCGTTTCCTACAGCGTTTTTTCAACCTGATCTGTCGGTACCGATTCAGTCGAATGAAAAGGCATTTCGCGCCTGTAGTACCTCGCCCCCGAACTAGCGGTTGCTCCACATTTCTCCTACAAACTTTTCAGGTCGACAACTTACGCACCGCTGCCTGAGGATATTTTCTGTCGTTTTTTCCAGGATGGATTTCAGATGAAAAGGATGAGTCCGTTGCCATTCAACTCTATTTTCAATCGGCCATTGTCATGAGTATTTCCAATGAGGATCGCGATTTTCTGGTGGCGCTGGGCAGTCGCATTGCGCACTTACGCACAGTGCACGAGATCACACAGACTCGGTTTGCACGGGCGTTAGGTCTTTCCCGGCAGACCTTTCAGGGTTACGAGGAGGGCACGCGCAGCATGCCGGTCACGACACTGGTGAAGATGGCATTTGCGCTTCGCGTGCCTGTTGAAGACCTGCTCGGGGTTCCCTCGTACACGGAGAGGCCCAGACGCAGCTTGACCTCGACGTGGTATCGACGGCTGCAGTCCATCAATGAACTTTCGAAGGTCCAACAGAAGGTTATTGCGCAGATGCTTGACGCCCTGATCGCACAGGCAGCGACCAAAGCGAGCGACGAAGAAAAAGAAATTTGAAGTAACCCAAAGAACGCGGAACCAAGGTGCGACAACACCCTGGCCCCGCTAACCACAAAGCAGCTTAAAAGGAGCTGAACCATGGCTAAAACCAATCATACGACATCAACCCCCATCACTGAACGCCGGCTGAAAATCGCCGCTGATTTTTACCTCGTCCACACAAAGGAAAAATCCTACAGCCCCGCCAAACCGGTGCCCTGGATCAGGCTTCGCGGACTGTGGTTACGACAGGCAGGATTCGAGGTAAACGAAAACGTCAAAGTACGCGTGATGAAAGGATGTCTGGTGATTACAGCGGAATAGATGAATCGTCCGAGTAAAGCCGCACGCTATTTGCGTAGGAAAAAAACGCCGCTAACACTCAGGGATAGCGGCGTTTTTTGAGAGCCTTTCTGCCGGCTGCTCATTCGGGTGAGTATCCGATAATCCGCAGTTCAAATCGGTACGTGGGTCATTCAGCAGGACTCGAATATTACCGGTTGTAGATCTGCGCTCAGGGGTTTTCCAAAGGGGCAGGGATGAAGCCTTGCTCTCTGAGTGACTTAATGACCCCGCGAATCAGGTAGTTATTGGAAAATCCAATCGTGTACTGCCTCGCTCCGGGGGTAAGCGGTAAAAGCATTCCCTGATCCACCAGTTTTTTTATCAAGTAGGTCCGTTGATTACTCGAATGTTTGGGGAGTACAGCTGCTACATCCGCAGATTTGACTACCTTCAGTTTAATCGCGGCAGAGAGCACCAGTTCCTCTGTCTCGGTGATCCATTCGCGTTCCCGTGCAAAGGCGATAGCAGGGACGAGAATGCACTTGGTGAGATAGGAATAATTGGTAAGGCGGTCGACCTTTTCAAGCTCGTCGCGGATGCCTTGCAAGACATACGTACACCATTGCTCCAACCCTTCCGTTGTTCCCTTGTCAGCTGTTGCGAGCATTGAGTAATAGCGTTCACGGTCGTTGCAGAACACGGCTGTAGGATTCAAGACGCGACCGCCCGTATTGACGTTGAAGCCATATTTCATCAGTAACGCATAGGTGAGCAGTCTGACCACGCGGCCATTGCCATTACCGAACGGGTGTATCCATCCAAATCTATGGTGCGCCAGCGCGACCTTCATCAGGTCATATTTGGGGGAGTCCTTACGGTTAACGAACTCGACGAGTTCCTCCATGTATGCCTGAATCTGGATGAAGTCGGGCGGCAGGTGATCGGATTGTGAAATCCGCACACCACCGCTGCGGTATGCGCCTGGCGTTCTATCGCCTTCGCGTTGGAGATTGTCGACGGTCATCGCGTGTAGCTCGCGGATCGTACGCTCGGTCAGTTCTGCGCCCGGCGCCATGATCTGCTCGATGTAATCCATTGCATTCTCGATGTTGGCTACCTCACGAAGCTGGTCAGTTTCGTGGGCCTTCCCCTCCACTTTGCTCTCAATGTAGTCCGCCAAGGTTGTGTGGTTGCCCTCAATGCGCGCAGAGCCGAGGCTTTCCAGCGCATGGAACAAAGACTTGAGTTGGTGGAATACCTGTGGCGGCGTATCGCCTTCGAGTCTCAGACGACGTAGGTGCTCCAGTTCGCTCAAGACATCCACCAGGTCAGAGTCAAAGGAGGGGTTGAGCAGCGCCAGGTCGTGATGGAAAAACTCGGCCATGATAATAATTATCTCAAGTGTTCTTTTTGATTATCTTGAATTTTCTATTGTGGAGTCCAGGATTTATTGGCTAAAAGCTGAAGTGTGACGTTAGCATTATCTTGAATTTGATATTTGCTTATGTGAAAAAAGGCGAAGTGCAAAATGTAAGAAAGTCTGACTGATGAGGGGCTGCGAGCCCACTGATCCAATCGAAAGGGCTGAAGATAGGCCTTCTGTAGGTGGGGAACCGGAGGGGGGGATTATTGCAGGCATAAAAAAACGGCCTACCTTTCGGTAAGCCGTTTTTAGTACTTGGTGGTACACAGACATTTGAACTGGCTACTTAACCGTCTGTAATTATTGGGTATTTGTCTTGGCGTCTGCGCGAGGGATACATATGGGGATACATGGCGCTCGTTGCTAGGTGGCATTCGGCCTTTTCTCTTTTCGCCGGAAGGTGCTCGAAAGCGACCATTTGGTAAGTCGGATTGATCCGACGAGCGGCATCATTCCAGCGGCTTTGGGCTCCGGAGGTTTGCTTTGCTCATCAGCGGCGCGGGGCTCTGACCTGACCGGAACTTATCTTCTCGATTCGCCGTTGATGGTTTGCCCATCTCCACCCAAGCTTCGTAACCATCGACGTCGATCAGCACTCGCCCGTCAGGTGCTTTTCGCCAAACGTGATCTTTACCCCAAGTGCCGTCAGCGATCTTTGCTCTAATCGCGGCCTCAGTGTACCCAGAGTCGCCGGAAAACTTTCTGACAGTCACATAACGCATTTTTCGCATTCCTCAGCCTGATCGTCTACGTTCGGCTTACAGCGAGCGCGAGAATGGCGCGCCACTTGCTCCTGAGAGCTCGTGGCCGAGGCGCATGAAGCGATCGATGCCCACTGTCATTTCCTGATATCTCTCAGTGTTGGCGGTGTCTGCCGCGGTCTACCAACCTTCGGCGCCTTGTTCTCGCCGTCCCGGCAGGCGCGCAGAAACTCCCGAACATCAGCCTTCAGCCAGCAGTGTCTGGTGCCCATCTTGAAACTCTTAGGCAGCCAGTCCACTCCGCGGCGCATTCCCTCTCTGACCGACGCCTCAGTTCGGCCAAGCATCTTGCCCAGGCCGGCGACAAATACCACTTCGCAATCATCGTCCATAGATGCCCCCCGAATCGGATGCTGGCTACGTCGCGCCTTGTGCCTTCAGTCTGGCGAGCCCCTGATTGATATGCCCGGCGTTTTCGCCGATCGTCTCCAGTGCGGTTCGGACATTGTCGCCGACGTCGGCATGCCCTTGGCTTTCGACTAACAGGGTCAGCTCCATTAGTGCGGCTTCCAAGGCGAGCTGGTTGCGATACATGCGCTCTAGGACATCTGGGAGAGAGTATTCGGGGGAGGGCATCGCTTCGACTCCATTCGAGAAAATGAAAGCGTAGCAGCGCCGGTTCGATCGAGGCATGAAACAAATTGCTCACTGCTCACTGCTCACTGCTCACTGCTCACTGCTCATTCACCGACGAGCGCTCCGAGTCACTGGAAATGCTCGATGCTGGGGGGTTGTGTATAGCCATTGTTTAAGCGATGCCCAGGGGGTTGTGTATAGCCGGTGTAGGAGGTGTGAAGAGGAGCCGGCAGACCGACTTCACGGCAACGAGAAAGTGTGGTCACAGTGCCACACAGTGGCATTGTCACCACTCTGTTTTGAGGACGCGGTCGTCGCGTGTCGGGATCTACACAGAGTGTAGATTTCAACACTGATGAAGGCAGCGATCAGCTTGGCGCAGCGGCTGCGGAAGAACTGACCGGCGCTTTCCCGCGAAAATCCGTCAAGACCCTGTCAAGAATTGCTTGGCGCGCTAAGGGTTTAGCGAGCTGGCGTCTCACCTATTCATCCTGCGGATATTCCCGCGACAGATCGATCAGAAAATTTAGGTTATCCGTGTGCCTAGCGTATTTAGCGCATTGATCGTATAGCCACCATGTTTTTATATGGATCAATCGTGGAAGACGTTTTGGGCTTTGCCAGTGGCAACATAATCGGCAAGGTTCTTCAGTCTCCGATAATAGGCCAACACAATCTTCACTGAGGCAAGCATATCTTCACACGCAAGGCCGATAATATGGCCCTCATAATTACTTAGGCCAAATGCGGCACAAGCCTCACCAAGCAGTTCTCGGAGCTCTTCCTTGTCATCAGCATGCAAAAATAGATCATCTTCCGACTGGCCAAGCCAGCCCTTATCTTGTAGGCGCCTATAAACGTTTTTATAAGTTGCAGTGGCAAGGCTTTCGTCGTCATTAAGGTCAATGATCAGGTCTCTAATCGAGTCTGCAACTGTTTCGTTTACGACGAACTCGACGAAGCCGGGAGAAGCGTACTCAATGCTCTTAATTTGCGCCCTATCCTGGCCCGGAATACCTTTGTATAGCGACCTAAAAAAATTGACAGAGCTGAAGCCCCCACGCCATGGGTATTTATGAAAAACTCTTTCTATCTCGCGCTTTGATACAGCCCCCGTCGCACCAAGGAGCGCATACCCAAAGGCATAGCAATCCTGCACCAGATCGGAAAATTTCTTGAGATCGCTAACTTCCCAACGTCCATCTATGTCAACAACTTTAACCTTGCTGGTTGAGCTTGATGGCGCATGTCCCGGCAAAAACATACCTTGTTGAGGCAGAAGCTCTTCAGATATTTCTTCAACTTTTGTCGTTTTGCAAATATCTCCAACTCTTCCCCACAGTTCAGCGAGTTCATACTTGCCCTTATGGGCGCGAGTGACTGCGTAGCGTACATCTATTTTTTCATATAAAAGCAGTTTCAATACATCGGGGGCTATGCGAGAAAAGTAGAACTTGCATGCTTGCTCGCCATCATCATAGTTAATTCCTAAATAATTTTGAGCCTGTTTGTTCTTGGCAAGAACTACCAAGGGAATCTCATAATGCAGAAGCACCTTGTAAACAGTTAATTCGCTCATAGTATGTTTACCGCCCCTACGAGCGTCATCAAGTCATGTTCATGATATGGCCAGAAATGCACATGCCCTGGTGAGTCTTGATGCCAAACGCCAGCAGAAGATTCAAAGCGCACTTCCACCGCGTGGGTAAACTTAGATCGAGGCAATTTAGCTATCGCGCGGCAGGCAGCCAAGGATGTGCTCAAGGAAACGGACATTGCCTCACACTCATCGGGGTATGGATGGTTCGGCAGCCTTTTACGCTGTGAATCGAAATCAGATTCCGATACAGAGTGAGAGCGCAGAAGTCTCCAAAGCGGAGTAGCTTTCGGTGTCACGACCTCATTAGGAGGGCAGCTCCGTGGCAGCGCCTCTCTGTAAGCGCTTAGTGTCAGGACATCGTTCAACGCTTTTCCTCCCTGATAATGGCGTTTTGGCTTCGCGATTCTGTGTCCCCTGATAGCAATTCGTCAAAGCAATTGTCATCTTTAACCTTACCGTACGTCTTGTTAGACGACCGAGCTTGCTTTTTTGACGCTGCTCGCACAGATAGGGCCTCGGACGCCAGGCAGGCACGGATTCGGTGTTTCACGGTAACCGTGCTGGCAACCTACAGCAGGGTTCGCATTAGCGGGTGCGAACCAGAAGTGCGAACCTCGAATGCGAACTTGAGCGGTACGCGCACCAGAGTGCGTACTTATGGCGCGTACCAGCGTGCGTACTTTTTGGTTTTTCACGCGGCTCGGGTGCGCGAAATCTGTGCGTGAAGCACTACGTGAAACAGCGTGTTTTGCTGTAACAGGGTCTGTAACAGCCTGCCTAGTTACACGTCGTCGGTATGGGCGCCTGTTCATTTTTTAAGGCATCCGAAAACTCGGAATACCCTGGCAACCTGAGTGGCAACCAAGTCACGGGAATTCATGCTGACGATGACAGGGAGAGCGGAAGTGGTCACTGATGCTGGTCACCGCGCTTGGTCACTATCTCCCGTATCCGCCTGAATGACCTTAACCGTGGATACCAGAGCGGATACCGGGTGACGGAGAGTAACCAAGCGAAGTGGTTACCTTTACTGGTTACCGCACGCGACTAGTCCGACTAACGGTCAATCTGGTTGACCTTCTTGAGCCTGCGGAGCTACTAGACTCATGGCGATTTGGGTACCGCTCGGGTGGCCCGTGACGTTCTAGTCTCCTCAATAAAAAGCCCGCGTCTGCGGGCTTGGAGGTCTTTGTGGATTTCGCGTTTACTGACTTTATTATCTGGAAGGGAGTCGCAATCGTCGTTGCTTTTTGTATTTACGGTTTCTGGCTCGGTATCACTGGCCGTTGATCATTAGGAGTACTCCCAGATAATCATGACCCCGCTCGCACCAGTGCCGCCGCTATATGGCCCCGAAGACGGGCCGGCTAAAGCGCCTGTCCCGCCCGTACCACGGTTAGCGCCCGGAGTACCATTGCCGAAGCCCCCTGTCGGCCCTGGTCCAAATAGGGATTGAGCGCCCGCCACGTTAAATATCGCTCCGGTGGATAATGCAATTGGAGCAGGCGCTGGAAAACCGCTTGACGTGATGATATTCCCGCCGGCCGTGACAATGCCGCCGCCGCCCGCAGCGGCGCCAGATCCTGGCGGTGTAAAACCAATTCCTGCCCCGCCACCAATCCCGCCACCTGCAGCAATAATGCCGCCAAGGCTCGTCGCTCCTCCATTTCCGCCAACGCCTCCACCGGCACCAGCGGCGCCTACGGTGATCGCAAGACCAGAAAATCCACTTGTGAATCTGCCTTTTGCATAAGCGCCGCTACCGCCGCCACCCCCTGACGAAAGTTGACCAGCGCCGGCAGCATTTGCCCCGCCGCCGCCGCCACCGCCGCCGATGCATTCAACAACGATCGAAGTCGTGCCGGTGCTCGGCGTGTAGGTGCCGTTCGATGTAAAGACCCTGGTGCCAATAAGGCGACCCGGAAAATCGCGCAACTGAGCGATGTATGAAGCATACGTACGTAGATAGTTATCAATAAGCCCCGGAGATTCGGAGCCGGCCGGACTGTTGATGTCAGCAGTTTGTGATAGGTCATAGATCGAGGAAGGGATCGGCATGTTGGTTCATCCTGTTTACTTAAAGTTTGGTGAATCGAGTGCGGGCGTTACGCCCCGGATGCATTGCTGTTGTGTTATTTCATACGCACCTCTAATGCGCCGCTGGCGCTGGCTGTGGGTTGATGCCCGGCGGTGTTCTCTGTGCCTAGGCACTTGTTGTGAATGGCGAAAATGCTTCGCACAGCGCTAATCCGTGGGCTTCCATTGGCGTGTTGTCATAGCTGAAGCGAAGGTGAGCAGCGGCCTTGCAATGGCGGCCGGTGGGCGCGTAGCAGGACCGACAGACCATGATGTGGTTGAGGTATTGGTCGCGTGCGTTACGCCACTCAGGTGTGGCAGTGGCAGCATTGGTGTAGGTGCTTGCCGGTAGCTGGATCGAGCGCTCGACCAACTCCAAACGTGGACGATCTGCGGAGTTCAGAATGGCCGACTTTTCAGCGCCACCAACGCAAGGAGGCAAATGATCGAGCAGCGTGGAAAGGAGGCTCATGAGGTCACCTCGCCCGATCTGCACCATTGCCCGAATGTGTCTGTAGAAAAAAATTGGGGGAACGGGGGAACAGTGGGAACAGCCAATGTTTCCGGGGCTTCCAGAGGGGGATTCTGTACCCCACGTTTTTTTGTGGGGAACAGTGATAACCAAATGCGCAGAAAGACTAGGGGTTCTATATTCAAAAACATGTTTGTGTTCCCCCTGTTCCCCATACATCTAATAAGGGGGAACGGCTACAAGCCACGGTTTTACTGGCTGTTCCCCCGTTCCCCCTGTTCCCCACGTTTGCAGGTTCCTGAGAACTCGGGCATTCGTACTTAATGGATATGGTGGTCATGCGCCGGCCCCCTCGCTGTCCAAGGCTTCAGGGTCAACCACGTAAAGGCGCGCCGAGCCGCCGGCAGGGATGCGGTACTTTTTGGTCTTGCGGCTGTCCCGATCGCTGTCTCGCTTGGCCAGAGCGCCGCCGACTTCCAGCGCTTTGATCACGCGGGTTAAGCCGAACCCCTGAGCGGCTTCGGTAAGTGCGGACTTGTTGAACAGATAGAGCCGCTTGCCTGCCACTAACTCCCAGTAGCCGGCGCGGTTGAACACCTTGGCGTCCACCTCCGTGGCGTCGACATCGGAGAAGCGGCTACTGCCGTGCTTGTCGATGAAGTCGATGATGCCGGCCAGGATCTGGCGATCTTCTGCGTTACCGCCGCCGACACGGGCAAGCCATTCGCCATAGAGCAGACGGCAGTCGGCGAGGGCGGTACCCGGCTCCCACGGGAGCAGTCCGTAGGCGATGGCCATCTCGCCCGCCAGCGCAATCACGGCGAACCGGTCAGCCACACGGCCGGCCTGGGCGTTGTCCTCGACGAACTGAGCGCGGATGCCATCGAAGTCACTTAGCAAGCCGGGCTTGTCGTCAGCTGCGACCAGACGCTCGACGAAGGCCGGGCCAAGATGTCCGTGGTGGGCGCCTACCGCGACGGTCAACTGCCGGTGGAAGTCCGCGCCCCCGAGGCCGTGCAATTCATCAAAGGCGCGGTGGGTGCGGGTGCCGGCGTTCACGTCGACCATGCGGAGTTCGGCGCCGGCATGTGCGGCATTGCCAGAGATCGCGGCGTGCTCGGAGAGGGAGCGCTCACCGCTGGAGAGCGTCAGCAGGCGCCAACTCAGCTTGGCCCGACCTTCACGCTCTCGGGTCATGGTGCCTTTACCTTGGCCATTGGCAAGGGAATAGGCCATCTCCTGAACCCGCT
The DNA here is from genome assembly GCF_949768005.1 of Pseudomonas sp. IT-347P. Lineage (NCBI taxonomy): Bacteria > Pseudomonadati > Pseudomonadota > Gammaproteobacteria > Pseudomonadales > Pseudomonadaceae > Pseudomonas > Pseudomonas sp. IT-347P. The sequence goes on from NZ_CATKPQ010000004.1 coordinate 38,255, forward strand.
TAGGGTCGGCGCGCTTGATCTCATCCAGTGGCAGGATGGTGTCGTTACGACTCGACGCCTCGATCTCAAGACCTCCCTTGGTCATGTCCCAACTAGCGGCAAATACGCCCGGGTCACCCCACACAGACGATCCGATCAGTTGGGCCAGAGATTTGCCGCTAGAGCTGTCGCCCACAAGGTGAACCCCGCCACCTAGCACGCCGACCAAACTCAGCAGCGGGCCGGCCAGAGAGCATCCAATCGCCAGAGTTAGTACCGGATTACCCGCGCACTTGGCTGCCACCTGCGACTGCCACAGCGCTAACTCGCCGCGCTGACTGAACAGCACCTGAGCCTTGTTGCTCGCTTGGTACCGCACGTTTGCGGCGCCGATCGTTCGTCCGGGCAGTACGAATGCGCCCGACTCGTGCCAGCCCGGCCGGCTGGTGGTGGCGAACACTTCTGCAGGATGCTGGTCGAGCAGATACTCCATGAACGTGCCGCGTTTCTTGAGGGCGATAATGACGCCCATCCCGAACAAGGCGCGCCGGGCGTCCTCGCCGCTACCGCCGAAGACCTCCATGGCGATGATCCATTCCTTGATTCCGCCTTCAGTGACTAGGCGCAGCAACCGACCCTCGCTGCCGTCGTCGCTATTGGTGGTGCGGGCGACGACGGTGACGGGGCTGGAGATCCACTCATCGGTGATAGGCCGGTCGCCGGCATCGCTTTCGGCGTCGTCCTGGTCAGCGGCGGCGCGCTTGAAGCTATGCCAGTAAACGCCCGGGCGCAGCTTGCGGCCGTTCTCGTTGATCACCCAGTGCTCGTACACCGCCCAGCATGGCCGAACAGGCGAGATGATCGCGGCCTCTGGCCGAAGGTTGATCACATTGGTATCAGGCTTGGCCATTGGCGAGCTTCCAGTTTGCGAGGTCGTTGAAATCAGTGAGGTCATCCGGCGCGCCTTCTGGCCATTCGGGGAAAGCCACTTGAGCGCCCACTGCCGCCGCTGCTGCGTTCGCTGCAGTGCGTCCCGGGTTTCCGTCGGTGAGTCGGTCGTCGTCGCCAGCAATAACAAATGGCTGGTCTGAGTAGCGCGAACGAAGCCCCATCGCCGCCGGGAACAGGTTTCCCGCGTTCATGGCAGCGGCAACGGCATAGCCACCGTGTTGGTGGAGACTGGCGCCCGTAGCCCATCCTTCGCAGATGCAGAGCAAGGCGCCGGGCTCGATGATGCCTAGAGGCGAGTACGTGCCTTTCACGCGCCCACCGGGCAAGAAACGCTTGGCGCCGTCTGGGGCGATTCGCTGCAGATTGACTAGGAGGCCGTCGAGGTACAGCGGTACGAGCAGATCCGCACCGCGCTGGCGCAGCCCGTGGGAGCGAACTCCTTTGGCTGTGAGGTATGGGTGATCAGGCGATGCGCGCCGAGCATTGCGCCACCAATGATTAGCCTTCTCGGCAGCCTGCTGCTGGCGCCGTTGTTGTTCGGCCTCGCGCTGGCGCCGAGCCTGATCAATTCGCTCGCGGATCTGCGCGGCCTCGCGAGCGTCTACTGGTTCGCGGCTACACCAAGTGCTGGCAGCTCCGGACTTCCAACTGCCAAAAGCACCAGAGGCGATACCATCCAGGTACAGGACATACCAACCATTGAGGGTGCCGGGCTTATCGTCTGGAACGCGGAAACGGTGAATGCTGCCATCGGACACAGGGAGCCAATCAAGCTGTCCATAGGTCGCCTGGAGCGCATCACGGAACAAGATCGCTGCGTCATCCATGACTGACGCTCCCAGCGAATACCCGGCAAACCCGTCCATTGTTTACGGCGTGCCAGTGCGTGATGTCGTCGATTGACTCCACGAGGCAGGCAGTCACTTGAGCATCGGCGCTGCGCATAACTACGCGCCCGCACTCGGCGTCAGACTCCGTCAGGAACGGGCCAAGCAACGCCTTCAGCGCTTTCGGATGGGTCACGTAGAACAGCTCTGTGGCTTTTCTCGGGCAAGCCGATCCCGTTGGCGCTGACGCGCCATTTTGAATTTTCATGTTCTTAAGCCTTTATCGAATCAGCAATTCACGGGAGTCAGCGATGCTGTGCGCTGCCGAGAACCGGGTCGTGGCTCCTGAGGCAAACGAAGCTGAGTCGCCAAGTGGCGCACGCGCGATTGACCAAACAGCAACTGATTAACCTGGGCCGATTTGTCAGACCACCGCTCATGATCCGGCCCGTTACCTACGCGATTAGTCACAACCCAATCCGGTAGCTGTCTACGTGCCCGCATTTCGCTGAGCATGGTCCACCACGTCAGATAGCGGGTGCGCTCCAACTCCATCAGATCAATGAGCCGCTGACATTCGTAGGTGCGGGGCTCTAGGTCGTCTGACGGTTCGATATCGTCGACTCCAAACAGAGCCTGATTGACGTCGCTTCTCGCGATCAGCGCTTTCTGATAGTCGGTATCGCTACCAATGTCTTTGGCGCGAACCCAGTCCGGCAACTCGTTGGAAAGGCGCAACTGATTGAGAACACCCCACCACTGATATGCGTGTTCTCGTTCGGCGTTGATCGCAGTTGAAAGTAGGCTGCTCATTGGGCACCCCCTTGCGCAGCTATCAAGTCGTCGAGAAGTTCCGCCCAGGCCATAGCAGTGTGCTGAGCGACAACCGCGGTAACTCGTGCTACGAGAATGTTGATTGAAGGTGAGGCGATCAGGGCGAGGGAAAGCGCGAGCAAACTCAGAATTTCCTGAATGTCCCGCATGTCCTCAACGCTGATTTCGGCTGACCGGGCTGGAGCGTTCATTTGGCACCGCCTTGGCGATTGCCGAACTGGATAGGAGCGGTGGAAGAGTCAACCAAGGCCTTGGCTGCGGCCATCAGAAGCCTGATTCCAAATACCTCATCGACACCAAGGCCGCTATCCATGGATTTCGTCAGCATTGCATCGCCCACCGCGAGGAAGCAGCTCGCTTCGTGCAGCGCATCGGCGACAGGAATGCCGGCTGAGACGGAGAAGAATGGTCGGTTGCCTACGGTATGAAACTCCGAGGAGTTCGTAAGCAGTGGAGTAACCCCCAGCTCGGTATGAGTGTTCATTGCGCACCCCCTTTTGTTTCTAAGGTGCGGGCGATGGACATATTGGCGTTGTAGCGGGCGAGTCGATTGGACAGGGAGCAGTTTGCGCGGAGAGCGCTCAGTGCTATGCAGCGATGAGCAAATGCGCGGATTGCGGACGGAGTGATGGCGTGTTTCATGGGTGTAGCTCCTAACGTTGAGGAGCTGCCACTTTTCGCGGCCAAGCGAAGATGGGTGGCAGCTGTACGCGGGTTGGCCGACCGGGACGTTAGGAACCCGGCACACCCGAAGGTGTCCCACGCACAGCCGCCATAACACGATTGTGCGGACGCAAAAAAAGCGCCAGCAATCGGATGGTGGGCGCTTGTGCGCCTAACGATACTCGACCGGCCAAGGTCGGTCACGGGATTTACCGCGACCCTTGAACCATAGCGCTGACGCCCCATCCGAGCAAGCGAAGTTTGCGACCGAATATCGCTTGGCATGAGCATAGCCATCATACGGGCACCCCGGCAGGCGGATTGGTGCTCAGGTAGTAAAGAGCTATGCGGGGATGCTTGCGGCCTTGGTCGTCGGTCAAGTCGAGACGATGGGTGAGGATCTTGTGCCCGAGCGCGCGCAGCTCGTTGATGCGAGCACCAGGGCGAACGATGTTCAGCTCGCGAATAGCGGTAAACGTATCAATCGGGCCGGCTCTCAGGCGCTCCAAAAGTCGAGCACGTTGAGCGATTCCGCTGGTATTCTCTACGTGAGTATTTTCGTGGCTGGCCTGTTGGTCGGCCATTTTTTTGTCTGTCATTTATGCCGCCTCCCCACGCAGCGCGATGCGTTGGCGAACCCAGCCCAAAACCTCCGCCAAAACGAATCCAACTGGAGAACCGCGTGATTTGCTGTTGCTTAGCGGTACTGGGCGGGGAAACGTCGGGTCGTCTTTGAGGCGCTTGTAGACGGTGGCACGGGCAAGGCCGGTGATAGCCTCCACTTCGGGGAATCGGATGATGGTGTTTGCAGGATCGAACTGTGCGGTGGTGACGGATTCGATTTGGCGGATATTGCTCATGTTTGTTTCCCGTTGTTGATGGCGACGGGAAGCAGATTGGCATGCGGGCTGTGGCTTGCGTCCTATTGGGGGAGAGCAAAACCTCAATGGGGTCAGCGTTTTTTCCTTGCAGGACCGCTTAGGAATTTAACAATGGTCTCATCGCTCGCAGGCAACATCAGTCCTTGTAACTCCGCCGCCTTCCGCAATATGCCGACAGCCTTGTAAGGCGCTGATAGATCGAGCTTCGCCATTGCCGCCATCGCCGCCATGATCTGATGCGAGCTTTCACGCTCTGTAGGTGTCAGCTCAGCCTTGATCCCCACCCCCAGGTGCCTGCCTTCAAAGGATAGAAGCTCGTCTCTCCGTAGAACGATTAAGCACTGTTCGGGGAAACTCCGCTCACGATAGTAGCTGACCAGTTTTTCGTCGATTACGGGGCCATGGTCCCCCAATCCCCGCATCAATAGGTCGTTTATTTCTTTCGCCAGTGCCGGGTCAGTTTTAGTCCTTTTCCCCGTGTGTTCAGGAGCTGGAGAGTCGCTTTCGCTCTCACCAGTTTTTGCTTTGTTCAAAAATTTGAGTTCAAGTTTTAGCACCTCTAGCATCATGGTTTTCTCTTCATCATGAAGATAAAGCCCCATGCTGGAGTGGCCGATTCGTGCGCCAGGTTTAAGACCTTTTAACTCGCGGAATAGACGCTCCATTTCACTCATGCCAACGCCGTAAGCTGCAAGGTCCCAAAGCCCATCTATTCTGGAGGGTTCTTTTGCGCCATCTCCCAAAATGAAGCACTTTTGCCCGTCGACCTCTTCGACCTCGAACTCAACATCCCGGACTATTACATTGCTGTCGATGAACACTGAGAGTTGCAGGTGGTTTTCGATCGCCAGGCGCAGTAGGTCCGACTCGGTGACCGGCTCGCCCGCTGTGGCTGACAATCTAACGGCTGCCTCATCAAGGGTTAACCATTCCTTGAGCATCAGTAATTTGGCCATAAACCCTCCTTCTAGTGATTTGGCTGCAGATCCAAATAGCTTCTATCAGTCTATATCTGCATATGCGAACAATGGAGGGAACGCTTCAAGCTCTCTGTCCAAAATCGCCTTGCACAATTACGCCGCCGGCCAATCCGTCGAGGTAGTTCGCATACCATTGCATCATCGTCGTGCGCTGCGGCAGGTACTGGGCCTTGTTGTAGATACCTGCAACGCCGGGCTTCTTGTGCGAAAGCTGGGCTTCGATATGGTTCTCGTCGAAACCGTTTTCGTTGAGCACCGTCGATGCAATATGCCGGAACCCATGGCCAGTTTGCCGACCTTCGTATCCCATCCTACGCAGTGCCATCAGGAACACCGTGTCGCTGCGCGGCTTGGTGTGATCGCTGCGACCTGGGAAGAGAAGGGGATAGCTGCCGGTGTATTTGCGCAACTCCTCCAGCGCCTCGATCGCCTGAGACGAAAGCGGGACCAGATGCTCAAGGCCTTTCTTGCGACCTTTGCGCTCGACGGGAATAGTCCAAATCTTCTTGGAAAAGTCGAACTCAGACCACCGCGCCTCGCGTAGCTCGCTGGGGCGCACGGCGAAGAGACTCAGAAGGCGCAGGCCTAGGCGCACGTCGTGGGCATGAGGGTAAGCGGCTATGGCGCGGATCAGGCCAGGCAGTTCATCAGGGGAAACGTGAGCGTAGTTCTCGGCCTTGCCGGACTTGAGATATTTCTGAAGGCCTTCAAGCGGGTTATGAGTTGCGCGGCCGGTCACCCTAGCCAAGTCGTAGACATCTCTACAGTACGAGCGAACTCGGCTCATCTGCTCAAGGATGCCCTGCTGCTCCATGCCTCGCAGAAACTCCATCCATTCGAGGGGGGTGATCTCTGCATAGGGGCGCTTACCGAATACGGGAAAAACATGACGCTCGAAGGCTCCCATGATCCGCTTCGACGTGCCTGCGTCCCAGTTGGTGAGTCTTGAGGTGTACCACTCTCTTGCAAGCGGCTCGAATGTTTCGGCAGCAGTGCTCCTTTCCGCTTTCTTGCGAGCCTGCTTTGTAACGATCGGATTCTTTCCATCAGCCGCGTCGGCGCGCAGCTCGGCGGCTTTCTGCCTGGCTACCGACCCGCTCACATCGGGATAACCGCCCAGTCCGAGCCAAGACCATTTGCCGTCTGGCTTCTTGTAGCGAAGTTGCCACGACTTCTGGCCGTCAGTTTTAACGCGGAAATAGAGGCCATTGCCATCGAGTTCCCGATACTCCTTGGCATCCGGCTCTAGGCCGGCCAATGCGGTATCTGAGAGGGGGCGGCGCTTTATCTCTGAACGCTTCATCTGACCTGTATCCCTTCGGTTCAATTATTTGTCGAGGATACACAGTGGGATACACGGAGGGAAGGTATAGGGGGATACAAGGAGGGATAGCCAGAAACAAGAAAGCCCGCACGAGGCGGGCTTCTTGTTTTGATTTATAGACATCCTGAGACATCTGTAAATCGGTACTTGGTGGCTACACAGGGACTTGAACCCCGGACCCCAGCATTATGAATGCTATGCTCTAACCAACTGAGCTATGTAGCCAAGTGGCGCGCATTATTCCCCTGAAATGGAAAGGCGTCAAGCGTAAATTTAAAATATTTCTTCTTATTTTCAACCGCTTATCCTCCAGCCCGGAAAATCCGGGCCGGGCAGGGCATCAACGCAGCTGAAATCTTGCCGTATTGGCGCTCAAGGCATGGCTGCCCTGACTCAAGGTGTCCGCCGCGAGGTTCACTGCGCGTGCGCCTTCAAGCAAACGTACGGCCGCCTGATCGACCTGCTGGATATTGCCGCTGACTTCGTCGGCGGTACTCGCCTGTTCTTCAACCGCCGTGGCGATCTGCGCCAGGGTATCGGTGACGCTCTGCACCGCACTGGCGATTTCGCCCAAACGTTCACCAAGACCGGTGACCGACTCGGCATCGGTTTGCGCCTGGCCGCAGGCGGCTTCCATCAGAGTCACGGCTTCGTTGACCGTTGCGCGCAAGCTGTCGACCGTACCGGCGATCTGCGCGGTGGACGACTGCGTGCGTTGCGACAGGCTGCGCACTTCATCGGCGACCACGGCAAAGCCGCGACCCTGCTCACCGGCGCGTGCGGCTTCAATGGCTGCGTTGAGCGCGAGCAGGTTGGTCTGTTCGGCAACACCGCGAATGGTGTCGACCACCAATTGAATCTGCTGACCTTGTTCACTGACCCGACCCAACGCCGCTGCCGTTTCATTCAAACGCTGATTGAGCTGCTGAATACTCGCCGTGGTGCGCTGGCTGTCGCGGCTGCTGTCAGCGGCAATGCGCCGGGTGTGCTGGGCGCTGCCGGACGCCCGTTCGCAACTCTGCGCCACACCTTGCGAGGTGGCGGCCAATTGCGTGGCGGCTGCGGCGATCTGGCTGATCTGCAATTGTTGCGCTTCGACTTCACTGAGGGCGCCGCTGGAATGCTGATTGAGGCTGCGCACCGCGTTGCTCAACTGCGAGGTCTCGTGATCGACGCCAAGCATGCTCGTGCGCAGTTGCACCACGGCAACGTTGAGCGCAGTGCTGATCGCCGCCAGCTCATCGCGGCCCACCACCGGCACTTGCAGGCTGAGGTTGCCATCGCGCAGGGCTTCGGCGAGCAGGGTGATGCCGCTGGCGCTGCGGCGGATCGAGGCTTGCAGGCAGACAAACAAATACAGCGCCGCGAGTAGCAGACAGCCGAAGATTGTGGCGACGATGATGAATTGGTGAATCGCCGAGCTGTGGTAGGCATCGAGTCGCTGATCCAGCGACACCAGCGATTGCTGGCGCAGGGCGGCGAGGTCGCTCAGCAAGGCGTCGAGGCTGCGTTCGAAGTCTTCTGGCTTGAGATTGATGCTGCCGCCGAATACGCCGTCATCAAGGACCTTCAAGCCGCTGTCGAGGTGCTTGAGGCTGTCGTGGTATTGGCTGGCCCAGTTCTGCTGGTCTTTCGGCAAACGCGCCTCGAGCAGCGTGGCGGTTTTGACCAGTTGCTCGCGGGCATCGCCGATACGGCTGCGCAGGTCACGCAACTGCAAACGGCTTTGCAGAGTGAATTGGCCTGAGACCACTGAGGCCTGACCGACCGCAGCGAGGCGGCCGACGCGTTCGATCAGGTCCGGCGCGTGCTGCGTGGAGATCTGCGTCAGCAGATAGGTTTCCAGCCACGGTGCGAGGGTCAGGCGATTGTCCATGACGATCTGCTCGCGCAAGGCTTGCAGGGCACTGAGGGCGTTGGTGAAACGGTCGTAGCCGTCCGGCCACCAACCGACTCCGCTGAGGCTTTTCGAGTCCAGGCCGTTCAGTGCCGTTTGCAGCGCCTGATAGCGGGCAAGTGTTTCGCCCTCGGCGCCTTCGTTCTTTAGCGCATTGCCCAAATCCGTGGTGGCTTGCTGCACGGCCGGTTGTACCGCGTCAAATGCACCCATGGCCGCGAGCGTGGCCGGTGTCGGTTGGCGATTGGTTTCCGTGGCGCGCCAACGGGCGGCGCGGTCGCGTTGCGCGGCGAGCAGGTTGTCCAGCGCATCCAGCGCGAGCAACTGGCGCACGCCGGCACGTTCGCCGGAGATCAGATTGAGCTTGTCGCGATAGTCCTGGCCGATCATCAACAGGCTGCCGGCCAACGGCAGAATGAACAGCAAAAACAGCAACTGGAATTTACCTGCGAAGCCAAACCGCCCCAGCAATTTGATCCCCGGTGAAAGGAAAACCTGCATGCCCCATGACTCCTCTGGACACCACGCACCATCGGCGTGCATCGCGCTCGGTTCGAACGCGACCTGTGCCCTCTAAAAGGCCTCGAAAGTTCACCCTCGCCCGCTCTGTAGGCCGGCTCTGTAGCGAAACTTCCCATTGTCGGCACCCTTTGTAAGGGCACCGCGTTCAAGGGGAGAAGCAAGGCAAGATTCAGACCATGGCGTTGCGCTATCACTTTGCGGTCGACGACCAGTTAGTTAGCTGGCTAAGGGGATGGCGCTGACGCACCGAAAAATGGCACATTGACGCACCTGCCTGCGTGCACCCATCTGCTGTCCGGAAACTTCCATGGCTATCAGCAACGTTCAGACCGCCGCTGCCTCGGCGCCCGCTGCTCCCCAAAGCAGTCCATTGGTGATGCGTATCATCGGCGCGGTGGCGCTGGCGCATTTGATCAATGACCTGATCCAGTCGGTGCTGCCGTCGATCTACCCGATGCTCAAGGCCAACTATGGGCTGAGCTTTACCCAGGTCGGGTTGATCACTTTGACCTTCCAGTTGACCGCCTCGCTGTTGCAGCCGTGGGTCGGTTATCACACCGATCGCCATCCGAAACCGTGGCTGTTGCCGGCGGGTTCGATTTGCACACTGATTGGCATCGTGATGATGTCGATGGTCGGCAACTTCCCCTTGATTCTGCTGGCGGCGGCGTTGATCGGTATCGGTTCCTCGACCTTCCACCCTGAAGCCTCACGGATTGCGCGACTGGCCTCGGGCGGACGCTTTGGTCTGGCGCAATCGACCTTCCAGGTCGGCGGTAACGCCGGTTCCGCATTTGGCCCGTTGTTGGCGGCGGCGATCATCATTCCGTTCGGTCAGGGCAACGTGGCGTGGTTCGGACTGTTCGCGGTGTTTGCGCTGTTCGTGCTGTACCGCATCAGTCGCTGGTACGCCCATCACTTGAACCTGTTCAAGCTCAAGGCCGGCCAGGCGGCGACTCACGGGTTGTCGAAGGGCAGGGTGATCAGTGCGCTGGTGGTGCTGGGGTTGTTGGTGTTCTCCAAGTATTTCTACATGGCCAGCCTGACCAGTTACTTCACGTTCTATCTGATCGAGAAGTTCGACCTGTCGGTGGCCAGTTCGCAACTGCACCTGTTCTTGTTTCTTGGTGCGGTGGCGGCAGGGACGTTCTTCGGTGGGCCGATTGGCGACAAGATCGGGCGTAAGGCGGTGATCTGGTTCTCGATCCTAGGCGTGGCGCCGTTCACGCTGCTGATGCCTCACGTTGACCTGTTCTGGACCAGTGTCCTCAGCGTGGTGATCGGCTTCATTCTGGCTTCGGCGTTCTCGGCGATTGTGGTGTACGCGCAGGAACTGGTGCCGGGCAATGTCGGGATGATTGCCGGAATTTTCTTCGGTCTGATGTTTGGTTTTGGCGGGATCGGCGCGGCGTTGCTGGGGCATCTGGCGGATATCCACGGAATTGAGTACGTGTATTTCCTGTGCTCGTTCCTGCCACTGTTTGGCGTGTTGGCGATCTTCTTGCCGCGCACCAAAAAGCCCTGATTCCACATGACTCAAACTGTGGGAGCGAGCTTGCTCGCGAAGAGGGCGTGTCAGTTACGAATGTTTAGCTGACACACCGCTTTCGCGAGCAAGCTCGCTCCCACAGGGTGAATGTGTTGTGGCGGAAAATATTTCAGGCACAAAAAAGCCGCGTATCAAACGCGGCTTTTTCTTGGGCGTAACGTTTACACGTTGAAGCGGAAGTGCATCACGTCGCCGTCCTTGACGATGTAATCCTTGCCTTCCAGACGCCATTTACCGGCTTCTTTGGTGCCGGCTTCGCCCTTGTACTGGATGAAGTCGTTGTAGGCGATCACTTCGGCGCGGATGAAGCCTTTCTCGAAGTCGGTGTGGATGACGCCGGCAGCCTGAGGTGCGGTGGCACCGACTTTGACGGTCCAGGCGCGGACTTCTTCGACACCAGCGGTGAAGTAGGTCTGCAGGTGCAGCATTTCGTAGCCGGCGCGGATCACGCGGTTCAGGCCAGGCTCTTCCAGGCCCAGGGCCTCGAGGAACATGTCCTTCTCTTCGCCGTCATCGAGCTCGGCGATTTCCGCTTCGATCTTGTTGCAGACCGGAACGACCATCGCGCCTTCTTCTTCGGCAATGGCGCGAACCACGTCCAGGTGCGGGTTGTTCTCGAAACCGTCTTCAGCGACGTTGGCGATGTACATGACCGGTTTGGTGGTCAGCAGGTGGAAGCCCTTGATCACGGCCTTTTCGTCAGCGCTCATGTTCTTCATCAGGCTGCGCGCCGGCTTGGCTTCGGTGAAGTGCGCGATCAGTTGCTCAAGCAGAGCCTTCTGAACCACAGCGTCCTTGTCACCGCCCTTGGCGTTGCGCGCGACCTTCTGCAGTTGCTTCTCGCAGCTGTCGAGGTCGGCGAAGATCAGTTCCAGGTCGATGATTTCGATGTCGCGCTTCGGGTCAACGCTGTTGGAAACGTGGATCACGTTGTCGTCTTCGAAGCAGCGCACAACGTGAGCGATCGCGTCGGTTTCGCGGATGTTGGCCAGGAACTTGTTGCCCAGACCTTCACCTTTCGAGGCGCCGGCCACCAGGCCTGCGATGTCGACGAATTCCATGGTGGTCGGCAGGATGCGCTTCGGATTGACGATGGCCGCCAGGGCTTCCAGACGCGGATCCGGCATCGGCACGATGCCGCTGTTCGGCTCGATGGTGCAGAAGGGGAAGTTCTCGGCCGCGATACCGGATTTGGTCAGGGCGTTGAACAGGGTGGACTTGCCGACGTTAGGCAGGCCGACGATGCCGCAATTGAATCCCATGGTGTTTCCCCTCGGATAAGAGTCAGGCCTTCTGGCTGTGCAGGTTTTTCATCGCGCGGTTCCATTCACCGGCGAGGATATCCGGCAGCACGCCGAGGGCAAAGTCGATGCTGGCATCGAGTTTTTCCTGTTCGGCGCGTGGCGCACGACCCAGGACGAAATTTGAAACCATACTGGCGACGCCTGGGTGGCCGATGCCAAGCCGCAGGCGGTAGAACGTATTCTGATTGCCCAGTTGCGCAATGATGTCGCGCAACCCGTTGTGACCGCCATGGCCGCCGCCCTGCTTGAGCTTGGCAACGCCCGGAGGCAGGTCGAGTTCGTCATGTGCCACGAGGATTTCTTCAGGCTTGATGCGGAAGAAACCGGCGAGTGCCGCCACGGCCTGGCCGCTGCGGTTCATGTAGGTGGTGGGAATCAGCAGACGAACATCCTGACCCTGATGCGAATAGCGCCCGGTCAGGCCGAAATATTTGCGATCGGCGACAAGGTTGACACCTTGTGCATCAGCGATTCGCTCAACAAAAAGGGCCCCTGCGTTATGCCGGGTCTGGTCGTATTCGGCGCCTGGATTTCCCAGGCCAACGATCAGTTTGATGGCAGTCACGATAGGGGCCCTTCCTTTGAGTGGTGAGTAACATCGCCGCGATCAGGGAAAGCGGCGAAAGTGGACGAAAAATGCTCATTTACCATGGATGTAAACTCCGCGTTCTCGCCCGCTTTCTCGCTACGTTCCAGTCCGCGATGTTACTTGCTCACTCAGGCATGACAGAGTGAATTACTCTGCTGCGCCTTCTTCGGTAGCTTCTGGAGCAACACGTGGAGCGTGGACGTTGGCAACAGCCTTGTCATCGCCGTGTGCCAGAGCAACGAACTCAACGCCTTTAGGCGCTTTGAGGTCCGACAGGTGAATGATCGAACCGATTTCAGCGTCAGCCAGGTCGACTTCGATGAACTCAGGCAGATCTTTCGGCAGGCAGGTCACTTCGATTTCAGCAACAACGTGCGAAATCTCGCCGCCTTTCTTCACTGGAGCAGCTTCGTTGATGAAGTGCACAGGAACGATAGCGGTCAGTTTCTGGCCAGCGACAACGCGTACGAAGTCAGCGTGCATCACGTGGCCTTTGGCCGGGTGACGCTGCAGAGCCTTGATGATTACGTTTTGCTTGGTGCCACCAACGTTCAGCTCGATGATGTGGCTGTAAGCCGCTTCGTTTTCGAGCAGTTTGGCAACTTCTTTGGCCAGCATGCTGATGGATTCAGGGGCTTTTTCGCCACCGTAAACTACAGCTGGAACCAGGCTAGCGATACGACGCAGGCGGCGGCTCGCACCTTTCCCCAGGTCGGAACGCACTTCAGCATTCAGAGTAAAATCGTTCATTTTGTATCTCCAAAATAGCCATGACCGAGTGGCGTTTGCGACCAGCGCCGAACACGGTATGGGCAAAAAAGCCCCGCCCCGGCAGGAATGCCGGGGCGGGGCGCTTTTCGTCAACGAGACATTTCGAGAAGGGCAGGGCCCTTAACGGAACATCGCGCTGATCGATTCTTCATTGCTGATGCGGCGAACCGCTTCGGCAACAACCGGTGCGATATCCAGTTGACGGATACGTGCACAGGCTTGTGCTGCAGCGGACAGCGGGATGGTGTTGGTCACCACCAGCTCGTCCAGCACGGAATTTTCGATATTCTCGATGGCTCGACCCGACAGCACAGGGTGTGTGCAGTAGGCAAAGACCTTGGCTGCGCCATGCTCTTTCAGGGCCTTGGCCGCGTGGCACAGAGTGCCGGCGGTATCGACCATGTCATCGACCAGAATGCAGGTACGCCCTTCGACATCACCGATGATATGCATCACTTCAGAGTGATTGGCTTTCTCACGGCGTTTGTCGATGATCCCGAGATCAACGCCCAGGGATTTGGCAACAGCACGTGCACGCACGACGCCACCAATGTCCGGGGAAACGATCATCAGGTTTTCGAAGCGCTGATCTTCAATGTCATCCACCAGAACCGGGGAGCCGTAGATGTTATCTACCGGAATATCGAAGAAGCCCTGAATCTGGTCAGCATGCAGATCAACCGTGAGAACACGGTCGATGCCGACTACGGTAAGCATGTCAGCAACGACTTTCGCGCTGATAGCCACACGTGCGGAACGCGGACGGCGATCCTGACGGGCATAACCAAAATAAGGAATAACAGCAGTGATACGAGTAGCCGAGGAGCGGCGGAAGGCATCAGCCATCACTACCAGTTCCATCAGGTTATCGTTGGTCGGGGCGCAAGTCGGCTGAATAATGAAAACGTCTTTACCGCGAACGTTTTCATTGATCTCGGCAGTAATTTCGCCGTCGGAAAACTTGCCGACAGAGATGTCACCGAGAGGGATATGCAGCTGACGTACAACACGCCGAGCCAGATCGGGGTTAGCATTCCCCGTAAAGACCATCATCTTGGACACGCGCAGTACCTAGAGGCTGAGGGTAACCTGGATGAGTATAGAAAATGGCAGGGGCGGCTGGATTCGAACCAACGCATGGCAGGATCAAAACCTGCTGCCTTACCGCTTGGCGACGCCCCTGTATCTGTTGCATCAAGTGCCGAGCACTTGGTTCCTTTTAGAGCAGACTTTGCAGCTTGCGGTGCAACATCGAAACGTTGCTGCCTTTCGCTACAAACCCTGTAAGGGTCTCTGTCAGAAGGGCCGAGACTTTATCAGCTTCAGCTTTGCTTGGGAAGCCCCCAAACACACAACTTCCAGTCCCGGTGAGTTTTGCTTCGGTAAATTTACCTAACAAATCCAATGCGTTACGTACTTCCGGATAACGCCTTGCAACCACCGGCAAGCAGTCATTTCGACTGTTTCCCTCGGGAACGGGGCGCACTTTAATGGGCGGCGTGTTACGTGTCAACAAAGGATCGGAAAAAATTTCTGCCGTACTAACAGAGACTTGCGGCACGAGCACCAGATACCACGGTTCTTCGGGATCGACCGGGGTGAGTTTCTCGCCAACGCCCTCGGCAAAAGCCGCATGGCCACGAACGAAAACCGGCACGTCGGCACCCAGCGCCAGACCCAGTGCCGCCAGGCGATCTTCATCCCAACCCAGCTGCCACAAATGATTCAGACCGAGCAAAGTCGTTGCCGCATTCGAGCTGCCACCACCGATGCCGCCGCCCATGGGCAGCACTTTATCAATCCAGATGTCGATGCCGAGTGAACAGCCGGATTGCTGCTGAAGCAATTTCGCCGCGCGCACGATCAGGTTGCTGTCATGCGGCACGCCGGCGAATTCGGTGTGCAACTGAATCACGCCGTCATCACGTACGGCAAAAGTGATTTCATCGCCGTAATCGACAAACTGAAACAACGTCTGCAATTCGTGATAACCGTCGTCACGGCGGCCGAGAATGTGCAGCATCAGGTTGAGTTTGGCCGGCGAGGGCAGGGTCAGGCGTGCAGCGGTCATGGGTTATTGCCCCAACTTGCGCGGTTGCCAGGTCTTGATCACCAACGTGACGTCAAGGTCAGTGCCGTGCAGCTTGATCCGCTCGGGCAGCCAGTAACCGTTTTGTTCGGTGTAGGTGGTGTATTCGACTTTCCAGCCATCCTGTTCGAGGTTGGCCAGACGGCTGTTGGCGTCCAGGTTCAGGCGACTTTTGCTGGTGGGCGCCGGCAGGCCGCGCACCCACCAGGCCAGATTCGACACGGGCAGTTTCCAGCCGAGCTGCTCTTCGAGCAGCGCTTCCGGCGACTCGGAGTCATAGCGGCCCTGATTGGCGACTTCCAGCGAGACCTTGCCCGGACGCCCGGTCAGGCGTGCCGCGCCACGACCCAGCGGGCCGGACAGACGAATGTCGTAATAGTCCTGACGCTGCAGCCAGAACAGCGTGCCGCTACCGGAGTCTTTCGGTGCGCGGATGCCGATCTTGCCGTCGATCTGCCAGCCATCGAGGCCGGTCAATTGCTGTTTGTTCGCGGCCCATTGAGCCGGGCTGCCGTGGCCCTCGACCGATTCGCGAGTGCCAAAACCCGAGCAGCCGGCGAGCAGGGCGATGAAGCTGAAAACAATAACGTGGCGCAAAAACATGAGTTAAAGAGTCTCGGATCCGGTCAGGCGCTTGATGGTGCTGCGCAGAATGGTGCTGTCGGGCTGATCCTTGAGGAATTTGCCCCAGATTTGTTTGGCTTCACGCTGGTTGCCCTTGGTCCACAAGACTTCGCCCAAGTGCGCAGCGACTTCGTGATCCGGGAAGCGTTCCAGCGCCTGACGCAGATATTTCTCGGCGTCGTCCAGATTGCCCATGCGGTAGTTCACCCAGCCGAGGCTGTCGAGTACCGCCGGGTCTTCCGGATTGATCTGGTGCGCCTGCTCGATCAGCGCTTTGGCTTCAGCGTAACGGGTGGTGCGATCGGACAGGGTGTAGCCCAGCGCGTTGAGCGCCATGGCGTTGTCCGGATCACGCTTGATGATCAGGCGCAGGTCTTTTTCCATTTGCGCCAGGTCATTGCGTTTTTCCGCGAGCATCGCCCGGGTGTAAAGCAGGTTCAGATCGTCCGGGTATTGCTGCAACGCTTGCTGCAAGACTTTCCAGGCCTTGTCGTCCTGTTTGTTGGCCGACAGGGTTTCCGATTCGATCAGGTACAACTGGATCGCGTAATCCGGTTGCTCGTCGCGCTGGGCGGCGAGTTTGCTTTGCGCTTCAGCCGTCTTGCCGTTGTTCATCAGGATATCGGCCTGGCGCAATTGCGCCGGCAGATAGTCGTTGCCCGGGCCGACCTGGGCGTACTCGATGAGGGCGCCTTGCGGGTCGTTGCGTTCTTCGGCGATGCGACCGAGGTTAAGGTGCGCCGAATCGACGTGGCTTTCGCGCGCGATCAAGTCTTCCAGATAACCCTTGGCCTCATCCCAGGCTTTGGCTTCCAGGCAGACCAGGGCCAGCGAGTAACGCAGTTCGTCGTCTTCCGGGTATTGCTGAACCAGGCTGGAGAACTCGGCTTTGGCATCGTCCATGCGGTCCTGTTCGACCAGCATGCGCGCGTAAGTCAGGCGCAGGCGCTTGTCGTCCGGGTACTTCTTGATGCTTTTTTGCAGCAGAGGCAGCGCTTCGTCGCCTCGGTTGAGAATTTGCAGCAGGCGCGCACGCAGCAGAATCGGCGCGATCTCGCCGTCATCCGGCGGATTGTCTTCGAGCAGGGCCAGTGCGCCTTTGTTGTCGCCGTCCTGTTGTAACAACAGGGCCTTGCCGAAAATCAGCTGGCTGTTGTTCGGATGACGCTGCAGCAAACGGTCGAAGCTTTTCATCAGGCCGTTGCGGGTTTCCTGATCGGTATCCGCTGCCGACAGCGCAAGGAAATCGAAATGAGTGTCGCCCTTGCCCTGCAGGACTTTCTCCATATAGACCATCGAGTCGTCATAACGCCCGGCACGCGCCAGCTGCACGGCGGCGGCGCGTTGCGCTTCGAGGTCGTCCGGGGCGTTTTTCGCCCAGATCAGCGCGGTATCGAGGGCCGGTTGATCGGCGCCCAGGTATTCGGCGATACGGAATGCACGCTCGGACACGCCCGGATCCTGAGTATTGATGGCCTGGGTCACGTAGTTATCCAGGGCAATGTCGAAACGATTGCGCTGGCCGGCGAGTTCGGCGCTCAACAGGCTGAAAACGGTTTCCTCGCTGAACGAGCTGTAAACCTTGGGCTTTTCAGGCGCGGGCGTGGTGTCTTCAACCGACGGCGTACCGTCCGGCGAAACGGGAGCCAAGGCCTGGCAGCCGCTGAGGAAGACAAAAGCGAGGAGCAACGCGGAAGATCTATTCATATAGGAAGAGGACGACTAACCTGCGGTCGGATCATCATGACACAAGCCTTCGACCAAACATAACCGAGACTCAATTGTGCCCATTATAGGGGCTGACGATTGGGACAATAGTCAGCGGTAGTTGTTCTGAATCTTTCGAAGTAGGACAATTGCCGGCTTCACGTCACCATCAGCGACCTTGAATGGCCTTCCTTGCACTCGGTATCAACCACAAGACTGCTTCAGTAGACGTCCGCGAGCGCGTGGCTTTTACTCCTGAACAGCTGGTGGAAGCCTTGCAGCAGCTCTGCCGACTCACCGACAGCCGCGAAGCTGCGATCCTCTCCACCTGCAATCGCAGTGAGCTTTATATAGAACAGGATCAGCTTTCTGCCGATATCGTGCTGCGCTGGCTGGCCGATTATCATCATTTAAGCCTCGATGAGCTGCGCGCGAGTGCTTATGTGCATGAAGATGATGCGGCAGTTCGTCACATGATGCGTGTCGCCTCCGGGCTCGACTCGCTGGTGCTGGGCGAACCGCAGATTCTCGGCCAGATGAAATCGGCCTATGCCGTGGCCCGCGAGGCCGGCACCATCGGGCCGTTGCTGGGGCGACTGTTCCAGGCCACGTTCAATGCCGCCAAACAGGTGCGCACCGATACCGCTATTGGGGAAAACCCGGTGTCCGTGGCGTTTGCCGCGGTCAGCCTGGCCAAACAGATTTTCAGTGATTTGCAACGCAGCCAGGCCTTGTTGATCGGCGCCGGTGAGACCATTACCCTGGTCGCCCGCCACTTGCACGAGCTGGGGGTCAAGCGCATCGTCGTTGCCAACCGCACGCTGGAGCGCGCCAGTCTGCTGGCCGAGCAGTTCGGCGCTCACGCGGTGTTGCTCTCGGACATCCCGGCAGAACTGGTGCGCAGCGACATCGTGATCAGTTCGACCGCCAGTCAGCTGCCGATCCTCGGCAAGGGCGCGGTGGAAAGCGCACTGAAGCTGCGCAAGCACAAACCGATCTTCATGGTCGACATCGCCGTTCCTCGGGATATCGAGCCGGAAGTCGGCGAACTGGACGACGTTTACCTCTACAGCGTCGACGATCTCCACGAAGTGGTCGCCGAGAACCTCAAGAGCCGTCAGGGTGCAGCCCAGGCAGCGGAAGAGATGGTCTCGGTCGGCGCCGATGATTTCATGGTGCGTCTGCGTGAGCTGGCGGCGGTCGATGTGCTCAAGGCCTATCGTCAACAGAGCGAACGCTTGCGCGACGAGGAGCTGCAAAAAGCCCTGCGCATGCTGGCCAATGGCGGCAACGCCGAAGACGTACTCGGGCAACTGGCCCGTGGTCTGACCAATAAACTGTTGCATGCCCCGAGCGTGCAATTGAAAAAGCTTTCTGCCGAAGGCCGCCTCGATGCGCTGGCCATGGCCCAGGAACTCTTTGCCCTTGAGGGCTCACCGGATAGTTTTTCGGATAAAAAACCGTAATGAAAGCGTCACTGCTCAATAAGCTGGATGTCCTCCAGGACCGTTTCGAGGAACTGACTGCGCTGCTCGGCGACGGTGAAGTCATTGCCGATCAGGCCAGATTCCGCGCTTATTCCAAGGAATACGCTGAGCTTGAGCCGGTGGTACAAGGCTATAAAAAGCTGCTCGGCGTACAAGGCGATCTTGAAGGCGCGCAGGCGCTGCTCAAGGACAACGACCCGGACATGCGTGAAATGGCCGTGGAAGAAGTCCGCGAAGCCAAAGAATTGCTGATCACCCTGGAAGGCGACCTGCAACGCATGTTGCTGCCCAAGGATCCCAACGACGGCCGTAACGTCTTTCTCGAAATCCGCGCCGGTACCGGTGGCGACGAAGCGGCGATCTTCTCTGGCGACCTGTTCCGCATGTATTCGCGTTACGCCGAACGTCGTGGCTGGCGTGTGGAGATTCTTTCGGAAAACGAAGGCGAACACGGTGGCTATAAAGAAGTCATCGCTCGCATCGAAGGCGACAACGTTTACGGCAAACTGAAATTCGAATCCGGCGCGCACCGCGTCCAGCGTGTACCCGCCACCGAATCCCAGGGCCGTATTCACACCTCGGCCTGCACCGTGGCGGTGCTGCCCGAGCCGGACGAGCGCGAAGCCATCGAGATCAACCCGGCGGATTTGCGCGTTGACACTTATCGCTCCTCCGGGGCCGGTGGTCAGCACGTCAACACCACCGACTCGGCGATTCGCATCACCCACATACCGACCGGTACCGTCGTCGAGTGCCAGGAAGAACGTTCCCAGCACAAGAACCGTGCACGGGCGATGGCCTGGTTGGCGGCGAAACTCAACGATCAGCAAACCGCCGCGGCGGCCAATGCGATTGCCAGCGAGCGTAAATTGCTGGTGGGTTCCGGTGACCGTTCCGAGCGCATCCGCACCTACAACTTTGCGCAAGGCCGGGTGACTGACCATCGCGTCAATCTGACCCTGTATTCCCTTGATGAAATTCTTGCCGGTGGCGTTGAAGCGGTGATCGAGCCGTTGCTGGCCGAGTATCAGGCTGACCAGCTCGCAGCGATAGGTGAATAAATGACCATCATTGCCAGCCTGTTGCGTGCCGCCGAACTGCCGGACTCGCCCACCGCGCGTCTGGATGCCGAGTTGCTTCTGGCCGCCGCGCTGGGCAAGTCGCGCAGCTTTCTGCACACCTGGCCGGAGCGCATTGTGCCGAGCGAAGCGGCGCTGACTTTTGCCGAATACCTGCAACGGCGCCGTAGCGGCGAACCGGTGGCCTACATTCTCGGGCAGCAGGGTTTCTGGAAACTCGATCTGGAAGTCGCGCCGCACACGCTGATCCCGCGTCCCGACACTGAACTGTTGGTGGAAGCCGCGCTGGAATTGCTGCCCGCGACCCCGGCCAAAGTGCTCGACCTTGGCACCGGCAGCGGCGCAATCGCCCTGGCCTTGGCCAGCGAGCGCCCGGCGTGGAAAGTCACCGCAGTGGATCGTGTGCTGGAAGCTGTGGCACTGGCCGAACGCAATCGTCAGCGTCTGCATTTGAACAACGCCACGGTGCTGAGCAGCCATTGGTTCAGCGCACTGGAAGGTCAGCGTTTTCACTTGATCATCAGTAACCCGCCGTACATTGCTGCCGCCGATCCGCACCTGGTCGAAGGCGATGTGCGTTTCGAACCGGCCAGTGCGCTGGTCGCCGGTGAGGACGGGCTCGACGATCTGCGTCTGATCGTCGCCCAGGCTCCGGATCATCTGGAGGCCGCGGGCTGGCTGATGCTCGAACACGGCTATGATCAAGCCGAAGCCGTGCGCGACTTATTGCTCACTCGCGGTTTCGAAGAAGTCCACAGCCGCACCGATCTGGGCGGTCATCAACGCATCAGTCTGGGGCGCCTGCCGTGCTGAATGATCAGGAATTGCTGCGCTACAGCCGGCAGATTCTGCTGCAACACATCGACATCGACGGGCAACTGAAGCTCAAGGACAGTCGCGTGCTGATCGTCGGCCTCGGCGGTCTCGGTGCTCCGGTTGCGTTGTATCTGGCAGCGGCCGGTGTCGGTGAAATGCATCTGGCGGATTTCGACACGGTCGACTTGACCAACCTGCAACGCCAGATCATTCACGACACCGACAGCGTCGGCATGAGCAAAGTCGACTCGGCGCTCAAGCGCCTGAGTGCGATCAATCCCGAGGTTCAACTGGTTGCCCATCGTCAGGCGCTGGACGAGGATTCTCTCGCGGCTGCCGTGGCGGCGGTGGATCTGGTGCTCGACTGTTCCGACAATTTCTCCACCCGCGAAGCGGTCAACGCTGCGTGTGTGGCCGCGGGCAAGCCATTGGTGAGCGGTGCGGCGATTCGCCTGGAAGGCCAGTTGTCGGTGTTCGATCCGCGTCGTGCCGAGAGCCCGTGCTACCACTGTTTATACGGGCACGGCAGCGAAGCCGAACTGACTTGCAGCGAAGCCGGTGTGGTCGGGCCGCTGGTCGGTCTGGTTGGCAGCCTGCAAGCACTGGAAGCCTTGAAGGTGCTGGTCGGTTTTGGTGAACCGCTGGTGGGCCGTTTATTGTTGATCGATGCCTTGGGCTCGCGCTTCCGCGAGCTGCGGGTCAAGCGTGATCCGGGGTGCAGTGTCTGTGGTTCGCGCCATGCGTGAAGCGCCGATCGGCGTGTTCGACTCCGGCGTCGGCGGCCTGTCGGTGCTGGCGGAAATCCAGCGTTTGCTGCCCAATGAATCACTGCTCTATGTCGCCGATTGCGGGCACATTCCCTACGGTGAGAAAACCCCTGAATTCATCCGTCAGCGCTGCAGTGTGATGGCGGGGTTTTTTCGGGAGCACGGTGCCAAGGCCCTCGTCATAGCGTGCAATACCGCGACCGTCGCGGGTGTTGCCGATTTGCGGCGTGATTTTCCCGACTGGCCGCTGGTCGGCATGGAGCCTGCGGTCAAACCAGCGGCCGCCGCGACTCGCAGCGGTGTGGTCGGCGTGCTCGCCACCACCGGCACGTTGCAGAGCGCCAAGTTCGCCGCGCTGCTCGATCGCTTCGCCACTGACGTGCGCGTGATCACCCAGCCATGCCCCGGCCTGGTCGAACTGATTGAAAGCGGCGATCTGCACAGCGCCGGGTTGCGCCAGTTGCTGCAAGGGTATGTCGACCCCCTGTTGGCCAGCGGTTGCGACACAATCATATTGGGCTGCACCCACTATCCCTTTCTCAAGCCAATGCTCAAGTCGATGATCCCTGAGGACATCAGCCTGATCGATACCGGTGCGGCTGTGGCGCGGCAGCTTCAGCGCCTTTTGGCGGAGCGCGATTTGCTTGCTGCCGGCCCGAACCGGCCGGTCAGATTCTGGACCAGTGCAGATCCTGCGTACTTCAAAAATATCCTGCCCTTGTTGGGACAAAGTGCTGACGAAGTGCAAAACTTCGACTTGTAAAAAAATTGTGAAATAACTAAAAAATCAGCTGAACTTCTGAGCAGGCGCTAGCTTCTATAGCGAAGAGTTAGCTAGAAAACCAAACGATCGTTCCGGAAAAGGAAGTTTCAAAGTGAAGCGACTATTCTGCTTGGCCGCGATTGCGGCCGCACTGATGGGGCAAAGTATTACTGCGCAAGCGGCAGGTGTGGAGTTCGCGGTGGGTGCCACCAGCGATTCGACCATGACCTACCGCCTGGGCATGAATTTCGACTGGGACAAGAGCTGGCTGCAAAGTGACGTCGGTCGTCTGACCGGTTACTGGAGCGGGGCTTACACTTACTGGGAAGGTGACAAGACGTCCAGTAACAACAGCCTGTCGTTCTCGCCGGTATTTGTTTACGAGTTTGCCGGACAATCGGTCAAACCGTACGTCGAGGCGGGGATCGGCGTCGCCGCGTTCTCCAATACCAAGTACGAATCCAACAATCTCGGCGGTTCCTTCCAGTTCGAAGACCGCCTCGGTTTTGGCCTGCGTTTCAATGGCGGACATGAAGTCGGGATTCGTGCGACGCACTATTCCAACGCCGGTCTGGCCAGTGACAACGACGGTGTAGAAAGTTACGCGCTGCATTACACAATGCCGTTGTAAGCCGTACGCATAACCCCTGTAGGCCTTCGCCTGCTCGCGATAGCGGTGTGTCAGTCACACATATATTGACTGACACACCGCTATCGCGAGCAGGCGAAGGCCTACATTTGTTTTGGGGTGTTCTTGGGATCAGCGGTAAGCGGTCGTGATGCCTTTGCGCTCTTCAATGCACTCTGGTGCACCCATCTCGAACTCGCGGCAGATCAGCGGGCGTTTCTCGTAAATCGTGCACATCATCGTGTCGCGATCCAGCGCCGCGCACCAGCCGTCGTCCAGACGCAGCATCACTTCACCGCCCCATTCATCGGTATCGATAAAGCGATCAGGCACGCCAGTGTCGGTGATCAGCATCACTTCGAGCTGGCAACAGCACGCCGCGCAGGTGGAGCAAGTGACCGCCGGTTCAGTGATTTGTTGGTGGGGAATGGTCTTCATGGTCGGCAGTGTAAGGCAGTGGCCGGCGCACGTGTGAAAGGTCTGACCGACGCTCAGTGCGCCAGTCGCCGAGTCATTGCATGCAGCAGCGGGAACAGCAGCGCCCAGAGCAGGCCGATGCCGATCAGTGTCGGCAGTTCGCCATAGGGAAATTGCACCCCGGCCAGGCGCCCGCCAGCGTAATACGACAGCGCGCCGCCGACAGCGCCGAGTAAACTCGCCAGCCACCAGGGCCGGGCGCTCCAGGCCAGGCAATGGCGCAAGGTGGTTGCCAGCAGCGCCCAGAGCAGCATCAGCCACAGCGGAATCAGCGGCGACTGATCCTGAAACGCGAACACCCCGGCACCGCGCAGCACGCTGTCGACCGCGGTGCCGACAATTACCACGCTGAGGATCAAACGGCCCTCAGCCGCCCAGCTGCTGATCCAGCGCAGATGAATCACCAGCACCGCCAACGCGACCAGCAGCCACAAACTGTTGCCGCCGAGCACGCAGGCCAGCCAGCCGATCTGGAACAGCACGGCATTGGCGACACGTTCAAGCATCGAAGCGTCCGAGCAGCGGCGCGGTCATCGCCGCCGGTTTGGCCAGCAGCAATTGCGCGGTGCCGATGCTGCGTTCGAGGAAACCGCCCTCGCAGTAACACAGGTAAAACTCCCACAGCCGCAGGAAATAATCGTCGTAACCCAGCTCGCTCAAGCGGCCATGGGCGCGGCGGAAGTTCTCGTGCCACAGGCGCAGGGTGCGGGCGTAGTGCAGGCCGAAATCTTCCATGTGCAGCAGGTTCATGTCGGTGTCGCGGCCGACCACTTCGAGCATTTTCTGCACGCAGGGCAGGGCGCCGCCGGGGAAGATGTAGCGCTGGATGAAATCGACGCCGCGCTTGGCTTGCTCGTAACGCTGCTCGCGGATGGTGATCGCCTGAATCAGCATCAGGCCATTGCTCTTGAGCAAGTGCGCGCACTGTTTGAAGTAGGTCGGCAGGAAGCGGTGGCCGACGGCTTCGATCATCTCGATCGACACCAGTTTGTCGTATTCGCCGGTCAGGTCGCGGTAGTCCTTGAGCAGCAGCGTGACGCGATCCTGCAGGCCCAGTTGTTCGATGCGTTGCGCGGTAAACGCGTACTGCTCTTTCGACAGCGTCGTGGTCGTCACACGGCAGCCATAATGTTGCGCGGCATACAGCGCCATGCTGCCCCAGCCGGTGCCGATCTCCAGCAGATGGTCGCTGTCCTTGAGCGCGAGCTTCTGACAGATGCGTTCCAGTTTGTTCAGTTGTGCCTGTTCGAGACTGTCCTCAGGGGTGAGGAACTGCGCCGCCGAATACATCATGGTCGGGTCGAGAAACTGCTCGAACAGATCGTTGCCCAGATCGTAGTGCGCGGCGATGTTCTTCTGCGAACCCTTGCGCGTGTTGCGGTTGAGCCAGTGCAGGCCGTGCACCAACGGCCGGCTGAGGCGGGCCAGACCGCCCTCCATGGCATCGAGCACATCCAGGTTGCTGACGAACACGCGCACCACCGCCGTCAGATCGGGCGAAGTCCAATAGCCGTGAATAAAAGCCTCACCCGCACCAATCGAACCATTACCGGCGACCATGCCCCAAACGGCCGGGTCCAGCACATGAATCTCTCCGAGCAAGGCACTGCCCGGCGTACCGTACATCAAGCGTTCGCCATCCTCGACCAGCAGCAATTGTCCGTGTTTGAGCTGCGCCAATTGGCGCAGCACGCCGCGGCGCAGCAGCGATCCGGTCAAACCGTTGGTGCTGAACCGGCTGACCGACAGACTAGAGGACTTCATGACGGCGCTCCTTGGGAGGCACAGTGGCGGTTTGAAAACTGCCATCGGCAGTCTGGTGAGCAAAAATCGGTACGCGTTTGAGCAGCAGTCGCAACGCTTGCCAGTAAATGGCCAGAGCGGTTTTCGCAGTCATCCACGGAAAGCGCCGCAGGTAACGATGCAGGCTGCGCCGGTCGAGGCTTTCGCGCTGCAGATTGAGCGTCGCATCGAACAGTTTGTGCTCGCCTTGCCAGTCAGCCATGTGCACGCCGAGGCTTTGCGCGGCGGGGCTGAAGCTCATGCGGTATTCGAGATCGCGCGGCAGGAACGGCGAAACATGAAAGGCCTTGGCCACGGCGAAGTGCTGATGGAAATCCTGCAGATTGATCGGCGCGCGCGCCGGCAATACATAGTGATAGCGCTCGCGCCACGGCGTGTTGGTGACTTCGCAGACGATCGCCGCCAGTTGCCCGTCTGCCTCATGACAATAAAAGAAACTCACCGGATTGAACGCCAGCCCCCAGCTGCGCGCCTGGGTCAGCAGGCAGATCGAGCCTTGCGGTTCGTGGCCGATGGCGATGCCGACCTGCTGGCGCACGGCATCGATCAGCCGCATGCCATGGCCGGTGAAGGCTTTGAGGTAGTCAGTCTCGCGAAAGGAAAACGGCGCAAAGCGGCTGCGTCCGGCCAGCGGCGACAGTGCAAGCACTGCGTCCTGTTCGCTGAGATCGAGATAGAGCAAACCGATCCGGTAACGGAATGCATGGCGGCGCGGCGAAAAACGCCGATGGCCGATCCAGCCGCTGTACAGAGCGCTGTTCATAAGCTTTCCCCGAACGCGGCGGCCACGCGCAAGGCGCTGACCACACCGTCCTCGTGAAAACCGTTAGCCCAATAGGCGCCGCAATAATGCGAGTGCTGCGCGCCATCCAGTTCGCCCCAACGCTGCTGTGCGGCCACTGCCGCGAGGCTGAATTGCGGGTGGGCGTAGGTGTAGCGGGCGAGCACTTTGTCTGGGCTGATCCCGGCGCTCTGATTGAGGCTGACGCAGAACGTGGTGTCGCTCTGAATACCCTGCAGAATGTTCATGTCGTAGGTGACGGCGGCGTGGGTATGGCCGGCGCCGCTGAGCCGATAGTTCCAGCTCGCCCACGCCAGTTTGCGTGTCGGCAGCAAACGGGTATCGGTGTGCAGCACCACTTCGTTGTCGGCATACGGCAACGCGCCGAGGATCGCGCGTTCGGCGTCGCTGGGGACTGCCAGCAGTTTCAACGCTTGATCGCTGTGGCAGGCGAATACCACCTTGTCGAAGTGCTCGATGCCCGCCGGGCTGTGAATCATCACGCCGTGCACGCTGCGATCGACCCGGGTAACCGGGCAATTGAGGCGAATCCGCTCCTTGAACGCAGCCGTCAGCGGCGCAATATAAGCGCTGGAACCGCCTTCGATGACTTGCCATTGCGGCCGGTCACTGACTGACAACAGTCCATGGTTCTTGAAGAACCGCACAAAAAACTGCAGCGGGAAGTTGAGCATTTCCGCCATCGGCATCGACCAGATCGCCGAGCCCATCGGCACGATGTAATGCAGGATGAAACGTTCGCCGTAACCGCCGGCCTTGAGGTAATCATCGAGGGTGGTGTCGGCGCCGATGCGCAGTTCGACGAGGTCGCGCTGGGCTTCTTTGTTAAAGCGCAGAATGTCGCGCAACATGCCCCAGAACCCCGGCGACAACAGGTTGCTGCGCTGGGCGAACAGGCTGTTGAGGTTATTGCCGTTGTATTCCACACCGGTGTCCGGGTCGGTCACCGAGAAACTCATTTCGGTCGGTTTGAATGCTACGCCGAGCTGGCCGAGCAGGCGGATAAAGTTCGGGTACGTCCAGTCATTGAAGACGATGAAGCCGGTATCCACGGCATAGGACCGACCCGCGACGGTGACATCCACCGTGTGCGTGTGGCCACCGACCCAGTCGCCCGCCTCGAACACCGTGACTTGGTGGCGGCGATTGAGCAGGTAAGCGCAGGTAAGCCCGGCGATGCCGCTGCCGACGATGGCAATCTTCATGTCGGATCCGTCAGGGGCGGCGACTTGCGCACCATGCGCTTGCCGATGGCCAATTGGACGCGTGCAGGCATTTTCGACAGAGGCCACAGCGCGGCCATGAACAGCGCCGGGAAGGCAATTTCCAATGGCCGATCCTTGAGCTTGGCGAAGATGTGCCGCGCAGCTTTACCCACAGGCCAGCTCAAGGGCATGGGGAAGTCGTTTTTGGCGGTCAGCGGTGTGTCGACGAAACCGGGGCTGACCACGGTGACTTCAATGCCCTCGTCGGCCAGATCGATGCGTAGTGACTCGAACAGGTAACGCAAACCGGCCTTCGAGGCACCGTAGGCTTCGGCCCGTGGCAGCGGCAGGTAGGTCACCGAGCTGGCCACGCCGATCAGATGCGGCGCCGTGCCTTTGCGCAGCAGCGGTAGCGCGGCTTCGATGCAGTAGCTGCTGGCGAGCAGGTTGGTGCGCACCACGTGCTCGATGATCGAGGAGTCGAACTGCTTGGCATCCACGTATTCGCAGGTGCCGGCATTGAGAATCACCGAGTCCAGCGAACCCCAGTCCGCAGTGATCTGCTCGCCGATTTCGCGAACCGTCTGGCTGTTGGTCAGATCCCCCGGCACCACCAGAACCTGCCCCGGATAGCGTTGCGACAAGACCTTGAGCGGGGCGATCTGACGGGAACTGACCGCCAGATGCGCACCGGTCTTCAGGATCTCTTCAGCCAGCGCCGCGCCGATGCCACTGCTGGCTCCGGTCAACCAATAACGCCGTGGAGGTGTACGACTCATCCCATTCTCCTTTTCAGCCAGGCAATGACCCGGCCCAATACTGGCAAGTGTTCATACAGCAGCGCCCCGGCATCGAAATAATCCCGATGGCGATAAACCTTGTCGTGCCACAGCAGATGCGAACAGCCGCTGACACGAATCAGACGGCCACCCGCCAGGCGCGGGTGGCGATAACTCATGACCCAGCGCAGGTAGCCTTCGCAGGCGCCGATCTGATCGAACCCATGAAAGTCGAAACGCAATTCGCTGACGTTGGCGTACAGTTCGCCGAAGTATTCGCGCAACTGCGTCAGCCCCTGCACCTCGTGCAACGGGTCGGTAAAGTGAATGTCATCGCTGTACAGCTCGCCCAGGGTATGCAGGTTGTCTTTGTTCAACGCTGAAAATTGCCGGGCGAAGCGGCGCAGGAATTCACTCATCATCGCCTCCGGTAGACATACGCGATGGCAGGTTCTTGAAGGCGGCCAGTGCGCGCTGGCGCGAGCTGCTGAGGTTGACGATCGGCGACGGGTAGTCCGCCGCGCCGAACAAGCCACCGAGGTCGGCCGGGTTGTGCACCTGTTTTTTGTCGAGGCTCGCCAGTTCCGGCAGCCAGTGCTTGATGAACAGGCCTTCGCTGTCGAATTTTTCCGACTGACTCAACGGGTTGAAAATGCGGAAGTACGGTGCCGAATCGGTGCCCGTCGACGAGCTCCATTGCCAGCCACCGTTGTTCGCCGCCAAATCGCCATCAATCAGGTGACGCATGAAAAAGCGTTCGCCTTCGCGCCAGTCGATCAGCAGGTTTTTGGTCAGGAACATCGCCACGATCATGCGCAGGCGATTGTGCATCCAGCCGGTTTCGAGCAATTGACGCATCGCCGCGTCGATAATCGGCAGACCGGTGCGCGCCTCTTGCCAGGCGGCCAGATCGTCCGGCGCATCACGCCAGGCCAGCGCTTCGGTTTCCTGACGAAAAGCGCGGTGCCGCGAGACCCGTGGATAGCCGACCAGAATGTGTTTGTAGAACTCGCGCCACAGCAGCTCGTTGATCCAGGTGACCGCACCGACCTTGCCGCTCTCGAACTCGCCCTGATTGCTTTGCAGGGCGGCGTGCAGGCATTGGCGCGGGGAAATCACCCCGGCGGCGAGGTACGCAGAGAGTTGACTGGTGCCCGGTTTGGCCGGGAAGTCGCGTTCGCTTTGGTAGTAATCGATCTGCGCATCGGTGAAGGTGTCGAGACGGCGCCGGGCTTCTTTTTCACCGGCCGGCCACAGATCACGCAGGGTTTGGCTCGGGGTGGCGAAGCCTTTGACGGAAGCGGGGACAGGATCACTGTCGATCGGGAGTTTTGCCTGTTTGCCGGGGGCTTTGACCCGCGCTGGCATCGAGCGGTGCAGACGTTCGTAACAGACTTTGCGGAACTGGCTGAACACCTTGAAGTAACTGCCGGTCTTGGTCAGCACGCTGCCAGGTTTAAACAACAACTGGTCGAGATAGCTGTGAAACGTGATGCCTTCAGCCTTCAACGTGTCCGCCACCGCCGCATCGCGACGGCTTTCATGGACGCCGTATTCTTCGTTGACGTGAACCGCCTCGATCTTCAATTGCCGGCAAAGCTTGAGCAGTTCCGCCGGAGCCTGGTCCCAATGGGCGGCGGTACGGATCAGCAACGGAATATTCAGCGCGGCGAGGCTTTGGCTCAGCGTATCGAGATTGCGCAACCAGAAGTCGACCTTGCACGGCGCATCGTCATGTTCCAGCCACTGCTGCGGGCTCAACAGATACACGGCAACCGTCGGGCCGAGCGCTGCAGCGGCTGCGAGGGCAGTGTTGTCATGTTGGCGCAAATCGCTGCGCAGCCAGATCAATTGCATGTCGGCACTCACGGCGTCCATCAAATCAGCCCACGCTGAACGAGCACCTGGTGCGCTTGAAGCGCGTCTTCAGCCAGGAACACATCAGCCATCTCGGAGGTTTTTACGGACAACTCGGCTTGGTGAATGCATACCGTTGGTCCGATCAGCATTTTGGGGCAACTGACGCCGTTCAGCAGTTTGGGCAACTGCGCAAGGTTCATGGCTTTGCTGGAATACAGCAGTACGCCACGGGCTTGCAGGTGTTCGACCGCCAGCGCCAGTTCGGCGGCTGGCAGCGGCCAGTCAAACACTTGCACCGGACAATCGGCGCTGCTGACCAGCCACGCGCACAGCCACAGATGAGGTTCCAGTGGCAGGTCGGAGTGATTGATCAACAACAGCGGGGCGCCATGCAACTGACGATTGTTATGGTAGATGCGTGTGCCGAATTTGCTGCGTAACCACGAATAAAAGAACACCCGTTCCATCTGCGCGCCGAACTGGCCTTGCCAGCGCTGCTCCAGTTCCGCCAGCAACGGCATCAGCAACTGCTCGCACAGCGTGCGTGGAGGGTAGAGCGCCATGGCCTGATTGACGCTGTCGTCCAGGTTGCGCTCATTGAGTTGGGTGACGGCTGTCAGCAGGGTCTGGCGCAAGCGCTGCCAGTCGTTTTCCACCGACTCGCTGAACGCCTGCGGTGTGTCGAGCAGCGGTTTGACCTGACTGACGGCGACGCCACGGTTGAGCCAGGTAAGGATGGTCAGAATGCGTTGCACATGGTCGGCCGAATACAGCCGGTGACCCTTGGGTGTGCGTTGCGGCACGACCAGCCCGTAGCGACGTTCCCACGCCCGCAGAGTGATCGCATTGACGCCGGTTTGCCGCGCGACTTCACGAATCGGCAGCCAGCCCTCGTCGAGGGCTTTTTTAAAATCCGCGCCAAGGTCTTCCTGGGCGCTGGTATCGAGTTTGTCGTTCATTAGATTGCGTTTCGCAGACTGAGGTTTTCCGGGTGCGGTTGCAGGTAAACCTGTTGCGCGATGTACGAATCCGGATGGAGGCGAAAGTGATGCTTGAGCAGCGTCAACGGCACCACCAGCGGCACGATGCCCTGGCGGTACTGGCCGATGACGTGTTGCATTTCCTGTTTGTCCTCGGCGCTGATCGCCTGTTTCAGATAGCCGCTGATGTGCTGCAGGACATTGCTGTGGGTGCCGCGTGTGGCGCATCTCTTCAGCGCCGCCATCAGTTCGCTGAAGTAGCGCGGACCGAGTTCCGCCGGGTCAGTGTCGGCCATGTTGCCCAACAGCTTGCCCAGCGCCTTGTATTGCAGTGGGTTGTGCGCCATTAGCAAGTATTTGTAGCGCGAATGAAATTCTGTGAGGGCGCGACGGCTCAGACCATTGGCGAGGACTTGTTGCCATTCGCTGTAGGCAAACACACGGGTGATAAAGTTTTCGCGCAGTACCGGATCGTTGAGACGCCCGGCTTCTTCCACCGGCAGATCGGGGTGCTGTGCGCAGAACGCCTGGGCGTAAATCCCGCGCCCGCCGCCGTTCACCGGGGCGCCGTTGGCGTGGTAGACCTTGACCCGTTCCAGGCCGCAGGACGGCGATTGCTGCATGAAGATGTAGCCGCAGATGTCATCAAGCTCGGCGGCCATTTTCGTGCCGTACTCGGCCAGTGGCCGGGTGACGTTGATCGAGGGGTTTACCGTGCCAACCGCTTGTGGATGCTCGGTCTCGCCGACAAGGCGGATCGGCTCGCGCGGAATGCCCAGGCCGATCGCGACCTCCGGACACACCGGGACGAAATCGAAATGCTCAGTGAGAGTACGGCTGCACAGGCGTGATTCCTTGTGCCCACCGTTGTAGCGCACCTCGGCGCCCAGCAGGCAGGCGCTGATGGCGATTTTGGGTTTGGCTGCGCAAGAATCAGACATGGCCACCTCGAATCCATACCTGTACAGAGGTCGATCTCTGTACAACTTTGCTCAGCATAGATTCATGGGTGTACAAGTCAAATTATTTGTATAACTTTTTGGATTAAACGCCGTTCACTGTGGGAGCGAGCTTGCTCGCGAATACGGATTAACATCCAGAAAATGCATTGATTGACACACCGCCTTCGCGAGCAAGCTCGCTCCCACAGGATGACGGTATTTACTTCCAGCCCTGCAGCCATTCAGCGTTGTTTTGTAGCGTCTGCCAATCGAATCTTTCGGCACGCTTGGTCAACACTGCCTGCAACTCGACTTCCAGCACTGTGCCTTCCTCGTCGCAGAACAGCTCGGTCACCAGAAAGTGTTTCTCACGATTCTGCGGTTGCGCTGCTGTCCATTTCGACAGCAGCAATTTACGCGGATTGATGCGGTTCATTGCAGGTGTTCGTGCAAGCGTCGCGCAGCTTCCTGGCCACTGAGCCAAGCGCCTTCGACGCGCCCGGACAGGCACCAGTCGCCGCAGGCGTACAGGCCCAGATCGGCGTCGGCCAGGGTGCCCCATTCGTGGCCCGTCGCCGGACGTGCGTAGAGCCAGCGGTGGGCGAGGCTGAAGGTCGGCGCGGGCATGGCGCTGTGCAGCAGCTCGGCAAAAGCACCGTGCAGTTGCTCGATCACGGCTTCCTTGGACAGGTCGATGTGCTGTCGGCTCCATGCACTGCTGGCGTGCAGCACCCAGGTGTCGAGGCTGTTGTCGCGCCCCGGTTTGCTGCGGTTGCGCGCCAGCCAGTCGAGCGGGCTGTCCTGCACGAAGCAACCTTCGATAGGCGTATCCAGCGGTGTCTCGAAGGCGAGGGCAACAGCCCAGGTTGGCTCCATTTTCACCCCGGCAGCGGCCCCGGCAAGCTTCGGCGCGGCGGCCAACAAAGCAGTCGCTTGCGGTGCCGGCGTGGCGATCACGACGTGGCTGAACGGGCCATGAGTGAAACCTTCGGCGTCCTGCAGATGCCAGTGTTCTTCACCGCGATAGACCTCGGTGATGCGGCAGGCAAAGTGCACTTCCAGGCCATCGAGCAAGCCGCGGGTGATGGCGCTCATGCGCGGCGTGCCGACCCAGCGGGTCTGCTCGTCCGGTGACAGATTCAGCTGGCCGCCCTGAAAGGTGTAGAGCTGCGGTTGCCACTCGGCGACCCAGCCTTGGCTTTGCCAACGCTGCACTTCGGTGACGAAGCGTCGGTCGCGGGCGGTGAAGTATTGTGCGCCCATGTCCAGCGAACCGGCGTCGCTGCGTTTGCTTGCCATGCGCCCGCCGCTGCCGCGGCTTTTATCGAACAGCTGCACGGTGTGCCCGCTCTCTGTAAGAGCCTGGGCGGCGGAGAGTCCGGCGATGCCGGTGCCGATGATTGCGATAGGTACAGTCATAGGGGCCTCGTTTACCTTTCTGTACAGACTACGCCGTCGATGAAACCTGTACAATTTTGTTTTTTGGTATAACTTCAAGCGTTCTCGTTCTGACAGCTTGGCCTATGGTTAAACAATAGAGCCTGCCCGATAGAAAAGATCCCTGCTTATAAAAATAGACTAGTGATCCGGGTTAAATGCCACGCGAGGAAGATGTCATGCACATATTGCTGACCGGCGGTACTGGTTTGATCGGACGTCAGCTCTGCCGATACTGGTTGGAGCAGGGGCATCGCTTGACGGTGTGGAGTCGCAAGCCGGAGACAGTCGCGAAAATCTGTGGTGCGCAGGTGCGCGGTATTGCGCGTCTGGAAGACCTCGGCGAAGAGCCGGTCGACACCATCATCAATCTGGCCGGTGCGC
Source organism: Pseudomonas sp. IT-347P (assembly GCF_949768005.1). Lineage (NCBI taxonomy): Bacteria > Pseudomonadati > Pseudomonadota > Gammaproteobacteria > Pseudomonadales > Pseudomonadaceae > Pseudomonas > Pseudomonas sp. IT-347P. Next base: position 71,954 of record NZ_CATKPQ010000004.1, read on the forward strand.
CGATTGCCGATCGGCCGTGGACCCATCGCCGCAAGGCGCTGTTATGGAGCAGCCGTATCAAGCTCACGGAAACGCTGCTGGCCTGGCTCGACACGCGGGCGCAGAAACCATCGCTGCTGATCTCCGGATCGGCCATCGGCTGGTATGGCGACGGCGGTGAGCGCGAACTGACGGAAGAATCGCCACCGGTGATCGACGACTTCGCCAGCCAGTTGTGCATCGCCTGGGAGGAAACTGCACTGCGCGCCGAAGCGCTGGGAATCCGTGTGGTACTGGTGCGAACCGGTCTGGTGTTGTCAGCAGAGGGCGGCTTTTTGTCGCGTCTGTTGTTGCCGTTCAAACTCGGGCTCGGCGGGCCTTTGGGCAATGGCCGGCAGTGGATGCCGTGGATTCATATCAACGATCAAATCGCCCTGATTGATTTTCTTCTGCACCGCGAGCAGAGCAGTGGTCCTTATAATGCGTGCGCGCCGCAACCTGTGCGCAATCGCGAATTTGCCAAGACGCTGGGCAGCGTGTTGCACCGCCCGGCGTTCATGCTGATGCCAACGCTGGCGTTGAAAGTCGGCCTTGGTGAGATGTCTTTGTTGTTGCTCGGCGGCCAGAAGGCCGTGCCGGCACGCTTGCTGGAAGCGGGTTTCACTTTCCAGTTCACGGATTTACGCGCGGCTCTGGATGATCTCTCCAGCCGCCTCTGAAATAGGACGTTGCATGACCGATCACGCCTTGCTTCTGGTCAACCTGGGTTCCCCGGCCTCCACCTCGGTGGCCGATGTACGCAGCTACCTCAATCAATTCCTGATGGACCCGTACGTGATCGACCTGCCATGGCCGGTGCGGCGTCTGCTGGTGTCGCTGATCCTGATCAAGCGCCCGGAGCAGTCGGCCCACGCCTATGCCTCGATCTGGTGGGAGGAGGGGTCACCGCTGGTGGTGCTCAGCCGCCGTCTGCAACAGCAGATGAAAGCGCAATGGAAGCAGGGGCCGGTGGAACTGGCGATGCGTTATGGCGAGCCATCGATTGAAACCTGCCTGCTGAAACTGGTAGCGGCGGGGCACAAACGCATCACGCTGGCGCCGCTGTATCCGCAATTCGCCGACAGCACCACGACCACGGTGATTGAAGAAGCGAAGCGGGTGATTCGCCAGAAGAAGCTCGACGTGAAATTGTCGGTGCTGCAACCGTTCTATGATCAGCCGGAATACCTCGATGCGCTGGTCGAAAGCGCTCGGCCGCATGTGCAGCAGGATTACGATCACTTGCTGCTGAGCTTCCACGGTTTGCCTGAGCGGCATCTGACCAAACTCGATCCGACCGGCGATCATTGCTTCAAGAATGAAGACTGCTGCAAGAACGCCTCACCTGCGGTGTTGGCGACCTGTTATCGCGCGCAATGCCTGCGTACCGCCGCGCTGTTTGCCGAGCGCATGGGCTTGCCGGATGGCAAATGGTCGGTGTCGTTTCAGTCGCGTCTGGGCCGGGCCAAGTGGATCGAACCCTACACTGAGGCGCGCCTGGATGAGCTCGCGAGAAACGGTTTGAAGAAAATCCTGGTGATGTGCCCGGCGTTTGTCGCCGACTGCATCGAGACGCTGGAAGAGATTGGTGATCGCGGCAAGGAGCAGTTCCGCGAAGCGGGGGGCGAGGAATTGGTCCTGGTACCGTGTCTGAATGACGACCGGCAATGGGCGAAGGCGTTGGCGACCCTCTGCGAACGAGCGCCGCTGGCCCTCTAAAAGCCAAAAGCTTCGCGAGCAAGCCCGCTCCCACATTGGAACGCGATCAAATGTGGGAGCGGGGTTGCTCGCGAAAGCTCTCTACCAGGCAACGCGGATCTAAAGTTTAGATCAGCGGCTCATCCGCTTTCTTGTGCTTCCAGCTGTCATTGCCCGGCAGGATCAGGTTCAGCGCAATCGCCACCACCGCGCACAGTGCGATGCCTTTGAGGCCGAAGTCGTCCGGACCAGTCCCGGTGCCGACCAGCACACCGCCAATCCCGAACACCAGCGTCACCGAGACAATCACCAGATTGCGCGCCTCGCCCAGATCGATCTTGTGACGGATCAGGGTATTCATCCCCACCGCCGCAATCGAGCCGAACAACAGGCACAGAATCCCGCCCATCACCGGCACCGGAATGCTTTGCAGCAGCGCGCCGAACTTGCCGATGAACGCCAGGGTGATAGCGAAAATCGCCGCCCAGGTCATGATTTTCGGGTTGTAGTTCTTGGTCAGCATCACCGCGCCCGTCACTTCGGCGTAGGTGGTGTTTGGCGGGCCACCGAACAGGCCGGCAGCGGTGGTGGCAATGCCGTCACCGAGCAGGGTGCGATGCAGGCCCGGCTTCTTCAGGTAATCGCGACCGGTCACGCTACCGACGGCAATCACGCCGCCGATGTGTTCGATTGCCGGGGCCAGTGCCACCGGAACGATGAACAGAATCGCCTGCCAGTTGAACTCCGGCGCGGTGAAGTGCGGCAGGGCGAACCATGGCGCTGCGGCAATCTTCGCGGTATCGACCACGCCGAAATAGAACGACATGGCAAAACCGACCAGCACACCGGAAATGATCGGCACCAGACGGAAGATGCCTTTACCGAACACCGCGACGATCAACGTGGTCAGCAGCGCCGGCATCGAGATCAGCATCGCGGTCTGGTAGTGGATCAGTTCCGAACCGTCGCCAGCCTTGCCCATCGCCATGTTCGCGGCAATCGGCGCCATGGCCAGGCCGATGGAGATGATCACCGGACCGATCACCACGGGTGGCAACAGACGATCGATGAAACCGGTGCCTTTGATCTTCACGGCCAGGCCGAGGAAGGTGTAGACGAAACCGGCCGCCATCACCCCGCCCATGGTCGCGGCAAGGCCGAACTGGCCCTTGGCGAGAATGATCGGGGTAATGAAAGCGAAGCTCGACGCGAGGAACACCGGCACCTGACGCCCGGTGACGATCTGGAACAGGATCGTCCCCAGACCTGCGGTAAACAGTGCCACGTTCGGGTCCAGGCCCGTGATCAGCGGCATCAGCACCAACGCGCCGAAAGCCACGAACAGCATCTGGGCGCCGGACAACACCGTGCGCCAGAGCGGATCGTTGAACTCTTGCTGCATGGTCACGCGTCCTTCTGCTTGGTGCCGAAGATCTTGTCACCGGCGTCGCCAAGCCCAGGGATGATGTAACCGTGCTCGTTCAAGCGCTCATCGATGGACGCGGTGTAGATGGTCACGTCCGGGTGAGCTTTTTCGACTGCTGCGATACCTTCCGGCGCAGCAACCAGCACCATGGCGCGGATGTCCTTGCAGCCGGCTTTCTTCAGCAGGTCGATGGTCGCGACCATCGAGCTGCCGGTGGCGAGCATCGGGTCGATGATCATCGCCAGGCGTTCGTCGATTTCCGGAACCAGTTTTTCCAGATAGGTGTGCGCTTGCAGGGTTTCTTCGTTGCGGGCAACGCCCACAGCAGAAACCTTGGCGCCCGGGATCAGGCTCAGCACGCCTTCGAGCATGCCGATACCGGCGCGCAGGATCGGCACGACGGTGATCTTCTTGCCGGCGATTTTCTCGACCGACACGGTGCCGCACCAGCCTGCAATGTCGTAGGACTCCAGCGGCAAATCTTTTGTAGCTTCATAGGTCAACAGGGCGCCGACTTCCTGAGCAAGCTCACGGAAATTCTTGGTGCTGATGTCAGCGCGGCGCATCAGGCCGAGTTTATGGCGGATCAGCGGATGGCGGATCTCGAGGATGGGCATGGAAAAACTCCGGCGGCGGGCAAAAAAACCGGCCTAGATTAATCTATCCGAGGGTGATGTCCTATAGGACATTCTGTACGTTAGTCCATAAAGGCTTGATTCGGCCTCAATGGATGCGTACCTTTGCCCGCTTTTCCAATTCCGCCACCCCTGGAGAGCGCCATGTCCGCTGATCTCGAGCATATCCGTCAAATCATGCGAGAGGCTGACTGCCTGTACACCGAATCTGAAGTCGAGGCGGCCATCGCTCGCGTCGGTGCACAAATCAACGAACAACTGGCTGACAGCAACCCGGTGGTGTTTTGCGTGATGAACGGCGGGCTGATTTTCTCCGGCAAACTGCTGACGCATCTGCAGTTCCCGCTGGAAGCGTCCTACCTGCACGCAACCCGTTATCGCAACGAAACCAGCGGCGGCGACCTGTTCTGGAAAGCCAAGCCGGAAGTCTCGTTCATCGACCGCGACGTGCTGATCATCGACGACATCCTCGATGAAGGTCACACCCTCGGCGCGATCATCGACTTCTGCAAACACGCCGGCGCGCGCAAAGTGCACACCGCCGTGCTGATCGACAAAGACCACGACCGCAAGGCGCGTCCAGACCTGAAAGCCGATTTCGTTGGCCTGCCGTGCATCGACCGTTACATCTTCGGTTACGGCATGGATTACAAAGGCTACTGGCGCAACGCCAACGGGATCTTTGCCGTTAAAGGCATGTAAGAACCCTGCACTGCCTCCTGTGGGAGCGGGCTTGCTCGCGAAGGCGTCGTGTCAGTCGGCATTATTGAAAATTGACACACCGCTTTCGCGAGCAAGCCCGCTCCCACAGTTGTTTTGTGTGTGCGGAACCGTTTTCGTACACCCATGCTAGAGTGCTCGGCCCCGCCCCCCCGGAGCCTGTCATGAGCCTCTTGATCCGCAGCTTTGCCGCCCTGTTGCTGACCCTCAGCCTGCCGCTGTCCGCCGCGCCGATGCACAGTCAGTTCCTGCCGCCGGACGATCTGACCGTGCGCGATGCCGAGCCCGAGCAGCAGCAACTCATGCAGGTCACCGACTATTCCGTGGTCGTCGGAGCGCAGCGCCAGTCCAATCAACAGCCGATTCCGGTCACTTCATCCTTGCTGATCCGCCTCAAGGGCAAGTCGCTGAACAAAGGCGCGACCATCAACCAGGTGTTGGTGAGTTTCGACGGCGAAAGCAAAAGCCTGAAAAAGCCGGCCTACGACGAAAAAAGCAAAACGCTCACGCTGTTTTATCCGCTCGCGCAATACCGCGTGGTGATCGATCTGCTGCGCAACGACACCGTGTATGTGCAGTTCCTCAGTTACGCCAACGGCCATATCTGGGCCGATTTGCACACCGGGGCGGTGCGATCGCGTTGAGCCGGGCGGCCGGGCAGGGGTAAACTGCCCGCCCCGTGTCATGTCTGCGAGCTGGAGTCGGCAATGCGTAAAGATAAGAAACAAGTGATTGGTGACGAGATCGGCGATGAGCAGATCAAGCTGTTCCTCGATTTTGAGCCGGTCGACGCCACTTCGCCGTCGCTGCACAAACTGATCAAGGCTTATCGTGGTCTGCGTATCGATGACTTCGAGCGCTTCCTGGGCTTCTTCGTTGAGGCGGGTTATGACGTTGATGGCAAGGACGAGCAGGGCAAGACTTTCGTTGACCTGATCGCCGATCAGCGCAACGCCCAGGACTACATCGAACTGATCGAAAAGTCCCGCACCTGACATTTGGCAAAAACACATTCTTGCCAGATTGGTGGTGTTGGCTCTGGCCCTTTCGCGAGCAAGCCCCGCTCCCACATTGATCTCTGTTGCCACACATCTTGTGTGCACAGGAGATTCACTGTGGGAGCGGGCTTGCTCGCGAAAGCGATGTAGCTCACACCATGGATTTTGTGGCTGACTGTCTGTCCGCATAAAAAAACGCCCCGCACTCATTGAGTACGGGGCGTTTTTCATGCGGCAAGATCAAGCGTAGCTTGGGGTCTCGCTGCTTTCTTCAACCAGTTCCAGCGCGATGTTGTTCTGCGTGTTGATCTTGCGATACAGCGCAGCATCGGTTTCCAGGACCTTTTCACGGGCCGGGAAGATTTCCGCCAGTTTGCCGGCCCACTCACCCTTGGCCTTGGCCGGGAAGCATTTCTCGATCAGTTCCAGCATGATCGAAACAGTCACCGACGCACCCGGCGAAGCGCCAAGCAGCGCAGCGAGGGAACCGTCCTTGGCCGCCACCAGTTCGGTACCGAACTGCAGGATGCCGCCCTTTTTCGGGTCTTTCTTGATGATCTGTACCCGTTGGCCGGCCACTTCCAGGCGCCAGTCTTCGGCTTTCGCCTCCGGGTAGAAACGGCGCAGGGAATCCAGACGCTGCTCCATCGATTGCATCACTTCGCTGACCAGATACTTGGTCAGGTCCATGTTGTTTTTCGCCACGGCCAGCATCGGCCCGATGTTGCCGGCGCGAACCGACAGCGGCAGGTCCATGAAGGAGCCGTGCTTGAGGAACTTGGTGGTGAAACCGGCGTATGGCCCGAACAGCAGGGATTTCTTGCCGTCGACTACACGGGTGTCCAGGTGCGGCACCGACATCGGTGGCGAACCCACGGCAGCCTGGCTGTACACCTTGGCCTGGTGATGCTTGACTACTTCCGGATTGTCGCAGCGCAGCCACTGGCCGCTGATCGGGAAGCCGCCGAAGCCTTTGCTTTCTTCGATGCCCGAGGCCTGCAGCAACGGCAACGCCGCACCACCGGCGCCGAGGAAGACGAACTTGGCGTCGACTTCACGTGTGTTGCCGCTGTTGACGTCCTTGATGCTGACGGTCCAGCCCGCGCCGTTACGCTTGAGGCCGGTGACGCGCTTGCAGTATTTGACTTGCGCGTCGGGGGCGCTGGTCAGGTGCTTGAGCAACTGATTGGTCAGGGCGCCGAAGTTGACGTCGGTGCCGTTCATCACGCGGGTCGCGGCAAGTACTTCGTCCGGCGAGCGGCCCGGCATCATCAGCGGCATCCACTCGGCCATCTTGGCCTTGTCTTCGGTGTACTCCATGTCGGAGAACGCGTGATGCTTGTGCAGGACCTCGAAACGTTTCTTGAGGAAGGAAACGCCGTTGTCGCCCTGGACAAAACTCAGGTGCGGCACCGGGCTGATGAAGGATTTGCACGAGCCGAACGTGCCTTTCCTGGTCAGGTACGACCAGAACTGTTTCGACACTTCGAACTGGGTGTTGATGTGCACGGCTTTCTTGATGTCGACGGTGCCATCGGCGGCCTGCGGCGTGTAGTTCAGCTCGCACAGACCGGCGTGGCCGGTACCGGCGTTGTTCCAGGGGTTGGAACTCTCCGCAGCACCGGAATCCATCAGCTCGACGACTTCCAGCTTGATCGCGGGATCGAGCTCTTTGAGCAGCACGGCCAGGGTGGCACTCATGATGCCGGCCCCTACCAGAACTACGTCGACTGCTTCGTTATGCGCCATTTAACGCGTCTCCAAAATCTGCAGCACCAAATTGTCGGCATGGCTGCCAGGCGTTCCGGGACAGGTCAGTGATGTCCAGGCTATCCATGGTCAGGTTCGCCATGTCCGAATCTTCGCAATTTTTCGCAACTTCGACGGATGTATGCGGCTTGGCGTTCAAGAGCTCCATGAACTCATTTCAGCACGCAGCTGGCAATTCGACTTATGGTCGAGACATCCGTTTTTGTGCAACCAAATCCGTAGCGGACAGGCTTCAGGCTCCGATATTCGAGGTATCCCCGGTCCTGTGTCGTTGGGCTGTTTCAGACGCTAATGGTGCATGTTCAGACGCAAAACTTTTCATTTGCTCGCCACACTCTTGTGAAGTTGTGAAAACCCGTTTTTTTCACGCTCTTTTGAAGACGTGAACCTCAAAAAAGGGCTGTCCAGGCCTGGCACCCTGCCCGAAAGGGCAAAACAACGCGGTGGCCGAGCGTCATGACAGCTCTGCAGATTCGCGAAAAGCAGGGTTTTTGCCGGAAGAACAGGCAAGCGCGCCAACTTCACTCGATCTGTGTGGGCGGCTCTCTGTGGGCGATTTTGGGTGTCGATGCATGCGCATTGACGCTGTTGCGGGGCCCGATCAGGAGACGTCCTTATAATCGGGGGGAGATTGTATCGAAGAAATGCGCGCTGTTGCTCGTGTTTAATGACTTTTATTAGGCATCCGGTCAGATGCTCAACATCGCTTGCACCCGTGCACGGGGCTGCGACGCTATGACGCGGGCGCTGGCGGGCAGTGGCTGGTGCAACCAGTTGAGGCGGATTTCTTCGATTTCCACCCAACCGTCGCCCATCGGCTGCAGGCTGCACTGCTTGAATGCCTGGCAATGGCCGTTGCGGTCGAGCAGGGCGAAGCTGCGGTGCAACGGGCGCGGGGCGAACAACGAGATCAGATAACGCATGGTTGAGTACCTTGTGGGGGACTGATTGCAAGGTTGCCAATGCGCCGTGACGTGAACGTGTATGCCGGGTGAATAATCTGTGACAGGAACCGCTTTCCTCCGGGTTTGTCAGACATTTCAGTATTCGCTGCCGGGCGCTGGTTACCCGCAGTGGCCCACCGCTATACTGCCGGCCTGTTTGTGCCTGATTCTGGAGAGAAGAGCATGTTGCAACGCCTGTTGTTCGGTTTGATCACTGTGGCCGGTTTGACCCTGGCCGGCTGCGCCCACAGCCCGCAACAACTGAATCCGGAGCCGAAGCTGACCACCCAGCTGCCAGCGGTCGGCCGTGGCCAGCCAGTCGTCGTGCGTGTGGTTGACGGTCGTCCGTCGCCAACTCTGGGCACTCGTGGCGGTCTGTACCCGGAAACCAGCGCCATCACCGTGCAGCGCGAGCAGATCCTGCCGAAGTTGCAGGCTCAGGCTGAAGCCGCCGTGCGTCTGCTCGGGTTCACCCCGACCAACAACGCGCCCAACGCGCCGCAGCTGACCGTGACCCTGGCCGAGCTGAAATACCAGTCGCCGAAAGAAGGCATGTACGTGACCGAAGCGACCATCGGCGCGACCTTCCGTTCTGACGTGCAGAACGCCAATCGCCGTTACAGCGGCCGTTACGGTGCGTCGCTGGACCAGCGTTTCGGCATGGCGCCGAACCAGGAAACCAACACCAAACTGGTCAGCGATGTGTTGAGCGATGCGCTGACGCGTCTGTTCAAGGACCCGACGGTGGGTCAGGTGCTCGCCGAGTAATTTTCGGCGGATGTGAAAAAGCCCGGGATCAGCGATGAGCCCGGGCTTTTTTGTAGGGCATGAAATCGTACCCCCTCACCCCAGCCCTCTCCCCCAAGGGGGCGAGGGGGGAAAGGGAGCCGAATCGTGTTGTTCTTGAGACCTATATTCACCTTGAAACTTCAGGTCGATGGATCACTAACAAACAACTCGGTCGGTCCCCTCTCCCTCGGGGAGAGGGCTAGGGTGAGGGGCTTTTGCTTTCAGGCAGCCTGCGAGTAAAAGTCGAGCACGCTCACGCCCGTCAACAAATCCGTTTCGGGCAAATCCGCATGCTGATGCCCGCCCAGCGCGCAATACACCAGCCAATGGCGATCCTGAACATTGAAGGCGAGGCTGCCGACGAGGCTTTGTTGTTCGTCGTAAGGCGTGATGAGGTACAGACGATCCTGGTTTTCAGCGTGAAGCATGTCGCGTTCCATGTGCGTTTCGAGGCGCGCAGGGTGGCCTATCCACATGACGATGCCGTGACACAGGACAGCCATCGGTCGATTGTCAGGTTATTTGTCGCAAAGACTGGGGGTGAACGGGCAGGTTTGGTTAGAATCCGCGCCGCAGTCGTCGATCTGGCGGCTGCCAAACCGGTTCAGATAGAGGTCTGTGATGTCGCTGCACTTGATGACGCTGTTTACCGCCCATCCCGCCAAGTTGATCAACCTGCTCGCGCTGGCATTGGCCTTCCCGGGCAGTTGGCTGCTGCATGCGACCCGCCGCCGTGAGCAGCGCGCGATGGCCAGCATTGCCGCCCAGCGTCAGGCGCAACCGAACGCCGAGCCGATCCTCGATTGGGCGACCTTGCGCATGAACCGGTTTTTCTATCGCTTCGGTTTTGCCTGCCTCGGCCTGGCCCTGATCGTCTCCTGGATCAGTACGCGCTTCTGAACAGCGTCAGGCATAAAAAAACGGCGTCCGAGGGCGCCGTTTTTTTGTCTGGTAAAAACCGCTTACAACGGCAACCCAGCCTTGACCCGGTACTGATTACGCACCGGCGTCGCATATTGCAGCACCAGATACGGACGGTGCTCTACAGGGCAAGCGTCCAGCCGGCTCTGCCATTCCTCCTGCGCCTTGGCCAGTTCATCGGCCGGGAACACCTCGGCAGCCTTTGGCACATTCAACTGCGGATCGGCATCAGCCCACTGCGCATACGCCAGGTAATGCACCGGAAATAACCGGTAGCCGCCGAGAATCTGCTTGTCCATTTCGACCGCCAATTGCTTGGTGTCTTCGAACAGCTCGGTGATCGGCGCGGCGAAGTTCACGTGCACCCGGCCCTTGTAGCCGGTGATGCCCTTGGCGATGCTCACATCATCCTCGCCCGGCGCTTTCGCGTAGGTGCCGGTGGTGGCGCGGATGTACAGCTCGCGGGCCTTGGCCTGATCGCACGGGTCATATTCGTAACTGATCGACACCGGGGTCAGGTTCAGCGACTGAATGACTTCGCCGAACGGTTCGTCCTTGCGGCTCATGTGGAACATCTTGAGGATCGCCGACTCGGTGCGGTCGTCGCCGTCCTTCGCGCGGCCTTCGGCCTGAGCGATCCAGATCGACGCACAATCGTTGCGGATCGAGTGGTTGATGTACGCCGACAGCAGCTGATACGCGGCCATTTTCTCGCGACGGCCGGTGATCGAACGATGGACGATGAAGCTCTTGTTCAGGCGCATCAGGTCGCTGACAAACGGCTTCTGCAGCAGGTTGTCGCCAATCGCGATGCGCGGGGTCGGCAGGCCGGCGTGGTACACGGCGTAGTTGACGAAGGCCGGGTCCATGACGATATCGCGGTGGTTGGCGATGAACAGATAGGCACTGCCGGACTTGAACTGCTCGACACCGGTGTAGGTCACGCCATCGGTGGCACGCTCGATGGTGTGGTCGACGTAGGACTCGACCTTGTCCTGCAATGTCGCCACCGACGTCACATCGGCGAACTCACGACGCAGCCGATGGGCTATAAGGGGTTTGAGCATCCAGCCGAAGGCACCGGCAAAACGCGGGAAGCGGAAGTGGGTGAGGATATCTAGAAACGCCTTGTCGCCGAGCAGTCTTGCCAGTACCACAGGTACTTCGCTGTCGTCGTAAGGTCGGATGGCATCGAATTCGCCCATCATGCTCTCTTGTTGGAAACGGCTAGGGTAAGTAAAGGTTTTGATCGAAAAACCGCGGGGCACGGTCTGAAAAGTAGCCAGACAAAAATAGCCCTGCAAATAGACCGGCGATTATACGCACAAGTCACTTGGGAGACCGCGATGCTGGAACCTGCTGAATACGAATGTCCTTATTGTGGGGAAACGGTCGAGACGTCAGTGGACCTGTCCGGCGGCGATCAGACGTATATCGAGGACTGTCAGGTGTGTTGCCGGCCAGTAACGTTCGTCTTGCAGGTCCATGGAGAGGATTGGTTTCTGGAAGTTTTCAGCGAAAACGAATGAGGGCCGCGTATGCAGCGCATCTACGAACCGGCAAATCTGATGGAAGGTGAAATGCTCAAGGGCATGCTCGCCAGCGAAGGCATCGAAGCGCACTTGATAGGCCGCGATTTGCTCGGTGGCACCGGTGAGTTGCCGATCTTCGGCCTGTTGGGGTTGTCGGTCGATAACGATCAGGCCGAATACGCCCGTGAGCTGATCACCGCGTACAATGCCGCGCTGCCGCTGCCCGGCGACGAACCGGAGAGCTTCCCCGGGACGCTGGTCTGTTAGGCTGGCCTTCGTTTTATTCAGAGTCGTGTTGCCCCATGTGTGGACGTTATGCCCTGTTTCGCTGGAACCGCGACTTCGCGGCCTTGCCCGGTTTTCCCGCCGATCAGCAGGCACAGTGGAACATTTCCCCCAATGATTCGGTGTTGATGCTGCGCGCCGGTGAAGATGGCCAGCGCTCTCTGGCCCGCGCCCGTTGGGGGCTGACGCCGCCGTGGCTGACCGATTTGTCGAAAACCCCGGCGCATGCCCGTGCCGAGACGGTGGCCGAGCAGCCGATGTTCCGTGAGGCGCTGCGTTTGCGCCGCTGCCTGCTGCCGGCCAACGGTTTCTACGAATGGCGCGGAACGCAACGCAAGCGGCCGTTCTGGCTGACGCCGGGGGAGGGTTCTTCGCTGTTTTTTGCGGCGATCTGGGAGGCGTATCCGGTGCAGGAGCAGATCTGGTTGAGCACGGCAGTAATCACGCAGCCGGCGTCGAGTCAGCGCCGGCCGTTGATTCTCGATGAGGCGGGGCAGGCGGCGTGGCTGGATCCCGAGACGCCGTTGCATGTGTTGCAAGGGTTGCTGGCCAGTGAACCGGCGGCGCTGCGTGAGCGGGTGTTGGCGAATCTGATCAATGATCCGAAGCTCAATGGGCCGGAGTGTTTGACCCCGGGTTAAAGCATTTAGATCAAAAGCCCCTCACCCTAACCCTCTCCCCGAGGGAGAGGGGACCGACCGGGGGATATTGTCGTAATACACCGACTTGAAAGCTTTTCACCGAATCCGTAATCGCCACGATTTTTCAGGTCGATGTATGACGGGAGACAACTCGGTCAGTCCCCTCTCCCTCTGGGAGAGGGCTAGGGTGAGGGTGCTCTTGGCTTTTCAGACCTTGAACTGATTGATCAACCGCCGCTGCTGCTCCGCCAGCTTGGTCAAATCCGCACTAGCCGAACTCGACTCATCCGCACCCCCCGCCACTTCATTCGCCACCTGCCCAATGTTGATCACATTGCGGTTGATGTCATCCGCCACAGCACTCTGCTCTTCCGCCGCACTGGCAATCTGCGTGTTCATGTCGTTGATCACCGACACCGCCTGAGTAATCGTCTCCAAGGCCTCAGCCGCTTTCGCAGCGTGCTGCACGCTTTCATCGGTGCGGTTCTGACTGTCTTCCATGACCCGCACGACATCGCGGGTGCCTTGCTGCAGTTGCTGGATCATGGTCTGGATTTCTTCGGTGGCTGTCTGGGTTTTCTGCGCCAGATTGCGCACTTCGTCCGCCACCACCGCAAAACCGCGCCCCTGCTCGCCGGCACGCGCCGCCTCAATCGCCGCGTTCAGGGCCAACAGGTTGGTCTGCTCGGCGATGCCGCGAATGGCGGTGAGAATGGCGTTGATGTTCTCGCTGTCCTTGGCCAGGGTTTGCACCACATCGACAGCCTTGCCGATTTCCAGCGCCAGCACGCCAATCGAGTTGGACGTGTCGCGGACAATCTGCATGCCTTGGCTGGCGGCCTGATCGGCATGACTGGCTGCTTGAGCCGCCTGCGTCGCATTCCGCGCGACGTCCTGCGCGGTGGCGGTCATTTCCTGCACCGCCGTGGCGACCTGATCGATCTCGGCCATTTGTTTCTGGATGCCGATGTTGGTGCGAATCGCAATGTCAGCGGTGTGTTCCGACGAATCGCTGACGCTCTGCACCGACGCCACCACCTGAGTGATCATCGCCTGCAACTTGGCCAGAAACGTGTTGAAACCCTTGGCGATGGAACCCAATTCATCGCTGCGATCACTGCTCAAGCGACGGGTCAGATCACCTTCGCCCTGGGCGATGTCATTGAGCATCGCGACCATTTGCTTCAGCGGTCGGGCGATGCCGTGGCCGACCAGCCAGATCACCAGCAGGCCGAGGCCGGCGATGAGCAGACCGACCATGGCCATGCCGAACGTGTCGGAGGTGCGCCGGGCCTCAAGATCGCCCTGCAGTTTTTGCAGGTCGGCCATCACCGCGTTGAGCGGCAATTGCAGCATCAGCGTCCAGCGCGCATCGGTCTGACCGATGCCGAACGGCAGGTACAGTTCGATGCGGCCCTTGTTCTTGTTGACCGAGTAAGTCACTTCGCCGCGTTTGAGATTGGCCAGGTTGGCGGTCTGCTCGGCGTCGAGAATGTCGCTGACTTTCTCGCCAAATTTGCTCGGGTCCTGGGTGTACGCGACGATCCGGCCGTTGCCGCCGATCAGGGCCATTTGCCCGGCACCGCTGTACAGCTTCTTGTTGGCGCCGAGGAGCATTTCCTGAATGAAGTTCACCGACAGGTCGGCGCCGACAATGCCCTGGAAGGCGCCGTTGAGCATGATCGGTTCAATAAAGGAGGCGAGCATGACGATCTTGTCGCCGACCTTGTATGGCGCCGGATCGATCACGCAGGCTTTTTTGGTCTCCTTCGAGCACAGGTAGTACTCGCTGGCGCGCACGCCGGTGGACAGGGTCTTCTGGTCGTCGACGTCGACCAGTTTGTCCAGACCGAGAGTGCCGTCATCGTTGCGGAACCACCACGGCAGGAAGCGCCCGTTGGTCGCATCGATCCCGACCACACTAGTGCCGACGTAGGCCGCGTCATTGTGGTCGAGGGCGTTTTTTTCCCAGCCGATGTAGGTGCCAAGAATCTTCGGGTTCTTTTCGACGTTCTCTTTGATCAGGCTGATCAGTTGTTCGCGACTGACCGTCAAGCGCGGCTGGCCATCGGCACCCGGCGTGCCGAGCAGGGCGTTGACCCGCACCAGCCCGCCAGCAATCAGCAGCGGCGCTTCGAGTTCGCGCTGGATCTGGCTGACCTGGGTTTGCGCCAGCGAGGTCAGACGCTGTTCGATGACTTGCTCGAATTGCGCCTGAGTGCGCTGTTGCACCATCTCTTGCGTGCGCGCACCGGAAAACAGCGCATACAGCACCAGCGCGGCAACCACGCTGAGTACGATGGCGCCGGCCAGGGCGGCAACGGAAAACTGGATCGACTTGAACTTCATGGGAGCTCCGCACGCAAGAGGACGTCTGCGCTGATGTATCGGCAGCCGGCATTGGGCCATGAGTGCGGGCAGGTGCAATTGAAAGCTGATGTCGCAAACGGATCAGTGTGCGACGCAGTTGCAGCGTGCCTGGGCCGGTATGAATTTTTTACGACAGGCCGGGTGGGAAACATCTGAAAGTCGCTGCAACACGTCCGTTGTATCTGGCGTCGATACAATTACCCGCCTAGGATACGCGCAGGTTTTCAGGGAGCTTTTGAATGAACAAGACATTGGTTGTAAGTGCACTGAGCGCAGCGTTGTTGCTGGCCGGTTGTCAGTCGGTCAACACCACCAGCGGCGGCGCCGTGGGGGTGGAGCGCAAGCAGTACATGTTCAGCATGCTGTCTTCGCAAGAAGTCGACCAGATGTACGCCCAGTCGTATCAGAAGACCGTCGGCGAGGCCTCCAGCAAGGGCGTACTGGACAAGACCAGTCCCGAGGCCAGGCGGGTGCAGGCAATTGCCAACCGCCTCATCGCTCAGGCGCCGAACTTCCGTCCGGATGCGGCGCAATGGCAGTGGGAAGTCAATCTGATCAAGAGCGATGAGCTCAACGCCAACTGCGGTCCTGGCGGCAAGATCATTTTCTACACCGGCCTGATCGACAGCCTGAAACTGACCGACGATGAAATCGCTGCCGTCATGGGCCATGAAATTGCCCACGCCCTGCGCGAGCACGGACGTGAAGCGATGTCCAAGGCGTACGGGATTGAAATGGCCAAGCAGGGCGCGGGTGCGTTGCTCGGTCTGGGGCAGGACAGTCTGGCGCTGGCCGATACCGTGGCCAACTACGGCATGACCCTGCCAAACAGCCGTGCCAATGAAAACGAAGCCGACCTGATTGGTCTGGAGCTGGCTGCACGTGCCGGCTACAACCCGAATGCAGCGATTACCTTGTGGAACAAGATGAGCAAGGCGTCGGAGGGTTCACCGCCGGAGTTCATGAGCACTCACCCGGCCTCGACCAGTCGTATTGCCTCGCTGCAGGCGGCGATTCCGAAGGTCATGCCGCTGTACGAAAAGGCCCCGAAGTCCTGAGCAAAAAAGGCGCTCTCATAGCGAGAGCGCCTTCACTCGTTCTATTTGCCAGGCTGCCCATCGGCAAATTTATCCCTTAACAAGGCACCTGTTGAGGGCAAATGGTCGACAAAGATGTCATTACCGCGCGGGTCATAGTCATAATCTTCCTCGAACACCAGGAAGAACTCGCACTCGATCTCGAATTCTCGGGCATCCCTTTTACTGAAGTTGATCCTGAACGGATTTCCCGCGCCGTCTGAAACTGTAAAGCGGTTCGGCTCATTGGCGGCAAAAAACGTCCAATAGTAGCTTTCGGGTGAGTCACTGCCGAATTCAAAGGCGCTGATTCTGTGGCCATAACCAGCATTTTGAACGGTCAAGTCAACTCCTCCATCAGGATATCCCATTTCTGCCGGGCCCTTCTCGGTACGCCCTGTCAATTGGAACCGCACCCGCTTGGGAAAGGCTTGATCCACGCTTGCTGTGTATTGGCAAGAGTGGCTGAAAGGCATGATGGGAATGATGATGCCGGACTCGCTTAATCTGGAGTAATGCTTGGGCTTGGTCATGATTACGATCCTTGTGAAGTTCAGTGAGATCAGCAGTCATGAATGTAGGCTCATCAAAGCGGTGACGATAGCTGTCAACTCTGACAGCTATCGGTCGTCTTATATTCATAGGTTATTTGTATCAAGAGGTGCGTTACCCAACCCAGCCACTGCTCTGCATCGCCTTGTAAACCGCAACGATCGCCAGAATCAGGAACGCCGAAGCCGCCAGGCGCCGGATCAAGGTCAGCGGCAGTTTCTCTGCAGCAAAATTACCCGCCAGCACCACCGGCACGTTGGCAATCAACATGCCCGCCGTGGTGCCGATAATCACCAGCCACAGTTCCGGGTATTGCGCCGCCAGCATCACGGTGGCGATCTGGGTTTTGTCACCGATTTCCGCGAGGAAGAACGCAATCAGCGTGGTCAGGAACGGTCCGAATTTGCGGGCGGTGCTGGCTTCATCGTCATCCATTTTGTCCGGGACCAGTGTCCACAGCGCCGTGGCGGCAAAGCTCGCGGCAAGAATCCAGTGAAGTACAGAATCCGAGAAGAAACTGCCGAACCAGGCGCCGACCGCACCGGCTGCTGCGTGGTTGGCCAGGGTCGCGGCGACAATCCCGGCAATGATCGGCCAGGGTTTGCGGAAGCGAGCGGCGAGAATCAGCGCGAGCAGTTGCGTCTTGTCGCCGATTTCGGCCAAGGCAACGATTGCGGTGGGAACGAGTAACGAGTCCAGCATCAGGATTTCCTAAGGGGCGGGTCGACACGGCTATGACACGTACAGCCTTCCCGCCCCGGGTAAGGTGTGCGTGTCATAGGTCTTGTCAAACCCTGCGATCCGTCTGCTGCGGACGCTTGGGTCGCATACGCCATGATCTGAGGATCAAGTATGTTGACGTATGCCGGACGAGCTTGGCGCTCGTGGGAGACTACTCCCCTAGGACGGAGCGGATTCTGCCTAGGCAAATCCGTTTGGGCAAGAACAAATTTTCAGCCGCGCTTGGCCCGGTAAATCCGGAAACCATTGCCTTCGGCCTTGATCGCACACACGCCCAGATGCTCTTCGATCAGCGGTTGATACTTGAGGAAACTGTTCGCCACCAAGCGCAGTTCGCCGCCGTTTTTCAGATGTTTTGCCGCTTTTCGCAGCAAGTTTTCCGTGGCGAAATAGTCGGTGTGCACGCCGACATGGAACGGCGGGTTGCTCAGAATCGCATTCAAACCCATTGGCGCGGCATCAATGCCGTCACCGGTCAGCACTTCAGCATCCAGACCGTTGGCCGCCAGCGTCAGACGGCTGCTGGCGGCGGCGAACGCATCGACATCCAGCAACGTGACCTGATTGTGCGGATAGCGACGTTTGACCGCAGCACCCAACACGCCAGCGCCGCAACCGAAGTCGAGCAAATGGCCGCTCGGCAGTTTGTCCAGATGCTCCAGCAACAGGGCGCTGCCGCGATCGAGGCGGCCGTGACTGAACACGCCCGGCAGACTGATGACTTTCAGCGGACCTTCCGCCAGGGGCAGTTCATAGGTCTGCGCCAGACTTTCCAGCGATTTGGCTTCAGGCGCGTTGGCCACGGTCACTTGCCAGAGCTGGCAGTGTCGCGCGCTGTCGAGTTTGCGCGGCTTGCCGAACGGGTTGAGCTGCTTGGACGCGCCTTCGATGCCGCTGCGTTTCTCGCCGACCAGAAACACTTCGCGGCCGGCCAGACGTGCAGCCACGGCGTTGAGGATGTAGTCGGTCAGGTCCTTGGACTTGGGCAGAAACACCACGGCGCTGTCAAATTCCCGCTCTGGCACGTTCACGCCGAAATGGCTGCGGCCTTCGAAGCGTGCGTCCAGCGCAGCTTGATCGCCGGCATGCCAGCACCAGCCGAATGCGTTGGGCAGGCGCCCAAGCAAATCATCGGCGGGCAAACCGGCCAACAACAACGAACCTTGAAACAAATCGGGCTGACGAAGCAGTACTTCACTGCGCGGATCCATAACTGCTCCTCAAAAAAAAGTGCCGCAGTTTATCAACTGACGACCCGCAGCGCCTTACCGCTGAAGAATGCCTGAGCGTTTTCGGTCAACTGGCCGACGATGCGCTGGCGCGCTTCGCGACTGCCCCAGGCGTTGTGCGGGGTGACGATCAGGCGCGGGATGTCCGCTGCGAGCAACGGATTGCCCTGGGTCGGCGGCTCGACACTCAATACATCAGTGGCCGCGCCGCCGAGGTGGCCATTACGCAGGGCATCGGCCAGCGCCTGTTCATCGATCAGGCCGCCACGGGCAGTGTTGACGACGAACGCGCCGGGTTTCATTGAGGCCAGTTCGCGGGCGCCGATGAAGTGGCGGGTGTGCTCATTGAGCGGGCAGTGCAGGGTGAGCGCGTCGATCTGCGGCAACAGTTCACTCAGGGGCAGACGATCCGGACGGGCAGGGCGCCCGGGAATCTGTCCGAGCAACACGCGCATGCCGAACGCTTCGGCCAGTCGTGCCACGGCGCCACCGAGTTCGCCATGCCCGAGCAAACCGAGGGTTTTGCCCTCCAGTTCAACGATCGGATAGTCGAGCAGGCAGAACTGCTTTGCCTGCTGCCAGCGACCTTCGCCAACGGCTTTCTGATAATCGGCCAGGCGCGTGGCGAGGTTGAGCAACAGCATGATCGTGTGCTGCGCCACCGACGGCGTGCCGTAAGCCTGACAGTTGCACACGGTGATGCCGCGCGCGCGGGCGGCCGTAAGGTCGACGTTGTTGGTGCCAGTGGCGGTGATCAGGATCAGCTTCAGGTCGGGGCTGGCGGCCATGGCAGCAGCGTCGATCAGAATCTTGTTGGTGATCGCCACGCTGGCGCCTTGCAGGCGCTCGGCCACTTGTTCAGGCGAGGTCTGGGCGAACAGCTGCAGATCGCTGAAACACTCGCGCAACGGACTGAGGTCGAGGTCGCCGAGATCCAGCGAAGGGTGATCAAGGAATACCGCGCGGCGCGTGTTCGTCATCAACTGTACCTTTTGTGCTGTGAGCATAGGGCGTAATCTGCCGAGCCTACCAGATGAAACAAATTGATACGCCTGGCCGAAAGGAGCCCCCATGTACTTGACCGAGTTCTTGACCGTTGCACTGATCCACTTGCTGGCGGTCGCCAGTCCCGGACCGGACTTTGCCGTGGTGGTGCGCGAGAGCGTGACCCATGGTCGCCGCGCCGGCACGTGGACCGCACTGGGCGTGGGCACGGCGATTTTCCTGCATGTCGGTTATTCGCTGCTCGGCATCGGCCTGATCGTGTCGCAGTCGATTGTGCTGTTCAACGCCTTGAAATGGGCGGCGGCGGCTTACTTGCTGTACATCGGCTTCAAGGCGCTGCGCGCGCAACCGGCGAAAACCGTGACCGATGATCTGCACAAAGAGGCCGGCGTACGCACCGCTCGCGGCGCATTCACCTCGGGCTTCGTGACCAACGGCCTGAACCCGAAAGCCACGCTGTTCTTCCTGTCGCTGTTCACCGTCGTCATCAACCCGCACACACCCTTGGCCGTGCAGGCCGGTTACGGGATTTACCTGGCGGTCGCGACTGCGTTTTGGTTCTGTCTGGTGGCCATGCTGTTCAGTCAGCAGCGTGTGCGTGCCGGTTTCGCCCGAATGGGCCATTGGTTCGACCGTACCATGGGGGCGGTGCTGATCGCTCTCGGCGTGAAGATCGCGTTTACCGAAATGCACTGATCGCAGAAACGCGATTCAAAACTGTGGGAGCGAGCTTGCTCGCGAAGGCGTCGGATCAGTCGATATCACAGGTGACTGGAAGACTGCTTTCGCGAGCAAGCTCGCTCTCACAGGGGGTGGGATATTCCTACAGAAGTTCACTGAGTTTGCTCAGGTTGTTGAGGTAGTCCCGCGGGTTCTCCCCGAGCAAACGGCGAAACATCGCACTGAACGCCCGCGCGCTGCCGTAACCCAAATCCCGCGCCACACGCTGCACGCTGTCACCGGCGAGCAGGCGCGGCAGTGCTTCCATCAGGCGCAGTTGCTGGCGCCAGGCATTGAAACTCATCTTCAACTGTTGCTGAAACAGCCGCGCCAACGTGCGTGAGCTGGCGCCGACCTGCTGCGCCCAGTCTTCCAGCGTATTGCCATGATCAGGGGTGTGCAGCAATGCCAGACAGATGTTTTGCAGGCGCCGGTCGGTGGGCATCGGAATGTGCAGCGGCAGGTTTTCCAGGCTGGCCAGTTCTTCGAGCATCAATTGCTGGATCAGCGGATTGTCCGCATGCGGCGGACCTTGCACGGCACGCAGGATCAACTCGCGCAGCAATGGCGTCACCGCCAATACGCAGCACTGTTGCAGGCTGGCGGGTGACCGCTCAGGTGCGATGAACAGCGAACGCATCTGCACGTCGCCGCTCATGAAAATCTCGTGCGCCACCTCCGGTGGAATCCACACCGCGCGACTCGGCGGAATCACCCACGCACCCGATGCCGTGACCACGCGCATGATGCCGCTGACCGCATACAGCAACTGCGCCTCGCGGTGCAGGTGTAACGGCTGGTGGGCGCCGTCCAGGTAATCCCGGGGATAGGCGCTCACCGGGCCGTGTTCGAAATGGCTGATCAACATGTCTGATTTGATGACTTGCTTGGCAGGAATGCGCTTTGCGGCCAACTTAGCATAAACGCTACACAACAACGTAAAGCGTGCCGCCAATGAATCAGTCCAGAAACGTCATTCGCTATATCAACGCCGCCCATGTGATTGATCACATGTTCATGCTGATCTTTCCCGCCGCCGTGCTTGGCATGACGCAGGCCTTCGGCCTCGATTACGCCACGCTGATCGGCCTGTCGCTGGGCGGTTTCATTGCCTTCGGCGCCTGTTCGCTACCCGCCGGCTGGCTGGGCGATCACTGGAGTCGGCGGCAAATGATGCTGGTATTTTTCTTCGGTATCGGGGCATCTGCGATCTTCACCGGCCTGAGTAACAGCCCGCTCATGCTCGTCATCGGACTGACCCTGATCGGTATTTTCGCGGCGATTTATCACCCGGTTGGCACGGCAATGCTGGTCGCGTACGCGCAGAACCGTGGCCGGGAAATCGGTATCAACGGCATGTGGGGCAATTTGGGCGTGGCGTTTTCGGCGCTGATTACCGGGTTGCTGGTGGCGCAGTTTGGCTGGCGTTCGGCGTTTCTGATACCCGGCGCGGTGGCGATTGTGCTGGGTTTTGGCTTCGCCTTGCAGGTGCGCGAGGAGCCGATCCCGAAGCGCCCGCATACGCCATTGAAGGGGGCGGCGGGGCAACGCATTTCGATGCTCATGGTATTCGGCGTGCTGGCACTCGCCACAGCCACTGGCGGCGTGGTGTTCAACGCCACCACCATGACTTATCCAAAACTGTTTCAGGAGCGCTTGCATGAGCTGTTTGCCTCGCCGCAAACCCTTGGCGTGGTGGTCAGCCTGGCGTATGCCTTCGGTGCGGTCGCACAGTTGAGCATCGGTCGAGTGCTGCACCGGTTCAGTCTGAAATGGCCGTTTGTTGTCCTGACGTTGTGCCAGGCACCGCTGCTGTTTGCGCTGGCCTATGCCGACGGCTGGGCGGTGATTGCCCTCGGCGCCGCGTTCATGTTCGTGGTGTTCGGTCAGGTCACAGTCAACGATGCGATGGTCGCCAACTTCGTCGCACCGCAGTGGCAATCGCGAGTGTTTGCCCTGCGGTATTGTTTATCGTTCGGCGCCAGTGCGACGGCGATTCCATTGATTTCCTATGTCGAACCGCGCCAAGGCTTCGTAGGCCTGTACTTGATTCTTGCCGGTTTCGGCGCGTTGACCTTCTTGGCTGCAGCCGTATTCCCACGGACGCCTTCCGAGGAGGCTGTAGGGCAAACGGCCTGACCGAAGAGGAAAACCTGCAAATGCTGGCGCAAAGCTAGCATTTGTACGGCTCTGCAAATCATTCCTTTGGCTGATTTGGCTGGCGTATAAGGGTTCTAGAGTACCAATCTCTTCGCCAACACCGTGCAGTCAGAAAAGGGATTCTTATGTTGCAGACTCGCGTCATTCCCCCGGCCGATGGGGCCTACCAGTATCCATTGCTGATCAAGCGGTTGCTGATGTCCGGCGCCCGTTACGAGAAAACCCGCGAGATCATCTACCGCGACCAGATTCGCTACAGCTACCCGACGCTGATCGAGCGTGTGGCGCGGCTGGCCAATGTGCTGACGGCGGCCGGGGTGAGGGCCGGTGACACCGTGGCGGTGATGGACTGGGACAGCCATCGTTACCTGGAGTGCATGTTCGCGATACCGATGATCGGCGCCGTGATCCACACCATCAACGTGCGCTTGTCGCCGGAGCAGATCCTCTACACCATGAACCACGCCGAGGACCGCTTTGTGCTGGTCAACAGCGAGTTTGTCGGGTTGTACCAGGCGATTGCACCGCACCTGACCACGGTCAAGAACACCCTGCTGCTGACTGATCTGCCGGAGAAAACTGCCGATTTGCCAGATCTGGTCGGCGAGTACGAGCAACTGCTGGCCGCCGCGAGCCCGCAATACGACTTCCAGGACTTCGACGAAAATTCGGTTGCCACCACGTTCTACACCACCGGTACCACGGGCAATCCGAAAGGCGTGTATTTCACCCATCGGCAACTGGTGCTGCACACCATGGGCGTGTCGACGATCATGGGTTCCATCGACAGCGTGCGCCTGCTCGGCACCAACGATGTGTACATGCCGATCACGCCGATGTTCCATGTTCATGCCTGGGGTTTGCCGTATGTGGCGACCATGCTGGGCCTCAAACAGGTTTATCCGGGGCGCTACGATCCGGAATTACTCGTCGAGTTGTGGCGCAAAGAGAAGGTCACCTTCTCGCACTGCGTGCCGACCATCCTGCAAATGCTGCTCAACGCCAAAGGCGCACAAGGCACCGATTTTGGTGGCTGGAAGATCGTTATCGGCGGCAGCGCACTAAACCGCTCGCTGTACGAAACCGCCAAGGCACGCGGTATTCAACTTACCGCCGCCTACGGCATGTCGGAAACCGGGCCGTTGGTGTCCTGCGCGCATCTCAATGACGAACTGATGGCGGGCACCGAGGACGAACGCACCACTTATCGGATCAAGGCGGGTGTGCCGGGGCCGTTGGTAGAAGCGGCGATCGTCGATGGCGACGGCAACTTTCTGCCGGCCGATGGTGAAACCCAGGGCGAACTGGTGCTGCGTGCGCCCTGGCTCACCGAAGGCTATTTCAATGAGCCGCAGAAGGGCGCCGAGCTCTGGACCGGTGGCTGGCTGCATACCGGCGACGTCGCCACGCTCGACAGCATGGGCGTGATCGACATTCGCGACCGGATCAAGGACGTGATCAAGACCGGCGGCGAATGGATTTCCTCGCTGGACCTCGAAGACCTGATCAGCCGTCACGTCGCGGTACGCGAAGTAGCAGTGGTGGGCATCGCCGATCCGCAGTGGGGCGAGCGCCCGTTTGCCTTGCTGGTGATCCGTGAAGGGCATGTGATCGGGGCACGCGAGCTCAAGGAACACCTCAAGCCGTTCGTGGAATTGGGCCACCTGAGCAAGTGGGCGATTCCGAGTCAGATCGCCCTTGTTACCGAAATTCCCAAGACCAGTGTCGGCAAACTCGACAAAAAGCGCATCCGCCTCGACATCACCGAATGGCAGGCCAATAACAGCACCTTCCTCTCGACACTTTGAGTGTCTGCTGGCGCGCCGAAAACGGCGCGCCAGACCCACCAAGCAAGCGCTTGGCTTGTGAAATCGGAAAAATCAGCCATCCTTGCCGTGCCGACATCTGTCGGACTGGCGAAAGGACTGTTCCAGAGTGGTTGGCGACTGCAAATCACACTTTAGAGGGATCAAGCAGTACCCCCTGCTGGCTATAGTCCGCTCAAGGATTTTTAAGAACGGGGCACACGCACAAAACGGGGCGATGCATCTTTGGAGCGATTCGGGCAGCACTGGCGCCCGGCCCTCCACAACGTTTTTAAAAGTACTCACTGCCAAAACAATAATGCACATGGAGTAGCGTCGATGACCTCAGTAAACCAGTTCTGGCGCCGGGCGAAACTGCCTCTGGCGGTCAGTCTTGCTTCTTCGCTCGCCGGGCCCGCATTCGGCGTCAGTTTCAACGTCGGTGAAATCGAGGGTCAGTTCGACTCGTCCCTGTCGATCGGTGCCAGTTGGTCTACTCAGAGCCCGAACAAAAACCTGATCGGCGTCAACAACGGCGGGCACGGCCTGTCGCAAACGTCTGACGACGGTCACGCCAACTTCAAGAGCGGTGAAACCTTTTCGAAAATCTTCAAGGGCATCCATGACCTTGAACTGAAGTACGGCGACACTGGCGTGTTCGTCCGGGGCAAATACTGGTACGACTTTGAACTCAAGGACGAAAGTCGCGAGTTCAAGGACATCAGCGATTCGGGCCGCAAAGAGGGCGCCAAGTCGTCCGGCGGGCAGATCCTCGACGCCTTCATCTACCACAACTACGCAATCGCCGATCAGCCGGGTTCCGTGCGTTTGGGCAAGCAGGTCGTGAGCTGGGGTGAAAGTACCTTCATCGGCGGCGGCATCAACTCGATCAACCCGATCGACGTGTCTGCATTCCGTCGTCCGGGCGCCGAGATCAAGGAAGGCCTGATCCCGGTCAACATGTTCTACGTGTCCCAGAGCCTGACCGAAAACCTCTCGGCCGAAGCGTTCTACCAACTGGAATGGGACCAGACCGTCGTCGATAACTGCGGCACGTTCTTCTCCCAGCCGGACATTGTTGCCGACGGTTGCAACGACAATCTGCGCGTGCTGAACAAGCGCTCGCAGATTCCCGCGATTGCTCTGGGGCCGCTTGCCGGCGCCGGTGTCAACGTCAACGAAGAGGGCGTGCTGGTGCGCCGCGGCCCGGATCGCGACGCCCGCGACAGTGGCCAGTGGGGCGCGTCCTTCAAATACATGTATGAGCCACTCGACACCGAGTTCGGCGCCTACTTCATGAATTACCACAGCCGTGCGCCGATCTTCAGCGCCACCGGCGCGCCGCAGTCGGTCTACAACACTGCCGCCTCGCTGCCAGGGCCGTTTGCGGCGCTCGCCCCGCTGCTGGTCGCGGGCAACTCGAACTACTTCATTGAATACCCTGAGGACATCCGCCTCTACGGTCTGAGCTTCTCCACCACCCTGCCTACCGGTACGGCGTGGAGCGGTGAGATCAGCTACCGTCCGAACGCACCGGTACAACTGAACTCCACCGACATCCTGTTCGCCGGCGTACGTCCGCTGGGTGGCGCACTGACCAACGCTTCGCTGCTCACGGGCGTTCCAGGCCAGGATCTGCATGGCTACGAGCGCAAGGAAATCACCCAGATCCAGACGACGTTCACGCACTTCTTCGATCAGGTCATGGGCGCTAGTCGTCTGACCCTCGTCGGCGAAGTCGGCGCGACCTATGTCGGCGGGCTGGAAAGCCGCTCCGACATGCGTTATGGCCGCGACCCGGTCTACGGCCCGGGCGAGTTGCCTGCCACTGGCACCACCAATACCTGCGCCAACATCCTCAACGCCAGCACCATCAATGGTGCGGGCCCAGGCTCGCCACAGAACAACCGCAGCCGCAATTGCGACAACGATGGCTTCACCACCTCGGTATCGTGGGGTTACCGCGGTCGCGCCATCTGGGAATACAACGACGTCTTCGCCGGTGTGAACCTCAAGCCGAACGTGGCCTGGTCCCACGACGTCAGCGGTTATTCGCCAGGCCCTGGCGGCAACTTCGAGGAAGGTCGCAAGGCGGTCAGCCTGGGCGTCGATGCCGAGTACCAGAACACCTACACCGCGAGCCTGGCCTACACCAACTTCTTCGACGGCAAGTACACCACTGTGGATGACCGCGATTTTGTTGCGCTCAGCTTCGGCGTGAACTTCTAAGCACTGCATTTCAGGACGAACGAATTTATGAAAATAACAAAGAGTCTGTTCCACGCCGGTGTTCTGGGCCTGTCGCTGCTGGCGACCGGCGTCATGGCCGCGGTGCCTGCTGCCGAAGCCGACAAACTGGGCAAGAGCCTGACCCCGATGGGCGCTGAAATGGCCGGTAACGCCGACGGTTCGATCCCGTCGTGGAAGCCGCTGCCGAAGAATGCCGGCGCGGTCGACAGCAAGGGTTTCCTGTCCAACCCATATGCCAGTGAGCAACCGCTGTTCACTATCACGGCGAAAGACGTCGACAAGTACAAGGACAAGCTGGCGCCGGGTCAGTACGCGATGTTCAAGCGCTACCCGGAGACCTTCAAGATGCCGGTCTATCCGTCCCATCGCGGTGCGACCGTGCCGGATGACGTGTTCGCTGCGATCAAGAAAAACGCCACTACCACCAACCTGGTGTCCGGCGGCAACGGTCTGGAAAACTTCGATACCGCGGTACCGTTCCCGATTCCGAAGAGCGGTGTGGAAGTCATCTGGAACCACATCACCCGCTACCGCGGTGGCAGCGTGACTCGTCTGGTAACCCAGGCGACGCCACAGCCGAACGGCTCGTTCAGTCTTGTGTACTTCCAGGATCAGTTCGTGTTCCGCGACAAGATGAAGGACTACGATCCGGCGAACCCCGGCAACATCCTGTTCTACTTCAAGCAGAAAGTGACCGCGCCGGCACGTCTGGCCGGTGGTGTGCTGCTGGTGCACGAGACGCTCGATCAGGTCAAAGAACCCCGTTCGGCGTGGGTCTATAACGCCGGTCAGCGTCGTGTGCGCCGTGCGCCACAAGTGTCCTATGACGGTCCGGGTACTGCCGCCGACGGTCTGCGGACCTCCGACAACCTCGACATGTTCAACGGTGCTCCGGATCGCTACGACTGGAAGCTCGAAGGCAAGAAAGAGATGTACATCGCCTCCGACAGCTACAAGCTCGACGATCCGAAGCTGAAGTACGCCGACATCATCAAGGCCGGTCACATCAATCAGGATCTGGCGCGTTACGAGCTGCGCCGCGTCTGGCATGTGGTTGCCACCCTGAAAGAAGGTCAGCGTCACATCTACGCCAAACGTGACTTCTACATCGACGAAGACACCTGGCAAGCCGCCGTGATCGACCACTATGACGGTCGTGGTCAACTGTGGCGCGTCGCCGAAGCGCACGCCGAGAACTACTACGACAAGCAAGTGCCGTGGTATGCCCTGGAAACCCTCTACGACCTGCAGTCCGGCCGTTATCTGGCACTGGGCATGAAGAACGAAGAGAAGAGTGCGTATGACTTCGGCTTCACGGCCACCACCAGCGATTTCACCCCGGCTGCACTGCGTCAGGATGGCGTTCGCTAACCCGCTGTAACCCGAGGCCGCATCCTCGTGAAAACGCCCCGACTGGTTCGGGGCGTTTTTTTGCCTGTCGTCTTTTTGTAGCCATTTGTAGCAGCAACCTTCATAACCGGTTCGTTTAAGGCTAGTCTGCGGACATCTGCAACGCCGCCAACAGCAATTCGAACAAGAGCCGGCCATGACTGATCTGTCCCCACTTCCGGGTCCCGCAAGTATTGCCGTCGCGGCATTGGACGGGCGTTTTTTTCGCCCGCCATTGCCCGACGGCTACGTCTTGCGACCACGCCTTTGCGAGCGCCTGCAGGCCGGGCTCGGTGGACGCCTGTTGCTGGTCAGCGCCCCCGCCGGGTTTGGCAAGAGCTCGCTGGCGGTGGAGTTCTGTCAGAGTCTGCCGGCACACTGGCAAAGCCTCTGGCTGGGCCTGAGTCCGCGCGACAGCGACCCCGGGCGCTTTCTCGAACGTCTGCTCGAAGGCTTGCAGGACTACTTTGCGCAACTGGGCAGTCGTGCACTCGGTCTGCTGAAAATGCGTCAGCGCCACCAGCCGTTTGCCTTCGAAGAATGGCTCGACGGTTTGCTCGATGAGCTGACCCTGCAACTTGATCCTGCCGCGCCACTGCTGCTGGTGCTCGACGATTACCATCTCGCTCAAGGCCCGGTGCTCGACCGCTGCCTGCAGTTTTTCCTCAATCATCTGCCTGATGGTCTGCTGGTGATGGTCACCAGTCGCCAGCGCCCGGACTGGCATCTGGCGCGTTTGCGTCTGTCGCGGCAGTTGCTCGAATTGCATGAACAGGATCTGCGCCTGACCCACGACGAAGCCCTGACTTTGCTAGATCGCCACAGCAGTTCGCTGCGCGGTGAAGCGCTGGAAAACCTGATCCAGCGCAGCGAAGGCTGGGTCGCCGGTTTGCGTTTCTGGCTGCTCGCGGTGTCTGAGGCCGGCAGCGATGCGGCGTTACCGCAAGCGCTGAACGGTGGGGAAGGGTTGATTCGCGATTACCTGCTTGAAGAAGTCATCGATTGCCTGCCCGCCGAAGTGCAGGCCTTTCTCTACGACACCGCACCGCAAGAGCGGTTTTGCAGCGAGCTGTGCGACGCCGTGCGCGAGGCCCATGACAGCGCCGAGATTCTGCGTTTCCTGCTGGCCCATCAGGTCTTTCTGGTGCCGCTGGACGAGCACGGCCACTGGTATCGTTATCACCATTTATTTTCGGATTTGCTGCGCAGTCGGCCGATTGCGCAAGCGATGGTGCCGACGGCTACGCTGCACCTGCGCGCCTGTCGCTGGTTCAATGCACAAGGGTTGCTGGATGAAGCCGTGGAGCAGGCGTTGCGCGCCGGCCATCTCGATGTCGCCGCGAACCTGGTGCAGAACCTCTCCGAGGAGCAATTGCTGGCCGAGCAGAACGTCGGCATGCTGCTGCGCTGGAAAATGGACTTGCCCGACAGCCTGCTGATCAGTACCCCGCGGCTGATCGTTCTCTATAGCTGGGCGCTGGGGCTGGCCTGTCAGCTCGATGCGGCCGAAGAGTTGTCCAGCCATCTGAGCCGCTTCCTGCCAGCACCTTCAGCCACCGCGCAAAAGTCGATGCTGGCGCAATGGCTGGCGCTGAGCGGAATCATCGCTCGCGGGCGTGGGCATCGAGAATTGACGATCAGATATTGCACCGAGGCCCTTGAAAGCCTGCCGGCCAAGCGCTATGGCCAACGGCTGATGTGTTTATCGACCTTGTCCAATCTGGCCATTGCTGACGGTGATCTGTGGCGCGCCCGTGGGCTGAACCGTGAATCCCTCGAGCTCGCACAGCGTGTCGGTAATCCGCTGTTCGAAGCGTTGGCGCATTACGACCGTGCCCGTGTTTTACAGTCGCGAGGCGAAATTCTGCGCGCGCTGGATGAGGTGCATCAGGGGCTGGAACGCTTGCGCGGACTGTCGCCGCAACGACTTTACGCCGTGCGCGCGCGCCTGACGCTTTATGAAGGTTTTCTGCTGGCGATGCGTTTGCAGCCGCAGGCCGCACGCCTGCGGCTGTTGGCCGGTATCGGCGAAGCGCGAGCCTGCCGGGATATCAGCGTGCTGATCGGTCACTGCGTGATCGCTCGCCTGGACGGTGCCGGTGGTGAGTTCGCCAAGGCCTTCGCCGAACTCGCCGAAGCCGAACGCTTGATGCACATCTGGGACGTGCCGCCGATCTACTACCTGGCGATGATCACTCTGGTCAAATGCGAACTGTGGCTGGCGCAGGGGCGTACCGATCTGGCCGAGGCCTGGCTCGCTCGGCTGGGCCAGACGTACACGGGTGAGCGTGCTGCTGCACCGCCGGAATTTCATCCGCAACTGCCGTTGCACGTGGAACTGCAACAGGCGCTGCTCGATTTGATTCAGGGGCAACCGATGCTCGCCGAGGGACGATTGAATGTGTTGCATGAGAATGGTCAGCAGACCGGGCGGCAGTTGCTCAGTGTGATGGCGTTGACGCAGAAGGTGGCGCTGCAGCTGGTGGGTGGGCGTGAGCCTGAGGCCAGAAAAACACTGAGTCAGGCGCTGGAGGCCGCTGTCGGTGGCGTGGTGCAGCCGTTCGCTTTACTGGTGAAAGAGCATGGCGACTGGTTGCGCGGTCAATTGGTTTCAATCGCGTCGACAGCGGTCAGCCAGCAACTGCTCGCGCATTTTCCGCAACCGGCAACCCGGACCGCTATGGAGCCGGCGGCAGCGGAACAGCTCAGTACTCGAGAGCTGGCGGTTCTGCGCCTGATCGCTCAGGGCTGTTCGAATCAGGAAATCAGCGAGCAGTTGTTTATTTCGTTGCACACCGTAAAAACCCACGCCAGCCATATCAACAGCAAGCTGGGGGTGGAACGACGGACGCAGGCAGTGGCGCGGGCCAAAGAGCTGGGGTTGCTGGCTTAGGGAATAGATAACGCGAACAAAAAAACACCCCGCCTCGGCGGGGTGTTTTTATTGCTCGGCTTCGATTGTTTCGGGCTGCGAAGAGATCAGACGATGACGTCGTTCGCGCTGAGCGAGTTGACACCTACCATTTGCACTTCGAAGTAACCGCCAGCGTCTGCGCTCATGTTCCCCGATAGAACATTATCGACGAAACGCAGTTGCCCGAAGCCGGTGAATTCACTCGAGCCAACGAAGGTCATGTGCTGTAGACCGAGGGCCGTCGGGTCGCTGTCGAAATGGGAGAAATCGATCTTGTCGCCTTCCAGGGCGTTGAAATCGGTAATGACGTTTTGGGGAGAGGTTCCCCCCATTCCGGCGTTAATAAGGAACAGGTTGGTGAAGGCAAAGGTATCGGCGCCTGTGCCACCGTTCAGTGTGGTATTACCAATGCCGGCGTAGAGTGTGTCGTTGCCTGCTCCACCGAACAGTTGGTCGATACCGTCAAAGCCCTGTAGTTCGTTATTGCCGGAGTTTCCGATCAGGATGTTATCGCGATTGTTGCCTGTAAGATTCACATCCGCATTGCCTGTTATCGTGCCGTCCTCGAGGTCATACGCAAGGGTGTAGTCGACCGAGGTCAGGACAAGGTCGTGACCTTTATCCGTGCCCTCCATCACGACGTCATTGACGTTATCCACGATATAAGTATCGTCGCCGCCCGCGCCAAACATTCGATCGGCACCGAGGCCGCCTGACAGAATGTTGTTGCCTTCGTTACCATTCAGGGAGTTATCCAGCGCATTACCCGTCAGATTCAAGTCGGCGTTGCCAATCAAGTTGCCGTTTTCGACGTTGTCCGAGAGCGTGAAATCGACACTGGTCCAAACGGTATCATCTCCTTCGTTGGCAAGCTCAATGACAACGTCCTGGAGATTATCGACGATATAGAAATCGCTGCCGGCGCCACCCATCATGGTGTCTGCGCCAAGCCCGCCATCGATATAGTTGGTGCCCGCGTTTCCGGTGATGACGTTGTCCAGCGCGTTGCCCGTGAGCGAGCCATCGGAATTGCCAGTCATCGTCAGGTCTTCGATGTTGGCGCCAAGGGTGTAGCCAAAGCCGGTTCGGACCAGGTCGTGGCCTTCACCAGCCTGTTCGATGACGATATCGTTGATGTTATCCACAACGTAGGTGTCATCGCCGGCGCCACCCATCATGGTGTCGGCACCCATGCCACCGTCGATGATGTTATTGCCGATGTTGCCGGTGATGCGGTTGTTGACTGAGCTGCCTGTACCGTTGAGGTTGGCACTGCCAATCAGGACCAGATTCTCGACATTGGCACCAAGGGTGTAGTCGATGGAGGAGAACACACGGTCGAGCGCCGTCAGCGAGGCGTCGGTCTCGATGACGACGTCATTGACGTTATCGACGTAGTAACTGTCGAAACCGTCGCCACCGATCATGGTGTCGGCGCCGAGACCGCCGTCGATGGTGTCGTCACCGGCCCCGCCATTGAGCGTGTTGTTGGCGCTATTACCCGTGAGCATGTTGTTCAGGCCGTTGCCGGTGCCATTGATGGCGCTGCCGGTCAGCACGAGATTTTCCAGATTGGCACCCAGCGTCCAATCAACCGAAGCCCGTACGGTATCGATTTCGGTGGTCAGGGTACTGGTCTCGCTAATGATGTCGGCAGAGTTGTCGACCACATACGTGTCGTTACCTGCGCCACCCATCAACGTATCGATACCGGCGCCGCCGTCGAGCGTATTGTTACCGTCGTTACCGGTGATGCGGTTGTTGACCGAGTTGCCGGTGCCGTTGAGGTCGGCACTGCCGATCAGGACCAGATTCTCGACA
>NZ_CATKPQ010000005.1:0-81098 GCF_949768005.1 Pseudomonas sp. IT-347P
CTGACCCTGGCCGGCGACGACTACCTGAACCAGCCGCTGCGCTTTCAGGGGCAGTACTTCGATGCGGAGAGTGGGCTGCATTACAACCGCCACCGGTATTACGACCCGAGGTTGGGGCGGTATTTGACGCCGGATCCGATCAAGCTGGCGGGTGGGTTGAATCAGTACCAGTACGTGCCGAATCCCACTGGGTGGGTGGATCCGTTGGGGTTGAGTTCCAATTGTCCGGGTGGAGATAAATGCAAGAAGCCAACTCTTGAGTCAAACGACCCGACCACAAAAATAAAGAGTACTGAAAAATATGTTGCGCGCTCTGTACCGCAACCGACGTACTTGTATCGTGGATCTGCAAAAGACCCATCGGAAGTCTTCGAAAACGGTTTTAAAAGCAAGGGAGATAGCAACGACCTATTTCTTCACTCAATCGATAGTGACTTTCCTCCAAGCAACTTTATTAGCACCTCTCTCTCAAGGGAGATGGGGAAGGCATTCGCTACCAGCTATTTCACACGTCCTGGATTTCTTTACACACTGAAAATGATCCCAGGCCATGACTTGAAAAAAGAGTTAGGTGCATCTTATAGGTTTAGTAAGGAACAGGAAATTGCCATCCCTAGTCAGATTAAAAGGGAAGATATTCTTGGTGCTACACTGATTATTGATGACGGCAGAGAATTTGGTTACTCAATTCCTAATCCGCACAGGGAAATAAGCAAGTGAGAAAAATATTTACAGTTGACGTTGTGATGAATGGCAATAAGAAGAGAATTGATCTTGCTTGTGACTGTGTAGCTATATCTATAACAGTCGAGTTCGGTGGTGGGCCAAAAAAGACGTATTTTGGAAGTGATTTCTATAGGTGTTTTGCGGCATTAAGAAAAGATAATGATGACATGGTTTTTTATTGTAAGGGTGCGAAGACTAACGTTCATCCATCAAGCATGTCTTCGCAGATGTCTCTCGGGTTGAAAGCATATGAGTTGGTGATCGGTAGAGAACCGTCAATAGATGATCTCGTATTCATCTTTGATTATGAGGAGAAGGACTTGTCAAATGATCCCGATGAGCAACGGCAGTTTTATTTGAATTGGATGACTTCTTGAGTGTTGCGAAGTAACTCGATCTTTTGGTGCTTTGGTGTTTGAGTATTGAACTTAGGTGGCTGTTTGAGACTTTGTTTTTTAGTAGTTCTTTTATTGCTGTTAGTTGAATATTGTTTTGATATGGGAGATGAAGATTATGAGTGCAGTCAATAGTGATGAAGGGAAAAGTTGTGGTCTTGGTGGTTGTCAAACAGCAAATAAAAAAAGTGATATTGCAGGGGGTTCTTTCAGAGGCGTTCCTAGCTCTAGGTTTATTAGTTATCGGGCGCAAATGAACGCATATAATGAGGCGCTGACCAGGGAGATCAGAAACATGCCGCGCTTTACGGGTGAGGATAGTATGGGGAATTTGGTCGTGCGGATGCCCGCAGAGGGTGTGGGTGAAGGATATGAGCCTAATCCATCTGAACCGACAGAGCCTAGATTCATGCCTAAAATGAATGCGTTTGAAATGAAGTTTGATTTTGAAACTTTACAACCCTACGCCCTGTACCCGGTGGAGAGTGTTTGATGTTGAAGCACCCCTATCTTGATGTTCCATATAATCCCCAGTTGAAGCATTTTCTTGGAGGGTTCGATATATACGATTGCGAGGAGACGCTGGGCTCGGAGTTGGCGGAGTACGATCCTGAGTGTCATTCGGATAGAGTGGGTCTGATATATAAGTTTATCGTGAAAAGATTTTCTAGTCTGACTTATCGGCACAAATTTGTCTTGTTTTCCGTGTTGGGTGAGGCTTTGGATGGAGAAATAGGTGATCTTGCTAAAGTTTTTAAACATGATCCGTTTTCTCATTCATTGCTCCCATTTGGTTGGAGCGAGATGAAAGATCCGAAGAGTTTTTTTGAACACATATACTCTATCCTATCCGAAGTCTGGACTGATGATTTATACCTAGCCAGTCAGGAAGATTGCTCAACGTGGTAGCTGGCATTAGAAGCAGAACCTGGCGTGACTGTACTGACGCCTTCGCGGGCAAGCCCGCTCCCACAGGGAAGTATGTCGTTTGAGGGATCAGCGTTGACCCGTTAGCTGTGGCTGATGGAGTACTGTGGTTGTAAGGCTTTCCAGTAAGTGAACGCTATACCCCGGAACATTCTTCGCATGATGCTTCGCCTGCGAAGCCATCTCCGCAAGCTGACTGGCATCAAGGTGTGCGCAGGCGTCGGGCTGTAGATGCACGACGCCGATGGACAGCGACAACAGCGGAAACTCCTGCCGCACTCCCTGGCGATTTGGTGCGATGAAGCAGCCAGCCTCAAGGTGTTCGGTGCGATAGAACCGTCGGCACTGACTCTGGAAGTCATCGAGCAATTGATTGAGGCGTTTGCGCCAGTCGTCCGGTCCGAGGACCAGGAGGAAGTCGTCGCCGCCAATATGGCCAACGAAGTCGCGGGATGGATCTACGCGCTCGTTGAGGCATTGCGCCAGGCACAGCAGCACTTCGTCGCCGCGCCCGTAACCATAGATATCGTTGAAGGGTTTAAAGCTGTCGATGTCGACGTAGCAAATGACCGACTCGCGCCCCTGCTGCAGCAGCCGGGTCAGGCATTGCTGGATCGGTACGTTACCGGGCAGCAAGGTCAGCGGGTTGGCGTAACGCGCCTGTTGAATCTTCAGTTCGGTGATCAGTTTGAGAACATCGATTACCCGGCCGAGGCCGAGGTAGCTGCCGTTGAGGGTGATGATGAAGTCTTCTTCGATGCGTTGGCGGGCGCGGCTGGTGATCAGGCGGCTGACTTGTTGCAGTGACTGGCTCATCTCCACGGCAAGGAAGTCGTCGTTCATCAGGCGACTGATCGGTTTGCGCGCGAACAGGTCGGTGGCGAACGGTTTGAGCAGGGCATCCGACAACGAGTGACGGTGGACGATGCCGCAGGGTTGGCCTTGTTCGTCGAGTACCGCCAGTGAGTTGAGGTTGGCCTGACGGCGGAAGGCTTCCAGCACGGTGGCAGTGGGTGTGTCGCGATGCATGGCCGGTTGGTCGTTGAGCAGGGCACTGAGGTCGCTGCCTTCTTCGTTCAGCGCAACGCTGCTGCTGTCGTGTTTGGGCATCAGGGCGCGCGCGTCGCGCGACGGGTGTTCCTGGGGGCGACCGAGCAAGTAACCCTGTACCAGATCGACACCCATTTCAGTCAGCACCGCGAGTTCTTCCGGCAATTCGATGCCTTCGGCGATGACTTGCGCACGAGAGGCTTTGGCGATTTGCAGGATCGAGCCAACGAACTCACGCTTCAACGCGTCCTGATGAATGCCATCGATGAAGTGCCGATCAATCTTCACGTAGTCCGGACGCAACTCCGACCACAGACGCAGGCTCGAGTAGCCAGCACCGAGATCATCCAGCGCAATGGAAAAGCCCATGGCACGGTAGTGATGCAAGGCGGTTTGCAGCAACTGGAAATCGTCGATGGGCGTCTGTTCGGTCAGCTCGATGACTACCTGACTCGGCGGAATGCCGAAATCCTGCAGCAGCTGCAATGTGCGCCCCGGTTGATGGGCGGCTTCAAGCAAGGATTCCGGCGAGACGTTGAGGAACAGTTTGCCCGGCAGTTGTTGCTCGTTGAAGCGCCGGCAAGCGCTCTGGCGGCAGGCGATTTCCAGCTCGCTCAAGCGCCCGGCCTGGCGGGCCACGGCGAACAGCGCGATCGGCGAGTGAAGAGGGCTGTTGGAAGGGCCGCGCGTGAGGGCTTCGTAGCCGAGAATGCGCCGTTCCGAGAGGCAGATGATCGGCTGGAACAGGCTGTGTAATCCGCTTTGAGTCAGGATCGAGCTCAAGGCACTCAGCTGTTCGGTCGTGGTCATGGCAATCTCTGGCGAAAAAAAAGGACTGGGAGCGCTCTCGATGAAGAGAGTGGCTCCCAGTCCTTTATTGCACGACAGAATGATGACTGTTTGATGACGATCCGAGGATCATCAGCACTAAATTGCCATCACTTACTTCTTGGCCACCTGATTGCTCAGCTTCAGGTAATCCAGCAGAACGCGCCCGGTTTCGCTCAGGTAGGCATCGTCTTCTGGTTTGACCTTGTCCGGATCAGCGGCCGCAAGGGCGTCTTCGTCTTCTTTCTTCAGCTCTTTAAGCGGCTCTTCGCCTTTGGCCTTGCGACGGATGTTCTCCATCGTCAGTTGCTTGGCGTCGATGTCGTTGTGCTGGGCACGGCGCTCGGCTTCGTTGAGGCTGACGGTTTTTTCTTCCATCAGTTTCTGCGCCAGGGCCAGCTTGTCACGGATGAACACAAACTCGGCATCCTTGGCGGTGCGCGTGTCATGTTCGGACTTGAGCTGGGCAAGGAACGGTTTGAACGGATCGGCCGCCGGTTTGATTGCCGCGCGAATGGTGTCCCACGGCATGGCTTCCGGCAGTGCGCTCTCGCCGATTTCCTTGGTGTCGATCAACGACGGGTAGTCGATGTCCGGCAACACGCCCTGATGCTGGGTGCTCTGACCGGAGACCCGGTAGAACTTGGCCAAGGTCAGTTTCAGTTCGCCATGGTTCAGCGGCTGAATGGTCTGCACGGTGCCTTTGCCGAAGGTCTGGCCACCGATGATCAGCGCGCGGTGGTAGTCCTGCATGGCGCCGGCGAAGATCTCCGAAGCCGAGGCGGACAAGCGGTTCACCAGCAACGCCATCGGGCCTTTGTAGAACGCGCCCGGGTTTTCATCTTCCAGTACGTCGACACGGCCATCGGCGTTACGCACGAGGACGGTCGGGCCTTTGTCGATGAACAGACTGGTCAGCTCGGTGGCTTCCTGCAGGGAACCGCCGCCGTTGTTGCGCAGGTCGATGACCACGCCGTCGACTTTGTCTTTCTGCAGCTCGGTGAGCAGCTTCTTGACGTCGCGGGTGGTGCTCTTGTAGTCCGGGTCACCGGCACGGAACGCTTTGAAGTCGAGATAGAAGGCCGGGATCTCGATCACGCCGAGTTTGTAGTCCTTGCCGTCCTGTTTCAGGTTGAGCACGGATTTCTTCACGGCCTGGTCTTCGAGCTTCACCGCTTCACGGGTGATCGGCACGATCTTGGTGGTCTGGTCGTTCGGCGCATTGCTCGCCGGAATCACTTCCAGACGCACCACGGTGCCTTTCGGGCCGCGGATCAGCTTGACCACTTCGTCCAGACGCCAGCCGACCACGTCGACCATTTCTTTGTTGCCTTGGGCAACGCCGATGATCTTGTCGGCCGGGGCAACCTGTTTGGTCTTGTCGGCGGGACCCGCCGGTACCAGACGCACGACTTTTACCTGGTCGTTGTCGCTCTGCAACACGGCACCGATACCCTCGAGGGACAGGCTCATGTTGATGTCGAAGTTTTCCGCGTTATCCGGCGACAGATAGTTGGTGTGCGGATCGTACGACATGGCGAAGGTGTTGATGTACGCCTGGAAGATGTCTTCCGGACGGGTCTGGTCCAGGCGCGCCAGCTGGTTCTTGTAGCGCTTGGTCAGGGTTTCCTGGATCTGCTTCGGCTCTTTGCCGGCGATCTTCATCCGCAGCACTTCGTCCTTGACGCGTTTGCGCCACAGGTCGTCGAGTTCAGCGGTGGATTTGAGCCAAGGGGCGTCCTTACGATCGATCAGCAAGGTTTCCTTGGTGGTGAAGTCCATCTTGTCGACGCCTTTGTTCAGCTCGGCAAGGGCGAAGTCCAGACGCGCCTTGACGCGGTCCAGGTAGCGCTTGTAGATGGTGAACCCGGCGTTGAGGTCGCCGCTTTTGAGGAAGTCGTCGAACTGGGTCTTCCACTTGTCGAATTCGGCGATGTCGCTGGCCATGAAATAGCTGCGCGACGGATCCAGCAGCTTGAGGTAGCTGTCGTAGATGATCACCGAGCGCGCATCATCGAGCGGCGGCTTGCTGTAGTGGTGACGCTTGAGCAACTCGACGACGTTCAGGCTGGCGATGACTTCATCGCGATCAGGCTGCAACTTGTCCCAGCTGTTGGCTGCGAATGTAGTGCCCGACACCGGCAACAAACCGATACCGATGAAAAGAGCGAGGGCGGTGCTGGGGAGCAAATGCTTCATGCTGATTCGACGCGGGGACAATTGATAACGCATATTAGGCCGTCTTTGAAGTCGCCGGTTCTACGAGAGCCGGTCGCATAATGCAAAAAGCCCGGCGCTACAGCTTCGGGCTCAGTCCAGACTCACTATGGAGGCACTGTGAAGGCATTGCAAGGCGTTGACGGTCAAGTGGCGTGGGTTGAACAGCCGAGTCCTACGTGCGATGTAGGACAAGTCCGCATCCGAGTGGCGGCAGCGGGCCTCAATCGCGCCGATTTATTACAGAAAGCGGGGCTCTATCCGCCACCGCCAGGAGCGAGCGAAGTGCTCGGTCTTGAGTGCTCCGGGGTCATCAGCGAGGTCGGCGCGGGCAGTGCGTGGCAGGTCGGCGATCGGGTTTGCGCCTTACTGGCCGGGGGCGGGATGGCCGAAGAGGTGGTCGTCGACGGACGGCACGTGCTGCCGGTTCCCGAAGGCGTGGCGCTGATCGAAGCCGCCGCATTGCCTGAGGTTTATGCAACAGTCTGGTTGAATGTATTTCAACTTGCGGCGCTCAAACCGGG
Source organism: Pseudomonas sp. IT-347P (assembly GCF_949768005.1). NCBI lineage: Bacteria > Pseudomonadati > Pseudomonadota > Gammaproteobacteria > Pseudomonadales > Pseudomonadaceae > Pseudomonas > Pseudomonas sp. IT-347P. The sequence continues at coordinate 6,668 of NZ_CATKPQ010000005.1, forward strand.
TGAGAAAGTTCTCCTGCATGCCGGTGCGAGTGGAATCGGTTCAGCCGCCATTCAGTTGTGCAAGGCGTTCGGCAATCCGTGTTGGGTCAGCGTCGGTTCGGCCGAGCGGCTGGCTTACTGCGAAGCACTCGGCGCGCAGGGCGGGGTGGTGCGCACCGATGATCTGGAGAGCTTGCGTGATTTCGGGCCGTTCAATGTGATCCTCGATCCGGTCGGCGGCAATTACTCGGCTTTGAACCTGAAGCTGATGGCGCTGGATGGGCGCTGGGTGTTGATCGGTTTGATGGGCGGGCGCGAGGCGAAACTGGATCTGGCGCAGGTCTTGGCCAAGCGAGTGCAACTGCTGGGTTCGACGTTGCGCAGTCGCGATGATCAGTTCAAGGCGGATCTGTTGAGTGATCTAGGGCAGCAGGTGTGGCCGCTGTTTGCTGAAGGGCGGTTGAGTCCGCAGTTGGCCAGGGCGTTTGCGGTGAAGGATGCCGAGGCGGCGTTTGCGGAGTTGGCGAGTAATACCGTTTCTGGAAAATTGGTATTGGTGATTGACGAAAGTCTGAGCTGAGATCAAGGCAAAAAGCCCCTCACCCTAACCCTCTCCCAAAGGGAGAGGGGACTGACCGGGTTGTTCTGTCGAGGTACATCGACCTGACACATGGTGTCGAACTCAGGTTCGGGATGTCAGCCTGCAATCGTAGATTAAATCTTTGTCATTTCCAGAGATGGATTGGCCAGTCGGCTTTTTCCGCGTGTTCCAGCAGCACTGGATCCGGATTCACCACGTGCGGGAAATCCACCTTCAGCAACAACGGCAGATCATTGCGTGAGTCAGAATAGAAACTCGCGCCCTCCAGGTTTTCTTCTTCGGCATCCAGCCATTCCAGCAAGCGCGTGATCTTGCCTTCGCGGTAGGTCAGGGTACCAACGGTGTTGCCGCTGTACACGCCATGGGCGACTTCCAGTTCGATGCCTAAAATCTCGTCGATGCCAAGGCGATCGGCAATCGGTCTGACCAGGTGCGTGCCCGACGCCGAGATCACCAGAATCCGGTCTCCCGCCTTGCGGTGGGCGGCGATGGTCTTGGTCGCGTCGCTGAAGATGATCGGTTCGATGAAGTCTTCCACCCACGGCCCGACCAAATGATCGACTTCTTCCGGCGTGCGGCCGATCAGCGGTTCGAGGCTGAATGCCATGTACTCTTCCATGCGTAATTTGCCATGGCTGTAAGCGTCCATCAGTTCGTTGTTGCGGCGCATGAACGACTCGGGATCGACCCAGCCCAGGCGCCCCATCTGCTCGCTCCAGAGGGTGGCGCAGTCGCCGTGGATCAAGGTTTCGTCCAGATCAAAGATTGCCAGGGCCATCAGTGCAGTTCTCTCTTCAACGTCAGCAAAGTCATCAGGCTACCTCACACAGGGCCGTCGGATCGATGGAAAGTGCCAGTCGCTGACCATCAGGATGCAGATCGGCGGCGGAGCGGTTGAGCACATCCACCACCAGTTCCACGCCGCGCGCTTCGATCCGGTAGCGGATCACGTTGCCGAGCAGGCTGTGGCTGCGGATCTGCGCGTCGAGTTCGCCTTCAAGGCTCAGTTCGATGGCTTCCGGGCGAATGGCGATGCGGTGGTTGATCGGGCGCTGCAACAGCTTCGACGCGTCGGCGGCATCGAGCAGGTTGTAGTTGCCGATGAACCCGGCGGCGAACACATCGACCGGCGCGGTGTACAAGGTTTCGGCATCGCCGCTCTGGACGATTTTTCCCTGATTCATCAGGAAAATCCGGTCAGACATGGTTAGCGCTTCTTCCTGATCGTGGGTGACGAAAATCGTCGTCAGGCCGAGTTCGCGTTGAATCTGCCGGATCTGTTCACGCAGGTGTTTACGAATCCGTGCATCGAGTGCCGACAGTGGTTCATCCAGCAGCAACAAGCGCGGGCGGGTCACCAGCGAACGGGCGAGGGCAACACGTTGGCATTGGCCACCAGAAAGCTGATGCGGATAGCGGCTGGCGAAGTCGTTCAGTTCAACCAGTTTCAACACCTCGGAAACGCGTTTATGGCTGTCGTCGGCATTGACCTTTTGCATGCGCAAACCGAAGGCGACGTTTTGCTCGACGGTCATGTTGGGGAACAGCGCATAGCTCTGAAACACCATGCCGATCCCGCGCTTTTGCGGACTCAGCGGCACGATATCGACGCCATCCAGCAGGATCTTGCCGCCATCGACCAACGTGAGGCCGGCGATGCAGCGCAGCAGCGTGGACTTGCCGCAACCGGACGGGCCAAGCAAGGTAACGAACTCGCCCTTGTTGATCTCGCAATCGATGTCGCTAAACACCGTGGTGCCCGCATAGCTTTTCTGCAGGTGTTGGACGCTGACATAGCTCATTCGCTTTTGTCCTTGTTCAAGATGTTGGCGATCCAGGTCAGGACCAGCACGAAGAAGAAATACGAGATGACCAGCGCACTGGTGAAGTGGCCGCTGCTGTTGCGCATGTTGTTCAGGTACACCTGCAGGGTTTCGTAGCGCGTGCCGACCAGAATATTGGCGAACACGAACTCGCCGAACAGGAACGAGAACGACAGCAGCAACGCCACCATCAGGCCTTTGCGCAGGTTCGGCAGCACCACCAGAACCGCCGCTTGAAAGGTGCTGGCGCCGAGCAGTTGCGCGGCGTCCATCAGGTCGCGCAGGTTGATCGCCTGCAGGTTGTTGGTGATCGCCCGGTACATGAACGGCAGCGCCACGGTGAAGTAGCAACCGATCAGAATCCACGGCGTACCGACCATTGCCATCGGCCCGGAACCGTAGAGCTGCAACAGTCCCACCGAGGACACCACCGGTGGCACCGCGAAGGGCAGCAGGATGAGGATGTTCATCAGCGCATCGAGTTTCGGGAAGTGGTAATGCACGACGAACAGCAGCGGCAGAATCAGCACCACTGACAGCACCAGCGCGCCGACGCAGACCAGCAACGATTGACCGAAGGCGTGCAGGAAGCGCGGATCGCTCCACAACTGGATGTACCACTTGAAGGTGAAGCCGCTGGGCAGGATGGTCGCCGACCAACTGCTGGCGATCGAATAGATCAGCGTGCCTATGAGGGGTAGCAAGAGGATTGCGAACAGCAGGTAAACCACGACGCGGTGGTAGAGGCCGGCCGGGCCGGATTCAGCGCGAGACATGGTAGCTCCTCTTCAACAGCAGTTGATGCACGACGGTGACAATGGTCATCAGTGCCACCAGCACCACGGCCAGGGCGCTGGCCAGATTCGGGTCGAGGGAAATGTCACCGGAGACCATCGCCGCGATACGGATCGGCAGCACGTTGAAGTTGCCTGTCGTCAATGCGTACACCGTGGCATAGGCGCCGAGGGCGTTGGCCAGCAGGATCACGAACGTACCGAGCAGCGCCGGGGTCAACACCGGCAGACCGATGTGCCGCCAGAACTGCCAGCCGTTGGCACCGAGCAGCGCGGCGGACTCGCGCCAGTCTTCACGCAAGGCGTCGAAGGCCGGGTAGAGCAGCAGCACGCCAAGGGGAATCTGGAAGTAGGTGTAGAGGATGATCAGCCCGGTTTTCGAGTACAGGTTGAAATCCTGAATGATCCCCGACTGTTTGAGCATAATGGTGATGCTGCCGTTGAAACCGAGCAGGATGATGAAGGCAAAGGCCAGCGGCACGCCGGCGAAGTTGCTGGTCATGTTGGCGAAGGCATTCACGAAATTGCGCAGTTTCGAATCGACGCGACGCAGCGAGTAGGCCCCGAGGACGGCGATGAAGATGCCGAACACGCTCGACCAGAAACTGATCTCGAGGCTGTACTGGATTGCCTGCAAGTAGAACTTCGAGCTGAAGATCTTGCTGAAGTTGGCGAAGCCCCAGCCGAACTCTTCCGATTGCAGGCTATTGATCATCACCCAGACCAGCGGGGCAATTTCAAAGACGATAAAGAACAGTGCGAACGGCACCAGGCACAGCGCCGCCAGCCATTTGCCGCGAGTCATCGAATTCACTTGAGTAACTCCCGGCACACAGGTTTGTCGTGAGGCACGCCGAGCAGTTCGCAGACGGTGCCGCAGATCTCGGTTTGCTTGGGGGCCGCGCCAGCGTTGAGGCTGAATGCGTCACCGAGGACAAACAACGGCACCTGACGTTCTTCCGGCAGCAGGCCGTTGTGCGAGCGATCATTGTTCATGCCGTGGTCGGCGGTCACCAATACCTGATAGCCGGCGTCGAGCCAGCTCTGCAGATAGTCGGCGAGGATGATGTCGGCGAAACGCGCGCTATTGCGGTATTGCGAAGAGTCGAGGCCGTGTTTGTGCCCGGCGTCGTCGATGTTCATCGGGTGGATCAGCAGGAAATCCGGTGCGTGGCGCAGGCGCAGGTTTTCGGCGTCGGCGAACAGGTGCGAATCCGGATAATGATCGCTCCAGTAGAAGTGCCCGTGCTGGATCGGTAGCGACAGATTGTCGGTGTGCCGGTCACGAGCGGCTACGAACGGTGAGCGGTTGTACAACTCGCTGACCCAGTGGTACGCCGCGGCGGCGGTTGTCAGACCGGCATCGCGGGCGTAGTGATAAATGCTGCGCTGGTTGGACAAGCGCGAGACGTCGTTGTGAACGATGCCGCTGTCGATCGGCGGCACGCCGGTGAGAATGCATTCATAGAGCGGTCGGGACAGGGCCGGCAGTTCGCACTCCAACTGATAGAGCGCGGCGCGTCCTGCGCCAACATAAGCCTGCAGATGCCCCATGGCGTGACGCGCGACCTCGTAGTTGAGGCCGTCGAGCACGACAAGGATGACGTTGTGCTTCATAGGGGCAAAAACTCCGCGAAATTCAAATATTCCGAAATCCACTCAATCCCCCTGTGGGAGCGGGCTTGCTCGCGAAAGCGGTACATCATTCAACAGTGATGTAACTGACACGACGCCTTCGCGAGCAAGCCCGCTCCCACATTTGGATCTTCAACAGGTCACCCAATGGTGATCTGCAGTGTTATTTCATCTCGACGATGACTTCCTCGTTCCACTGCTGTGGCAGAGCTTTCGACGTTTTTTCCCACGCATCGGCGTCTTTGATCGGAGTGACCTTTTTGTACTGCTCGTTCGGCAGCAGTTTGGCTTTCACGTCTTCCGGCAGTTGCAGGTGTTCGGCGCGGATCGGACGGGCGTTGCCGCGGGCGAGGTTGGTCTGGCCGGCGTCGCTGAAGATGTATTCGCGGGTCAGCTTGGCGGCGTTCGGGTTTTTCGCGTACTTGTTGATGATCGTGGTGTAGCCGGAAATCACCGAACCGTCCGAGGGAATCAGCACCACGTAGTCATCCGGGTTGGCCATCTTCGCTTTGTAGCTGAGGCCGTTGAAGTCCCAGACCACGCCGACTTCGATCTCGCCTTTTTCCATGGTGGCGATGGTCGGGTTGGCCATCGACAGGCGACCCTGTTTGGCGATGTCGGCGAACAGCAGCAGGGCAGGCTTGATGTTTTTTTCGTCGCCACCGTTGGCCAGTGCCGCCGCGAGTACGCCGTTGGCCGCTTGGGCGGCGGTGCTCACGTCACCGATCGAAACTTTGTATTTGCCGCCCTTGAGGTCAGCCCACTTGGTCGGTACTTCGGAACCGTGCAGCAGTTTTTTGTTGACGATGAATGCGATGGTGCCGGTGTAGGCCAGTGCCCAGTTGCCGTCCTTGTCCTTGGCCCAGTCCGGGACTTGATCCCAGGTGCTTGGCTTGTACGGTTGCACCACGCCTTGCTTGACCGCGATCGGGCCGAAGGCGGCACCGACGTCGCCGATGTCGGCGGTGGCGTTGTCTTTTTCTGCGGCGAACTTGGCGATTTCCTGAGCCGAGCTCATGTCGGTGTCGATGTGTTTCAGGCCATAGGTTTTGGCCAGGTCTTCCCAGGTGCCTTTCCAGTTGGCCCAGTCATCGGGCATACCGACGCTGTTGACGGCGCCTTCCGCTTTCGCAGCGGCCTCGAGGGTTTTCAGATCGGTGCCGGCCGCCATGGCGGAGGTGCACATTGCAATGGTCGAGCCTAACAGTGTTGCCAGGAAAAGCTGTTTCATTCCGAAGCTCCTTGGTCGTGTTCAACGCTGCGATTGCGGTATGTGTTGGTCTAGGTCAGCAATACCTGAGCCAATTTAAGGGCGCTGGATGACACTTTGATGTCGGCGGCCTTGTGTCAGACCTTTTATTTGCCCGGTATTGGCGGCTGCTCGATAAGCGTAGACCATGCCCAAAGGCCCGTGGAGCAAGGGACTTGGCCGATGTATTGCAAGTCGTGAAGACGACCGTTCGGTAGTTTTGTCATCTCTCGGTCATCTGCACTGCCTAGGCTTGCAACATCACGAAACGGCTTGATCGCCGTGCGGTTTTGCCCTGAAACAGTGCTGGTCTAGTCCAGATAGGTAACGTTGATGCGCGATGAGGCAACAAAAGCGGTGACAGCGATTGGTCAGGTGTTGCAGGAGCAACTCGATCATGGACTGTTGGCGGCGGGCAGCAAGTTGCCGGCCGAGCGCAAGCTCAGTGAGTTGTTCGGTACGACGCGGATTACCGTGCGTGAGGCGCTTTTGCAACTGGAGGCTCAGGGGCAGATTTATCGTGAGGAGCGCCGTGGCTGGTTCGTCTCGCCGCCGCGTCTGGCCTATAACCTGATGCAGCGCAGCCACTTTCACGCGATGGTCAGTGCGCAGGGGCGGGTGCCGTCGACCGAGGTGATTTCGGCGCGCTTGCAACCTGCGTCGGCGGCGGTGTGTGCGTGGTTGCAGTTGCCGGCGTTGTCGAGCGTGATTCAGATTTGCCGGTCGCGGCGCATTGATGGGCGGTTGGTGTTGTATGTGGAGCACTATCTGAATCCGCAGTTTTTTCCGGGGATTCTTGAGTTTGATTTGAATCAGTCGATGACCGAGTTGTATGCGCGGCATTACGATTTGCACTATGGGCGGGTGCGCTTTGAGATCGTGCCTACGTCGTTGTCGGTGGATGCGGCGGCGGCCTTAAGGGTGTCGGTGGGGAGTCCGGGGTTACGGATTGCTCGGGTCAATTATGATCAGCATGAGCGGTTGATTGATTGTGATCTGGAGTTTTGGCGGCATGATGCGATTCACGTTGGGGTTGATGTGGTTTGATCGTTTTGGGGGCATATCCGTTGCTGCGGGTGTTGCTGATTAGGGTTCCGCCCTTACGGCGGGTCACTTTTTCCAGGCGCCGAAAAAGTAACCAAAAAGGCTTGCTCCTGCGTGCGGCCCGCTCGCTGGGGCTCGGGGTTCCTTCGCTGCGGGATCGATCCGGGCGCAGCGTCTCCGGTTTGCTTCGCTGCACCTCCTCTCGCTGTGTTTGGCTGCGCCAAACGGTCGCTGCGCTCCCGCCCCCGGATCAATCCCTCCACTCAGCCTTCCGACGTCGCCCGTGGATCAAGATCAAAAGCGGTACTCGAGCTTGCGCTCATTGTGTTGAGTGGTGAGAAGCAGAAGCGGTATAGGTTTACCGGTTGGATTCAATCCTTGTGGGAGCTGGCTTGCCAGCGATGGCGGCCTGACAGCCGACCTGATTTTCGCAGATTCCACGCGATCCAATTGTAGGAGTGAGCCTGCTCGCGATGGCGGCCTGACAGCCGACCAATTTCTGGCAGGCTGCACACGGTCCAAATGTGGGAGCGAGTCTGCTCGCGATGGCGGCCTGACAGCTGCCCCATTTCTGGCAGGCTGCACACGTTCCAAATGTAGGAGTGAGCCTGCTCGCGATGGCGGCCTGACAGCCGACCAATTTCTAACTGGCTGCACACGGTCCAAATGTGGGAGCGAGCTTGCTCGCGAAGGCGCCCCCACAGTCACCTCATTCCTATTTGTCTGCCCCCGCATTGGCATACAAATAATCCGTCGCCAGCGAGGCCAACGTCCTCACACCCACCACCAGCGCCGACTCATCCACAAAAAAACCCGGATTGTGATTCGGCGCAGCCTTGCTCATGTCTTGATCCCTCGGTGTCACGCCGAGAAACACAAACAGCCCCGGCGCTTCCTTGGCGAAGAACGAGAAGTCTTCCGCGCCCCCCACCAGCGGTGCATTCACCACATCACCCTTGGCCGCCCACTTCAACGTCGGCAGCATTTTTTCCGCCAGCGCCGCGTTGTTGATGGTTGGGTCGTATTTTTCGATGATGGTCACGTCAGCTTTCGCACCGCCGCTTTCGGCGATTTTTTCCACGGTCTGACGTACGTCGGCATGTAGTTTTTGGCGGATGCCATAGTCGTAGGAGCGGATCGTACCGGTCATGTCGACGGATTCGGGAATGATGTTGTAGCGCGTCCCGCCGTTAATGGTGCCGATGCTGACCACTGAAGGATAGGACGAGATGTCGGTGCGCCGGCTGACCACGGTTTGCAGGCCGACGATGGTTTGTGCGCCGACGGTAATCGGGTCGATGCCGTCCCACGGGCGGCCGGCGTGGGTTTGTTTGCCGAGGATTTTGATGCGCAGGTCGTCGGAGCTGGCCAGGGTTGCGCCTGGGCGGTAGGCGATCTGGCCGGCGGGGACGCCAGTCCAGACGTGCAGGCCGAAGACGGCGTCGGGCTTGGGCGATTTCATCACGCCTTCCTGCACCATCATTTTTGCGCCCCAGGTGTTTTTGCCGTCGGGGATAAAGTCGCTCGGACCTTCCTCGGCGGGCTGGAAGTAGAACACCACGGTGCCGGGCAGGGTGTCGCGCAGGCCCGTGAGAATTTTCGCCGTGCTCAGCAGGATCGCGGTGTGGGCATCGTGGCCGCAGGCGTGCATGACATCGACTTCCTTGTCGAGGTAGGTGCCTTTGGCTTTCGAGGCGAATGGCAGGTCGGAGACCTCCTTGACCGGCAACGCGTCCATGTCGGCGCGCAAGGCCACGGTCGGGCCGGGCAGGGCGCCTTTGAGAACGGCAACCACGCCGGTGCGGGCGACGCCGGTTTTGACTTCCAGGCCCATGGCCTTGAGTTGTTTGGCAACCAGCTCGGCGGTGCGCTTTTCGGTGTTGCCGAGTTCCGGATGGGCGTGGATGTCACGGCGGGTTTCCAGCAGTTCCGGTTCGAGCTTTTGCGCCTGTTCGGCGATCGTTGTGCGGGTGCTTTCTAACGTGGCGGCACCGGCGTGACCGGCAAACAGGGTAAGTAGAACGGCTTGGGCAATGCGCGTCAGTTGCATCGGGTTTCTCCTTCATTATTGTTGTCTGGCTTCCCGGCCTGTGACTGCAACCGCGCGCCTGAGTGCTATTCCTTCGGCTGACCGCCACCGGCAGTGATCACTTGCACGCTCATGCGCGGCGTTGCCAGATCAAGTCCGGCGTCGTCGAGATGGCGTTTGAGCGACAGGTTGAAGGCCCGGGAAACTTCCCACTGTTTGATCGGCGCCGTCTTGAACCGCGCGCGCAGAATCGCGCTACCGGATTCGAAACTTTCGACCCCCTGAATCTCCAGCGGCGACCAGATATTGCGCCGCTGCAGCGGATCAGTGCGCATCTTCTGACCGACTTCGCGCATCAGTTTGATCGCGTCGTCGATTTCCATGTTGTACGGCACCGCCACACGGAAGATTGCGTAGCCGAATTCCCGCGAGTAGTTCTTGATGCTTTTGATTTCGCTGAACGGGATGGTGTGGACGATGCCGTCGATGTCGCGCAGGCGTACGGTGCGGATGGTCAGGCCTTCGACGGTGCCGAGGTGGCCGCCGACATCGACGTAGTCATCGATGGCCAGCGAGTCTTCGATGATGATGAACAGGCCGGTGATCAGGTCCGCGACCAGTGACTGTGCACCGAAACCGATGGCCAGACCGATTACGCCGGCACCGGCCAGCAGCGGCGTGACGTTCATGCCCATGTTCGCCAGCGCGACAATCAGCGCAATGATGAAAATCGCCACGAACAGCACGTTGCGGATCAGCGGCATCATCGTTTGTGCGCGGGCATTCGCCAGACCTTTGCGCGAACGGGTGAGGGCGTGGTGTACGGCGGTGTCGGCGAGGATCCAGATCAGCCAGGAAAAAATCAGCGTGCCGATCAGGCTGAACAATTTGACGCTGACATCATGCCCTTCGCCTTCGGCGAAACCGATCAGCGACTGGCCCCACACTCGCAGGCCGAGTTCGATGAAGACCAGCCAGACCAGCAGGTGTGCGAGGGTGTAGAAGAAGTTTTTCAGGCGCTCGGAATACAGCGCGTGACGCTTCGGCCCGCGTTGTGGTTTAAGGGAATGACGGCGCACGAGGCCGTTGATCACCATGCACAACACCAGCAACACCGTGCAGATCAGCGACTGGCGCAGGGCGGTGCTGGTGTCGCCGGCGGAGACGAACGTGGCGAACAGCGAGATACCGACCAGCACAAGCGCCGGCACGTACCAGAAAGTGCCGAGGATTTCGATGGTGTCGCTGAGGGCGCGGCGGGTCAGGCGTCGTGACAGCGGTTGGTTGCGGATCAGGTGCGCGATCGGCCGACGGAAACGCAGGATGAACAGACCCGTCGACAGCGCGGCGAGGACATTGGCGATGGTCGCGGCGGTGTGCGCCAGATGCACACCCAGGCTTTCGATCAGACGCGGATCATTCAACGCTTCACCGAACGCGGCAAAACTGCCGATCAGCCACAGCGGCCGGAATGCCTGATGACGCAAGATGTACAGCGCGCGATGGCGATGCGGGCCGTCGAGCAGGGAAAACGCGATCACACAGATCGCCGAGAAACAGGTGCCGACCACCAGTGCATAGGCCAGCACCATCGCCAGGCTTTTACCCAGAGACGATGGCAAGGCGTAGCTCATGTAAACGGTCATCACCAACGCGATCAGCCACGGCCCCAGCTTGCGCAAAGCGAAGCGCAGCATGTCGAGGGCCTTGGGGTGCTGCGGCAGTTCTTCGGTGAGGCCGAAGCGCATGCGCACCCGATGCCCGAGCCAGATCAGTGCGGCGGCGAGCAGGCTCCAGACCATCAGGATCATGGCGAAACCGAAAATGATCGGCAGCCATTCGCTGGCCGGTAGCAGCATCGCGCTCAGTTCGTCCTTGGCCAGGTCGAACTCGTTGCCCCAGCGGTTGAGCGGGCTGTCGGCGCCGGTGAATTGTTTTTCGAAGTTGGACAGGGTGCCGCCGATCAGGCCGAGCACGCCTTCTTCTGGACTGGCCTGGGCTTTTTTCGTGACGTCGCGCAGCTTCTTCAGATCGCTCAGCAGCTGTGCGCGTTGCTTGTCGTTTTCCAGCGACTTGATGACTTCGTCAAGGGACTGGCCGAGCGGCTCCTGGGCTTCAGGCTGCGCCTTGTTGGTGTTGAGCAGACCGGGCAAACCAACTGCGTGGGCGGGCGCCAGCGGCAACAACGCCATCAGGCAGACAAGGAACAGATTGGGCAAAGCAAAAAGACGAGCGAACACTAGGCGGTCAACCTCGCAAGGGGCGGATTCGCTGGAGTGTACGAGGCCCATCCGATCAATGCGAGCCGGGCGCGGATTTATTCGTTGAGTTTGGCGAGGATCTTGTAGACCACGGTGGCCAGGATCATCAGCATGCCGATCCACATGGCAAAGACGCCGGCGTTCTTGTCACGGAAGTTGAAGCCGATCGCCAGCAGGATCATTCCACACAGGATGGGAATGAGCATGGCGTGGAACGAAGACATCGAGATCATGGAGACTGCCTTGTCGAAATGAATGATGTAAGTCTAGGTCGGTTTTGCTTGAGATGTTCTGATGTGTATCAGAATCGAGTCAGTGCAGAGATGATATTTGTATTGTCTGAACTGGCGCTTTCGCGAGCAGGCTCGCTCCCATAGTTTGGAATGCATTCCAGGGTGGGAGCGAGCTTGCTCGCGAAGCTTTCAGGGCAACTCGCGGCAGGCGTAGAACGCGCTCAGCACTTTGACCAGATGGGCCAGGTCGTGGCTGCCGCACAGTTCGCGGATCGAGTGCATGGCGAACGTCGGCAGGCCGATATCGACGGTGCGCACGCCCAGATGGCTGGCGGTGATCGGGCCGATGGTCGAGCCGCAGCCCATGTCGCTGCGCACCACGAAGCTTTGCACCGGGACTTCTTCGGCCATGCACAGATGACGGAAGAAACCGGCGGTTTCGCTGTTGGTAGCGTAGCGCTGGTTGCTGTTGACCTTGATCACCGGGCCGGCGTTGAGTTTCGGGCCGTGGTTGGCGTCGTGCTTCTCGGCGTAGTTGGGGTGCACGCCGTGGGCGTTGTCGGCCGAGACCAAGAGGGACTTCTGAATGGTGCGAACGAACTCGTCACCTTCCGGCAGCAGACGACGCAGGGTCTGTTCAAGCATCGGGCCGTCAGCGCCGCAGGCCGAGCAGGAGCCGACTTCTTCGTGGTCGTTGCACACCAGCACGCAGGTTTCGTCGGTTTCGGCGGTGAGCAAGGCTTGCAGACCGGCGTAGCACGACAACAGGTTATCGAGGCGCGCGCCGGCAATGAAATCACCGTTGAGACCGATGACTGCAGCGCTTTGTGTGTCGTAGAAACTCAACTCGTAATCGAGTACGACGTCCGCGTTCAGGCCATGTTCACGAGCCAGTTGATCAGTCAACACGGCACGGAAGTCGACGCGCTCGTCACCGGCAAATTGCGCGAGGATCGGTGGCAGTTCGGTCTGCGCGTTGATCGCCCAGCCCTGATTGGCTTCACGATTGAGGTGAATGGCCAGGTTGGGAATGATCGCGATCGGTGCTTTGAAATCGATCAACTGGCTCTCGACTTTGCCGTCGCGGCGGAAGGTCACGCGGCCGGCCAACGACAGATCGCGGTCGAACCACGGTGCCAGCAGCGCGCCGCCGTAGACTTCAACGCCCAGTTGCCAGAAGCCCTGACGCTGCAGTTCCGGCTGCGGCTTGACCCGCAGGCACGGGCTGTCGGTGTGTGCGCCGACCAGGCGGATGCCGCCGTGCAGTGGCGAAGTGCGGCCCATTTTGATCGCGACGATCGAAGAGTCGTTACGGGTGACGTAATAACGGCCGTTAGGCTCGGTGGTCCATGGCTCGCGCTCGTCGAGGCGCACGAAACCGGCAGCCTCCAGACGCTGAACCAGACTGGCGGTGGCGTGGAACGGGGTAGGGGAGGCCTTGAGAAAGTCGATCAGGCCTTGGTTCAACTCTTCGCGCATAAGAAACTCCAGACAGCAATGGGCGGGAGTTTAACGCATCGGTCGGGGAATTGAATCTGCACCGGATCCGTGTAGGAGCGAGCCTGCTCGCGATAGCGATTGATCAGTCAACATCAATGTTGAATGTAATACCGCTTTCGCGAGCAAGCTCGCTCCCACAGGGGGGCAGTGTGGTTTGTCAGAACGGCGCAGGGCACTCGAAACGCAGGCGCTCACCGGTTTGCGGATGGGTGAAGCTGAGCATGCTCGCGTGCAGGCACAAGCGTGGCCATGCCGCCAGGGCCTGCTCGTGGGCGTAGAGGCCATCACCGAGCAGCGGATGCCCGATCGACAGCATGTGCACGCGCAGTTGATGCGAACGGCCGGTGATCGGGGTCAGCTCGACGCGACACCAGTCACCGCAACGCTCCAGCACGCGCCAGAAGGTCAGCGCATGTTTGCCGAATTCGTGGTCAACCACGTGGCGCGGTTTGGTCGGCGGGTCGTAACGCAGGGGCAGGTCGATGCTGCCGCTGTCGAGTTCCGGTTGGCCCCAGGCCAGTGCGGTGTAGGCCTTTTCGGTTTCGCGGTCATGAAACTGGCGCGACAGTTCGCGATGCGTATCGGCGTCACGCGCGAGCAGAATGATGCCGGAGGTTTCCCAGTCCAGACGATGGACGATGCGCGCTTCCGGGTAGCCGTTTTCCTGCAGACGGGTAATCAGGCAATCCTTGTTGTCGTCGGCGCGACCGGGCACCGAGAGCAGCAACGTCGGTTTGTCGACCACCAGCACGGCGGCGTCCTGATGGATGATGCGGATGTTGGACAGCGGCATTAAAACAGCCTCGTAACAAATGCCAACGGCGGTTCAGGGCCATTCCCGCATGGGGATGGCCCTGAACCGCCGTCGTTCCTGCCGGATCGACTCAGCGATCAGGCAGGGTGATGTTGAGTTCCAGAATCGAGCAACTGCCCTGGCTTTCCAGTGCAACATGTACGTCGTCGTTGCCGATGTTGACGTACTTGCGGATCACGTCGACCAGTTCCTTCTGCAAGGCTGGCAAGTAATCCGGCGTGCTGCGCTGGCCGCGCTCATGCGCCACGATGATCTGTAGACGCTCTTTCGCTACCGAGGCGGTACTTGGCTTTTTGTTGGCACGAAAGAAGTCAAAAAGGTTCATTACCTACCTCCAAACAGGCGCTCGAAGAATCCCTTCTTCTCGACATCGAGGAAACGGTGGGCTTTTTCTTTGCCCAACAGGCGGTCGACGGTATCGCTGTAAGCCTGACCGGCATCGCTCTGGTCGTCGAGAATCACCGGGACGCCCTGGTTGGATGCTTTAAGCACTGCCTGGGATTCCGGGATCACGCCGAGCAGGGTGACCGAGAGGATTTCCTTGACGTCTTCAACGCCCAACATCTCGCCTTTTTCAACACGCTCCGGGTGGTAGCGGGTGATCAGCAGGTGTTCCTTGATCGGGTCTTCGCCACGTTCGGCGCGACGCGATTTGCTCGCCAGCAGGCCGAGCATGCGGTCCGAATCTCGTACCGAAGACACTTCCGGGTTGGTCACGACGATCGCTTCGTCAGCAAAGTACATGGCCAGGTGCGCACCTTTTTCGATGCCGGCCGGGGAGTCGCAGACGACGAACTCGAATTGCTCCTTGAGCTCCATCAGGACTTTTTCCACGCCTTCGACGGTCAGCGCGTCTTTGTCGCGAGTCTGGCTGGCGGCCAGTACGTAGAGATTTTCCAGGCGCTTGTCTTTGATCAGCGCCTGTTGCAGGTTGGCTTCGCCGTTGACCACGTTGACGAAGTCATACACCACGCGGCGCTCGCAACCCATGATCAGGTCAAGGTTACGCAAGCCCACGTCGAAGTCGACGATCACTGTTTTGTGGCCGCGCAGAGCGAGGCCGGTACCGATAGCGGCGCTGGTGGTGGTCTTACCCACACCACCCTTGCCGGATGTAACCACGAGAATCTTGGCCAAGGTGTTTCACCCCTAAGGAAGAAGGACTTTTTAGCCCCTGAAAAACATCTCTTGAAAACTACTGCAGTCGGACAGCCTTGGCTGGAATTCGGCGTTGAGCCTTTTTCCTACTTCGTTTGAGCCGTTTTCGCTACGTTTTAGAGATGCTTGGAAAATGCGGCAGTATCCGTTAAAGCCGAATGATGTTCAACACGTCGCCCGACAGGCTGACCTGTACGCCCGAGCCCCACATAGGGTCGCGACGCAAATCTTCGGAAACCTTGTAATGACCGGCGATGGAGATCAGTTCAGCGCTCAATTGCTGACAGAAAATCCGTGCCTTGGTATCACCCTTCACGCCGGCCAGCGCCCGACCACGCATCGGGCCGTATACATGGATGTTGCCATCGGCGAGAAGTTCCGCCCCCGGACTGACCGAAGACACCACGACCAAATCGCCACCCTGGGCATATATCTGTTGGCCACCACGTACTGGCGTGGTGATGACGCGGGTAGGTTTGACCGTTGGCTCGGGTGGCTTTTCCGGCTTCTTTTTGACTTCGGCTTCCGGGGTTTCCAGCGGCCGCTCACGGGCGCCGGATGGCGGCAGCACCGGAATGTCGATGGCGATGGCGGCGGCGATGTCTTCGATGCGGCTGGCGC
The DNA here is from genome assembly GCF_949768005.1 of Pseudomonas sp. IT-347P. Lineage (NCBI taxonomy): Bacteria > Pseudomonadati > Pseudomonadota > Gammaproteobacteria > Pseudomonadales > Pseudomonadaceae > Pseudomonas > Pseudomonas sp. IT-347P. Next base: position 22,409 of record NZ_CATKPQ010000005.1, read on the forward strand.
GAATCGCCAGGGTGCGCAAGCCATGTTGACGGCACACGCGCATCAGGCCGGGCAGATCGACGGCACCTTCGCTCGGCGGCAGTTTGTCCAGCGCCAGAACCAGCGGCGCGTTGCTGAAGAAGTTCGGCGCTTGGGCAACTTTGGCGGCCAATTGCCGATCGAGGCTTTCGAGGTCGTTCCGGGCCAGTTCCAGCACAGTAATGGCCAGCATGCTGCCCTTGAGCTGGAATACGGGATCTTGGTCTAACGGTTCGGTTTGGCTCATGTCGGCATACAACGGCTTGTCACTAAAAGTGCCGAGACTTATAACGAGAACGCCCGCAGGCCGCAAGCCGGGTCGAACGATGTAGAATGCGCGGCCACTGTATTTACGGAAGCTTTAATGGATCGCCCGCGTTTTCGAAAAGCATTTTTATCGCCACGCTTCTGGCCGCTCTGGTGCGGTCTGGGGTTTTTATGGCTGATCGTGCAGTTGCCGTATCCGGCCTTGCTGACCATCGGTCGAGTTTTGGGCGCGTTGATGTATCGCGTGGCCGGCGACCGGCGGCGCATTGCCAAGCGCAATCTTGAGCTGTGCTTCCCGGAAAAATCCGCCGCGGAGCGCAAGCGCCTGCTCAAGGAAAATTTCGCCTCCACTGGTATCGCCTTTTTTGAAATGGCCATGAGCTGGTGGTGGTCGCGCGAGCGTCTGGCGAAGCTGGCCCACGTCGAAGGCCTGGAGCATTTGCAAAAAGCCCAGCGCGAAGGCAAAGGCGTGATCCTGATGGCGGCGCATTTCACCACGCTGGAAATCGGCGCGGCGTTGCTCGGTCAGCAGCACACCATCGACGGCATGTACCGCGAACACAAAAACCCGCTGTTCGACTTCATCCAGCGTCGCGGTCGCGAGCGGCACAATCTCGATTCGCTGGCGGTGGAGCGTGACGACGTGCGCGGCATGCTCAAACTGCTGCGTTCCGGTCGCGCGATCTGGTATGCACCGGATCAGGATTACGGCGCCAAGCAGAGCATCTTCGTGCCGCTGTTCGGCATTCAGGCAGCGACTGTTACCGCGACAACGAAATTTGCCCGTCTGGGCAAGGCGTTGGTGGTGCCGTTCACTCAGGAACGCTTGGCTGACGGCAGCGGGTATCGTTTGGTGATTCATCCGCCGCTGGAAGATTTCCCCGGCGAGACCGAAGAAGCCGATTGCATCCGCATCAATCAGTGGGTCGAGAGCGCCTTGCGTGCCTGCCCCGAGCAATACCTGTGGGCGCATCGCCGCTTCAAGAGCCGGCCACCGGGCGAGCCGAAGCTGTACGCCAAGCGCGGTTGATTCCCCCATCCTTTCAAGCACCATGGAGTGTTGCGATGAGCCCAGCTGAACCGGTCACAGGTTTGATTCTTTCCGGCGGCGGGGCTCGGGCGGCGTATCAGGTGGGGGTGCTGGCGGCGATTGCCGAGTTGCTGCCGTTGGGCGCAGACAATCCGTTTCCGGTGATCGTCGGCACCTCGGCCGGGGCGATCAACGCCGTCAGCCTGGCCAGTGGCGCCACGGATTTTCGCGCCGCCATCGAACGTCTGACCGTGTTCTGGCAGGGCTTTCGCAGCCATCGCGTGCTGCGCAGTGACTGGCCCGGGGTGATCCGTCAGGCCAGCCGCTTTGTCAGCCACAGTCTGCTCGGCCTCGGTCGGCAACTGCCGGTGGCGCTGCTCAACAGTTCGCCGCTGCGCGAATTGCTTAATGAAAAATTGCACCTGCCCGGTATCGCCGAATCCATCGCCCGCAAGCAATTGCATGCGGTGGCGGTGACCGCGTTCGGCTACGAGTCCGGACAAGCAGTCACGTTCTATCAGGGCGGCGGCAAGATCGATTCATGGCTGCGCCATCGGCGTATTGGTGTGCCGACGCAGCTGTCGGTGGATCACCTGCTGGCCAGTTCGGCGATTCCGTTGTTGTTCGCGCCAGTAAAAATCGGTGATGAATATTTTGGCGATGGTGCGGTGCGGCAATCGGCGCCGATCAGCCCGGCATTGCACCTGGGGGCGAGTCGGGTGCTGGTGGTGGGCGTCAGCGGCAACCCGCGCGTTTTTGATCCGCAGCAGCCACTGGAGCGCACTTACACGGGGCAGCAGCCGACGCTGGCGCAGATTGGCGGGCACATGCTCAACAGCACGTTCATTGACAGCCTGGAGAGCGACATCGAGTTACTCCAGCGTCTCAACCAGTTCAGCCACTTGATGCCCGCCGGCACGCCAACGCGCGAGTTGGGTGTGGCGCCGGTGGAGGTGCTGGTGATTTCGCCGAGTCAGCCGATCGACGAGATTGCGGCACGGCATCGCCAGGAATTACCAGCGGCGTTGCGCTTGTTCTTGCGCGGACCTGGGGCTACGAAGACGAGCGGGGCGGGAGTGCTCAGTTATTTGTTGTTCGAGGCGGGGTATTGCAGCGAGTTGATTGATTTGGGGCGCAGGGATGCGTTGGCCAAGCGCGAGGAGCTGCGACGGTTTCTCGGGCTATCGGAAGCGGTGGTCCCGGCCTGAAGTCTGCGTTGAGCCCATTCGCGAGCAAGCTCGCTCCCACAGGGTTCTGCATCGAGTGCGCAATTTGCAATCAACATAGAATCACTGTGGGAGCGAGCTTGCTCGCGAAGGCGTCCTTGCGGACGCCGCCGGATCAGAAGTGGAACTTCACCAGGAAGCTCGTGGTGCTCTGATTGGTCTTGAACGCACCGGTGTCGTCGATGCCGTACTTGTCTTTCCAGTAGTCGTATTCCACACCGACATACAATTGCTTCTCGCCAAAGCTCAGCGCCTTGCCCAGGTCGTATTTGATCTGCGGGTTGAAGTGCAGGTTGGCGTGGTACTCGCCCTTTTTGTTGACGTCGTTGTCGGTGACCCAGTCCATGAAACCGTCGATCAGGATGTCCGACTTGCCGACCGGGATGGTGTAGGACCAGACCGGGGTGATCTGCCAGACGTTGTCACCGGCGCGAGCACCCTGGGTGTGGCGCTGGTAGAAGTTCAACTGGAAGTAGTCGAAGCCCGGGATCGCCAGGTCGAAGCCTGGACCGATCAGGTATGACTCGGTGTCGCCTTCGCCGAACTCGTAAGTCATCGCCAGCAGAACGTCTTTGATCGGGCCGAACTCGATCTTCTGGTCGAGCACTTTGCCCAGCGAGATGCGCGGGCTGAACTCACCGTAGTAGGTATTCGGACCGTTGCTGAAGTCCTTGCCACCGTTATAGAAGATCTTGTCGAAGAAAAAGAAGTTATCCCCATACGTCCAGGCATCGGCGTGCTCGAAGGTCACGGTCTGCTGGATGCGCGGGTTGACCTGGAAGTCCTTGCCATAGAGGTAAGTCAGGCTGTTGTTCTGCCACTGCAGCAGGCCATCGGCCATGGCCTGGCCGCCGGCCAACATTGATCCCGCGAGCATCAGGCTGGTGCACATACGTTTCATTCGGTTGCTCCCAAAGTAGGTGTTCCACGTTTATTTTTTTTGATCGGCGCTCTGGTGTGGCGCCTTTTTTCGTTGCTGCAAAAAAGTCATCCGATCGGTCAGCTTCGTTGCTGTTAGCAAGAGCCGAGCCAAGGCTTTCGAAACGCAAAAAAACGCCCTGTCGGCTGCTGAAAAACAGTCGATTGAGCGTGTTTTCGGGACGCCTCGGTTCTGATCGAGGCCGGGATAAGTTGGCTTTTCGGTCAGGAATTAAATCCGGGCTTTTTTTTAGACCGAATTCAGAAGGCCGCGGAGAATACTGACTCAACGGCCAGGTCTCAAGTGCCCCGCAACAGAGCACCGACGACAGGTATGGGGCACGGTTGCGGGCCATCTTAAAAGTGCACCTTCAGCAGCAGGGTGGCGGTGTTCTGATTGGTGTCGAAGTTGTGCGTGTTTTCGACGCCGTATTTATTTTTCCAATAGCTGTATTCAGTGCCGACATACAGCTGCTTGTGGCTCCAGCCCAAGGCTTTGCCCAAGTCGTATTTGATCTGCGGATTGATGTGCAAGTTGGCGTGGTAGGTGCCGCGCGAGTTTTCATCGTTGTCGACTACCCAGTCGAGGTAGCCGTCAATCAGCACATCGGAATTGCCCAGAGGGAAGCTGTAGGACCAGCCGGGGGTGATCTGCCAGACGCCATCGCCGGGGCGCGGGCCTTCGGTCTGACGGCGGAAGATGTTCAGGGTGACGTAGTTGAAACCGGGCACCTTGAGGTCAAAGCCGGGGCCGATCAGGTAGGCCTCGCTGTCGCCTTCGCCGTACTCGTAAGTCATGGCCAGCAGCACATCTTTGATCGGGCCGAACTCGAGCTTCCGGTCGAAGATCTTGCCGAAGGAGAAGCGCGGGGTGAACTCACCGTAGAACGCGTGGGGGCCTTTGTTCGCGTCTTCCTTGCCGTTGTAGAAGATCTTGTCGACGAACAGGAAGTTGTCGCCGTACTTCCATTTGTCGGCGTGTTCGAAGGTCAGCGTCTGCTGAATTGACGGGTTGATCGCGAAGTTCTTGCCGTACAGGTAGCTGAGGCTGTTGGTCTGCCACAGCAGTAAATCGCCGGCCATGGCCTGACTCGCGGCCAGCAGGCCGCCACTTAACAGAACGTTGGTTTGCGTGCGGATCATCTGATGCTCCCTCTTGTTTTTATTGTTTGAGGCGCAGAGCTGCGATCCCCGTGGGAGCGGGCTTGCTCGCGAAGGGGGCGTGTCAGTCGCTACACATGTTGAATGACAAACCGCTTTCGCGAGCAAGCCCGCTCCCACAGGTTTCGGGGTGACTTCGTTAATGCTGGTGTGCGTGGCAGTCGTTGATCGCTGCGCGCTCTTTGCCGCCGAGAATGTTGAACAACAGGTTCAGCGTCAGCGCACTGAGTGTGGCCATGGCGATGCCGCTGTGAGTAATCGGGCTCATCCACATCGGCAGATGTGCGAAGAACTCCGGGCGCACCACCGGGATCAGGCCCATGCCGATGCTCACCGCCACCAGCAACTGGTTGCGCCGGTCACCGATGTCGGCTTCCTGGAGAATCTTGATCCCGGTCGCGGCGACCATGCCGAACATCGCAATTGCTGCGCCGCCGAGTACCGCCGGAGGAATCGACGCCACCAGAAACGCCGCTTTCGGCAGCAGGCTCAGGACGATCAGCAAGCCACCGGCAACGATGGTCACCGAGCGGCAGCGCACACCGGTCATCTGCACCAGACCGATGTTCTGGGCGAACGAGGAGTGGGTGAAGGTGTTGAAGAATCCGGCCACAAACGAGGCGCCGGCATCACACAGCAAGCCACGGCGCAGCATGCGCGGGCAGACTTCCTGGCCGGTGATTTTGCCCAGGGCGAGGAACATGCCGGTGGATTCTACGAAGATGATCACCACCACCAGGCACATCGACAGGATCGGTGCCAGTTCGAATTTCGGCATGCCGAAATGCAGCGGTGTGACGAACTGAACCCATGGCGCGTTGGCCATGCCGCTGAGATCGACCATGCCGATCGCACCGCACAGCAAGTAGCCGAAGCACATGCCGATCAGCACGGAGATGTTGACCCAGAAACCGCGCATGAAGCGGTGAATCAACAGAATGGTGCCCAGCACCAATGCCGCGATGGCCAGATAAATCGGTGAGCCGAATTGTGCAGCAGCGGCGCCGCCGCCGGCCCAATTCACGGCCACGGGGAATAGCGACAAACCGATCGAGGTGATGACCGTGCCGGTCACCAGCGGCGGAAAGAAGCGCACGACCTTAGACATGAACGGCGCGATGAGCATGCCGAAGAAACCGGCCGCGATCGTTGCACCGAAGATGCCTTGCAGGCCGATACCGGGCATGCCGGCCATGGCGACCATACTGCCGACTGCAGCAAAACTGGCGCCCATCATCACCGGCATGCGAATGCCCATCGGGCCGATGCCCATGGATTGCACGATGGTGGCGATGCCGGCGACCAGCAGGTCGGCGTTGATCAGGAAGGCAATTTCTTCACGACTCAGGCCAGCGGCCTGTCCAATGATCAGCGGCACCGCGATGGCACCGCCGTACATCAGCAGAACATGTTGCAGACCGACCAGGATCAGTTGCAAAAGGGGCAATCGCTGAATGGCGGGTGCGTCGGGGATGCGCGCTTTGGACAGCTCGGACATGCAACACCTCGGATCTTTTTTATTCTTGTGATTAACAGCTGCCGGGTTGCTCACAGCTGTTTATTTGCATCAGGTAAACCGCGTTGCGGCGATTCGCGAGCAGGCTCGCTCCCACAGGAAATGCGCGATCTCTGTGGGAGCGAGCCTGCTCGCGAAGCTTTGTTGCTTAGTTGGTCTGTGCTCCCTGGGCAATCCATGCACCGATCAGGTCACGTTCCTGCTGGGTCATCTGCGTGATGTTGCCCAGCGGCATGATCTGCGTGGTGATGGCTTGTGCCTGGATGCGCGCCGCGTTCTGGCGGATCTGCTCTGGGGTATCCAACATCACACCGGCAGGCGCCGCGCTGAACAACGGACTGGTTGGCTTGGCCGAGTGGCAAACCGCGCAACGTTCCTGGATCACGGTGTGCACTTTGTCGAAACCCGGACCAGCGTTCGACGCCTGTGCCGGTGCTGCAGGTGCTTCTGCGGGTGCAGCAGGTGCCGCTGCTTCAGCTGGTTTTGCGCCACCGCCCAGTGCCGTTTCCGGCAGCGGTTGGTACTCGATTTTCGCGGGCGCCTTGGCCACTTCCGGCGCGGTCGACATCGGCATCGGGCCGGTGACGTAGGCCAGACTGATCATGCCCACCGCTGCAACCGGCAGGGTCCAGGCAAACTTATGGCTGTCATGACGGGTGTTGAAGTAGTGACGCACCAACACCGCCAACACCGCGATCCCGGCCAGGATCAACCAGTTGTACTGGCTGCCATAGGTGCTCGGGAAGTGGTTGCTGATCATGATGAACAGCACCGGCAGGGTGAAGTAGTTGTTGTGACGCGAACGCAGCAAACCTTTGGCCGGCAGTGCCGGATCCGGTGTGCGGTTCTCGGCAATCGCCGCGACCAGTGCGCGTTGCGCCGGCATGATGATGCGGAACACGTTACCGACCATGATGGTGCCGATGATCGCGCCGACGTGCAGGTACGCGCCACGACCGCTGAACACTTTGCTGAAGCCATACGCCGCGCCGATGATCAGCACGAACAGAATGAACCCGAGCAGAGCAGGGCGTTTGCCCAGCGCCGAATCACAGAGGAAGGAGTAGATGAACCAGCCGATAAACAGCGAGCCGATGCCGATGGCCACGCCTTCAGGGCCGCTCAGTGTGCTGCCCGGAGCCAGCAGGTAGAGCGTCGGGTTGGAGTAGAACACCACGCACAGCAGCGCGATCCCCGACATCCAGGTGAAGTAGGCTTCCCATTTGAACCAGTGCAGGTTGTCCGGCATGGACGGCGGGGCCAGTTTGTATTTTTCCAGGTGATAGATACCGCCACCGTGGATCGCCCACAGATCACCGGCCAGGCCGGTTTTCGGGTTGACGCGGTTGAGGTTGTTCTCCAGCCAGACGAAGTAGAACGACGCGCCGATCCAGGCCACGCCAGTGATCATGTGAACCCAGCGCACGCTCAGGTTCAGCCATTCCAACAGATGTGCTTCCACAGTCTTTACCTCTCGCCTGTCACTCTTGTTGTCGAGTGATCAGACCTTCTCTTATTGGTGGGGGGCGAGGATCAAACGCTCATCCTCTTTGAAAAAATGCTCATCGCAGTTATTGCCTGTGCCACTGCGATCAACCACCAGGAAGTCATCCCGCTTTTCGATCGTCAGCACCGGGTGGTGCCAGACGCCGCGATGGTAATTGATGCCCTGCCTGCCGTTGGTGACGAAGGCGCGGACCAAGCCTGATACAGGTTCATCGCCAAGTGGCGCGACCACGATCAGAAAGGGGTTGCCGAGCAGCGGAATGAAAGCCTGGCTGCCCAGCGGATGGCGTTCCAGCATGCAAACGGTCAGCGGCATGTCCTGCGCGTCGGCGCGGAAGATGCTGATGATCGCGTTGTCCCCAGGCTGAGCGGTTTCGACCGTCGCCAGTTTATGGAAGCGCATGGTCGAACCGTTGTTGATCATGAAGTGATCGCTGCCGTCGGTTTCGATCACGTCACCGAAAGGGGCGAAGGCTTCTTTGGTCAGCGGTTCAATCGTTAGTGTGCGCATGCTGTTCTTCTTGTCCGAATTCTGTGTTGACTGTTCTGACGCCTTCGCGAGCAAGCTCGCTCCCACCTTTGGAATGCAATCCCTTGTGGGAGCGAGCTTGCTCGCGAATGGGTTCAACCTTATTTAGCGACCTTGCCGAGAACGCGCAGGCGACTCACACCACCATCCGGGAACACGTTCAGGCGGATGTGGGTGATCGGGCCCAAGGCCTTGATCTGCTCGACGAAGGTGTGTTCGGCGTGCATTTCCAGTTTCTGGCTTGGCAGCAGTTCGCGCCAGAACAGCGACTGGGTTTCGATCTGGCTGTCAGTACCACCTTTCACGAACGCGCCCTGGATCGAGCAAGTGTCCGGGTAGTTACCCTTGAAGTGCAGGGTGTCGACAACGATCTTCTCGATCTCGCCCGGATGACCCAGGGCGACGATCACCCAGTCATTGCCCGGCGTGCGACGACGTGCCGTTTCCCAGCCGTCGCCCATGTTGATGCCACGGCCCGGGTTGAGGATGTTGCTCATGCGGCCGAAGTGTTCGTCGGAGCAGGCGAGGGCGCGGCCACCGTTCAGGGCTGCTGCCAGATCGACTTGCTCGTTGTCGCCAACCGCCGACCAGTCGCGGAACGGAATGCCGTACACGCGCAGACGGGCCACACCGCCATCCGGGTAGATGTTGAAACGCAGGTGGCTGAACGCTTGGTCGTTGCTGATTTCGTGGTAGTGGTGGCTGTTGCCTTGCAGCTCGACGGCCGACAGCACTTCCGTCCATTGGGTGTTTTCATCCGGCTCGCCCGAGGCCAGGAAGCACGCTTCCAGCGAGGCCGACGGCGGGAAGTTGCCAGTGAAGAATGAAGTGTCGATGTCCACGCCTTTGATCGAGCCCGGTACGCCCAGACGGATTACGGCGCTGTCGAAGCCTTCGAAGCGCTTGCGGCGCGATTCCCAGCCGTCCATCCACTTGCCGTTGTCATCGAACACGCCCTCCTTCCACACGGCCGGGGTTGGTTGGAACAGACGATTGGCGTCTGCGAACCAGTCATCGGTGACCGAAATGATTTTGGTGCCCAGACGGGCATCGGCCAGGTTGACGAATTTTTCGAAAGGTACGGCGTAAGCTTTCATTCTTCTTGTCTGCCTTTAAATAAGTGGCTGGGGATGCTTGCAGGGCCCTGGGAAACACAAGCGTTCTAAAGGTTTCTCGGGCCAGGCTCGCTAAAGGGTCAGTAAACGGAACAGGGCAATCTTGTTGATCTCCGCCAGCGCGCATTTGAACTCGGTGTCGACCGAGTTGTGAATGCGCGTTTCGAACGCCGCGAGGATCTGATGCCGGTTGCTGCCTTTTACCGCCATGATGAAGGGAAACTTGAACTTGGCTTTGTAGGCGTCGTTCAGCTCGGTGAAGCGCTGGAACTCTTCGGCCGTGCATTGGTGAATACCGGCGCCAGCCTGTTCATGGGTGCTGGCTTCGGTCAGTTGGCCCTGGACGGCGGCTTTGCCGGCCAGGTCCGGGTGAGCGTTGATCAGGGCCAACTGACTGGCGTGATCGGCGCTCAACAGGATGTCGCTCATGCGCTGGTGCAGGCTTTCAATCTCGTCGATCGATGCGTCCGCGCCCAGGTCGTAAGCCTTCTCGGCCACCCATGGCGAATGTTCGTAGATGTCGGCGAAGGCTTTGACGAAGGCGTCGCGGCTCAGGGTCGACGGTTGCAAGGTTTGAAAGCGGCTCATTGGGCGGCCTCTTGGTACGGGTGGGTTTCGTGCCAGTGACGCGCGATGTCGACGCGACGGCTGAACCACACCTGTTCATGACTTTTGGCATATTCGATAAAGCGTTTGAGCGAAGCGAGGCGACCTGGACGGCCGATCAGGCGGCAGTGCAGACCGATCGAGAGCATCTTCGGCGCTTCGGCACCTTCGGCGTAGAGCACGTCGAACGCGTCTTTGAGGTATTCGAAGAAATCGTCACCCTTGTTGAAACCCTGCACCTGGGTGAAACGCATGTCGTTGGTGTCGAGGGTGTACGGGATCACCAGATGCGGCTTGCCGGTCGGGTTGTTCGGTTCCCAGTAGGGCAGGTCGTCGTCGTAGGTGTCACAGTCGTAGAGGAAACCACCTTCCTCCATGACCAGACGGCGCGTGTTCGGACCGGTGCGACCGGTGTACCAGCCCAATGGGCGCTCGCCAGTGATTTCGGTGAGGACGCGGATCGCTTCGAGCATGTGCTCGCGTTCCTGCGCTTCATCCATGTACTGATAGTCGATCCAGCGGTAGCCATGGCTGCAGATTTCGTGGCCGGCATCGACCATCGCGCGGATCACATCCGGGTGGCGCTGAGCGGCCATGGCCACGGCGAAAATGGTCAGCGGAATGTCGAATTCCTTGAACAGTTTCAGAATCCGCCAGACGCCGGCACGGCTGCCATACTCGTAAAGCGATTCCATGCTCATGTTGCGCGCGCCTTGCAGCGGCTGAGCGGCAACCATTTCGGAGAGGAAGGCTTCGGATTCTTTGTCGCCGTGCAGAATATTGCGCTCGCCGCCTTCTTCGTAATTGAGTACGAAGGACAGGGCGATGCGGGCATTGCCCGGCCAGTGTGGGTGAGGAGGGTTACTGCCGTAACCGATCAGGTCGCGTGGGTAGTCAGCGCTCACTGCAGTCTTCCTTCTTATCGTTGACAGATTTGTGTGGCGGCCTGGCAGGCTGGCGTCACAGCGATGGGCTGATTGTATACAACTTTATTCGCAATTTGTAAGCCTGAATTTTTGCATTTTTCACCGACTGTCATCTTTTACTGCGAGTGACGTGAGCCTGCAAGAAACCTGCCTGACCAGTCAGCTAATAGATATAAGGTTCAATGAATAGGCGTATTGCTGGTAGAACGCGAGGAAACCCCCGAATGGCGGGGGTGAGGTGAAAAATGTCGTTTTTATTGTGTACAATTTTTTTGAAAAGTGTCTTAATCAATCGCTCGCCGCAGCTTTTCGTGCTCCGAATCGGTGCGGTCTCCTTTTTATCTGACTTCGGGAGGCGCGAGGTCTGACTGCTTCCATGCAGGCAGGCGCGCAGAATCAATGGGACGTTTGACAACACACGTTTTGGACGCAGCACATGGTTGCCCGGGCAGCTCGATCAAGGTCGAGCTGTACCGCGTTGAAGGTTCGCATCTGGAATTGGTCGCCAGTGCTGTTACCAACAGCGATGGCCGGGTCGATGCACCGCTGCTGCAAGGCGATGATTATCGCACCGGCGTTTATCAGGTTCAGTTCCATGCGGGCGATTACTACCGCGCCCGCGGCGTGCAGTTGCCGGAACCGGCATTTCTGGACGTGGTGGTGTTGCGCTTCGGCATCTCGGCCGAACAGGATCACTACCATGTGCCATTACTGATTTCGCCGTACAGCTATTCCACGTACCGGGGCAGCTGACCCCCAAGCAGCTGCCCCCACCGGGAAGCGACTGCGCATATAGCTTCTTTGGTCTTTCGCCCGCTCACACTGCGGGCTTTTTTTCGTCGGTGGGGTGGCGATGTCGGGGGGCGGCCAGGCTGGAGGGGCAACCTGGCGCAGCGCTTATTTCTGACGGAACACAAAAAGATGGGTTTGCCCGGCAGGATCCCTGTCTATGTCACCCATCAAATAAACGACTTTGTTTTCGCCGAGCGCTTTGGTCAGAAGGACTTTGTCGGAAGGTTCATGCTTGTTGACCAAAGCCTTGCTGCGTAACCAGGTTTTACTGTCGAAATCCAGGTAATGCCCCTGCATCAACGAGGGGAAAAGCATGATGAATACCTGATCCACGCCCTGCTGTCGAATCATCAAGGCATCTCGCTGAGCAGCGAATGCTCGAAACGAGGTGGAAACCTGGTAGCCCTGATGCCTCAGAACATGCTCAAACACCGCCCGAAGTTCGTTAGTGGTGTAGGAGTCGCCGATCTTTCGCCATTCTTGTGGCAGGCGCTGTAAATCGAAATCGATGCGCTCCAGCCCCTCGGCCGACGATAGCGGTTTTGGAAATTGTCGCTCGCCAGTCCTGGCGAGCGCAGGCAAGAGCACCAGAGGGTCGACCAGATCAGGCCGACTGAGCTGTTGGTTCCCCATGTTTTTTGGCCTGTTTCCCCAAAACTGGAAGGTTTCAAACAAGTCGTTCAGGCCGTAGCCATTCAGCGCTTCGCCATGGTTGGCGCGATTGAACATGGCGTGCACGATCTTGCGGGCCGAGTGATCGGCGAGGTAGGGATATTTGTCGCTGACGTATTGCGTCAGGGGCTGTTTGAACGGCAGTCCATCTATGACGCGCCAGGTGTCGTTCAGGCTGCTTGCCCAGCTGTCCCTGATTCTTACCGCACCCCGGGGTTGAAGGTCTGGAACAGTCGTCAGCAGCTGTTCGAACGCATCGAAACGAGAAGCGGAGAACTGCGGCGGCTTGAGAAAGATCAGTGAATCGTGGGTGTAGCCCTGCTGTTCGATAATCGGATAGTGCCGACCATCGATTTCAAGGGAGTCGCCGGTCTGTGGTTTTGCCGCGTGCCCCCATGTCTGCCAGTGTCCGGTGGGTTGAGGCTGGACAACGGGCGCTGGCGATTCGACTTCCTCACCCCGTCGCGCACGCTTGCTCGGACCCTGTGGGGATTCGTTCGGGGCGGCGGGCCGACGATTCTCCTGTCCAGGGTTTTCAGAGCTGTCTCCCCCTGACCGGCGACGCCAGAGCTTCGTCCCCGGAATGTGTTCCACCAGGAACCCCGAAGGAGTCAGTTCACCGGCAATTGTCTGTTGGAAATGTCCTTCACTGTTCCTGCCGACCATGACCGTACCTTCTGCCATATCGACATAGGTTTTTTTGCGTTTGTCATAGCGGATGCCCTCCGGTGTATTTTGCGGATTGGTCAGCAGGGCGGCGAGATGGGGGGCGAGGAAAGCCGATGCGTGTGTGGGAACGGACTCAACAACTGTCGCGGTTCGGGCGCCAGCGCCGGACTCACGGGCGTACCAGTCGGCTTCCACGCGCCAGACCGGCCGGCCTTCGATTTTTCGCAACAACGGTGCCGATACGCCCGGTGCCGAAGGCCAGGGAATTTCGACGTCACCGTTGGCGTTCACTTCAGCCCGATAATAAACGCCATCGTCCAGGCGGGCATAGAGATGTCCCAACGGGTTCGAAAACAGTCCGTCTACCGTTGTAGATGGGTGTAGGAAATGAGTCTGTTCCGGCGGCAGGGTAATCGCTTTCAGGTTGCTTTCTGCCATTGCAGCAATCGGGTCGGGAAGTGCACTGACCATGACCGACGAATGCGGTACAGCGGCGTCAGACAATGACGTGATGGCCACGCCCGGCGAAGGATTGCTGCCCGCGATCAATGAATTGGCGGCGCCCGGATTCAGATGCATGACCGAGGATGAATCCTGCGTTACCCGGGGTGGTGGCGTTATATCGTGCGGATGAATTCCGGGAATGGATTTCGGTGGTTTAGCCATTTTTTGCGATCTCTGTTCATGGGTCGTTTACAAGCGGGTCAGGGGTGTCGAGTTCTGCTGGTGCGGTCAGCCTTCCCGGAAAATAAACAGCGTGGTCTGCCCTTGCGTGTCGGTTTGAATACCGCCCAGTAAATGGACAAGTTTTTGCTGTTGCGCATAGAGATGCAGTGGCCGTCGTTGTGTGCCGATCAGCGTCTGCCATAGCGTGTCGGAGGGCTCTTTTCCTGGTGGCGTGGCGCGCCGCAGTGTGGCTTCGGTACCACGAAGAATTTTCAGGATGAATGCCCGGTCAATGGGGTCGCGTTGAAACAGCAGCGTGTCTTCGCCCACGGCGTCGCTCGCCATATTCATCACGTAACCGTCGTCTTCCAGCACTTGAGCGAACAGACGTCGCAAATTGCGCAAGCCGGGCGCCGCGGCATATTCGTTCCAGTGTTGAGGGAAGCGCCCCGGGTCAAAGTCCAGGCGTTGCAACCCCTCGCCCAATGCCGATGGAATCGTTAAGGGTGCTGAGGACCTGCTGTCTGGCTGAGGGTGTGTGCGCAACATCAGCAGTGGCTCGACGAGTTCTGGCCGTAACCCCACGAGGTTGCTGCGGTCGCTCCAGTAACGAAACGTCTGGTTCATCACAGCCAGACCGTGACCGTCGATGACTTCCGAGCGATTGGCCTGATTGAAAAAGGCTCTGGCAACCGTACTGACCGACTCGTCGGACAGCGACTTGAAGGTGGCGCCTATGTATTGGCTGAGGGGGCGCTCGAAAGGAACCCGGCTGTCGATCACGATCCAGCGATCTTCACTTTTGACCGCCCATTTGGGTTGCAACGAAGGCCGTTCGCGCAGCATGTGCTCGAAGCCGTCGTACAGCGCCGGTACGAATAAAGGGTGTTGCAGGTAGACGATGCGGGTGTCGGCATCCAGTGTCTGCCGCACGATCGGATAGTGAAGGCCATCGATGTCTATCCATGCACTGGACGTGGGCCATCGGGTTGTCCCCCAGTTACGCCACAGGCTGTAAGACAGATTGAGCGCTTGCGGGTTGTCCGACAGCAGACTGTCGCGCAGCGTTTGTGCATGGGTGACTCCGTCTGGGGCGTCTGCAAGTTTGCGCCGTTTGCTCGGGTCCGGCCTTGGCTCGTCCGGCTCGGACAGCGGCCGATGGCTGTCGGGTCGCGAACGTTCGGTCAACGAAACCGCTTGCCAGAGTGTGGTCCCGGGAATCGGTTCGAACACGATGGCGGGCGACGCACGTGTCGATGCAAAGGCCAACTGATATTTCCCGCCCGCGTTCTTGCGTACCCTGACGGTTCCGGCACGCGTATCGAGGTAGGGTTGTCGATGCTTGTCATAGCGAATCGCGTTCTGCGGGCTCTGCGGTTTTGTGAGTCGTGCGGCATCTTCGGGAGCCAGGTAAACCGGTACTTCGACGATCAAGGACTCGGCTTCGGGAACCGGTGGGGTGCCCGCGGCAAAGTGTCGGTCGTCATCGGGAAGATGGCTGACCGACACCGCCGGCTGGCGTGGCGATGAATCCGGCAAGGTACTGTCGGAGTCTGTGACAGTATGCGGAGCGACTGTCGTCTCTGCCCCCGGGGTGCTGAAATTCAAGCGATTGGTTTGAGGCCTGTCCGCCAGTTGTGTTGCTGCTGTAGGCGAGGTGCCGGGCGAGGTGCCGCCAGACGCGGGTTTCGGTGGTTTTACCATCCTTGGTAATCTCATTGTTCTGTACGTGAGTGTCGGAAAGGGGCGCTCATGAGTCAGTTCGCGACCGTGTATTACCTTTCCCTGGCGATGAACGGCGTCCATTGGTCAGGAGGGATGTACTGGATGCCGCCAACCAAATGGATGACTTGTTTTTCGCCAAGGTAGGCGGCAAGTCTGTGTTGCTCTTTCATGCTCGACCCGGTGTTGCGTCCGAGGCTGCCCGGTTCGCTACCGACCGAGACATGACGGGGAATTGAATCGCCCAGGACCACGGGGAACCTCAGCACGAACACCGCCGCAATGCCTTCACGGTGGAATATCAACGCGCCTTCGCTGAAGGTGCGCGGTGACGGATAAGGGCTGTAGCCGCTGTGCTGCAGCATTGAGCGAAACACTTCGCGCAGCTTGCCCGGCGTCGGCGATGCCGTGTAGGCGGCCCACTCGAGAGGCAGACGACGGCGATCGAAGTCCAGGCGCTGTAAAGGTTCCGAGTGGGGCGGGGGTAATGTCAGGATCCCGCCGGGCACGAGGTTGTCTGGCCGGGTCGGCAATATCGGCAACATCAGCAGTGGATCGGCGAGGTTGCGGTCAGGAGCGGTGTTGTTGACCCGATCCAGCCAGAAATGAAAGGTCTGCGTGATCAGCGAAAGGTCACGGCCGGTGAGGCTGGAGTGACTGGCGTAATCAAAAACTGATCTGGCAATCGCCGTTGCCGAGTGATCCGCCAGATACTCGAATGCTCGGGCAACGTATTGACTGGCGGGCATCTCAAAGGGAAGCCGGGTTGCCATGACTCGCCATTGTCCATCCCGTTTCAGCGCCCACAGGGGCTGAAGCAAAGGCGAATGACGCAGCATGTGCTCAAAGGTGTCGAAACGGTCGGGTGCAAAGTCAGGATGTTGCAGATAGACCAGGCCGGTGTCCACCGGTAGATCCTGCGGCATGATCCGATAGTGAAGCCCGTCTATTTCTATGGCTTGGCCCGTTTCCGGTTTCGTGCGTGTCCCCCACTGCCTCCAGCGGTTTGCGGATACGTCCAGCACCGCCGGTTGCCGTTCGAACAGGTGGCGGCCCTGGGCATCGGTGTCTGGCTCGGCAGCGGGCGGTTCACTGATGCGCGCGCGTTTGCTTGGGCCGGGTGAGGGCGACAGGGGGGCTTCGGTGGTCAGGTTGATGTCGACGGGGGTGTGTCGGGAGGGAGCATTCTCAGTGCCCAGCGGGCGCCACAGTCTTGTGCCGGGGATCTGTTCCATTCGCGCACCGGAAGGTGTCATTTCCTGGGCGTGGGTTTGCCGGTAACCGTCCTCGGTCAGGGCGATCATCACTGTTCCACCCTCCATGTCGGCATACGCCTTGCCGCGTTTGTCGTAGCGCAAAGCTTGCAGCGAGTTGTCCGGGTTCTTGAGCAGTTTCACCAGTTCAGGCTCGATGAACACGGGGTGTTGCGGAGTTCGTTGGGCCTGAGTCCGAATGCTGGGTTGTGCGTCTGGCGGTTCTCCCGCCGTTGCCGGGCGACGTGCGGGCACCGGGGAGGGCGGAGCGGGAAGAGAACTGACGATTACACTGGGACGCTGCCCGGATGTCCCCGGCAAACTTTCCATTGCCGTGGAGACGGGCAGCGTATCGGCACCATCGGCACCTGCGCGCTGCGTGCTGGCGCGGGTTCTGCCAAGTGGATCGGTCGATGGCCCGGCTCCTGTCGCCGGTGTCTCGAGCGAAGTTGAACCGGGAATTTTTCTGGGCGGTTTTGCCATTGCGCAGCTCCGATGATTGCTTTTTCAATGGTTCGAATAAAGTGGATGCCAGATGCGCAGTGGCTTCCGGAAACCTCGATATTGGGTAAAAAAGCACGGCGCCGTGCGGTATATATGTATGGCGCGGAAGGCAAATGATGCAGGTGATTACAGCGCGTCCGGGAAGGAAGGCGGCCCCTCGCCGGCATACGGGCGAGGGGCGTTGCAGATTACGCCGCGGGTACGGTGATAGGCGGCATTGGCAAGAAAATATCAGGCAGTTGATGGCTGCAGCGATTGATGATTTTCAATGCTGCATGCTCGATGACCACGGAATCGAACAACCAGCAATGTTTGCTCAAGCTATACGCCACTGTGCCGGAACTGCCATCCGCCGGCGCGATGTTCCTGACTTTGAGTTCCTTGTCTGCCACAGAGGACAGTTCCTTGGGCAACGGGCTGGCCGCGTCCGGTGGTGTGAAGAACCTTGCATCCAGACCCTCGACATACACCCTGTCGAAGGAAAGATCGACGGTGTGGACAAGGCCGCTCGCTGAAATGACCCGAACTTGATCAATCAGATCGTCACTGTCGTAAATCGGCAGATGGATCGTGCAGGTGCCCAACTGCAACCGGTTGTTTTCCAGTTTGATCTCAATATCACCCAGTGCGGTTGCATCGAGTTCCCACGTAGACGCGAAAGGTAATCTGACAGTGGCGGTGGCCAAGGCGCCCGGAGTTTCGATTTTCAGGATTGTCGCGGCAGCCAGGTGAATGAGGTAAGTAGAGCCTTGTCCCAGCAGATGCTCCATCGCCGTTTGCCCGGGGTAAGAGGTCAATTTGGCGCAAGCGTATCTTGCGCTGAGTTCATAGGCCTGGTTCGCCGGCAATTCATAAGCGTAACGGCCCGACCGCGGTTTCATCGGCAGGGTCATGGACGTTGTCCAGGTCGTGAAGGAAAACTTTTTATAATCAGCGTTATCCGGTGCTGCGTCGGTCTCGTCCGTGAGTTCGGCATCGAAGGCAACGCCGTCGTTGAAAATCAGAAGATATCTGGACCGAGGGCGAACGGCCATCGTTCGCAGAATCTTGATCATATTCATTGCATCCTCGCCACCGAAAGCATAGGAAAACAATTTCAAGGTCAGCGAGTGTTCGCCGAAGTGGTAGGTCAGGTCGCATCCTGCGGCCAGTTCAGGTTTCTCGTTGTCCCTGAGCCTTGCGAAGAAGTGCGCTTCGGCTTTTGTCAGTTCGGTGCTGGAATAGTCCAGGTAGAGTTTGGTAAGGCCGTGTTTACGGTCAGTTGAATAGAAATTGAAGTGTTGCTGCATTTTGGGGATATAAAAGCTCACATCACGCTGGTGCGAGATGCTGCAGTCGGGCGAGTAAAGAATGACCGGTCTTTCGGCTTGCCCGAGTTTAGTGATGACGACTTCGATATCGACAGAAGTGTCCTCTTCTGCCGTTTCAGGCAACTCCGGGCTCAAATGGAAGCCATCCTTGGTGATGAAGATCAGCTTGTTGTTCTTCAAGCGCCATTGATTGTCGGTTTTCTTGTAGACACCGTGTATGAATACCTCGTTTTTTGTCCGGTCGAGAAATTTGAAGCCAGAAGTGACCAGCAGCGTGTCGCCCTTGATCGACCAGCGTTTGATCAGATCCATATTCCAGTCCAGGACAATGAGACTTTCCTGCTCGCCGTCTTCATATATGCACATGTCACCTTCCTTGTGGGCGACAACATACTCATCGGCGCCGGCACCTCCGTGCGCCTTGACCCCTTTGTGCAATAGATGGATCTGATCGTTCCCGGCGCCGGCGAAGATCGTGTCTTCACCGCGGGCCTTGATGATATTGCGCTGGTCGGTGCCGCTGACGATGCTTACGCCGGAATCAAGGGTGTCTACGTTTTCGATACTTTCCAGACGACTGTGGGAGGTACGGTTTTGATGGCCGGGATTGGAGGGGGCGGGGATTATCGTGGCCAGCGTGCCTGCCGGCAAATGGACGGAGTAGCCGGCTCTTCCATTGCTATGAACAGAGTTGAAACCGCCCAGGGACAAGGTGTCATTGCCTGCACCACCCCTCAATATCGAATCGCCATGCAGTTCGGCGTCTGGCTTGAGCCGCTTCCCGGCAGCGTTGAAGACGAAATGATCGTCCTTTTCGCCACCTGTCAGATCCTTGGCGCCTGACCCGTAGTAGAAGGTATTCGGTTTTTTCTCGACGCCCTGAATCGAGTCCTGGCCGTCCCCGATGAACCACAGGACGCCCTTGTGTTCGGCCGCCGCACCCAACTCCGCCCCGGGCGTCTTGGCCGTCACGCCTTCGCGGGCATCAATAGTGTCGTCACCGTCCTTTATCACTGGCACCTTGACGGTTTCCCAGCCGTCCTGCTTGGTCCACCAGTCGCGCGTCCATACTTGGGTCGGTTTGAGCTCCACGTCCCACGCACCGTTAACGATGGCTTCGGTTGTGTCCTTGAGTTCGCCGTCGAGCAATCTCCTGGCCGTGGCTTTCAGCTGTTTGGCATGTTCGATTTTGGCTTTGGCGAGGGTGTAGCGGTCCTGGACACTGTCGTCGGGGCTCATGAAGCAGAAGGTGAACCAGCCTGTGCGCCAGCGTTCATTGTCGGTGAGATCGATGTAGTCATCGATATCATCCACCAGCCGCACGGCACCGTAGATCTGCGACCCGACCGCCATCATCAGGCCCGCAGCGAGTCCAACCGGGCCTGCAAACGAGAAGCCGGCCATCGCCGCAGCGCCGAGAATCACGGTCATGGCCGCGCTGGTGATGCTCAATCCGGCTTCCACAAAGTGATCCATGGCCGCTTTGCCCGTCTTGTTTTCGGCCGCATTGAACGCTCTGACGGCCATGTAGATATCAAACGGCAGAGTGAAAGCGCCACCGATCAGGCCACCGGAGCGGCTAAGCCTGAGCGCAAAGCGGGTTTTGGCGAAATCCCGAAAGCCGGCTTGCCCGGCCTTGATCATTTGCGTTCCGATTTTAGTGATGGTGATGTCTGCGGCGATGGACGCGCCCTCGGAAAGCAGGCCGACGGAGTTGATGGCTGTCTCCGTGCGATCATTGAGTTTTATCGCCGAAACAAGCCCGCGCAGTCCCATGAAGATACCGAAGGACTGAACGCCGACACTGGACCCGAGCGCGAGATAGGTTTTCGCTCGCGCCGCCCATTTGGGGGTATGTTTGGGTACTTGGATATGAGTGAGATCGAGTTTATGGGCGGTATCCAGAAGCTTGGCAAGTTTGCGGTGGTGTCCATCTGGATCGATAGCCGGGTCGATGTCTTCTCTGAGCATGCGAGGGTAGGTAAGCGGGCGCTGGCTGGCGATTTCGAATAACAATGTTGGCAACAGGTAAGCGTCCGGGCCGGTGGAGGATTTCATCTGTGCTTCTATATTGACCGGACTGAACTGCAAAGAGTTGATGAATGATCGTTTGGGTATACGGAAGAAGGTGTTTTTACCATTCAGCGGCTGCCCGCCAATTGTTGCGCCCAATGCGTCAAGGGAGACGCGGGTTATTGATACAGAACCGATTTTCATGGGGCCGAAGACATCATCAGCCACTCGCAATTGTGCAGTTTTGCTTTTGCTCGTAGTACTTGTCTGTGAGTTCGCGTCACTTTTAAAGTCAAGGGTTGATTCATTACGTTCATTGGCGTGAAAGCCGATGTCGGTGATAACGACGGAGTCAGTTTGTATCGAGGCTTCTTGTATAAGAATGGCCATTTGAACGTCCTTGTTCAAGCAGGTAAATTGGTTGTAAGGCGGCGGTATAGTAGGGTGGTTTTTTAAGCGATGTATATCGACTGGTTGTTGCGGTGTATTGCAAGCAGTACTCTAAAAGTACTAGCGTGATGATATGTCCGGGACGTGAAGGGTAGGTTCTTCAGGCATAAAAAAACCACCTCGTAAGCCGAGATGGTTTTATAAGTAACAAAGATTCAATTTAACAATTAAACAGATCAGTGGCTGCTGAACAAGGAGGCCGTGCCCGCGCCACCAAACAATCCGGCGCTGATCCGGTTGAACCAGCTTTGTCCCTTGCCACTGCGCAAGTAACGCGCAGCGCCATGGGCACCCAGTCCGTAAGCAAGTTTGCACAGCAGATCGAGCAAGGTCCAGGTGGCGATCATGATCAGCAACTGGGGCAGGAACGGTTGCCCGGCACTGAGGAACTGCGGCAGAAAGGCAGCGAAGAACAGGATGTCTTTCGGATTGCTCGCACCCAACACGAACGCGCGCCCGAACAAGGCGCGGAAGCGCGGCACCGGCGCCGCCTGAGGCACTTCAGCGCCGACTGAAGGTTGACGCGATTGCTGCCAGCTCTGCCAGGCAAGATAAAACAGGTACAGCGCACCGACGATTTTCAGCGCGCTGAACAGCTGTTCCGAGGCCAGCAGCAGGGCGCCCAGCCCCAGCGCCGAAGCGCTGAGCAAGCAGATCGAGGCTGTTACCCCGCCGAGAAATGCCGGGTAAGAGCGGCGCAATCCATAATTCAAACTGTTGCTGATCATCAACAACGACAGTGGCCCCGGAATCAGGATCACCACCAGCGCAGCACCACTGAACAGCAGCCAGGTTTCCAGACTCATCACTTCTCTCCTTTTTGTTGTACTCAAGAATGTGCAAAGCCCCACCGGTGAGGGTGAGGCTGTATTGAAGCTTGAACCGCGTGATGCTTACAGGAAGATGAACTTGGCGATAAAGATCGCGCAGAGCACCCACAGGCTCACGGAAATTTCCTTGTACTTGCCGGTACCGGCCTTCAATGCCACGTAGGTGATGAAGCCCAGCGCGATGCCGTCGGCGACCGAGAAGGTCAGTGGCATCATGATCGCGGTGACGATGGCCGGGATGGCGTCAGTGGCTTCGTCCCATTCGATATGGGCCATGCCGCCCATCATCAGCATTGCTACGTAGATCAACGCACCGGCGGTGGCGTAAGCGGGAATCATGCCGGCCAGCGGTGCGAAAAACATCGCCGCTATAAATAACACACCTACGGTGACTGCGGTAAGACCAGTCCGACCACCAGCGGCCACGCCGGCAGCACTTTCCACATAGCTGGTGACGGGCGGAACCCCGACTACCGCGCCGAATACGCTGGAAGCACTGTCGGCTTTCATCGCGCGGGAGAGGTTTTCGATACGTCCGTCAGCGTTGACCAGATTGGCGCGTTGGGCAACGCCCATCAGGGTGCCAGCGGTGTCGAACATGTGCACAAAGAGAAACGCCAGAACCACGCTGATCATGCTGACGTTGAACACGCCAGCGACATTCATCGCCATGAAGGTCGGGGCCAGACTCGGCGGGGTCGACATGATCCCTCCGTAATGCACGATGCCCAGGCCCCAACCGGCCAGAGTCACGGTGATGATGCTGATGAGGATTGCGCCGAACACTCTGTGATAACTGAGGATAGCGATCATCAGAAAGCAGATGGCCGCGAGGAGCGGGCCGGGTTCGCGCAGGGAGCCGAGCTTGATCAGGGTGGCCGGGCTGTCGACGACGATGCCTGCGGTTTTCAGGCCAATCAGACCGAGGAACAGACCGACACCGGCGCCCATCGCAAAGCGCAGGCTGACGGGAATACTGTTCAGCAGCCACTCTCGAATCCGCGAGAAAGTCAGGATCATGAACAGCACGCCGGAGACGAACACCGCACCCAGCGCGGTTTCCCAGTTGTAGCCCATGGTGCCGACAACGGTGTAGGTGAAGAAGGCGTTGAGGCCCATGCCCGGTGCCAGACCCACCGGCCAGTTGGCATACAGGCCCATCAACAGGCAGCCCAGTGCGGCGGCGATACAGGTGGCGACGAACGCTGCACCGTGGTCAATTCCGGCATCGGCCATGATGTTCGGGTTGACGAAGATGATGTAAGCCATGGTGATGAAAGTTGTCAGACCGGCAATCAGCTCGGTCTTCACCGTGGTGCCATGCAAGCTGAGTTTAAACAGACGTTCCAGCAGACCACTGGGTGAGGGTGGCGAGAGGTCCAGCGTCGATGCTTCGGATTTGCGGCTTTCCACAGCGAGTACTCCTCAAGAGTTTTATTGTTATTTCCAGGGCCGGACCCATGAGGGGTGGCAGCGGCCCTTTGAGGCATACGCGAATTTGTTGACCATGCGGTCAGGAACTCGCACGCTGTGGATTATGCTTTTGTGTACAAATAAAGCAAATATTGTTTTTGGTTTTGTTTACGAAAATTCCGTTGATAGGGATATATCGCCTGTTCGGGCTCCTTCAATCGAGAGCCGTCTGACTTTTCCCCAATGCCAGATTCACCGCCAGCCAGCCATTCACCGCCGCCTCGCCAGCCTCGGCAAATACCCGCTCGAGCAATTTCACCTGCTCACGCCGCAACGCCTGCTCGAACTTCGCACCTTCTGCGGTCAACTCCAGCAGACGCTTACGCTTGTCGGCCTCCGACGCCACGCTATTCACCAGATGCATTTCCTGCAACTGCCGCAACGGCATGTTCAGCGCCTGCTTGCTGACACCAAGCAGGGCCAGCAACTCCTTAACGCTCAAATTCGGATAACGCGCGATGAAAAACACGATGCGCTGATGCACCCGCGAAAGGCCGCGCCGTTCGAGCATTTCATCCGCCTTGGCGGTGAACGCCTGATAGCCGAAGAAAAACGCTTCCATCGCCTGTTGCTGGCTGGCGGGGTTTTTAAGGTCAAGCATATTGACGTACTCGCTCAAGCTGCCGTAATTTCAGTCAATCAGTTTGACTCATTTTTTACATCCCTTGCTACCGGTGACCGCCATGGCTTTTTCCGAACGTGTCTCGCGCCTTAAAAGTTCTCTGATCCGTGAAATCCTTGCCGCCGCGCAACGTCCTGAGGTGATGTCGTTCGCCGGCGGCCTGCCTGCCGAAGCTATGCTGCCAAAAGTCGAGTGGGCAGACATGCCGCTGTCGCTCGGCCAGTACGGCATGAGCGAAGGCGAGCCGGCATTGCGCGAAGCGTTGGCAGCGGAGGCGCGGGCGCTTGGCCTGGAGTGCACGGCAAGTCAGGTGCTGGTAGTCAGCGGCTCCCAGCAAACCCTCGATCTGGCAGCCAAGTTGTACATCGACAAAGGCACGGAGATTCTCCTGGAAGCGCCGACCTATCTGGCTGCGCTGCAAATCTTCCAGTTGTTCGGCGCCGACTGCCTGACCGTACCGCAAGAGTCCGATGGCCCTAACCTGGCGAAATTGCGCGAGCGTCTGGAACAGCATCGTCCGGCATTCATCTATTTGATCCCCACCTTCCAGAATCCCTCAGCCGTGCGCTACAGCGAAGCCAAACGTGTCGCGGTTGCCGCGTTACTCGATGAATTCGGAGTCACCCTGGTCGAAGACGAGCCTTATCGAGAACTGACTTTCGATGGCGGCAGCGCCACGCCGATTGCCGGGCGCCTGCAGCAGGCGAGTTGGATCTACACCGGCACCGTGTCGAAAACCTTGCTGCCCGGTTTACGCGTTGGCTACCTGATCGCCAGTCCGGACCTGTTTCCCCATCTGCTAAAACTCAAGCAATCGGCGGACTTGCACACCAACCGCATCGGCCAGTGGCAGGCGCTGCAATGGATTGGGACGGAGAAATATCAGCAGCATTTGAGTGAATTGCGCGGGTTCTACCGCCAACGCCGGGATGCATTTCAAGCCGCGCTGGAAACGCATTTTTCCGATCTGGTGGACTGGAACATGCCGCAGGGCGGGCTGTTTTTCTGGCTGACGCTGAAGCAACCGCTGGACACGCGAACGTTGCTCAATGAGGCGTTGGCCAATGATGTCGCGTTCATGCCGGGTGAGCCGTTTTTTCCTGAGCCGGATAACAATCTAGGGCATTTGCGCTTGAATTTCAGCCACATCGATCCGGCGCGGCTGGATGAAGGGTTGAGGCGATTGGCGGCGGTGGTGCGTCAGGCACAGATCGATAAAGCGGCCTGAAAAAAAATAAACCGGCTCGAGGGCCGGTTTATTTTTGTCTGGAGTTTGCGGTGTCGGTGCGGGCCTCTTCGCGAGCAGGCTCGCTCCTACAGTTGGAATGCGTTCCCCTGTAGGAGTGAGCCTCGCGATAGCACCTTCAGCCCCACAACGGAATCCTCAGACCGCCGCAAACCGCTTGTCCAGATAATCAATGATCACCTTGGACTCATACATCCAGGTCGTCTGGCCATTCTCTTCAATCCGCAGGCAAGGCACCTTGATCCGGCCGCCCAGTTCCAGCAGGGTCTGACGATCCTGCTCGTTGTTCTTCGCATCCTTCAGCGCTACCGGCACATTCAGGCGACGCAGCGTGCGGCGGGTTTTCACACAGAACGGGCACGCATGGAACTGATACAAGGTCAGACCTTTGGCGGCAGCGTTGACTTGGGCCTGGGCTTCGGCAGGGCGCTGCTTCTTGCCCGGGCGAGTGATGAAGTCAATGAAGATAACCAGTTGGCCGAGGCCGACACGAAGCGCTTTGACGAACACGTTTAAAGCCTCACGGTGCATATTGAGAAAGGCGCGCAGCTTACCCGATTTTTCACGGGCGAAAAAAAACCGGCGATGAATGCCGGTTTTCTTCTTGGCGCAAATTACTTGATGAGGCTGAGGAATTCGCTGCGAGTCGCGGCGTTTTCGCGGAACTCGCCGAGCATCACCGAGGTGATCATCGACGAATTCTGCTTCTCCACACCGCGCATCATCATGCACATATGCTTGGCCTCGATCACCACGGCTACGCCCAGGGCGCCGGTGACTTGCAGTACCGCATCGGCGATCTGGCGGCTGAGATTTTCCTGGATTTGCAGGCGCCGGGCGTACATGTCGACGATCCGCGCGACCTTCGACAGGCCCAGCACTTTGCCGCTCGGGATGTACGCGACGTGCGCCTTGCCGATGAATGGCAGCAGGTGGTGTTCGCACAACGAGTACAACTCGATGTCCTTGACCAGCACCATTTCGCTGTTGTCGGAGCTGAACAGGGCACCGTTGGTGACCTCTTCGAGCGTCTGTTCATAACCGCGGCAGAGATACTGCATGGCTTTGGCGGCACGCTTTGGCGTGTCGAGCAGGCCCTCGCGGGACACGTCCTCGCCCAATTGGCCGAGAATCGCGGTGTAATTCTGTTCCAGGGACATGAAACTACCTGTGGGGATTTTCGCAAAGGGCAAGGGTACGGTGGCGGACACAACCCTGCAAGTTCGGTGTAACGGGATTATTCGTCGCGGCCTTCCATCATGGTGCGTTTAAGCATCACGTAAACCGCGCCGGCGCCGCCGTGTTTGGCCTGGCACGAGCAGAAACCCAGCACTTGCGCGTGCTGACGCAACCAGGTGTTGACGTGGCTTTTGATCATTGGCCGCTTGCCGTCGAGGCGCACAGCCTTGCCGTGGGTGACGCGCACGCAGCGGATTTCGAACTTGGTCGCTTCGGCAAGAAACGCCCAGAGGGTTTCCCGGGCCTTTTCCACGCTCATGCCATGCAGGTCGAGGCTGCCCTCGAACGGGATCTGCCCGACCTTGAGCTTGCGCATCTGACTTTCCTGCACGCCGTCGCGCGACCACATCAACTCGTCTTCCGGGCCGACATCAATCACGAACTGGTCGGACAGACCGTCCACGGTAGCGGTGTCGGTGCGCACGGTGGCGGACTGGCGCAGCTTGGCAATTTGCGCGCGGTCAGCCTTGGGTTTGCCGGTGTCGGCGCGGTCGTGCTTGATCGGCTTGACGCCTTGGATCGCACTTTTGAACAGGGAAAAATCGTCGTCTTGCATGTCAGCCTCCGCGAAGGGCGGCCAGTTTACCCAAGTCGAAACAAAACGGCCCGGCAAAAAGCCAGGCCGGTGAGTCAGTCGTGTTTTTTCATCAGGTGCGGGGACATGTTCAGTTCCCGCGATTGCCGTGCGCGTCGGCGGCAGCGGCGCCAGAGGGCGACACCGAAATACAGAAACAGCAAACCGACCGCCAGAATGATTGCCGAACCCGTTGGTGTGGCATTCAAGTCGCCGAGCGCTGGCGGGCGCCCGAGCAGGCTGGCCGCGCCGGCCATCGCCAGCAGCACGCCGAACGTCGCCAGAATGGCGGCGATCGCCGCGCCGAATCGAAAACGCCAGTTGCTTTGGCCTTTGGGCCGCAAGCGGCGTGCGTCAAATCCATCGGATAACTTCATTCCGACCTTCCTCAATGGGTATCGGCCCTTCGACCGGGAGTTGACGGGGTTGTTCCTGAGGCTATGGCATTTGCGGCAAATGAGAGGATTTTGCAGATGAGCGGCGCTGTGAGCCGCTCATCGGGCGGATCAGATCAGGTCTTGAGTCAGCGCGAGGGTGGCGAAGTTGTCCGCCATGATCGCCATCTCCGCTTCCTGCACCACAGCGGCGCTGAGTACGCGGCCCTTGAACGGCAAGTCACGAGTGGCACAGGCGTCTTCGACCAGGGTGCAACGGAAACCCAGATTCTTCGCCGCACGCACGGTGGTGCTGACGCTGGAATGGCTCATGAAACCGCAGACGATCAGGTCCAGCGAGCCAAGGTTTTGCAAGCGGTCCAGCAGCTCGGTGCCATGGAACGCGCTCGGCAGCAGTTTGCCGATAATGGTTTCATCACCCTGTGGTTCGAGACCGGGGATGAATTCGCCGCGTTCGCCCTGCGGGTCGAACAGGCCGCCGACGGTGCCGAGATGACGCACGTGCACGATCGGCCGACCGGCTGCACGGGCTGCGGCAACCACTTGTTTGATGTTCGCGACGGCCGCGTCCATGCCGCTCAGGGCCAGCGGGCCACTGAGATATTCTTTCTGGGCATCGATGATGACCACGGTGGCATGACTCAGTGTGGCCGCTGCGTAACCGCGACCACTGAGTTGAAACATCGTTTTTGGAACGGACATTCTGGGGCTCCTTGGGGTGGGGCTTTTGCGACATTGTCCTCTGGCTGAGCGGTTCTGTGAATCGCTACCATCGTAGGCACCGTCGTTATTGGCCTGCAGCCTTGTCAAGTTACACGTTCTGTTCAATAGCCGATGCAAAAAACAGAAAACTCCTACCGTCGCCGCGATGTTTTTCCTGCGTCGTCGTCACGCGTTTTGGCTGTTAGAATCGCCAGTCGTTTTTTCTGGAGTTCTGCCCCGTGATCACTTCCCGACTTCGTACCCTGCGCGACCACATTCGTTGGGCCGTCAGCCGCTTCCATGGGGAGGATCTGTTTTTCGGCCATGGCACCGACAATGCCTGGGACGAAGCGCGGCAGCTGGTGCTCGGTGCGTTGCACCTGCCGTGGGAAATCGCCGACAGCTACCTCGATTGCGCGCTGGAAGACGACGAACTGGTCAATTTGCAACGCTTGCTCAAGCGCCGTATCGAGGAGCGCATTCCAACCGCTTACCTGTTGGGTGAAGCGTGGTTCTGCGGCCTGTCGTTCATCGTCGATGAGCGCGTGTTGATCCCGCGTTCGCCGATTGGCGAGCTGATCGAAAACCGCTTCGCCCCGTGGATCGGCAACGAACCTGCGCGGATTCTCGACCTGTGCACCGGTTCCGGTTGCATCGGTATCGCCTGTGCCTACGAGTTCCAGAACGCTGAAGTGGTGCTGGCCGATCTGTCGTTCGAAGCGCTGGAAGTGGCCAACCAGAACATCGAGCGTCACGGCGTCGATGAGCGCGTCTATACCGTGCAGGGCGATGGTTTTGATGGCTTGCCGGGCCAGCGTTTCGATCTGATCGTGTCGAATCCGCCTTACGTGGATGCGGAAGATTTTGCTGACATGCCGGACGAGTACCAGCATGAACCGGAACTGGGCCTGGCCTGTGGCGACGATGGTTTGAACCTGGTGCGACGCATGCTCGCTGAAGCGGCCGATCACCTGACAGAGAAGGGTTTGTTAATTGTCGAGGTGGGCAACAGCCAGGTGCACGTTGACGCGTTGTACCCGGAAGTCGATTTCGCCTGGCTGGAGTTCGAGCGCGGCGGGCATGGGGTGTTCATGCTGACGGCGGAGCAGTGCCGCGATCATCAGGCCTTGTTCGCCTCCCGCGTCTAAAAGTTTCGCGAGCCGGCTCGCTCCCACAAGAAAATGCATTCCAAGGTGGGAGCGAGCCGGCTCGCGAATGGCCGCGACGCGGTGTCAAACCATCAGCGGTGCGTGGCAATCCAGATCAACAACCCCGCCTGAAACACCGCAAATGCCACCAGACAGGTAATGGTAAAGCGCAAGCCAGCGTCTTCACGCTTGAACTTGCTGACCTTCTCTTCCTGTTTCTTCAGCTTCACTTCCTGCTCGGCCAGATTCTGCTCGGCCTGCTGGAGCATCTGCGCTGCCTCAAGAATCTCGACGATCTGCAGCTTCTCGCTGTTCCAGTCGCCGAGCAGATCACCGACCAGCACATCCTTGACGCTGCCCTTCAAATGCTGGGCATCGGCGTACACCACATCAAAACCATGCACCCGCAGGAAATGATCGCGACGCAGCCGCGTGTCTTCATTCAGCGCGTCCTTGTTGTTCAAGTCCATGCCGTCGACGGTGTAGGCGGGCCAGCGTTTTTTCGCCCAGTTGATGCCTTGTGCGGCCATGAAACGGCCGATGCCACGGTTCAACGGTTCGATCTGCAAGCCGCTGTCCGGAGCAAAATGCACACGTTTGCTGGTGTGATCGGCCCAGACATCAAGGTGGTTCTGTTCTTTGCGCACGCGCTGGCCAGGCAACTTGATCGCCATGCGCATCAAGCTGTGTTGTTTGCTGTTGCGTTCGGCGTAACCGAATTCGACAAAACGCAATGGCCGGCCACCGGTGTGACGGTCGGTCTGCAGCGGTGCCAGACGGAGCATCTTGTGGTGCTCGACGTGGACATCCGCCCACGGCAGCTCGACCGCTGGCGGTGCGTCTTTTTCAGCGGTGGTGTCGGGTGAAGTCGGGGTATCAGTCATAACGGCGAGATCCTGTCCAAGCCCTGCTTGTCACCAGCCGTTGCGCTGGCGACAAACGCTTATCGGCCGTTTTTTGCAGGACTGGAGGGTAAAACGCGGTTAACTGGAGCGAAGTCCGTCAATAAACTCGATGATCTTTGCGCCAAGTTCTGCGGCCAGCGGCAAATTGGGATCCTTGTACGAAGCCAATTGCCGCTTCATATCGTTGTGGACGATGCGCATGACGTGGTTCATGCCGTCGATCACCGCCAGTTCGGCGTCGGGTTTGGCGGCTTTCAGCGCCTGCGCATCGCCAACGCCGACCTGCATGTCGTTACTGCCCTGGACAATCAGCGCCGGCATTTTCAATTGCGCGAAGGCCTTGGCGGGATCCTGGCGGAACAGTGAAATCAGATACGGCTGCACGCTCGGGCGGAAAATTACCTGCAACGGTTGCGGCACATTGTCGTCGGTGTGGCCAGCCTTGAGGCTGTCGAGCAATTCGTTACTGCGCAGCATCAGCGGCGGCGGCAGGCTGCGGGCCAGTTGCTCGCGGATCACCTGATCGACCGGGCGGGCGCTGCCGGACAGGGAAATCACCGCTGCGGCATCCACTTTCGGTGCGGCCAGGCTGGCAATCAGCGCGCCTTCACTGTGACCCAGCAGGATCAATTTGCCAAAACGCGGGTCGGCCTTGAGCTTCTGCCCCCACGCCACCGCGTCCGCCGCATAGGCCTCGACCGACAAATTGCGCTCATCGGGCGTCGCAGCAAGGCTCGCCGCCACACCGCGCTTGTCGTAACGCACGCTGGCAATGTTGTGTTTGGCCAGCACCCACGCCAAGCGCTTGAGGCTGTCGTTGCGCCCGCCGTCGGGGTTGTTTCCGTCACGATCCGTAGGACCGGAGCCAGAAATGATCAGGACAACCGGCACCGGACTGTCGGACTTTGGCAGCAGCAGCGAACCGAAAAGCTCGCCAGTGCCGGTATCCAATGTTACCGGGCGTTGTAGGACCGTCGCTTGGGCAAAGCCCGTAAACAGGGTAAGACTCAAGATCAAAACTCGCAGCATCATCACGCCATCATTCACCAAGGTGCCGGTTGGACTCGCCAGCACCACTAAGGTTCGAGGATGAACTACTCGGTTAGCCTGCGTATACTGGCGCGCATCACGAATTCGGGTTTGATTTCACGGAGCGTCCTGCATGTCCGGCAATACCTACGGCAAGTTGTTCACTGTCACCACCGCTGGCGAGAGCCATGGTCCGGCGTTGGTCGCCATTGTCGACGGCTGCCCGCCAGGCCTGGAGATCTCCCTCGAAGACCTGCAGCGTGACCTTGATCGCCGCAAGCCAGGCACCAGCCGTCATACCACTCAACGTCAGGAAGCCGATGAGGTCGAAATCCTTTCCGGCGTGTTCGAAGGGCGCACCACCGGTTGCTCGATCGGCCTGCTGATCCGCAACACCGACCAGAAGTCCAAGGATTACTCGGCGATCAAGGATCTGTTCCGTCCGGCCCACGCCGATTACACCTACCACCACAAATACGGTGAGCGCGACTACCGTGGCGGTGGCCGCAGCTCGGCGCGTGAAACCGCGATGCGCGTGGCGGCCGGTGCGATTGCCAAAAAGTATCTGGCTACTCAAGGCATTGTCATTCGCGGCTATATGAGCCAGCTGGGTCCGATCGAAATCCCGTTCAAGACCTGGGATTCGGTGGAAGAGAACGCTTTCTTCAGCCCGAACCCGGACAAAGTGCCGGAGCTCGAAGCCTATATGGACCAGTTGCGCCGCGATCAGGACTCGGTCGGGGCGAAGATCACTGTCGTTGCCGAAGGGGTGATGCCGGGCCTGGGCGAGCCGATTTTCGACCGCCTCGACGCCGAACTGGCCCATGCGCTGATGAGCATCAACGCGGTCAAAGGCGTGGAAATCGGCGCCGGTTTCGCCTCGGTTGCCCAGCGCGGCACCGAACACCGCGATGAAATGACCCCGGAAGGTTTCCTCAGCAACAATGCGGGCGGCATCCTCGGCGGTATCTCCTCCGGTCAGCCGATTGTTGCGCATCTTGCGTTGAAGCCAACCTCAAGCATCACCACCCCGGGCCGTTCGATCGACATCCACGGCAACCCGGTCGACGTGATTACCAAGGGCCGTCACGATCCATGCGTCGGCATCCGCGCCACGCCGATTGCCGAAGCGATGATGGCCATCGTGCTGATGGATCACCTGCTGCGTCACCGTGGCCAGAACGCCGATGTGCGCGTGAGCACGCCGGTGCTGGGGCAGCTTTGATGGCGGGCTCTGAAGCCGTCGCGGCATAACCGGCGTGGCGGCGCTCCCTTACTGGCGGCTGTCCAGTTTCTATCTGTTCTATTTCGCCTTGCTTGGGTCGACGGCGCCGTTTCTGGCGCTGTACTTCGACCACCTCGGGTTCAGTCCGGCGCGGATCGGTGAACTGGTCGCGATCCCGATGCTGATGCGCTGCGTGGCGCCGAACATCTGGGGCTGGCTCGGCGATTACACCGGCAAACGCCTGGCCATTGTGCGTTTCGGCGCGGTGTGCACACTGCTGACTTTCTCGTTGATTTTCGTCAGCAAGACCTACGCCTGGCTGGCAATGGTCATGGCGCTGCATGCGTTCTTCTGGCATGCGGTGTTGCCGCAATTCGAGGTCATCACCCTGGCGCATTTGCAGGGCCAGACCTCGCGTTACAGCCAGATCCGCCTGTGGGGGTCGATCGGTTTCATCATCACCGTGGTCTTGTTGGGCCGCCTGTTCGAATGGCTCAGCCTCGACATCTACCCGGCGGCGCTGGTACTGATCATGGCCGGCATCGTCATCAGCAGTTTGTGGGTGCCGAACGCACAGCCACCACAAGGTGATCGGCCGACAGGTGAGGGTTTCGTCAAGCAACTGCGCAATCCCGGCGTGCTGGCGTTTTACGGCTGCGTCGCGCTGATGCAAGTGAGCCACGGCCCGTATTACACCTTTCTGACTTTGCACCTTGAACGACTCGGTTACAGTCGCGGCACGATCGGCATGCTCTGGGCCGTGGGCGTGGTGGCCGAAGTGTTGATGTTCTTGTTGATGAGCCGGATTCTCGCGCGGTTTTCCCTGCGCCGGGTGCTGATGGCGAGTTTTCTGCTGGCGGCGCTGCGCTGGTTGCTGCTAGGTTCGTTCGCCGAGTTTCTTTGGGTGCTGTTGTTCGCGCAGGTGTTGCACGCGGCGACCTTCGGCAGTTTTCACGCCGCTGCCATCGCGTTCGTGCAACGTAGCTTCGGCGCCCGTCAGCAAGGGCAGGGCCAGGCGTTGTACGCGGCACTGGCCGGCACCGGCGGCGCACTCGGCGCGTTGTATTCCGGTTACAGCTGGAATGCCCTCGGCGCGACATTGACCTTTAGTATTGCCAGTCTCGCGGCGCTCGCGGCTGCCGTTATCATTGCCACACGTATGCAAGAGGACAGGCCATGAGCCTTACCCGTGAACAACTCGCCCAGCAAATCGTCGACGCCGGGCGTTTTCTTTATGGCCGCGGCTGGTCGCCGGCCACCAGCAGCAACTATTCGACGCGGCTGTCGCCCAGCGAAGCGCTGTTAACTGTGTCCGGCAAGCACAAGGGCCAGTTGGGTCTGGACGATGTACTCGCCACCGATCTTTGCGGCAACAGTCTGGAACCCGGCAAAACGCCCTCTGCCGAAACCCTGCTGCATACTCAGCTTTACCGCTGGCGGCCAGAAATCGGCGCGGTGTTGCACACCCATTCGGTGAATGCCACGGTGCTGTCGCGCTTGACCCCGCAAGACTTTATCGAGTTCGAAGACTACGAACTGCAAAAAGCCTTCAGCGGCATCTCGACCCATGAATCGCGGGTGCGTATACCGATTTTCGACAACGATCAGGACATTGCGCGCCTCGCCACCAAGGTGCAGCCTTGGCTCGACGCCCATCCCGATTGCGTCGGTTATCTGATTCGCGGCCACGGCCTCTACACCTGGGGCGCGCAGATGAGCGATGCGCTGCGGCAGATCGAGGCCTTTGAATTTCTGTTTGAATGCGAGTTGAAAACCCGCAGCGTCATGAACCGCCAAGGCTGACTTCACCGCAAGCAGCCCATTTGCCTGATGAAATGCTGTGCCCGACCGGTCTGCAAGAACCGGACGGCAAGGCCGATACCGAGGAGTTGCCCCAATGAGCAGCCTGTCCGTCTACCACGTTTCAAGCCCTGACATTCCGAACAAGGTGCTGACCCATTTCGAAGACATCGCCGCGACCCTGGCCGAGCAAGGCGTGCGCTTCGACCGCTGGCAAGCGGCTGCGAAAATCCAGCCCGGTGCCGCCCAGGAAGAAGTGATCAGCGCTTATAAAGAGCAGATCGACAAACTGATGACCGAACGCGGTTACATCACTGTCGACGTGATCAGCCTGAACAGCGACCACCCGCAAAAAGCCGAACTGCGCGCCAAGTTCCTTGAAGAACACCGTCATGGCGAAGACGAAGTCAGATTTTTCGTCGCTGGCCGTGGCCTGTTTACTCTGCACATCGACGATTACGTCTACGCCGTCCTCTGCGAGAAGAATGACTTGATCTCCGTGCCGGCCGGTACCAAGCACTGGTTCGACATGGGCGAGCATCCGCACTTTGTGGCCATCCGTTTGTTCAATAACCCTGAAGGCTGGGTTGCCAACTTCACCGGCGAAGACATCGCCGGCCGTTTCCCGCGTCTGGAGGACTGATTCGATGTCGATCAAAGCCATTGTCACTGACATCGAAGGCACCACCAGCGCGGTGAGTTTCGTCTTCGACGTGCTGTTTCCGTACGCGGCGAAGCATTTGCCGGATTTCGTGCGGCAGAATGCCGAACGTGCCGATGTGGCCGAGCAACTTGACGCCGTACGCCGTGACAGTAATGCGCCGCAAGCCGATGTTGAGCGGGTTGTCGAGATTCTCTTGAGCTGGATCGAGGAAGATCGCAAGGCCACGCCGCTTAAAGCTTTGCAGGGCATGGTCTGGGCCCAGGGTTATCACGCCGGGCAGTTGAAAGGGCATGTTTACCCGGATGCCGTTGAAGCGCTAAAACGCTGGCACGCTGCCGGTTATCAACTGTTTGTGTACTCGTCGGGATCGATCCAGGCGCAAAAGCTGATTTTCGGCTGTTCGGAGGCGGGGGACTTGACGCCGCTGTTCAGCGGTTACTTCGACACCACGTCGGGGCCCAAGCGTGAGGCGCAGTCTTATACCAACATCCAGCAAGCCATCGGCGTTGAAGCAGGGGAAATCCTGTTCCTCTCGGACATCGTCGAAGAACTCGACGCCGCGCAATCGGCCGGCCTGCAGACCTGCGGCCTGGCCCGCGAAGGCGGGGAGTTGGGGAGCCACATCACGGTCGACAGCTTTATCGGCATCGAACCGGAAGCTTTCTGACCCACACTCGATCCAATGTGGGAGCGGGCTTGCTCGCGAAAGCGGTGGGTAAGGTTGAAATTGTTGATCTGACACTCCTCCTTCGCGAGCAAGTCCGCTCCCACAATGGGTTTGCATCAGGCACAAAAAACAGGCCGTGAGCGAAAGCTCCACGGCCTGTTTTGTTTAAAGCGCTTTAAAAATTTACAGCGAGTGATACGTCGGCAGGGCAAAACGCTGCTGGCTCTGCAGCATGGCAATTTGCGGCAACTCACTGGCTTGTTCAGCCAGGTCGCGGCGAATTGCACTGATCGCCCACGACAGTTGGTCACCGGCGTGCAGTTGCTGGTAGGTCAGTGCGCGTTTAAACACTTTGCCATCGCTGCTGCGCAGAGTCAGCAGGATCCCGCCATCGGGACGTGGCGCGGTGGTGACGTCGAAGTTGGAGAACAGGGAGGTAAATTTTTCTTGGATCAGGCTCATGTCTTTCAGCTCCGTATGCACATGAATGGCAAGCATGCAGAGGAGGTTGCAGCGATTGTGCCAGCATTTGAAAATAAAAATATCGTTATAAATCAATTGGTTAAAAACACTGAAAATTCAGGTGGTCGTGCAAACTGCATGAATGGCCATCGTGCATCCTGCATTTTGCGGGATCGGTGTCGAATCTACGGAACCAATCGCTAACCCGATGATCACCTACGCCGCCGGTCGATCAGCGGATACAAAACATTGCAAAAACCGCGTGTACAGCCCGAGAAGCGCTGACGTATTTTCGACCTCGACCCGCGCTGGAAAGCACCGGTCACTTCAAGCCAAAGCCCGAAAAATAAAAACATCGACCTGCACGCCAAGGTCGAACGGGGAGCTTCCATGAGTCACGCGCCAAGCGACACGATTACCTGGGGCATGATGCTCCGCAAACTGCCGATGATTGCCAAAGCCATCCCACGCGTGGTCAAGGGCATGAAGGCGGCCAACGTCACGGATCCGACCCAAAACTGTGGCCTTGGCTGGACGTTCGAACAAGCAACCCTGCGCAACCCCAACGGGCCGGCGCTATTGCACGGCGATGTGGCGCTGACCTATGCGCAGGTCAATCAGTGGGCCAACCGCATCGCTCACTATCTCAACGGGCAGGGCATCGGCAAGGGCGACGTGGTTGCGGTGTTCATCGAAAACCGCCCGGAATTACTGGTAACCATCCTGGCGCTGGCCAAGGTCGGCGCGGTCAGCGCGCTGCTCAACACTTCACAGACGCGTGACACATTGATCCACAGCGTGAATCTGGTAGCGCCGGTGGCGATTGTGGTTGGCGAAGAATTGCTTGCGGTTTATGCGGCGATTCGTGATCAAGTGGCGATCAACGCACCGCGTACCTGGTTTGTTGCAGATCAGGACACCTATAGTCATCCGGGCATTGCGCCCGACGGGTACGTCAATCTGATCAGCGCGAGTGCCGACGCCTCCAGCGAAAATCCGCCGAGCAGCCGGCAAGTCTTTTTCGACGACCCGTGTTTCTACATCTATACCTCCGGCACCACCGGTCTACCCAAGGCCGGGGTGTTCAAGCACGGTCGCTGGATGCGCAGCTCCGCCAGTTTCGGCATGATCGCCCTCAATATGGGGCCCGACGACGTCGTCTATTGCACCTTGCCGCTGTACCACGCTACCGGTCTCTGCGTTTGCTGGGGATCGGCGGTCAACGGCGCCGCGGGTTTCGCGATCCGTCGCAAGTTCAGCGCCAGTCAGTTCTGGAACGATGTGCGCCGCTATCGCGCGACCACCATTGGTTACGTCGGTGAACTGTGCCGTTACCTGGTCGATCAGCCGGCCTGCGCCGATGACAGTCGCCACGACGTGCGCAAAATGATCGGCAATGGCTTGCGCCCCGGCGCCTGGGCCGAGTTCAAGACACGTTTCGCCGTCGAGCACATCTGTGAGCTGTACGCGGCGAGTGACGGCAACATCGGTTTCAGCAACATGCTCAACTTCGACAACACCATCGGTTTTTCCCTGATGGCCTGGGAGTTGGTGGCCTACGACCATGACAGTGGCGAACCGATCCGCGGCACCGATGGTTTTATGCGCAAGGTCGGCAAAGGTGAGCAGGGCTTGCTGCTGGCGCGAATCGATGAGAAGGCACCGCTGGACGGCTACACCGATCCGCAGAAAACCGCCAAAGTCGTCCTGCACGACGTGTTTAGCAAGGGCGATCGCTTTTTCAACACGGGCGACCTGCTGCGCAACATCGGCTTCGGCCACGCCCAATTTGTCGATCGCCTCGGCGACACCTATCGCTGGAAAGGCGAAAACGTCTCGACCACTGAAGTCGAAAACCTATTGCTGCAGCACCCGCACATTTCCGAGGCGGTGGCCTATGGCGTGGAGATCCGCAACACCAATGGTCGTGCCGGCATGGCGGCAATCACGCCGGCGGAATCCCTCGCCACCCTGGATTTCGCCGAGTTGCTAACCTTCGTTCGGGAGCGCATGCCAGCCTACGCTGTGCCATTGTTTCTCCGGGTCAAAGTGAAAATGGAAACCACCGGCACTTTCAAATATCAGAAAATCCGGCTGAAAAGTGAAGGCTTTGACCCCGGCCAGACCGGCGACGACCCGATTTATGCGTGGCTGCCCGGCACGCAGACTTATGTTCGAGTCACCGATCAGATTTTGGCGGACATTCATCAGGGCAAGCTTCGTTATTGAATCTGGCTATGAGCCAACTTGAGAAAAAGGGGGTGACAGCCAGCGTCCCGCTCGGGAAACTGTCGGCTTTCCGATTGACCGAAAGTGGAGTTGCCCATGTCCGACCAAAGCCGCCAGATGACCCCTGAAGAAGCTGCGGAATTCACCGAGCAGGTTTTCAACAAGGCGCGCGACGGTGATGCCGAGATGCTTGATCGCCTGGTTACGGCCGGTTTGCCGGTCAACCTGAAGAACAGCAAGGGCGACACATTGTTGATGTTGGCCAGTTATTACGGTCACGTGGATGCGGTGCAGGTGTTGCTTAAACACAAGGCCGACCCGGAAATGCGCAATGGCAACGGCCAGAGTCCGATTGCCGGTGCGGCATTCAAGGGCGATCTGGCAGTGGTCAAGGCGCTGGTTGAAGCGGGCGCCGAGATCGAAGGGTCGTCGTTTGATGGCCGCACCGCGTTGATGATGGCGGCGATGTTTAACCGCGTTGAAATCGTTGATTACCTGATCAGCAAAGGTGCCAATCCGCAAGCCAAGGATGCCAATGGCGTCACGGCGCTGGACGCGGCGCGCACCATGGGCGCGGTTGATACCACTGCGCAGCTGGAAAAACTGCTGGCCTGACGGGCCGCGAAAGATCGCAGCCTGCGGCAGCTCCTGCATTGATTGCGTTGGCCGTCCATACCGTGGATGAACCGTGAACGTGCAGGAGTTGCCGCAGGCTGCGATCTTTTGCGTTGTACGCTATCCTCCGCGCCCTCGAAATTCACCTTCGCCACAGGACTCGCCCTCATGAAAGCCGCACTCGTCGAACTCATCAGCAAAATCAGCTCCGGCTGCATGGGCGAGGACGAAATCCTGAAAGTGGCCGACGAAGCGGCGCAAGCCTACGCCGATGCCGATGCTTTTCTGGCAGCCAACCCGGACATCAACTACGACGACACTTTCCCGATTCCGCTGGGCGAGTGGGTCGTCGTGGGCAGTCTGCCGGAAACCGTGCTGTTCCAGGCCGACACCTACGTCGACCTGTTCGCGCAGATTGTTGCCTCGTTCGGCCCGGGCGTGGATTTCAACCTCAAGTCCAAGCAACTGGCGAAGACCGAAGCGCTGACCGCCCTTAACCGCATTCAGGTGCAGATGAGCAGCCTGAACAAGGAAAACGGCGGTTACACTCTGATGAACTTCAGCCAGTTGCTCGACGACGAAATGCAAGTGGTGCTGGTCTACGGCAACGACGTGCCACGGGTGCTGGAGCTGTGCGCTGAAGTCGGCATCGCCGCTGCGCCAGCGCTCGAAGCGTTGAAGATCGCCGTGCACGTCTGAACGCAATCGCAATAAAAAGGAACCCTGCGCGCGACCGTCTATCCTAAAAGTGCATGCCACTATTCTGGAGCGACACCATGGGTTCCACGTTCAACGGTCTGATCGGCCTGATCATCCTCGCCCTCGACATCTGGGCCATCATCAACGTATTGAAAAGCGGCGCGACCACCGGGATGAAAATCGTCTGGGTGCTGCTGATCATCCTCCTGCCAGTGCTGGGCTTGATCATCTGGGCGATTGCCGGACCGCGGGGCAACGTGCGGATCTGACGCTGATCGCGGGAACACCGCAATATCCTGTAGGAGTGAGCCTGCTCGCGATAGCTATCCTCCAGTCAATGAGTCAGTGACTGAAAAACGGCTATCGCGAGCAGGCTCACTCCTACAAGGGATTGCGGTTGGCCGATGAAGTGAGGTTCGACCTGTCATCTTCGGCAACGTAGAATGCGCGCCTTTCCCGGGCAATCATCCCCACGATTGGCGCCCGCGCATTCATCGGAGCACTTGACCATGACCGTCACCAAAACCAGCGAGTACCTGGAAACCCTCTACGAAGGCTATGGCCAGCGTTTTCGCATGGAAAAACTGCTGCACGAAGTGCGCACCGAACACCAGCACCTGGTGATCTTCCAGAACCCGCGCATGGGCCGGGTGATGGCGCTGGACGGCGTGATCCAGACCACCGAAGCCGACGAATTCATCTACCACGAAATGCTCACCCACGTGCCGATCCTCGCCCACGGCAGCGCCAAGCGCGTGCTGATCATCGGCGGCGGTGACGGCGGTATGCTGCGCGAAGTGACCAAGCACGCCGGTGTCGAGCACATCACCATGGTCGAGATCGACGGCACCGTGGTCGACATGTGCAAGGAATTCCTGCCGAACCACTCCAGCGGCGCCTACGACGATCCGCGTCTGAACCTGGTGATCGACGACGGCATGCGTTTCGTCGCCACCACCACGGAAAAATTCGACGTGATCATCTCCGACTCCACCGACCCGATCGGCCCGGGCGAGGTGTTGTTCTCGGAGAACTTCTACCAGGCCTGCCACCGCTGCCTGAACGAGGGCGGCATCCTCGTGACCCAGAACGGCACGCCGTTCATGCAGATCGACGAAGTGAAAACCACCGCCGGGCGTCTGAACAGCCTGTTCCCGGACTGGCACTTCTACCAGGCTGCCGTCCCGACCTACATCGGTGGTTCGATGACTTTCGCCTGGGGCTCGACCAACCCGGCCTACCGCAAGCTCAGCCGTAAAACCCTGCAACAGCGCTTCATCGGCAGCGGCATCGTCACCCGCTACTACAACCCGGAAATTCACCTCGGCGCGTTTGCCTTGCCGCAATACGTACTGCAAGCGATCAACAAGCCAGGCAACGACTAAAAGAACACTGCGAAACCCCTGTGGGAGCGGGCTTGCTCGCGAAAGCGGACTGTCAGCCAACAAATTTGTTGGATGACAAATCGCATTCGCGAGCAAGCCCGCTCCCACATTTTTTTTGCCCACACGGTCGATGTCGTTTTTTTCATCTTTGCCCGTTGTAATCCTTTTGAACCAACTTTCGGCGTACACAGTCGAGATAGGTGTAAGCCCATTTGCGGGTTTGATCGAGGAGGCACCGATGCAAAAGTGGAAAGTCACTTTCGTGGATGATCATGGTGAAATCGTTGATGAGATCTTCGAACGTGAGGAATGCCCGTCCGATGATGAAGCCGCACGGTTGATCAAGGAGCGGCTTCTTCCGGTCGCCGCAAAGTTGGATCTGAACGATCTTGAAGGGCGCACCGCCGATGCCGGGGTGAAAAATCTCAAGACACAGAACGGCATCGAAATCCGCAGCATCACACCCGTCTGAATACTTCCTGTCATCTCGTAAACCAGGCCTTGGCAGCAGCTCTATCTTGGGGCTACTCTGCAAGCGAGATCAGCGAATGGATCGCTAAGGTCTGGTCTTGTCAGCTACATGCTTGTTCCCGCGTGCAACCACGTTGCCGTCGTACTTTGGCCACAGGCCCGGGGCGGGAATACGGAAAGTCTATCCATCTATGCGAGGGGGACGATTCATGAGCACAGCCTATCAAGAAGACATCAGCAGCAATGTTCTGCGCCGCATGAAAGAAGGCGGTTTCGATTTTTCCCGATTCCATCCCATCGAGTTCTACGCCATTTTCCCGGACGAGGAGCGGGCGCGCAGGGCGGCAGGCAAATTTCGCGGTGAATCCATCAATGCCCAGGTCAGCGTGCGTGATGACGGTGCGTGGGCGCTGGAATTAAGCAAAGTGATGTACGCGACCTATGACGATATCGGCGACTTCGAGCAGGGCTTTTCGGCAGTGGTCGAGCCCTTGGGCGGCATTATCGAGGGCTGGGGCGTGAAGCAGGAGGTGCGCAATCGTCACCGTTTGAACTGACCTCTGGTTTCATTTGTTGAACAGCGGCTGACCTTCGGGTTGGCCGTTGTCATTTCCGGCGTCAGCAAAACGCCGTGGCAAAACCCTGAAACAAGAAACCGAGGCAAAAAAAAGCCACCGGAGAGGGTGGCTAAAAGGGAAGACCGATAAGGAGAGGAAACCGGTCAGGGTTACAGCGGGGCGGGCTGCGATGGCAGTCCAGATCAGTTGAGCCGGTGACTTCAAGGCCTTGCGGCCGGTGAAGTTTTGCAGCGAATGCGCGGATTATCCGCAGGCCGCGCCGGGCAGTGAAATCAACTCTGGCTATGCTGGTGATAGGCGACGCCGTGCGTCGCAATGAAGCGGGGGCAATCCGGTTGGCGCATTTGCCGCACAGGAATGGTGCGGTGCCTGCGGCGTGAATATCCAACTGGTTGAAATCAAAGCGTTTATGCCGATGGCACGGGCCTTGCGAAGGCCTGTATGTCCGGGTGACAAGGAGTACGGCATGATCCGCACCTATTTTGATGAGATGTACGATGCCGGCGGCCAGGTTCGCCCGCATTATCGGGAGTTCGCCCGATGGCTGGCCGACACGCCAGACGAGCTGCTGGCCCAGCGGCGACGCGAGGCCGATCTGCTGTTCCATCGCGCCGGCATTACTTTCACGCTCTATGGGGACGAGCAGGGCACCGAGCGCCTGATTCCTTTCGACACCATCCCGCGCAGCATTCCCGCCAGTGAATGGCGGATCGTCGAGCGCGGCTGCATCCAGCGGGTCAAGGCGTTGAACATGTTCCTCGCCGACCTCTATCACGAGCAGCGCATCATCAAGGCCGGGATCATTCCCGCCGAGCAGGTGCTGGCCAACGAGCAATATCAGTTGGCGATGCAAGGTCTGGATCTGCACCGCGATATCTATTCGCACATCTCCGGCGTCGATCTGGTGCGCGACGGCGACGGCACCTATTACGTGCTCGAAGACAACCTGCGTACGCCGAGTGGCGTCAGCTACATGCTCGAAGACCGCAAGATGATGATGCGCCTGTTCCCGGAGCTGTTCGCCGCCCAGCGCATTGCGCCAATCGACCACTACCCGAACCTGTTGCTCGACACCCTGAAAAGCTCCAGTCCGATTGATAACCCGAGCGTGGTAGTGCTGACGCCCGGACGCTTCAACAGTGCCTTCTTCGAACATGCGTTCCTGGCGCGGGAAATGGGCGTGGAACTGGTCGAGGGCGCGGACCTGTTCGTGCGTGACGACAAGGTCTTCATGCGCACCACCGACGGCCCGAAAGCGGTAGACGTGATCTACCGCCGCCTCGACGACGCGTT
This sequence comes from Pseudomonas sp. IT-347P, assembly GCF_949768005.1. Lineage (NCBI taxonomy): Bacteria > Pseudomonadati > Pseudomonadota > Gammaproteobacteria > Pseudomonadales > Pseudomonadaceae > Pseudomonas > Pseudomonas sp. IT-347P. The sequence goes on from NZ_CATKPQ010000005.1 coordinate 65,529, forward strand.
CCTCGATCCGCTGGCGTTCAACCCCGATTCGATGCTCGGTGTGCCGGGGCTGCTGTCGTCCTATCGCTCCGGCAATGTGGTGCTGGCCAACGCCATCGGCACGGGCGTGGCAGACGATAAATCGGTGTATCCGTTTGTCACCGACATGATCCGCTTCTACCTCGACGAAGAGCCGATCCTGAAAAACGTACCGACCTGGCAATGCCGCAACCCGTCTGAACTTTCCCATGTGCTGGCCAATCTCCCGGATCTGGTGGTCAAGGAAACCCAAGGCTCCGGCGGTTACGGAATGCTCGTGGGGCCGGCGTCGACGACGGCGGAAATCGATGCCTTCCGCGAGCGCATCAAGGCCAAACCCCACGCATACATCGCGCAACCGACGCTGTCGCTGTCGACCTGTCCGACCTTTGTCGAAAACGGCATTGCGCCGCGCCATATCGACTTGCGCCCGTTTGTCTTGTCCGGTCGCGAAACCCGCGTAGTACCCGGCGGTTTGACCCGCGTTGCGTTGCGCGAAGGCTCCCTGGTGGTGAATTCCTCCCAGGGCGGCGGAACCAAGGACACCTGGGTGGTCGAGGATTGAAGGAAGCTTGCCATGTTAAGTAGAACTGCCTCGGATCTGTATTGGATGTCGCGTTACCTGGAGCGGGCGGAAAACCTCGCGCGGATGCTCGACATCAGTTATTCGCTGTCGCTGATGCCGCAGGACGGTCGCGGCGATGGCTTGCACGAATTGGCCATGCCGCTGCTGATCACCGGCACCCTCGATGATTATCTGGAGCGCCACGGTGCGCTGCATGCAGAACGCCTGTTGCACTTTTTCGCCCTTGATGCGGCCAATCCGGCGAGCATTTACAGCTGCCTCGGCGCCGCCCGGGCCAGTGCCCATGCAGTGCGTGGACGCATCACCGCGGACATGTGGGAGAACATCAACGCGACGTGGCTGGAGATTCGCGGGATCGCCGAACAGGGCCTCAGCCGCTACGGCATGAGCCGTTTCTGCGAATGGATCAAGGAACGTTCGCACCTGTTCCGTGGCGCGTCGTACGGCACGATCATGCGTAACGATGCGTTTCGCTTCATTCGCCTCGGGACGTTTATCGAGCGTGCGGACAACACCCTGCGATTGCTCGATGCCCGCTATGAAATGGCTGGCGATCAGGCCGAAGCGGTCAGTGACGGCACGGCCCACGCCTATTACCAGTGGAGTGCCTTGCTGCGCGCCTTGTCTTCGTTCGAGGCCTACACCGAAATTTACCGCGACGCTCCTGGCGCCAGGCATGTCGCCGAATTGCTGCTCTTGCGTGCCGACGTACCGCGCTCGCTAAGGGCCTGTACCGAAGAAATCGACCAGATTCTTGCGCAACTGCCCGGCGCTAACGGTCGACCCGCGCAACGCTTGGCAGCGGAAATGGATGCACGCCTGCGCTACACCGGCATCAACGAAATTCTCGAGGAAGGCCTGCACGCCTGGCTGACCGAATTCATCCCGCTGGTGCGCCAGTTGGGCAACGCCATTCACAGTTCCTACCTGGAGGCTGCATGAGACTTTCCATTAGCCACGAGACCACCTATCACTACGAAGATCAGGTGCGGGCGAGCATCCAGTACCTGCGGCTGACCCCCCACGACAGCGAACGTCAGCACGTGTTGAGCTGGCAACTCGACCTGCCGCGCCCGGTGCGCGCGCAACTCGATCCGTTCGGCAATATCCTGCATGTGCTGACCATGGATGAACCGCACGAAGCGATCATCATCGGCGCGCGCGGGCAGGTCGATATCGACGAACTGCGCGAGGCCGAGCATGAGAGTCAGTCGGCGCTGCCGTTTTTGCGCTTTACCCGGTTGACCGAGGCGGACGAGGCCCTGCGCGCGTTTGCCGAGAAGTCCTGCAAGCAACGGCGCGATCGTACGGCGCTGATCGATCTGATGCATGGCTTGAATCAGTACATGACCTACACGCCGGGGTCTACCGAGGTCGATACCAGCGCCGCTGAGGCCTTTGCCGGGCGTGCGGGTGTTTGCCAGGATCATGCTCATGCGTTTCTGGCTTGCGCACGCAGTCTCGGAATTCCGTCGCGTTATGTGTCGGGGTATCTGTACAGCGAGGATTGCGAGCACCTGGCCAGCCACGCCTGGGCCGAAGCGTGGCTGGATGACGCCTGGTACAGCTTTGACGTGACCAATGAGCTGGCGCGGCCGGAGCGGCATCTGAAACTGGCGGTGGGCCTGGATTATCTGGATGCCTGTCCGGTGCGCGGCATGCGTCGTGGCGGCGGGTGCGAGCAGATGCATGCGAAGGTATTTGTCTCACCCACCCCGATCATCTCCGTCCAACAGCAATAACGGGTTCACACATAACCCTCGTAGGAGTGAGCCTGCTCGCGTTAGCGGTCTGACAATTGAATTATCAGTGTCTGACACTCCGCTATCGCGAGCAGGCTCACTCCTACAAGGAAATGTGCTCAGGGCTTAACTTTGCGCCCAGCCATATGCTGCAAATACTCGATCAACATCTGCAAATCTCTCTCCGGCAACACCTCCACCGCAAACCCCGGCATCTTCGCCTGTGGCCACTGACGCAAACTCTGCGGGTCGCGAATGTAGCGCTTGAGGAAATCCGCGCCGAAATATTCGGTCGGGCTATACGGAATATTCAGATCCGGCCCGAATTGCGCATCCCCCGCACCGTTCAGGCGATGACACGCCAGACAGTTTTTCTGAAACAGCGCAAATCCTTGGTTCACCGGGTCATCCGCCTTCAACGCAGGATCCGGCAGCAGGGCCGGGAAGCGTTCGGCCACTGGCGCCATGCGCTTGATGCTCGCGACCTGGAATGGCCATTGTTCCGGGCTGATATTGCCAGCCTGCGGATCGGTCCAGACCAGATAGAACGGCCCGGCGCTGTGCTTGCCTTCCGACAACGGTGGCCACGGCTGAGCCGGATCTTCGATGGCCAGCCATGCACGCGCACCTGTTGTCTTGAGCAACGGCGCCGCGGTCAATTCTGCGGCAAAGCCGTCCAGCGCCACAGCTTGCAGATGATCTTGCGGTTTGATCCCGATCAGCAATGCGCCCACAGGCACGGCGCGATAGGTCATGTCCTTCTTGTAGGACACATCGTTTTTGATCGTCAGGGTTTGCACTTGAGGATGCTTGAGCAACTCCTCGGTTTGCCAGGTGCGGCTGCTTGCGCCCAGTTGCAGATCCAACTGTGCGGCAGACAAGGGCAGGCTCAGTAGCATGGCCCCGAACGCAATGAGCATTTTCAAATGATTGCCGTCCATGTCGTGGGAGTGCGCCAAGGTTGGCACAGCCACGCTGGCCCGGGTAGCGGGCCAGTCACATTTTCAGTGGCGATGAACAGCACCTGCCGCTCGACTCAACCGATGACCTTGGTCAGATTCGGCAAAATCAACAACAGCGTCGTGGCGAAAAGAATGAGTCCTGCTTGACGAACTTTCGGTTGTTTGAACATGGCTTGACCGCCTTTATTGTTATTTCCTGATGCTTGCCTGCATATCCATGACGGCAAGCGTTGCACTTCCTGTTGAAGAACGTCGGCCTCGGCAAAACCCGACGACTCTGACGTACATGTTCTACATTAGGGGCCACGTCACGCTTGGCTTAGATCCATTTAATATGGAGCGCTCGCATGTAGCGATAAAAAAGGCATGAGGCGTATTGCCAGCTTCTTTGCCGCCCGCTGGCTAGACAACTCGCCGACCTGAACCGGTTCACCTGACGATTAATGACCGTCCGTCTGAGCATGTGCGTCAACCGCATTGAGCGCTGTTGTCATTGAATCTATCGCCGCTCGGGTCAAGAGTGGAGGCACGAGCAATCACTCCCCCGCACAGGTTCGAGGACGTCATGACCCAAGCTTTGATTTTCGACGCATTACGCACCCCCCGTGGCAGAGGCAAGGCCGATGGCGCCCTGCACAGCGTCAAACCGGTGAATCTGGTCGCCGGTCTGCTGACCGCGCTGCAGGAGCGAACTGCACTGGACACCAGCCAGGTCGACGACGTGGTGCTCGGTTGCGTGACGCCGATTGGCGATCAAGGCTCAGACATCGCCAAAACCGCTGTGCAGGTGGCCGATTGGGACGTCAGCGTCGCGGGGGTGCAGATCAACCGCTTTTGTGCCTCGGGGCTGGAAGCGGTCAACCTCGGTGCGATGAAAGTGCGCTCGGGGTTCGAAGATCTGGTGGTGGTCGGCGGCGTCGAATCGATGTCGCGGGTGCCGATGGGCAGCGATGGCGGCGCCTGGGCGCTGGATCCGCAAACCAATCTGCACAGCCACTTCACCCCGCAAGGCGTCGGTGCCGACCTGATCGCCACGCTTGAGGGCTTCAGTCGTCACGATGTCGATGCCTACGCGCTGCACTCGCAGCAGAAAGCCGCGCGGGCGCGGGCCGATGGCTCGTTCAACAAATCGTTGGTACCGGTGCAGGACCAGAACGGCATCATCCTGCTCGGTCACGATGAGTTCATCCGCGCGGAATCGACCCTTGAAGGCTTGGGCAAGCTCAAGCCGAGTTTCGAAATGATCGGGCAGATGGGCTTCGATGCCACGGCGCTGCGGGTCTACAGCCATGTCGAGCGAATCAACCACGTGCACACGCCGGGCAACAGTTCCGGGATCGTCGACGGTGCGGCGCTGATGTTGATCGGCTCCGAAGCCAAAGGTCGGGCACTGGGCCTGCAACCTCGGGCGCGCATTGTCGCCACGGCGGTCACCAGCACCGATCCGACCATCATGCTCACCGGCCCGGCACCGGCGACGCGCAAGGCACTGGCCAAGGCCGGGTTGCGCGTTGAAGACATCGACCTGTTCGAGGTCAACGAAGCCTTTGCCTCGGTGGTGCTGAAGTTCATCAAGGACATGGCTGTCGACCCGGACAAGGTCAATGTCAATGGTGGCTCCATCGCCATGGGCCACCCGCTGGGCGCCACCGGTTGCGCGATCCTCGGCACCTTGCTCGATGAACTGGAAGCGCGGCGCCTGCGTTATGGCCTGGCGACGCTGTGCGTCGGCGGCGGCATGGGCATTGCCACCATTATCGAACGCCTCTGAGCCCCGAATTCAAGGAACCTTGTTATGAGCGAAGCCATTCGTTACGAAAAAGGTCAGGACGCTATCGTCGTGCTGACCATCGACATGCCAGGCCAGAGCGCCAACACCATGAACGCCGTGTACCGCGAAGCCATGGCCGCCTGCGTTGCCCGACTGGTGACTGAAAAAGACACGATCGCCGGTGTCATCATTACTTCGGCGAAAAAAACCTTCTTTGCCGGCGGCGACCTCAACGAACTGATCAAGGTCGGCAAGCCTGAAGCCAAAGCCTTCTACGACATGGTGCTGACCCTCAAAGCGCAATTGCGCACCCTGGAAACCCTCGGCAAACCGGTGGTGGCGGCGATCAACGGCGCGGCACTCGGCGGTGGTTGGGAAATCTGTCTCGCCTGCCACCATCGGGTGGCACTGGACGATGCGTCCGTGCAACTCGGTCTGCCGGAAGTGACCCTCGGTCTGTTGCCGGGCGGCGGCGGGGTGGTGCGCATGGTGCGCATGCTCGGGATCGAGAAAGCGTTGCCGTATCTGCTTGAAGGCAAGAAAGTGCGTCCGCAACAGGCGTTGCAGGCCGGTTTGATTGATGAGCTGGCGGCGGATCGTGATGAATTGCTGGCCAAGGCGCGCGCCTGGATCGCTGCCAATCCGACCGCAGTGCAGCGTTGGGATGTGAAGGGCTATCAGATTCCTGGCGGCACACCGTCGAATCCGAAAGTGGCGCAGATGCTGGCGATTGCCCCATCGATTCTACGCAGCAAGACTCAAGGCACTCTGCCGGCGCCGGAGAAGATTCTCTGTGCGGCAGTCGAAGGAGCACAGGTCGATTTCGACACCGCGCACTTGATCGAAACCCGTTACTTCACCGAACTGACCACCGGGCAGATCTCGAAAAACCTGATTGGCACGTTCTGGTTTCAACTCAATGAGATCAACGCCGGCGGTTCGCGGCCGCAGGGTTTTGCGCCTTATAAAACGCAGAAGGTCGGTGTACTCGGCGCGGGAATGATGGGCGCCGGGATTGCCTTCGTCAGTGCTTCGGCCGGTATTGAGGTGGTGCTCAAAGACATCAATCTTGCGGCCGCCGAGAAGGGCAAGGCTCACTCGGCAGCGTTGCTGGACAAAAAAGTCGCCCGTGGGCAGCTGGATGCTGCCAAGCGTGAGGCTGTGCTGGCGCGGATTCACGCCACTGAAGAGGATGCCGATCTGGCGGGTTGTGATCTGATCATCGAAGCGGTGTTTGAGGACCGTGACCTCAAGGCCAAAGTTTCTTCCGCGGCCCAGCGGGTTGTTGGCGCCGAAGCCGTCATCGCCTCCAACACGTCGACGTTGCCGATCAGCGGTCTGGCGACTGCGGTGCCGGATCAAAGCAAATTCATCGGCCTGCATTTCTTCAGTCCGGTGGAAAAAATGCCGTTGGTGGAAATCATCAAAGGTGCGCAGACCAGCGACGAAACCCTCGCACGCGGTTTCGATTTCGTTCTGCAAATCAAGAAAACCCCGATTGTGGTCAACGACAGTCGCGGCTTCTTTACTTCGCGGGTGTTCGGCACCTTCACCAACGAAGGCATCGCCATGCTCGGCGAAGGCGTGAGTGCGCCGATGATCGAGACCGAAGCGCGCAAGGCGGGGATGCCGGTCGGGCCTCTGGCGATCTCTGACGAAGTTTCCCTCAGCCTGATGAGCCATATCCGCCAGCAAACCGCCATGGACCTACGGGCAGAAGGGAAACCGCTGATTGAGCACCCGGCGTTCGACGTGATTGACTTGCTGCTCAACGAATACAAGCGCCCGGGCAAAGCGGCGGGTGGCGGCTTTTACGATTACCCGGTGGGTGGGCAGAAACATCTGTGGCCCGAATTGAAGGCGCGTTTCGAGAAGGCTGACGGGCAGATTTCGCCCAAAGACGTGCGTGATCGGCTGCTATTCGTGCAAGCCATTGAAACCGTCCGTTGTGTGGAGGAGGGCGTGCTGACCTCGACGGCGGATGCCAACGTCGGCTCGATCTTCGGTATCGGTTTCGCGCCCTGGACTGGCGGAGCATTGCAGTTCATCAACCAATACGGGGTGAAAGATTTCGTCGCACGCGCGCAATATCTGGCCGAGCAATACGGCGAGCGTTTCGCTCCCCCAGCTTTGCTGCTGGATAAAGCGGCGAAAGGTGAAATGTTCTAAGGGCAGGCGCATTCCGGGGCTTGCCTTGCCTGGGTGTTTCAAGGCAGGCTCTGGGGTGTTCATTATTCCCATCACGTGTCAGGTATTTTTTATGTCGCTACGCATCTGCATTCTGGAAACCGACATCCTGCGTCCGGAACTGGTCGATCAATATCAGGGTTACGGACAGATGTTTCAGCGCCTGTTCTCGCAGCAACCGATCGCCGCCGAGTTCACCGTCTACAACGTGATGCAGGGCAACTACCCAAGCGACGACCTGACCTTTGACGCGTACCTGGTCACCGGCAGCAAGGCCGATTCGTTCGGCACTGATCCGTGGATTCAAACCCTCAAGGAATACCTGCTGAGCCGTTACCAGCGTGGCGACAAACTGCTTGGCGTTTGCTTCGGCCATCAACTGCTGGCGCTACTGCTCGGTGGCAAGAGCGAGCGTGCGACGCAGGGCTGGGGTGTCGGCACCCACCATTACAAACTGGCGGCCAAGGCACCGTGGATGAGTCCGGTTCGTGAAGAGCTGACGTTATTGATCAGTCACCAGGATCAAGTCACTGCGCTGCCGGAAAATGCCACGGTCATTGCTTCCAGCGATTTCTGCCCGTTTGCGGCGTATCACATCAATGATCAGGTGCTGTGCTTCCAGGGGCATCCGGAGTTCATCCACGATTATTCGCGAGCGCTGCTGGATCTGCGTCAGGAAGCGTTGGGTTCGCAGATCTACAACAAGGGCGTGGCGAGCCTGGAGCAGGAGCACCATGGCGCTACGGTTGCGGAATGGATGATGCGCTTTGTGGCGCATAAGCCAGAAACGGCCTAGGGCAAAAGCTTCGCGGGCAGGCTCGCGCCCACATTAGAATTTCGGTGCACCACCGATCAATGTGGGAGCGAGCCTGCTCGCGAATGTTCCAGACAACTCGGCTTGCTCTACAACCACCCGGATTTCTTGAAACTCGCCCACAAACCCACACACCCCACCGTAATAAACCCCAGCACACCGAAATAGCCATAGTGCCAGCTCAACTCCGGCATGTTCTGGAAGTTCATCCCGTAAATCCCCGCCACCGCTGTGGGAAACGCCAGAATCGCCGCCCAGGCAGCAAACTTGCGCTGCACCACGCTCTGCCGTGACGCTTCCAGCAATACACCGATTTCTATGGTCTGACTGGCAATGTCGGCCAGTGTGGACAGGTCTTCCATCTGCCGCGTGACGTGTATCTGCACATCGCGGAAGTACGGGCGCATGTTCTTGTCGATAAACGGGAAACTCAGCTTCTGTAGTTCCTCTCCAATCTCCACCATTGGTGCTGCGTAGCGACGCAGACGTACGACATCGCGGCGCAAACCATGCAGCCTCTGAATGTCACGCTCATTCAACGCACTGCACAACACGTTGCGCTCCAGCTCATCGATCTCGGCATGGATCGCTTCGCCCACCGGTTGATAGTTTTCGATGACAAAATCGAGCAGCGCATACAGTACGAAATCTTCGCCGTGCTCCAGCAACAGCGGACGCGCCTCACAGCGTTGACGAACATGGGCGTAGGACGCCGAGTGGCCGTTTCGCGCGGTGATGATGTAGCCCTTGCCCGCAAAGATGTGCGTCTCGATAAATTGCAGAACGCCGTTCTCGCGAATGGGCGAGTAGGTGACGATAAACAAAGCGTCGCCAAAGGTTTCGAGCTTCGGGCGACTGTGTTTTTCCAGGGCATCTTCAATGGCCAGTTCATGCAGATTGAACTGACGCTGCAGGTTGGACAGTTCCTGGGCGTCCGGCTCTTCCAGACCGATCCAGACAAAGTGGCCGGTTTTTGCGGCCCAGGCAGCACCTTCATCAAGGGAAATATTGGTGACTTTCTTGCCTTCGCTGTACACCGCAGCAGCAACAACTCGACCCATGGTGGTGATTCACTTCTTCTTGGCAGGTGGCAGAGAATACAAGGCTTCAGCTTAGCCGTGTCGCTGCTTGAGAGTCAGTGAAATCTGTACAGTTCAGTGGGCAAAAGAAAACCCGCACACGGCGGGTTTCTTTTCAGGCGGCTTGCAGCTGACGATCCATCGACTCGATGCACTCGCGCATCTGCTCGCGGCATTGATTGATGAGCATGGGCATGTCGTCCATGGTCAATCCGGCTGTGGGAATGGCCGGCAACGAGCGTATGAGGATTTTCCCGCTGCGCCAGCGATTCAGGCGCATGTGTTTGATGTAACTGCTGACACACACCGGAACGATCGGCACACCGGCGGCAATCGCCATCTGGAACGCACCTTTCTTGAAGGGCAGCAATTCTTCACCGAGGTTGCGCGTGCCTTCCGGGAATACCCAGATCGAAGTGTCTTCGTTCTGCAGGGTATTTGTGGTGGTAAGCATCGATTGGCGCGCCTTGTGCGCATTGCCACGGTCAATCAACACATTGCCGGCCAGCCAGAACAATTGTCCGAACAGCGGTACCCACTTCAGGCTCTTCTTGCCGATGCATACGGTACGGCGCGGCACTACGTTGCCAAACACGAACAGATCATAGTTGGACTGATGGTTGGCGATGATCACGCAGCTGTCAGGTTTGTTTATCAATCCGCTGACATCGGACTTCACCCGTAAACGCAAAATACACATCGCCGGCAGCGCGTAGAGACGGGCGCACAGGCGGCTGTTGTCCGGATTGAACGGGCGGCAGACCCCGAGAATCACACCGAGCACGCCAGCCAGAATAAAGTGCAGGCCCATCAATAACATACGAAACACGAACAGCATTATCAGGCCCCACCGGGACAAAAGGTGGCGCAGTGTACGGATGTGCACTGTTTTCGGCAATTGCCGCTATAGAGTGCGGAGATAGCCGATGTTTAAGCGCATGTTTCCGAACGGAGCGTCAGACCTGTCCTAGAGCTGTTACAGACGTTTAAACCGAGCGTGCAAGAAAAAGCCCGACACGACGGTCGGGCCTTTCTATAGGGGATCAATCGTGGTTAACCCAAATGCTCCTGGTCCTGGATGATCGCGTTATCCAGGGCCTCCAACAGCGCTTTGCGTACTTTCAACTTGGTGTTCTTGTGCGCAAGCATGTTGATCTTCTTCAACTGCCGCGCCGCGGCGAGGGCGGCACCTTGCAGCTCCTCGGCGGCAACCACCTTGTCGAGGAAGCCGGCATCCACCGCGCCTTGCGGATCAAACATCTCTCCGTTGATCACTGAGCGGTGAAATGCCGAGCGACGCAGACGATCACGCGCCAGTTCGATACCGGCGTGGTGCATGGTCATGCCGATCTGCACTTCGTTCAGACCGATGCTGAACGGGCCCTCGACACCGATGCGGTAGTCAGCAGACAACAGAATGAAAGCACCCTTGGCCACAGCATGGCCCGTGCAAGCGACGATGATCGGGAACGGGTGGGAGAGCAGACGACGGGCCAACGTCGAGCCAGCGGTTACCAGCGACACGGCTTCTTTAGGGCCGGCGGTCATGACCTTCAGGTCGTAGCCGCCAGAGAGAATCCCGGGCTGGCCGGTAATGATCACGATGGCACGATCTGTCACCGCTTGATCCAGCGCCGCGTTGAATGCCGCAATCACGTCCGGAGAAATGGCATTGACCTTGCCGTTGCTCAAGGTCAGGGTCGCGATACCGTCTTCGAGGTGGTAGGAAATCAACTCACTCATGACGCTATTCCTTGTAAGAAAGATGGGCAGACGTTACCCACCGTCGCAGGCCAGGTAAAGCGCCGTGACTGACCCGCCAGTCACCGTTTCCGGGCTCACCCAGCGTGGCGAGGCGTTCTGCTTCTATATAGAAGGGCCTGATCCACCGAAGATTGGCTGGTTTGCCATGGCCTGCCTTTGGGCGAAATGACTTTTTCTCTTAAGCGCATGAAAATTCTGAAAAAAAGTTTGCCATCGGAAAAGCTTTCGACTACATTAGCGCGCCTCGACAGACAGAACATGTTTGCCGAGATACGGTGAAGTGTCCGAGTGGCTTAAGGAGCACGCCTGGAAAGTGTGTATACAGGAAACTGTATCGAGAGTTCGAATCTCTCCTTCACCGCCACATTCAGTACACAAAACCCCTGATTTCGAAAGAAGTCAGGGGTTTTGTGGTTTCTGGCGTCTGCATTTTTATCGCAGCGGCGTCTAGGTCGTGTTGAGCGATTACAATCGCGGATTTACTCACTTGTATAGGGATGACTGCCATGATCATTTCCACTACTCACACCATCGAAGGCCGGCAGATCACGGCATACCTGGACATCGTCAGTGCCGAGTCGGTGCAGGGCGTCAATGTGATCCGCGATATGTTTGCTGGTATGCGCGACTTTTTCGGCGGACGCTCGCAAACGCTGGAGCGAGCATTGAAGGAGGCTCGTATTCAGGCAACGGAAGAGATCAAGGAGCGCGCACGTGCTTTGCAGGCAGATGCGGTGGTCGGGGTGGATTTTGAGATCAGCATGCCGGCGGGGAAGGGCGGGATGGTGGTGGTGTTTGCGACCGGTACCGCCGTCAAGTTGCGCTGATCATTGATCCGAAGTTTGCGCCTGATAGATTTCGATATTGCCGTGTTTAACCTGCTGATAGGCGGTGTAAGGCAATACCAAGGTATCCGTGACGCCGGAGACCGCGAGGTCGAGTAATACCAGCGGTGCGGCGGGACGGCCGGTTCCGAAAGCTTTCATCGGTAGTTCTGGCGCGTGCAATACGCAGAAGTCGTATCCGACGCCGCTGTAGACCCGGGAAATCGAATCACAGTACGTCTGGCGCTGTTTCAGGTCATTGCCTGCGACGGTGTCTTCTTGAAAAACACTGCGAGTGGTCCCGCAGCCGCTGATCATCAGCGCTGAAAGTAGTAGCGCGCTGGCTTTCCTGAACATGTCTGCGATTCCTTCGCCATAAGACTGAGGTGCCCAGATTAGCTTGGTTGGCGAAGCGGATGTCTGTTCATTTTGTTTATTTTTGTAGGCCATTCGTCGGGCCTCCGGCAATCTGAACAACAAGTCCAAGAGTGACCAGCTAGTCTCAAAAGCCATGGAGGTCGATATTTTTTCAGGCGAAAAAGTTTTTCGCCGGTGTCGATCCGATGCGAAGGGGCGAAGGTATGACGGGTCCTTATATCGAAGACGATGGCGCTGAATTTTCCTTCAATAACTGCGTACGGTGCGGTCAGTCCGAGTATCAGGCAGGCTTTGGCGAAGATCCGGTGCAGATCGGCAAAATCAAATCCGCAGCACCTAAAGGGCCGAAGGCGAAATTCCTGCCCAGGGTTACCGCGCGATCCAGAAAATAATCGTTCTCTGAGTAACCCCGTTTTTGAGCGGGGTTTTTTTATGGCTGTGCGTGCGAAGAAATTTCTTGCAGGCGATGACAGCAAATCAATTTCCTTTCACAAACTTTTCACGTCTGCCGCAGTAGGGTGAAGCCATCCGTTAGAAAGCAAGTCTCCAGCCCGTCTCCCCAGCGGGCTTTTTTTTGCCTGTCATAAAACCTTTTGCAGAATCGCTGTCCAATCGGCGCCGAGTGCGCGGAGACCTTTGATTTCGGCTGGACTTTTGCGCGACGACGGCATTAAATCCCGGCCCTTTTTGTCATCCCAATTGTTGAGGTTTTCGTCATGCGTTTAACACTGCCTGCTCTGGTTCTGGGGCTTCTGGTTGCTCAAGGTGCGATGGCTGCCGGTGATGGCACCGCGGCGCTGGGCGGTGGCTTGGGTGGCGCACTGGGTAATGTCGTCGGCCAGAAAATGGGCGGCAGCACCGGCGCGGCTATTGGCGCCGGCGTAGCAGGCGCGGCGGGCAGCGCAATGGCGGCGCGCAAGGGTAGCCGCACTAAAGCGGCGATTGGCGGCGGTGTTGGTGCGGCCGGTGGTTCGGTGATTGGCAACAGCCTGGGCGGCAAGACCGGTGCGACCATTGGCGCAGGCCTGGGCGGTGCAGCCGGTGGCGCCGTGGGTAGCAACTTGTCCAAAGGTCACAAGCGTCACTAAGACGGAACCCTTGTCAGAAAAAAGCCCGGCTCGATGTCGGGCTTTTTCATGGCTGAACGTTTTCCCCGTTCGACTCTCCAATCTCACATAGGCCCTTGTCTGGGCTGACTGTCCCGCTTCGGGAACTGTGAGGTTCATATGCGCTTGTCATTATCTGCACTGTTTTTCGGTTTGCTGGTAGCACAAGGGGCGATGGCCGCCGGTGATGGCACCGCCGCTGTGGGTGGCGGCCTGGGCGGCGCGCTCGGCAATGTGGTCGGTGGACAACTCGGTGGCAGTACTGGCGCGGCAGTAGGTGCAGGCGTTGGCGGCGCGGCCGGCAGTGCTGTCGGGGCGAACAAACGCAATCGGACCGAAGCCGCCATTGGCGGTGGTCTCGGCGCGGCGGGTGGCTCGGTCGTCGGCAACAGCCTCGGCGGTTCTACGGGGTCTACCATTGGTGCAGGGTTGGGCGGCGCGGCGGGCGGTGCGGTCGGCAATAACCTCGGTGACGATGGTGGATCTCATTCGGGCGGCGGTCACAAGCACAAGAACAAACATAAAAACCGCCATCATTGATGGTGGGTTAAACGGAAACCCGGCTTTTTGCCGGGTTTTTTGTATTTGCTCGTCGGACTCCGGAACGATTGGCCGTAGGGCTTTTCGAACGTTATACACGCCACCAGATGATGAGGTTTGCCATGACTCCCGAAACCGAAGGCAAGGAAGAGAAAGGCCCGAGCGGACTGCCGTTTATCAATGATCCGGGGAATGAAGATCCGGGGTCGTTGATGGATGATGCGACGGTGCCGTTGAATGATGCGGATGAGGCGGATTTGGAATACGAGGAGGATGCTGATGAGCAGTGATCGGATGTTCGTGAAGATTTGAGAGTTGAATCCAGTTTCTGGGCCTGAGTTCAACAGGCCCGGTGAAGCGAATCCAAGTAGAGGTGATTTTTTTTCGTGCTAAAAATGTGAAGTCTATGAATCTCAGCTTTAGATTTTTCAACCTGTCTAGATTTATGCTGATTTAGTGAATGGTGAACTGTCTCTGTGTCTGCATGAGGTTTTACGATATCTCATGGCAATAGAATACTCGTCGCTCAATGAAATTCAGAACGGTAAATCTGTTAAATATACGCTAGGTTCCCTCAGTCTTAACGATGATGTAGTAAATGTTACATTCGAAGTGCTTGATATAGCGGAAATTACATATCTGTCCCCAATGGTTTGTATGGATAGATTTAAGTTTTTTTGAGTTGGAATGTTGGATGTCGTCAAGTCCCTAATTTCACTGCATGTTAGTCCGATTCGGCACGCATTGTATCCTATGGTCTCCCATTTTCTCGGTGGAGTGTCCGGGGTTTCTCTAATATCAAATGCCAACGTTAATGTTGAGATGTTGTTGTCCATGTTTAAAGAAAATAGCTTGATCTCTCCAATTGGTATATTCCTGCTGAATACCATATTGAAGAATTTGCTGCCTTCTATTTCATTCCAGTATTTCATTAGCGTCCCTTGAATGGATAATGATCTCTCGTGTTTTTTACTTTGCCGTTGCGTGTGTCATCCGCGGGTCTTATATTTATATGAGGTCCTTGATCTCCTTGGTTATTTATATCTCCATATTTATGTCCCGCAGAGTGGTCTTGGAGTATAAATATAAAACCATCCTCTCGGGTGAATCTATATTCTCTGGTTATAATCGGCTTTCCACTGCTGTCTAGTATGTTATTTCCTTTTCTATCCGTCATGTTGACATAGGTGTACTGCTTCTGCCTGCCACTTACCTCATCAATTTGAATGTCAGGCTGTTGCCCCTTCGGCATTCCTGCGTCAACTTTTGCCTGCCTCAATGCACCGCGTCTAGAAACCTGTGGAAGCTCAACATCATCAGGTTTTGAACAATTGATCGATTTTTGGCCTTTGGGCGGACAATTGGAACTCAACCCCAACGGATCCACCCACCCCGTGGGATTCGGCACGTACTGGTACTGATTCAATCCACCCGCCAACTTGATCGGGTCCGGCGTCAGATACCGTCCCAACCGCGGGTCGTAATACCGGTGGCGGTTGTAATGCAGCCCACTCTCCGCATCGAAGTACTGCCCCTGAAAGCGCAGCGGCTGGTTCAGGTAGTCTTCGCCGGCCAGGGCCAGGGCGGCGACTTTGCCGTAGGCGTCGTATTGCGCCGACCAGACGATGTCGCCGCTGTAGTCGGTGAGTTCCTGCGGGGTGCCGAGGTGGTCGAGCTGGTAGTAGAACGGGCAGGCTTTTTGTGGGCCTTTGCCGTCGAGCAGTGCCAGCGGGCGGAAGGTGCCGGGTTCGTAGACGTAGCTGCGGTATTCGCTTTCGCTGCTTTCGGCGACGAGCTGA
>NZ_CATKPQ010000006.1:0-55524 GCF_949768005.1 Pseudomonas sp. IT-347P
GAAATTGCGCACCTGTCAGGTTTGACAGGTGCGCAGTGATATTCGACGAGTGGTTGTTCGTGGCCTGGATGAGAAAGTTCTGCTGCCGCAACGACAAAATCCGCCGTCCCGACTCAACGGGGCAGCGTTTTTCTGGAAGCGATGTGGGGGCTGTAAAGACGTCTTCGCGCCCAACTGTGTGGCGACGTCGCCATGCTTCCAGAACTCGCCTGACTCGCCACTGCCGCGCACCAGTACACCACTGCAAAAATACGCCGGATTGTCACCTGCGCATTCGGCGACGGTGTTCTGGTAGCGCCTGTTCAGCAATTGAGCTGTTTCCGGGCCGGTGGCCGCTTGCAAGCCCGTGGAGAAAAGGCATGCGATAACAGCACTCAACTGTTCATAAATCGCTACCCGGAACGATCAGGATGGCGGCAGGCGCGCCGGGTGCAATCTGCTCTTGCGGGTTGTAGCTGAAGACCCGACCGTCCGCTGCCTCCAGTTCCAGCTTCACAATCGGCAGAAAGCGCCCCGTGGTCTCGAAGTAGTCACGCTGACCGAACTGCGCCTGTGGTAATCCATCGCTGTCGAAGTAAGCATTCAGGCTGTAAAAAAAGGCTTCCAGCGGGATTTGCAGCGGAATGTTCTGCGGCCAGGTGCGAATCATCACTTCGTTCCAGCCATCGCCGTTGGGCACGCTGGGACGAACATCGATGTTCAGTTGAAACTGCGCGGGATCAATGTTGAATGCACAACTGGAGCCTGGGCTGGCCGCATAGCGACTCGCCCATGCCTGCACATCGGTAACTCCCAGTTCGTTGCACATTCCGCTGCGTATCCGGCACGTGTCTTCAACCGGGACGGCGGTTGCTCCATCGAACGGGTAGGCGCACATGACCGTGAGCAGCGTGGCGGTTGGTGCGGCACTCTCGCGAACAATAAAACCTTGTTTGAACACGGGTTTTGTCAGCGCTGCGTCGACGCGCAAATAGGTGAAGGACACCCCGTTATTGGCCACGGAACCCGGGCTGGGGTTCCACATGTGGAATGCCGTGGAGGCTTGCGTACCGCGCAGTAGCACGCCGTTGCAGTAGTAGGCGGTCTTGCCGTTTTGACAGGTCGGCGAAGTTTCTGTGTATCTATCGTTCAACCGCGAAGCCAGTTGATAGCCGATATACAACTGATCCTGCTGATCGAAGCCAAACACCGCATCGGGTGCTTGCGTCAGGTCCATGCGCAAGACCGGCAACCAATCGCCGGTGGCGTTGAAGTAATCGCGTTGATCTTTCTGGGCGCCGAGCATCGCACCCGTCTTCGTAGCGTCGTAAAACAGTGCCTGAATCGGTATCTGGCCGGGGGCATCGCTGTCCCAGTTTCTGACTTGCAACTGCGTCGGCTGGATTGACCAATCGTCATCAATACCCTGATGAGCCGTCAGGCTGGCCATGAATTGTGAAGGGACAAGACTGCTCAGCGAACATTGCCGTTGCGGTTGCTGGTCCTGCTGCTGAAAGTGAATCAGCCACCCTGCGGCGTCGGTCACCCCTTGGCCTGCGCAAGAGCTGACGTCCTGAGTGTTTTTTGTCGCCGTAAGATGGCGTGGTGCAACGTACAGAGTAACCCGTTGCCCGATGTCGACATCTTTGATGATGGTGTATTGGTCAACGACGTTACCGTCGAGCAACAATTCGCAATCGTCGCCTCTGCCCATCTGAGACCAAGGGTGGATATAGATCTGCAATCCCTTGTCCGGATGGACGCCTCGTGCTGCTGCAGCGTTGATCCCCCACACACCATCAGGAAGTTGTGGAAGGGTGCGATCCGGAATTTCCGGCTCGATCAAGCCTGTTTTTGAAATTTCAAACGCGTGTTGAACCAGCATGGCGAAAGCTCCTGTCGTGCATTGGGCGACAGGGTGGGAGTTAACGCTTGTTGCGACGTTTTGGGCACTGTCAGATCTGACAGGTGAAAGCTGTTTTCTGACGAGCGGTAATTGCGGCTTTTCCCAGCTCAGGATTTGCGCAGCGTCTTCTGGCGCACGATATACACCGTCACCAGCACTGCACTGGTCAGCATAAAACCTCGCGCCCACGGCAGTGGCACCAGGTAGCACGAGAACAGAATGCTCGCCCACATCAGCCCGATCGAGTAGACCTTGCCCTTGAGCGGAATGCCGTTGCCATCAAGGTAATCGCGGATCCAGGGGCCCAATCGTGGGTGCTCGATCAGCCATTGATAGAAGCGCGGAGAGCTGCGCGCGAAGCAGGCCGCGGCGAGCAGAAGGAAAGGGGTGGTGGGCAGGACGGGCAGGAAAATGCCAATCACCCCCAATGCCACGCTGAGCCAGCCGATGGCCAGCAAGATGTAGCGCAACATCAGGGGACGGTTGCCTATGGGGTTGTCCATAGGCCGGATCTTAGTGGTGACGTGGCTTGAGGATCGCCGGTTTTTCGTCGGGCGCCTGGCACAGCAGGTACAGCGCGGTCAGGGCTTCCGGGATCTGCACGATCATGTCGTCCATCAGGTTGGCGTCCTTGGCGATGTCTTCGAACTCCGGCTGTTCGTCGAACAGACCGGAACCGACCATGATCGGCAGAAGCATTTCGCTGACTTCTTCTTCGGCGGTTTCGAACCAGGCGGCTTCGCGCAGGAACACGCCTTCCATGAAACCGATGCACCAGCCGCGCAGTTCCGAATCATCCGGCTCGTCGCCCAGATCCAGTTCGCATGGCAGCTCGAATTCTTCATCCGAGGCCAGTTGACGGGCGATGTGTGCCTTGAGACCGATCAGCGTGGCTTCGATTTCGGCACGCTGGGCCTCGTCGCTGTAATGCGGCTCTTCGGCGAACAGGGCGTCGATCCACTCACGCTCCGGAACGTCTTCTGCGCAGATCGACAGCGCGGTCAGGTAGCCGTGAGCGGCCACGTAATCCAGCGCCTCGTCATGCAGTTCGTCGGCGTCGAGGAAAACTTGCAGGCGGGTCAGTTGCTCAGCGAAGGACATTACGGGGCTACCTTGGGGAATAAACAATGCGGGAATTCTAGGCCTTCTTGCGCGCTCAAGCCAGCCGCATGGCAGATTTGACCGAACTACAGGAGTTACTGGACAACAGGAATAACCCTGTGGGAGCGAACTTGCTCGCGAAGGCGGTGTATCAGGCACCGTTATATCGAATGACCCACCGTATTCGCGAGCAGGCTCGCTCCCACAGGGGATTTATGTGTGGCAGGTTTATCAGTGTCTTATCAGCGGCACCCTGTGCAAGGGAGGGCTCGGGTATACTGCCGCGTTTTGCGATCCCTGCCCGCGTTGCGGCTGTCATGCAATGCGTTCTTACGTTTTGTTTAAGCAGCCCCGGCTGTTCTCAACCAGCCTGAGCAGGGATGTATCGGTAGATTTTTGGAGTTTTTATGCTCGAACAGGCTCAACGCGTCCTCAAGGACATCTTCGGCTACGACAGTTTCCGTGGCCGACAGGGTGCAATCATTGAGCGCGTGGCCAGCGGCGGTGATGCGCTGGTGCTGATGCCTACCGGTGGCGGTAAATCCCTGTGCTTCCAGGTGCCGGCGCTGTTGCGCGAAGGTCTGGCGGTGGTGGTGTCGCCGCTGATCGCGCTGATGGACGATCAGGTCGCCACCCTCGAAGAACTCGGTGTGGCCGCCGCTGCATTGAACTCCACCTTGAGCGCCGAGCAGCAGCGCGACCTGGCGGCGCGGATCAAGCGCAGTGAAGTGAAGATGTTGTATCTGGCACCCGAGCGCCTGGTGCAGCCACGCATGCTGTCGTTCCTGCAGGGCCTGGACATCGCGTTGTTCGCCATCGACGAAGCGCACTGCGTATCGCAATGGGGCCACGATTTCCGTCCGGAATACCTGCAACTGGGCCAATTGGCCGAGATGTTCCCCGACGTACCGCGCATCGCCCTGACGGCCACCGCCGACAAGCGCACCCGCGAAGAAATCGTGACCCGTCTGCACCTGCAAAATGCCGAGCGATTCCTGTCGAGCTTCGACCGCCCGAACATCTTTTACCGCATCGTGCCCAAAGAGCAGCCGCGCAAGCAGTTGCTGGCGTTCCTCGCCGAGCGGCGCAGCGATGCCGGGATCGTCTACTGCCTGTCGCGCAAGAAAGTCGAGGAAGTCGCGGCGTTCCTTAGCGAGCAGGGCTTCCCGGCGCTGCCTTACCACGCCGGCCTGCCCAACGATCTGCGCGCCTATCACCAGAAGCGCTTCCTCAACGAAGAAGGCCTGATCATGGTCGCTACCGTGGCGTTCGGCATGGGCATCGACAAGCCCAACGTGCGCTTCGTCGCGCACCTCGATCTGCCGAAGTCTCTGGAGGCGTATTACCAGGAAACCGGGCGCGGCGGCCGTGACGGTCTGCCGGCGGATGCATGGATGGCCTACGGGCTGCAAGACGTGGTGATGCTCAAGCAGATGCTGCAGAACTCCGAAGGCGACGAACGGCACAAGCGTCTGGAGCAACACAAACTCGACGCCATGCTGTCGCTGTGTGAAGAGACTCGCTGCCGCCGTCAGACCCTGCTCGCGTACTTCGATGAAGACATGCCCGAGCCGTGCGGCCATTGCGACAACTGCGTCGACGGCGTGCAGACCTGGGATGCCACCGAGCCTGCACGTCAGGCCTTGTCGGCGATTTTCCGCACCGGCCAGCGGTATGGTGTCGGCCATCTGGTCGACGTATTGCTGGGCAAGGACAACGAAAAAGTCCGCAGCTTCGGTCATCAGCATCTGTCGGTGTACGGCGTCGGCAAGGCACTGAGCGAAAGCGAGTGGCGCTCGCTGTTCCGCCAATTGGTCGCCCGCGGTCTGGCGGATGTCGACCACGAAGGGTATGGCGGTCTGCGTCTGAATGACAGTTGCCGGCCACTGCTCAAGGGCGAAGTCACTCTGGAGCTACGCCGCGATCTCAAACCGCAGGTCACCGCCAAAACCGCGAGCAAGAGCCCGGCCAGCCAACTGGTGCGCGGCGAAGAGCGCGAGCAGTGGGAAGCCTTGCGCGCGCTGCGCCGCAAACTGGCCGAAGAGCACGGCGTGCCACCGTACGTCATCTTCCCTGACTCGACCTTGCTGGAAATGCTCCGCAGCCAGCCGACGTCGCTGGCGGAAATGGCCCGGGTCAGCGGCGTCGGCGCGCGCAAGCTGGAACGCTATGGCGATGCCTTCCTCGAAGTGCTCGGCGGCGAGGTCGAGGCGCCGAAAGCGGTGGCCGATGTGCGCCACGAACTGATCACCCTGGCCCGGGCCGGCATGACGCCGCTGCAGATCGCCGGTCAGTTGCAGTGCTCGGAGAAAAACGTCTACACAATGCTTGCCGAGGCGATCGGCAAGCAGCAATTGTCGCTCGAGCAGGCGCTGGATTTGCCGGAAGAGCTGATGGGCGAAGTGCAGGACGCGTTCCTCGATGGCGAAGGTGAGTTGCCGTCGGTCGCCGAAGTTGCCGAGCTGTTTGCCGGTCGTGTACCGGAGGGCGTGTTGTATTGCGTGCGGGCTGCATTGCAGTCGGAATTCGAGATGTAATTTTGCCGTACCCTCACCCCAGCCCTCTCCCGGAGGGAGAGGGGGCCGACCGAAGTGTCTGGGGTTTGACATCGACCTGAAAGAACCCGTCGATTATGGAGTCGGTAAAGCAGGATCAGGTCGGCGTAATCTTTAAGCATCCCCCATCCAGCCCCTTTT
The DNA here is from genome assembly GCF_949768005.1 of Pseudomonas sp. IT-347P. Classification (NCBI taxonomy): domain Bacteria; kingdom Pseudomonadati; phylum Pseudomonadota; class Gammaproteobacteria; order Pseudomonadales; family Pseudomonadaceae; genus Pseudomonas; species Pseudomonas sp. IT-347P. Next base: position 5,683 of record NZ_CATKPQ010000006.1, read on the forward strand.
CCTGCGGGAGCGAGCTAGGGTGAGTGCCTTCCAGTTTTGGATTCACCAAAGCACTCCCAAGTCGCTGAATATCTAAAGCATCCCCCATTCAGTCCCCTCTCCCTCTGGGAGAGGGCTAGGGTGAGGGGGCTTCAAGATGTAACGATTCAGTACAGACCGCCACTTGCCTATAACTGCAGCTCATGCTTAGCTGGCTAATAATTAGATTTTCTTTATTTTCAGTCTAACCGTGAGTGTTTTATGCCGTTAACCGATCAACACCGCTTTGGCATGCAACTGGCCCAGATGTCCCGTGGCTGGCGTGCCGAACTGGACCGCCGACTGGCCGGTCTGGGGCTCTCCCAGGCACGCTGGCTGGTGCTGCTGCATCTGGCGCGTTTTGAAGAGGCGCCGACCCAACGGGAGCTGGCGCAGAGTGTCGGCGTCGAAGGGCCGACCCTCGCTCGCTTGCTCGATAGTCTGGAAAGCCAGGGCCTGGTGCAACGCCAGTCCGTGATGGAAGACCGCCGGGCGAAAAAAATCGTCCTCTGCGCCCCGGCCCTGCCGCTGATCGAACAGATCGAAACCATCGCCACGCAACTGCGTCACGAATTGTTCGAAGGCGTCGACGAGGCGGATTTGAAGGTGTGCATGCGGGTTCACGGGCACATTCTGGCAAACCTGGAAAAATCTTGAGGCACATCCACGTGCCGTATCTTTGAGAGATCACGCTGAGCCGACTATAAGAACTACTGGGCAATATCGTGTTCGTACCGGATGTGCGAACGCATAGAAGTCGGTTTTGCTTATTTAAGGGATGCTCATGCTCGCAAGTCGGCACGTGGTACTGCGCGGTGGCGCTAAATGGCTGCTGGTCGCCAGTGTATTCAGTTATTCGGCCTGGTCGATGGCCCTGGGGCTGGGTGATATTACTGTTCACTCCGGCCTCAATCAGCCGCTCAAGGCCGATATCGCATTGGTCGATGTTGGCGGGCTGACGCAAAACGATCTGTCGGTGCATCTGGCCACTGCGGATGAGTTCGCCGAGGCCGGGGTCGAGCGGGTGTTCTTTCTCAACGACCTCAAATTCATCCCGATCCTGCATGGCAATCGGCAGATGATCCGGGTGACCTCAAGCAAACCGGTCAACGAACCCTTTCTGAATTTCCTCGTGCAACTCAATCAGCCCAATGGCCAGTTGCTGCGTGAGTACACGGTATTGATCGATCCGCCCGGCTCGCCGGGTATTGTGCCGGCCACTGATGAGCCGGACCCGCGTGCACAATCCTCCGCGTTTCCCAGCGTCGAGCCTGTCGTGGCAGCGCCGCAGGCACTTCAAGCCAGGCGCGACAGCGTGCCAGTCGCAGCGCCTGCAACGCCACCCGCCAACGATGCGGTGGCCGAGCAACTGGCCGCCAGTGTGTTGCTCAATCAGCAGTTGCAGAAGACCGTCGACGAACTGAATGCAAAACTGCAGTCACAGGATGTGCAGATTGCCGACGGCAAGAAGCAGATCACTGACCTGCAAACGCGCCTGGTCGAAGTTCAGAAAGCACCCCCACCGACCGTAGTCACACCGCCACCTGCACCGGTTTTGGCGCCTGTTGAGTCCACGGATGACGGTTTGAACTGGCCATTGCTCGGCGCTCTGTTGCTGTTGCTGGGGGCCTTGGCCGGTCTGCTTGTGCACCGTCGCCGGCAACAACGGCGACTGCCTGATCAGCCGCTGCCGCTGTTGCCGCTGAACAATGAGCCCAATGCAGATCAAGCCGAAAACCCAGAGTCTGTCAGCGCGCCTGCCTCAGCCCAACACCGTGAAGAACCGGCGGCGGGTGATGTGCTGGAGGCGGTGGGAATCTATCTGGCCTATGGCCGCTTGGGCGAAGCGGCGGGTTTGCTGCGCGACGCCTTGCACAAGGAGCCGGAGCGCACCGATATCGGTTTGCAGTTGCTCGAAGTACTGGGGCGCCAGGGTGACAGCGTCGCCTATGAACAACAGGAAAGCCATTTGCGTGAACAGGGCGTGGATGCCCAGACGTTGCGGGATGTTCGCGCCCGTCATCCGAAAGTGGCGGGTACGTCACCATTGGCCGCAGTGCCGCCTGTCATTGCAGCCGCCCCCCTTGTCGCGGCCCAACCGGCACCTGAAGATAATTTCGAGTTGAATCTGGGCGAGTTGTCGATGGACTCCAGTTGGGATCTGGAAGACAGCCGCACGGCCGCCACAGCAGGGACAGACACCTCGGCGCTGGGCTCCAGTCTGCAAGTCTTGCCCGAGGACTTTGATTTGCCGGAAGCGGCCAGTGAGGACACTGAGCTCGAGTGGATTACTGAACCGGACGCCGAGCCGCTGGATGACGATTTTCTCAATGAGTTTGCTGATGCCGAACCGTCACTGGCGTTGCAGCCGCTGGATTTGCAGGCGCCGGAACCACAGCCGCTACACGACGAACATTCCGGCAAGCTCGAACAGGCACAGACTTGCATCGATGACGGCGACATCGACAGCGCGATTGCGTTGCTGAATGAATTGCTCAAGGACGGCGATGAGCCGTTGAAGCAAACGGCCCGGACGCTGTTGGCGGGAATTCGCTGAATCTCCGATCGATTTGCGGTGCATCTGATATCGCCTTCGCGAGCAAGCTCGCTCCCACATTTGAACTGTATTCACAAATCCATTGTGGGAGCGAGGCAGCTCGCGAAGACTGACGGTCAGTCAACATCAATTCCGACTCTTGATCAGAAGGTCTGGCCAAGATTCAGATAAACCGCCTGCTCATTCGCATCATTCAACCCATAACTGAAATTCAACGGTCCCAGCGGCGTGTCAAAGCCAATGAATACGCTGGCGGCGTTGATGTAGCCGCTGTCGAACTCATTGTCGTTGTTCCACGCCCGGCCACGCTCCAGCGAGCCGCCGGCATACAGCGGGAAGTCCAGCGGCAGATACGAGCGCGGCGTCAACCGGCGGTAGTACACCGCGCGCATCAGGCTGATGTTCTGTCCGGAAATCGCGTCCTCACGGAACCCCGACAACTGTCGCGCACCTCCGAGCAGGAAACTCGATGTCACCACATTGGCGTCGTCCAGCGTGCGTCCGTAGCGCCCACCGAGAATCAGCGTGTCCGGGCCATGGCTCATGGCTTTGTCGATTTTAAAGTCCCACTGTCGATAACGCGTGTCCGATCCCAGTCCCGGTTCGAACTGCGTCAGCGTCAGACTGACGTCCTTGCCTTCGTGAGGGAAGTACACGTTATCCAATGAGTCGTACGAATACTTCAGTGCATAGAAGCCTTCGTTGAAGTTCTCACTCGGCAGATCCTGATCGCCAATGCGCACATCGGCCTTGCCCCAGGCCTCGCCGACGCCGAACCGCACTTCGCCGTTGTTGCCGATCTGGCGGCCGAGGTTGAGGCCGAAACCGTAGCGCTCGACGCGATACTGCGCGATCGGATCGTTATCGAGCACTGAGTCGACGTTCTGCGCTTCGAACGACGCGTACGGTGCGACGAAGTAGCGCGAGCCGACGTCCAGCGGTTGATAGAACTCGCTGTACAGCTCTTGTTTGTCGCCGATCTGCGCGCGGGTCAACCATTCCGCACCGAGGCGGTTGATGCCGTTGATACGGTAACTGGCGCCGAGGTTGAAGGCGCTGTCGCCACGCATGTCGTCGGACAGATTGAGGCCGACCCGCAAATAATCGGTGCCGCTGCGTTTGCCCCGGGCGCTGATCACCAGGGTGTGATCCTGGCCCTTGTGCACCACGCGGTATTGCACTTGTTCGAAGTAATCGAGGCCGTACAAAGTGCCCATGTCCGAGTGCAATCGCCCCAGATCCAGCGGCTCACCGATGTGCTGGCGGATGTAGTAACGGATCACGTCGTCATCCACTTTCGAGTCGTTCTCGACGCGGATCGCGGTGATGATCGGCGTGCGTTGGCCCGGCGACCGCGCGGCATTGAGCTCGGCGTCCTGGGATTCCTTGGGTTTGAGCACGGCGAGGCGGGCATCGAGGATGCGGGTCGCGCGGTAACCGGCATCGATCATGTCCTGGGCTTTGCCGAAATCAGTGACACCGAACGCCGCGAGCGCGGGCTGGATCAGCACATCAGAGGATTTCAGCGCGGCCAGTTGTTCTTCGGAGTTACTGCGGGTCATGAGGGTGATCGACTGGTTCAGCACATCGACCACGGTGGTCAGTTGCTTGCGGTTGCGCAGCGGTGTACCGATGTCGACGACGATGGCCACATCGACGCCCATTTCCCGCGCGACATCGAGGGGAATGTTGTCGGTCATGCCGCCGTCCACCAGCAGCCGCCCGTCGAGTTCGACCGGGGCGAACACCGCCGGGATCGACATGCTGGCGCGGATCACCTGGGGCAAATGGCCTTTGCGGAACACCACTTTTTCACCATTGGCAATGTCGGTGGCCACGGCGCGGAACGGGATCGGCAGCTTGTCGAAATCCCGGGTGTCGCTGGTGTGGGCCAGCAGGCTTTCCAGCAGCAGCGCGAGGTTCTGGCCCTGAATCACCCCCAGCGGCAGGCCGAGGCTGCCGTCATCGCGAAAGCTCAGTTTTTGTTTGACCAGAAAGTCGCGGTCATCCTGCTTGCGCCGAAACGGTACGTCTTCACGCGGCGGGGCGTCGGACAGCGCGGCTTGCCAGTCGATGTTCAGCGCGAGTTTTTCCAGCTCATCGATCTTGTACCCCGAGGCATACAGGCCACCGACCACCGCGCCCATGCTGGTGCCGGCGATCGCATCGATCTTGATGCCTTGCTCTTCCAGGGCCTTGAGTACGCCGATATGCGCCAGTCCGCGCGCGGCACCGCCGGACAGCACCAGGCCGACTTTCGGTCGCGGCGCCTCACTGGCGTGTACAAAAAGTGGAAGCAAACCAAGCAGCAGGCAGAACAGCAGACGGCGCATTGTGAGTCTCGGGGCAAGCGTTAAAGCCGGCTATTATAGCGGCGCCCTCTGTCTCAGGAGTTTCAGCGAACATGACTGTCGCAAAAGCAGAAGTTGTCATCACTTATTGCACCCAATGCCAGTGGCTACTGCGCGCCGCATGGCTGGCGCAGGAACTGCTCAGCACCTTCGGCGATGACCTCGGCAAAGTCTCGTTGGTGCCGGGCACCGGCGGGGTTTTTCACATCACCTGCGCCGGCGTGCAGATCTGGGAACGCAAGGCTGACGGCGGTTTTCCCGAGGCCAAAGTCTTGAAACAGCGGGTGCGGGATCAGATCGATCCTGACCGCGACCTCGGTCACAACGACCGCACTCAGTGAGACGCGGCCTCGGCGGCGACGGCTTTCTTGTCGGCGTGGCCTGACATTCGCGCCGACACAACGATAGCGACAATGATTAACGCACCGCCGAGCAGCATCTTCGGCGTCGGGTTTTCATTGAACAACAGCCAGGCGACGGTGATGCCGTAGACCGGCTCCATGGCAAACACCACCGCCGCCGTGCGCGCCTTGATCACCGCCAGGCTGGCGACGAACAGGCTGTGCGCGACGCCGGTGCAGAACACCCCGAGCAGGGCGATCCACAGCCAGTCCAGTGCCCGCACTGCGCTGAGTTGCGGTGCTGCGACCGGCAGCAGACACAACGCTACCACCACGTTTTGACACAATGCCGCCTGCACGGCCGGGATACGCCCGGAGCTGGCGCGGTTGGTCAGTGACAGCAGGGAAAACAGCAGGCCCGACAACACCGCCCAGAGCAGGCCGGTGGTTGCACCGCTGCCCAGATCGAACGCCGGAGTGACCAGAATCAGGCCGATGCTGACCAACACCACCAAGAGCATTTCATTGGCGCGGATGCGTTCGCGGAAGATCAGCCCTTCGAGAATCACCGTGAAGGCCGGGAAGCTGGCAAAGCCCAACGTTGCGATCGCCACCCCGGCGACTTTCACCGAAACGAAAAAGCTCACCCAGTGCCCGGCCAGCAACACGCCGCTGAGTGCCAGACGCCGCCAGTCCACGGCCTGGAGTTTCTGCCAGCCGTGCTGACTGGCGAAACGAGCGAAAAATGCCAGGGCGAGGACGGCGAAAGCCGCTCGACCGAAGACGATCACGGCGGGGGACGCGGCGGTGAGTTTGCCGAACACGCCGGTCAGGCCAAACATCAGGGCACCGATATGCAGAGCGCCGAGGGCGGTACGCGGAGTCATTGCAATCCTTCTATCTCAAAAGCGATTTCAGCTGGAGCTGCCGCCGGTGCGATCTTGATCGTTCGTCTGCGGCAGCTCCTGCATTGAAGCGCGTCGAGGCAAATAAGTCTGTCGGCAGACTATCGTCTTTTGTCGCAGGAATCGCGCCGAAGCTGCCCGGGCGACGCACCGAACTCACGTAGGACCGCGGCCGAGAAGGCACTTTGCGAGCTGTAGCCGACGCGACTGGCAATCTCGCCAATCGGCAGTGCAGTGTCGCGCAGCCGTTGCACCGCCAGATGCAGGCGCCGACTGCGGATGTAATCCATCGGTGTCTGCCCGCATTCGGCCATGAACCGCGCATGTAAACGCGCACTCGATAACCCGGCCACGCGTGCCAGATCGGCGACTTGCAACGGATATGCAGCGTATTGCTCGATGTGTGCATCCAGTGCGGCATAGGGCAAGCGGCGAGCCGCCAGTTCGGCAGGTTGCGCGTGATTGAGACTGGCCAGCAGCAACACCGCGCCTTGCTGGGCGATCAACGGATCGCTGACCGGACTGTTCGCCAGCCAGTTGACCAACTGGCTTTGCCCCGAGTCCAGCGACAGACGCGCCGGTTGATCGAGCAAGCGCTGACTGGCATCGGCGTGCTCGCCCAATGAATCCGTCAGCCATTGCCCGTCCGGGATATCCAGCACCAGACAGCGACTGCCGCCGGGGCTGCCGCAGGCATGATGGGCGCCAGCAGGAATGACCACAAAACTCTGCTGACGCACCTGACTGCCACTGCCCTCGACCTCGAAATCCAGCGCACCGGACAGCCCGAACACCAGTTGCGCGTGTTCGTGACTGTGGACGATCAAATCGTGGGTGTACTGACGCAGGGTGAGGATCGGTCGCATGGCAGGTCGTCTCCGAAGTGATCGCCAGTCTACACCGGCGCACACTGGATGCCTTGTCACAGGACTGACTCACGCTTGTCATGGTCGATTAACCGGGGACGCGCACAGTGGCGAAAACATCGCAGAGGGTTGCCCATGACCAGTGCCGAGCTCGCCCGACCCAGTCGCAAACAACGGGTGCGAACCCTGTGGATCTCCGACGTGCATCTGGGCACGCGGGATTGCCAGGCCGAGCACTTGTCGCAATTTCTCAAGGGCTACCATGCCGACAGGATTTACCTGGTCGGCGACATCATCGACGGCTGGAAACTGCGCGGCGGCATGTACTGGCCGCAAGCGCATACCAATGTGATTCGTCGCTTGCTGACCATGAGCAAACGCGGCACCGAGGTGATTTACGTCACCGGCAATCACGACGAATTCCTGCGCCGCTATTCGAAGCTGATTCTGGGCAATATCCAGTTGGTCGACGAGGCGGTGCATGTCACGGCCGATGGCCGGCATCTGCTGGTGATTCATGGCGATCAGTTCGATGTCATCACCCGTTATCATCGCTGGCTGGCGTTCCTTGGCGACTCGGCCTATGAATTCACCCTGACCCTCAATCGCTGGCTCAACCATTGGCGTGCGCGCTATGGCTACGGCTATTGGTCACTGTCGGCGTACCTGAAGCACAAGGTGAAAACGGCGGTGAGTTTCATCAGTGACTTTGAAGAGGCGATTGCCCACGAGTGCGTGAAGCGTGAGTTGCATGGTGTGGTGTGCGGACACATTCACCACGCCGAGATCCGCAAGGTGGGGGAGGTGGATTACCTCAATTGCGGCGATTGGGTGGAGTCGTGCACGGCGCTGATCGAGCATTGGGATGGCACGATCGAGCTGTATCGGCTGGCGGATGCACAGGCGCGAGAGGCGGAGCTGAAAGCGGCCAAAGTCGCAGAACTCGCCTGAACAACCCGAATCATCGTGGGAGGGGGCTTGCTCCCGAAAGCGCTGTGTCAGATAAAATTTGACTGACTGACACGCCGCATTCGGGAGCAAGCCCCCTCCCACGTTTGATAGGCGGTGACAGTCAGGCCGGGCTGTGTTCTTCCATGGCGGCTTTGTAAATCGACTGCTTCGGTTGCGCAAACAACCTTTCCATCATTGGCTCAAAGAAGCTCAACGGCAGCGTGTCATAGCCAGGATCAAACGCCGCCGCATCGTATTTGGCACAAAACTCGGCGGTCGCTTGATACTGCGGATGACCGGCGAACTGCTCGCGCAGATGCCGATCCATGCCCAGATGATGAAAGAAGTAGTACCCCTGAAATACCCCGTGCTTCTCGACCATCCACAAGTTCTCGGCACTGACGAACGGCTTGAGAATCGCCGCGGCAATGTCCGGATGGTTGTAAGAGCCCAGGGTGTCACCAATGTCGTGCAGCAAGGCGCAAACCACGTATTCCTCGTCGCGCCCGTCACGAAAGGCGCGGGTCGCGGTTTGCAGTGAGTGGGTCAGGCGATCCACCGGGAAGCCGCCGAAATCGCCCTCGAGCAGTTTCAGGTGGGCCAGGATCCGCGACGGCAATTGCTTGGCGTAAGCGCTGAAGTCGGCAGCAATGATCGCCCAGTCCTCTTGCGTGCCGTCCTTCATGTGCGTGAAACGGGCATTGGCGTTCATTGGTCATCCTCCTGGTGATTGTTCAGAACGCCACGCGACCCAGAATCATGTCGCGGTACATGACGAAGTCGCCGAGCAGGCTATACAGCGGATGCTGGAAAGTCGCCGGCCGGTTCTTTTCGAAGAAGAAGTGCCCGGCCCAGGCGAAGCTGTAACCGGCCAGCGGTAAGGCCCATAACAGCAGCCAGGCGCCCTTGGCGAGGCTCATTGCCAGAATGAAGATCACCAGAGTGGTGCCGATGAAATGCAAGCGCCGGCAGGTGCTGTTGCTGTGTTCGCTGAGGTAATACGGATAGAACTCAGCGAAGCTGTTGAAAGGCTTGATGTTTTCCACGACTGCGGTCTCTGTGGTTATTGTTCTGGCGACGAGCTGTTCTGCGGGTAGCTTATTTGAGTCTAGAGTGATCATGGGCGTGGGCCAGTGACAATCGGCGCCACTTTAGTATCCTTCGCAAATCAGGCCGTAGCATGCGGCCCCTCATGTAAAAGAAAAACGCCATGAGCGAACGAACGACTTCTGCAAGCTGGGCGATGGGGATTGTCAAAGCATTGGAGATGGACGGCCTGGATTGCCGGGTTCTGTTCAAACAACTGGGGCTTGATTACACGGCTCTGGACGATCCGGATGCGCGTTTCCCGCAAGATTCCATGACCCGTCTCTGGCAACGGGCGGTCGAGCTGTCCGGCAACCCGGCGATCGGCCTGAACATGGGCAAGGTGGTGCGACCGGCGTCGTTTCATGTCGCCGGCTATGCGTTGATGTCGAGTAATACTCTCGCCGAAGGCTTTCAGCGGTTGGTGCGTTATCAGCGCATCATCGCCGAGAGTGCCGACCTGAGCTTCCGCCTGCTCGACGAAGGTTATGCGTTGATTTTGACTGTGCACGGCGACCATCTGCCGCCGACCCGGCAAAGCGCCGAGGCCTCGCTGGCCTGTGCGCTGGGCCTGTGCGGCTGGTTGACCGGGCGCACGTTGCACCCGGTCAAAGTGCTGATGCAGGGCGCCCAGCCCGCCGATCTCGAACCCTATAAACAGGCGTTCCATGCGCCGTTGGTCTTCAACGCCCCATACGATGCGCTGATCTTCGAGCGCGCCGACATGGAAGCACCGCTGCCCACCGCCAACGAAGCGATGGCGCTGTTGCATGACCGTTTTGCCGGGGAATACCTGGCGCGATTCTCTGAAAGCCGCGTGACCCACAAGGCGCGGCAGGTGCTGTGCCGCATGTTGCCGCAAGGCGAGCCGAAGCGCGATACCGTGGCGCAGACCCTGCATTTGTCACAGCGCACCTTGCAGCGTCGTTTGCAAGAAGAGGGCACGAGTTTTCAGCAACTGCTCGACGACACCCGCCGCGAACTGGCCGAGCAGTATCTGGCACAGCCGAGCATGACCTTGCTGGAAATCGCTTACCTGTTGGGCTTTGCCGATCCGAGCAACTTCTTTCGCGCGTTCCGCCGCTGGTTCGACACCACGCCCGGTGATTACCGGGCGCGGTTGCTGCAGACGCCGAGCGCGATCAGTGACGCCAAAAGGCCGGAATACACAGCACAAACACCGTAATGATCTCCAGTCGGCCGAGCAGCATGCCGAACGACAGGATCCACTTGGCGGCGTCCGGCAGCGTGGCGAAGTTACCCGCCGGGCCAATGGTTTCGCCCAGGCCCGGGCCGACACCGGACACGGTGCTGGCGGCGCCGGTCAGCGCGGTCATCCAGTCGACGCCGAGCAACGACAAGAGCAGGGCGATCACGCAGATGGTGATGGCGAAGAAGAACGAAAAGGTCAGAATCGAACGGACGATTTCTTCGTCGAGACGATGGCCGTTGTATTTTTGTTTGATCACCGCACGCGGGTGAATCAGCTGATTAAGGTTGGCCTTGAGCAGGATGTAGGCGACCTGGAAACGGAAAATCTTGATCCCGCCCGCTGTCGACCCGGAACAGCCACCGACAAACCCCAGATAGAAAAACAGCATCAACGAGAAGTTGCCCCACAGGCTGTAATCGCCGAGGGCAAAACCGGTCGTGGTGACCACCGAGGTCACGTTCAGCGCCACGTGGCGTAACGCCTCCAGCCAATGCAGTTTGGTTGTCCACCAGTACCAGGTGCCGAGCACCAGCCAGGTCACCAGTAACATTGCCAGCAAACCCTGCACCTGCTGATCCTTGATCAGTGCTCTGCGGTTGCCGCGCAGCGTTGCCACGTACAGGGTGAATGGCAGGCTGCCGAGGATCATGATCACAATCGCCACCCAGTGCACCGCCGGTTGTGTCCACTTCGCCAGCGACTGGTCGGAGGTGGAGAACCCGCCGGTGGAAATCGCCGACATCGCGTGGTTGATCGCGTCGAACGGGCTCATCCCGGCCCACCAGAACGCCAGGCTGCCAAGGATGGTGATGCCGACATACGCGGCAACGATAAGCCGCGCCACCATGTGTGAGCGCGGCATGACTTTTTCCGAGCGGTCCGAGGATTCGGTCTGGAACAGGCGCATGCCACCGATGCGCAGCAGCGGCAGAATCGCCACCGCCATGCCGATAAAGCCGATGCCGCCGATCCAGTGCAGCAGCGAGCGCCACATCAGGATGCCCGGAGACATGTCGTCGAGATGATTGAGCACGGTCGAGCCGGTGGCGGTGATGCCCGACATGCTTTCGAAAAACGAGTCGGTGTAGCTGATGTGCTGGGTCAGCAGAAACGGCAGCGCGGCGAAAATACACACCACCAGCCAACTGCTGACCGTCAGCAGATACATGTCGCGCGGGCGCAGGTGAATGTGCTCCGGGCGCCCCGGAATCACCAGCGCAAGGCCGGCGACGAAGGTAATCATGCTCGCCCAGAGGAACGATGGCAGGTCGCTGGTGCGCTCGAAAATCACCAGGGTGGCCATTGGCACGACCATGGCCACAGCCAGGGTGATCAGGAAGATGCCGATGATAAAACCAATGATCCGTAAGGTCGGCAACGCCATGAAGTCCGCTCGGGCTGATGTGGGAAGGGCGCCATTCTACCCGTGAGGCAGGGCATGTAAACCGGCATCCTGTAGGCAGATGAAGCTAGAATAGCCGCACATATTTTTCAGGAGGTGGCCGATGCAGGCTCTCGACGCGTTGCTCAACCGTGTTTCCGTTCCCCGACTGGTCGAACCGGCCCCCACTGCCGAGCAGCGCGAAGCCCTGTTCGGCGCCGCGTTGCGCGCGCCGGACCACGGGCATTTGCAGCCGTATCGTTTCCTGACCGTCGAAGGCGCAGCGCGTGAGCAGATGGGCGAGTTGCTGGCCGAGGCTGCACAGCAGCAGGAAGGCGAAGTCACCGAAGCGATGATCGACAAGGCCCGCAACGGCCCGCTGCGGGCGCCGCTGGTGGTGGTGGTGATCGCCCGATTGCAGGATCACGTCAAGTATCCGAAGTCCGAGCAATTGCTGGCGGCCGGGTGCGCGGCGCACGGAATTTTGCTGGCGGCGTATGCGCAGGGGATTGGTGCGGTGTGGCGTACGGGGGATCTGGCTTATTCGAAGCATGTGGCCAAAGGTTTGGGCCTGGCGGAAGGTGAAGAGGTGATTGCTTTTCTTTACCTTGGCACGCCGCAGAAAGAGCCGCGTGTGGCGGAGAAGGTTGATCTGGCCGAGTTCGTCAGTGCCTGGCCTGGTAAAGCCTGAAGATCAAAAGCCCCTCACCCTAGCCCTCTCCCGGGGGGAGAGGGGACTGATTGGGGGTTGCTCAAGAGGTACGCCGACCTGAGCGATCTTTGCCGAATCCAGAATCGGCTTCGGTTTGAATTGATTTCGTGGAATCCAGAATCGGTTTCGGTTTGAGTCGAATTCAAAGTTGATCAGGCTTCCGAATCCATAATCAACTCGGTTATTCAGGTCGATGTCTGACGCAAGACACCTCGGTCGGCCCCCTCTCCCTCCGGGAGAGGGCTGGGGTGAGGGGCTTTTCCGGGGGGAGGGCGGCTCTCAGGGTTGCACCACCGCCCCCGGCACCAACGGCAATTCCAGACTGGCAATAAACCCGCCCTGCGGATGATTGGCCAGCGTCAAACTCCCACCATGGCGCTCCGCCGCTCGCCGTGCAATCGCCAGGCCCAGACCATGTCCCGCCGCCGTCTGACCTGGCGCCCGGTAAAACGGCTCGCCCAACTGGCTCAAATGTTCAGCCTGCACCCCCGGCCCATGGTCGCGCACACTCACGACAATTTTTTCGCCCTGACGCGCGGCCTGCATTTCAATGGCCTGACCTTCCGGGTTGAAGCGCTGGGCATTGCGCAGCAGATTATCGACAGCGCGCTCGATCATGGTCGGCCAGCCCTTCAGACTCAGCTGCGGTTCGGCATCAAGTCGCACAATCTGTTCGGGCGACGCAAGCTTCGCATCCTTCTGCAACGTGCCGAGCAAGGCATTCAGATCCACCTCTTCAGCACTGGCATTGTCAGCATCGACTCGAGCCAGCACCAGAATTTCACTGATCAATGCCTCCAGTCGATCACACTCTCGGGTCAGTCGTGGCCAGAGTTTCTCGCGCTCTTCAGGGTTGGCCCGTTCGGCCAGCGCCAAGGCAATACGCAGCCGCGCCAGCGGTGAGCGCAATTCGTGGGACACGTCGCGCAACAGTTGCCGCTGGCTGCCAATCAGGCTTTGCAGGCGCGCGCCCATGCGGTTGAAGTCGGTGGCCAATACGCCGAATTCATCACGGCGGTTGGCCAGTTTCGCCAGGCTGTTCTGCTGATAGGTGGTCTGCCCCAGATCATGCACCGCGCCGCGCAAACGGCTGAGCGGGCGGGTGATGGAGAAGGTCACCAGCAGACTGAACAGCGTCAGCACCACCAGTGCAATCCCCAGCGCACTTAGCGGCCAGAGCAGGCTTTCGCGGTGCCAGGCGTCGAGTTCCGGGTGCGGGATGCGGTAGATGAACAGGTAAGTGTCACCGGTTTTTTCGCTGGTGAATTCATCGGTCAGACGGCGCCATGGCAGGCGCCGGTCATCATTGTTCTGGCGGGCTTCGAAGGCGGCAGCACGGCGCGGGAAGGTGCCGCGCACTACCGGGTCGCCGGATTCGTTCAGCACCTGAACGTCGATATGATATTGGCGTTTGCGTTGTTCGAGGATGTCCTGCGCCGCTTCTTCGCCCTGGGCTTCGTAGGTTTGCGTCCATTCGCCGGCGAGGGTGTTGAGGCCCGGATGGCGACTGAGGATCCACGCGTCCTGGTTGAGCATATGCCCGAGCAGAATCGACAGCCCGGCTACCAGAGCGATGGCCAGCCAGAAGCTCGCGAGAATACGCCAGAACAATGAACGCACAGAAATTCCTCAGGACAATGCAAAACCAATGTGGGAGCGGGCTTGCTCGCGAATGCAGAGTGTCAGTCAACATATCTTTGTCTGATACAGCGCATTCGCGAGCAAGCCCGCTCCCACATTGGGATTGAGTGGCAACAGGCCCATCGGGTTTAGCCGATGGGCCGTGGGTCAGAACATTATTGCGCCTTTTGCGCCTGTTGCGCTTTCCACGCCTTGAACTCGGCCCATTCGGCGCGACGCTCGGCCTGTTTCTTCTGGATCTCGTCGAATTTCTTCTGTTGATCCGGTTTCAGCAGCGCCCGAACATCGGACTCGGCTTTCTTGTGGTTGGCCGCCATCTCGTCCTTCATGGCTTTCTGGTCAGCCGGCGAGAGTTTTTCCAGGTACTTGTCGACCACTTGCTTACGCTCGTGCATCTGCTCGCCCATGATCTTGCGGATCTGCTCGCGCTGTTCACGCGTCAGGTCGAGCTGGCTGTACGGGCCTTTGCCGTGCATGCCATGCATCTGACCGCCGTGGCGTGGGCCGTCGAGCGGGCCGCCCATCGGGCCGCCGTCTTGCGGCATGGCCATGGCGACGGTGGGCAGAGCGGCAGCGAACATCAGAGCGATAAGAGTCTTGCGCATGGTGTATCTCCTTGTCTCGTTCCCGGTACGTTCCGGATGAGTCCAGATTACGCAGATCAAGGTCAGCGGCGGTCAGCACTGCGTAAAGCTTGGGTAAAGACGTTCGAGCGCTGACCTGACAAACACACCCTGTAGGAGTGAGCCTGCTCGCGATAGCGGTGTGTCAGTCGATATGTTCTTGCCAGACACACCGCTATCGCGAGCAGGCTCACTCCTACAGGGGGGGCAGGTTCAGAGACTGTAATAGTAACCACGGCTACGCAGGGCAACGATGCGCGGGCGGCCGTCCGGGTGGGGACCGATCTTTTTGCGCAGGTTGCTGACGTGCATGTCGAGGCTGCGGTCGTACAGGGTCAGCTTGCGGCCGAGGGCCAGTTGCGCCAGTTCCTGTTTGTCCAGCGGCTCGCCCGGCTGCTTGAGCAGGGCTTCGAGCAGGCGGCTTTCGGAAACGGTGAGGGTCAGTTCTTTCTCGTCGATGCTGACCACGCCGCGCACCGGGCTGAAACTCAGATCACCCAGTTCGAGCTGCGTCGATACGGAGGCCGGATGGCTGCGGCGCAATACGGCGCGCAAGCGGGCGGTCAGTTCCCGTGGGTCGCACGGTTTGGCCAGATAATCGTCGGCGCCCAGTTCCAGGCCGAGGATGCGGTCCAGTGGCTCACCCCGGGCGGAGAGCATCAACACCGGCAGGTCAGCGTGGTCGTTGCGCAATTGCTTGAGCAGTTCCAGACCGCTGCCGTCGGGCAGCATCACGTCCAGCACCACCGCCGCCGGGGCCGTTTCGGCCAAGGCCTTGCGGGCGCTCTGGCCATCGTGGCAGGCGCGCACCTGGAAGCCTTCCTGGCTCAGCCAGCTACTCAGGAGTTCGCACAACTCCTGGTCATCATCAATCAGTAACAGCTCGCTCATGACTCACTCAATTTAGCCATTGCCGACGTTTTCGGCTTGCTCCACTGGCAAAGATACCGCAGAGCAGCGCCAATAGCGCTACCCCGGCTCCGGTGACGAACCACTGCTGCTGATCAGTCAGCAAACGCGGCAAGGGGCTGGCCTGGGCTTCCTTGAGTTGCAGCTTGAGACGCTGGTTCTCCTGGCGCAACCGGGCAAGCTGGGCGCTTTCACGGGTATTGTCGGCATTTTGCAGTTGTTTGCTCAGTTCTTCGCGCTGCTGCTCGCTGGCCTTGAGGCGTTGCTGCAACTCGGTGATCTGGCCGCCGGCGCTTAACGACAATGGCGTGGAACTGCCGCCTTCGATGGTTTCCTCACCATGGGCGGGTGCCATGATCGACAACGTGAGCAACATCAGACACAACGGACTCTTGCGCATCGCGACACCTGTTTCCAAATGGATATTGGGCAGGTTGTCGGCAGGCAAACGAGAATAATGAGCGATTGAGAACGCGATGAACCGGCAAGGTTCATCGCGTGGAGGGCAGAGTTACGGCAGGACTTGCTTGAACGGCTTGACGACCACGTTGGCATACACGCCAGCGGCGATGTACGGATCAGCATCAGCCCATGCTTGCGCAGCGCTCAGGGAATCGAATTCGGCGACGATCAGGCTGCCGGTGAAACCCGCTGCGCCCGGATCATTGCTGTCGACGGCCGGGTGCGGGCCGGCCAATACGATGCGGCCTTCGCCCTTGAGCACTTGCAGGCGTTCCAGATGCGCAGGGCGTGCGGCCAGGCGGGCTTCCAGCGAGTTGGCGACGTCAGTGGCAATGATGGCGTAGAGCATGTCAGTCCTCGGTTTTTGGCGTTGTGGTATCGGCGTCGTGCAGGTGACGCGACAGGTAAATGCCCTGTGCGACCAGGAACAGCACGGTCATGCCCAGGCTGCCGAACACCTTGAAGTCCACCCAGATGCTCTGGAAGGTGAAGGCGACGAACAGGTTGGCGGCCCCGCAGAACAGGAAAAAGGCGATCCAGGCGATGTTCAGGCGGGTCCAGACCGGATCCGGCAGGGTCAGCGCGTGGCCCATGATGCGTTTGATCAGCAGGCGGTCACCGATGAAGTGACTGCCGATGAAGGCCGCAGCGAACAGCCAGTTGACCACCGGCGCTTTCCACTTGAGGAAAGTCTCGCTGTGGAAGGCCAGCGTCAGGCTGCCGAACACCAGGCAGGCGACCAGGGTCAGCCATTGGCTCTTTTCCAGCTTGCGCTGTTTGATGAACAACGCGCCGTACACCACCAGGGAACTGATGATCAGCATCGCCGTGGCGCTGTAAATACCGCCTACAGTCACTTCATGGCCAGCGATGTCGACGACCCGTGGATCAAGTTTGTAAACGATGAAGAACAGCAGAAGCGGGATGAAATCGATGAATTGTTTCACAGTGAGAGCCAGAAGCTGGATGTGGCGGCATAATAACAAACATATGGGCGCGCGATAGCGCCAGCTGATTTGAGGTTACAACTCCCCGTGAATGTTGATTTGCACTGCCACAGCACGGCCTCCGATGGCGCCCTGGCGCCATCGGTTCTGGTTGCGCGTGCGTTCGAGAACGGCGTGCGAGTCCTGGCGTTGACCGACCACGACACCCTCGAAGGCCTCGCCGAAGCGCGTACGGCCGCCACCGAGTTGGGCATGCAACTGGTCAACGGTGTCGAATTGTCCTGTACCTGGGGCGGCGCGACGATTCATGTGTTGGGCTATGGTTTCGACGTCAACGCCGCACCGTTGGTCGAGGCGATCGCCAAATTGCACGATGGCCGCTGGCTGCGGTCCGAAGAAATAAGCCGCAAGCTCGCCCTCAAGGGCATGCCCGGTGCTCTCGAAGGTGCCCGGCAGGTCCAGCAGGAACTGGGCGACAGTGGCAACGCGCCGGCCCGCCCGCATTTCGCTGACTGGATGGTGCGTGAAGGCTTTGTCAAGGATCGCGCCGAGGCATTCCGCAAATGGCTCGGCGCCGGCAAGCTCGGTGACGTCAAGTTGCACTGGCCGACGCTGGAGGACACCGTTGGCACACTGCGCGCCGCCGGTGCCTGGGTCAGTCTGGCGCATCCGTGGCACTACGATTTCACCCGCAGCAAGCGCCGAAAGCTGATAGCCGACTATATTCAAGCAGGCGGGCATGCGATCGAGGTGGTCAATGGCCATCAGCCTGCAGAACAGGTGGGCAGCCTGGCAATCCTTGCCCGTGAGTTCGGTCTGCTGGTCAGCGCCGGCAGTGACTTCCATGGCCCTGGCGGCTGGTCCGAAATCGGCCAGTACCGGCCGGTTCCCGAGGACCTTCCACCCCTGTGGTGTCGGTTCAAACATGACACAGATATTGCCGCCGTCTGAACAGGTAGAGAATGTGAGTCAATTTTTCCAGATACATCCGGAAAACCCGCAAGCGCGCCTGATCAAACAGGCCGTCGAGATCATCCGCAAGGGCGGGGTGGTGATCTATCCCACGGACTCTTCCTACGCGATCGGTTGCCAAATCGGCGACAAGACCGCAATCGAGCGCGTCCGACGCCTGCGTCAGCTCGATGAAAAGCACAACTTCGCGCTGATCTGCAGCGACCTGTCGCAACTCGGCAACTACGCCAAAATCGACACCGGCACCTTCCGCATTCTCAAGGCGCATCTGCCGGGGCCGTACACTTTCATTCTCAACGCCACCCGCGAAGTGCCGCGTCTTTTGCTACATCCGAAGAAGCGCACCATCGGCCTGCGTGTCCCAAGCCATCCGATTGCGCTGGCGCTGCTGGCCGAGCTTGGCGAGCCGCTGATGAGCGTGACCCTGATCATGCCCGGCGATGAAGACCCGCTCAGCGATCCGTACGAAATGCGCCAGTTGCTCGAGCACCAGGTGGACTTGATCATCGACGGCGGTTTCGGCGGCATCAAAGCCTCCACCGTGATCGACCTGACCGGCGACGACCCGGAAGTGGTCCGCGTCGGCTGCGGCGATCCGACGCCGTTCATGGTCGAGGCCTGAATGTCCGCAGTGGAAACCGTTGTCGATCCCCAGGCCGGCGCTCAGCAGGAACTGCCGTTTGCCATGGTCTATGGCCAGGCGGTCATGGAAATGCCGCTGGACCTGTACATCCCGCCGGATGCGCTGGAGGTCTTCCTTGAAGCCTTCGAGGGGCCGCTCGATCTGCTGCTGTACCTGATCCGCAAACAGAACATCAACATCCTCGACATCCCGGTGGCGGAAATCACCCGCCAGTACATGGGCTATGTCGAGTTGATGCAGTCGGTGCGTCTGGAGCTGGCCGCCGAGTATCTGGTCATGGCGGCGATGCTCGCCGAGATCAAGTCGCGCATGCTCCTGCCGCGCGCCGAAACCGTCGAAGACGAAGAAGACGACCCGCGCGCCGAACTGATCCGCCGCTTGCAGGAATACGAGCGCTTCAAGGCGGCCGCCGAAGGCATCGACGGCTTGAGCCGGGTCGGCCGCGACGTGATCGTGCCCAAGCTCGACGCCCCGGAAGCCCGTGCGCGCAAGCTGCTGCCGGATGTCGCGCTTGAAGAGATTTTGATGTGCATGGCCGAAGTGCTGCGCCGTGGCGACATGTTTGAAAGCCACCAGGTCAGCCGCGAGGCACTGTCGACCCGCGAGCGCATGAGTGATGTACTGGAGCGCCTCAAGGGCGGCGGTTTTGTGCCGTTCGTCGAGCTGTTCACCGCCGAAGAAGGGCGCCTGGGTGTGGTGGTGACCTTTATGGCGATCCTTGAACTGGTCAAGGAATCCTTGGTCGAGCTGGTGCAGAATGAGCCGTTCGCCGCGATCCACGTGCGAGCCCGAGCCGAATAACGAGTCGAAACATGAACCTGACTGAACCCCGCGAGCTGGCCTCCCTGCTTGAAGCCTTTCTGTTGGCCTCGGGAAAGCCGCAATCCCTTGAGCGCCTGTTTGAACTGTTCGAAGAAGGCGAGCGGCCAGAGCCTGCGGTCTTCAAGAAAGCCCTGACCCTGCTCGGCAAGTCCTGCGAGGGCCGCGCATTCGAGCTCAAGGAAGTCTCGTCGGGCTATCGCTTGCAGATCCGCGAGAAGTTTTCGCCGTGGGTCGGCCGCCTCTGGGAAGAGCGCCCGCAGCGTTATTCCCGCGCCTTGCTGGAAACCATCGCATTGATCGCCTATCGCCAGCCGATCACCCGCGGCGAAATCGAAGACGTGCGCGGTGTGGCGGTGAACAGCAACATCGTCAAAACCTTGCTCGAGCGTGAATGGATTCGCGTGGTTGGCTACCGCGACGTGCCGGGCAAACCGGCGATGTTCGCCACGACCAAGGCGTTTCTCGATCACTTCAACCTGAAGAACCTCGAAGACCTGCCGCCGCTGGCCGAATTGCGCGAGATGGAAACCGACCCGGTGCTCGATTTCGACGACGCCCCGGTGCCGCAAGGCTTGCAGGAGCTGGCCGACGCCAGTGCCGAGCCGGAAGAGGAGAAGGAGGAGACCAGTTTCCATTCATTGTTGCTGGAGCTGGACAGCATGGAGGAGGGGATCAAGACCGACTTCGACGATTTGCTGCGGGATGCGGCGGACGGTGAGGTGCCGACGGTTGAAGCAGAAGTCGAGACTGAGTCTGAGCCGCAGATCGCCGAGCCAACCATCGAAGTTGAACTTGATTCCGAGCCAGAAGCCGAACCGGAAGAAGACATTCTTGGGGTCGCCGAAGCCCGGGAAAAACTTCTCGCCGCTGTCGCCGCCCTCGAACAACCGGCGGCAGAACCCGAACCCGAGCTGAGCGAAGAAGAAGCCGAAGCCCGCGCCCTGGCCGAAGCGATCGAAGCCGAACGCCGCGAATTCGAAGACTGACAACAAATCTCTAAACACTGAAGGATCCTGTGGGAGCGGGCTTGCCCGCGAAGAGGACGGCATATCCAATATCATCGCTGACTGACCTGACGCCTTCGCGGGCAAGCCCGCTCCCACAGGGTCATGTGCCAATCTGGGGAAATGTATGAGCTCAACCAAAGACCCCTGCATCAGCGTCTGCAAATTCAGCGACGACATCTGCCTCGGCTGCGGACGCAGCAAGCGCGAAATCAAGGCCTGGAAGAAACTCGACAAGGACGACAAGCGCACCGTGCTGGCCGAAGCCGCGCTGCGCCTGATCAAACTCGGTGGCGCCGGTCGGCGGAAAAAGAAATAACTGTCGATCGATCAGCTAGTCTCTGATGCGCGACGGCGCACATCCGCGTATGATTCGCGACCCTTCGCCGATCCCTTCGGCCGAGAACCCAGATTTCAATGCTTCAGGCGCCGCCTGAACAGACCACACCGGGAGGTGCCCAGATGAGCGACATCATTCAGAAAGACGACCAGGAAATCGGCCCAGCAGGCGAAAAACTGCAGAAAGTCCTCGCCCGTATCGGCGTCGGCTCGCGCCGTGACGTGGAATCCTGGATCAGCCAGGGCCGGATCAAGGTCAATGGCAAAGACGCCACCCTCGGTCTGCGCGTCGACATGCACGACGCCATCACCATTGATGGCAAGGTGATCAAGCGCGAAGAGGCCGCCGAATCGGTGCGCCGCGTGATCATGTACAACAAACCCGATGGCGAGATCTGCACCCGTGACGACCCGGAAGGCCGTCCGACCGTGTTCGACAAGCTGCCGCGTCCGAAAGAAGGCCGCTGGATCAACATCGGTCGTCTCGACATCAACACCACCGGTCTGCTGATGTTCACCACCGACGGTGAACTGGCCAACCGTTTGATGCATCCGTCCTACGAGATGGACCGTGAATACGCCGTGCGGGTACGCGGTGAAGTCGACGACGAAATGATCGAGCGCCTGAAGGCCGGCGTCGTGCTGGAAGACGGCCCGGCGCGGTTCACCGACATTCAACAGGCGCCGGGCGGGGAAGGCTTCAACCACTGGTACCACTGCGTGGTCATGGAAGGGCGTAACCGTGAGGTTCGTCGTCTGTGGGAATCGCAAGGACTGGTGGTCAGCCGTCTGAAGCGCGTGCGTTTCGGTCCGGTGTTCCTCAACTCCGACCTGCCGATGGGCCGCTGGCGCGAAATGAGCCAGTACGAAGTCGATGTCCTCAGCGCCGAAGTCGGCCTGACGCCGGTGGCGATGCCGCAACTGAACGCCAAGAGCAAAGACAAGCTTGAGCGCATGCAGCGCAAATCGTCGCGGCCGATGGCCAAGACCGAGCGCGTACGCACGCTGCGTCCAGCCGCTGGCGCGCCGACCGGCCCACGTCCAAGCCGTGAGCCGCAGATCGAAGGTGAGCGTCCAGGTCGCAAGCCAGTAGCCCGTGACGGCGAGCGCACTCCGCGTCCGGCCAACGGTCGCACTGAACGTGGCGAGCGTGACGCGCCCGCCGGTCGTGGCACGCCTGTGGCGGATCGTCCGGCGGACACCACCAACAAGCGCCCGGCCAAGCCTGCGCCGAAGCGTCCGGGGATCAAGCTGGTTGATGGTGACAAGCCGTCGGGCAAGCGTCGTGGCGCACCGGCCGGTTCCGGTCAGCGTCCGGGTTTCGGTCGCAAGAAGCCTGAGTGATCGGGTTTAGCGTCGAATGAAAAAACGCCAACCGCAGGGTTGGCGTTTTTTTTCGTCTGGCGAAAGATGTGTATTGCCTGACCTGGCCCCTTCGCGGGCAAGCCCGCTTCCACAGGGTTTTCTGTCGTTCACAGAATTTGTGTACACCAATGAAACCTGTGGGAGCGGGCTTGCCCGCGAAGAGGCCAGAAGCAGCACTATCAACTTCAGGCTAGAACACAAACCGGCCATCAAACACCGGCTTGTCATCCAGCGCCAACACCCCGCCCGAAAAGATCAGGTCCAGATGATGACTGCCCTTGGCGCCACCGCCTAATCCAAGATGCAAGCCACAATGCCGTTCCTCAAACCCGGCATTGCGCGCGTACAAATCCTTCACGCCTTCATTGGTGCCGATCCCCAACTCCTCAATCCGGCGGTTCGATGGGTTGGCGTCCAGATACTTGTTGAAATCATGCTCAAGACCCGGCACGTCCGTGGCGATGCGGCTGATGGTCGAGTTTTCGATCCACAATTCCAGTGGCGATTCGAGCACGCCGTATTTGCGTGCAAACGGAATGGTGCTGAGGAACGTGCCCTTGAATTTCACATGGCCGTTGATCGCTTCGCTGTGCGTGGCGATTTCGCCGGGGGCCAGGTCGAAGTTGCCGACACCGTTGATGTCGGTCCATTTCTTGATGCTGCTCATTGGGGCTTCGAACCATGAGCCTTCATCGTCTTTGAAACTCAGGGTAGTGGCTTGGGACATGCGCTGGATCAAGTGGCTGTTCAACCCGGCAATGCGCTGCGGGGTGACGCTGAAGGTGTCGTAGAAATAATCGCCGTAATCCTTGAACAGCAGCGACTTCTTCCAGTTTTCCGCCATCACGCCTTGCAGCGCACGAACGAACTCCGGGCCGTCGGGACGCGGGTTGGGCAGGGTGGAAGAATCGTAGAAGAAAATGTACAGATCGCTGTCGGTGATTGCCGAAGTCAGCGCTGCGGTGCTTTCCAGGTCCAGGCGTCGGGCGCTGAACGTGAAGCGTGGATGATCGCCCGCCTGCTCGGCGATGGCGCCGGTCAGCGCTTCGTAATCAGCCGTGTGGCCGAGCAATACCTTCGCCGAGTCGAGACCGGCAAGGGCAGGGTGGTGTTCGAGGTAGTAAAGGAAATGCGAGATGGCGCGGGGCTTATCCATGAGTCCTCCCTGACTGACCGTGAAGAAAGCGGCAGACACGACCGGCCGGATCGTGCCTGCCCGGGGGATGTCTTACAGAGGCCACATCGCCGTGCCGAACGGAACAACCGCGTCGGCTTGCATCATTTCTACAGCCGCCTCGTGGGTCGGTGCTTCAAACCATTCGTCCAGTTGCAGTTCGGTATCCACGTCTTTTTCCAGTGCTTGCATGGTCGATCTCCTAGATGACTTTCACGGTTATGACTGGCCGGTCGAGGTGGCCGGCAAGACGTGAAGAACCTAGTTCACGGACTTTTGTAATGCAAAAAATTATTTATTTAATTTTTAAATAGACTTTTTATTCTGTTTTTTCTGGAAGTTTTTCTTATTTAAAAACAGAAAACTAAGCGGCGATATTCATTAGCAAGCTAGCTACCGTCAATTTGCAGGCGTCCGACAGAATTTTCTGAAATGGAAATTTTACGTTACGCCTTGTAAAAAAATGTTTACGAAAAAGTGGGTAAAGCCGGGGGAAACCAACCACCGGCGCGGGCTGTAAGGAAAAGCTGCCGACGCCATCGCGGCGAAGGGCCGTGCAAGGCTCTGGCGCGCTTGTTTCAGCGCCGCTGTCAGGGTGAGATGCGCCCATGCCTGTCGTGCAGGTACATAACAAGAAGGAGGCGCAATGAACGCCGTGACTGATCTCCACCTCTCTCCGTGGGACGGTTTTTTCCTCGTCCGCGCCGATGGCCTGCAAAGGCCTGACTCAATTTTTGCAGTCGCCCGAATATCTCGTGGCGGACACACGCAATCCCGGCAACCGCCACGCTGATCCAGCGGGGTCTGGCAGCAGGGGGTTAGCGGTGTACAATGCGCCGCGTTTTAACTGTGACCCTCTGCGTGATCGCGCAAATCTCAAGGCTATCCGCCTTGTTCACTCCGTGACGCCACAAGCGTTTCGGGTTCGATTTCGTCACAGATAAAAACAAACAGGTGACGCATGACCGTTGTAAATAAGCTGAACTCCTGGTGCCTGCGCTGGGGTTTGATCGGGGCTGCCTGAAATCGCAACCTTGCAGCAACGTCTACTGAACATCATCAAACCTTGCGTGAGACCTTTTTCATGAGTGGACAACCCTCGCAATCAGGCGAGCTGAAACGCGGCCTGAAAAATCGCCACATTCAACTGATCGCCCTCGGTGGCGCGATCGGTACCGGATTGTTCCTCGGCTCGGCCGGAGTACTGAAATCCGCCGGCCCGTCGATGATCCTCGGCTACGCCATCTGCGGCTTCATCGCCTTCATGATCATGCGCCAGTTGGGCGAGATGATCGTCGAAGAGCCGGTGGCCGGTTCCTTCAGCCATTTCGCGCACAAGTACTGGGGCGGCTTTGCCGGTTTCCTTTCGGGCTGGAACTGCTGGATTCTGTACATTCTGGTGGGCATGTCGGAGCTGACGGCGGTCGGCAAATACATCCACTACTGGGCGCCGGACATCCCGACCTGGGTCTCTGCTGCGGCGTTCTTCGTGCTGATCAACGCGATCAACCTGGCCAACGTCAAAGTCTTCGGTGAGGCCGAATTCTGGTTCGCGATCATCAAGGTCGTGGCGATCGTCGGCATGATTGCGCTCGGCAGCTACCTGCTGGTCAGCGGCCATGGCGGCCCGCAAGCTTCGGTGAGCAACCTGTGGTCCCACGGTGGTTTTTTCCCGAATGGCGTGAGCGGTCTGGTGATGGCGATGGCGATCATCATGTTCTCCTTCGGCGGTCTGGAAATGCTCGGTTTCACCGCCGCTGAAGCGGACAAGCCGAAAACCGTGATCCCGAAAGCGATCAACCAGGTGATCTACCGGATCCTGATTTTCTACATCGGTGCGCTGGTCATCCTGCTCTCGCTGACTCCTTGGGACAGCCTGCTGGAAACCCTCAACGCGTCCGGCGATTCGTACAGCGGCAGCCCGTTCGTGCAAGTGTTCTCGATGCTCGGCAGCAACACCGCCGCGCACATCCTCAACTTTGTGGTACTGACCGCCGCGTTGTCGGTGTACAACAGCGGCACCTACTGCAACAGCCGCATGCTGCTGGGCATGGCCGAGCAGGGCGATGCGCCGAAAGGTCTGGCGAAGATCGACAAGCGCGGTGTGCCGGTGCGTTCGATCCTTGCCTCCGCTGCGGTGACACTGGTTGCTGTGCTGCTGAACTACCTGATCCCGCAACACGCGCTGGAACTGTTGATGTCCCTCGTCGTGGCGACGCTGGTGATCAACTGGGCGATGATCAGCTTCTCGCACTTCAAGTTCCGCCAGCACATGAACAAAACCCGGCAGACGCCGCTGTTCAAGGCGCTGTGGTATCCGTACGGTAACTACATCTGCCTGGCATTCGTCGCGTTCATCCTTGGCGTGATGTTGTTGATCCCGGGTATTCAAATCTCGGTGTACGCGATCCCGGTGTGGGTGGTGTTCATGTGGGTCTGCTACCTGATCAAGAACAAGCGCGGCGCGCAGCAGGCCGTGCACCCGGCTGGTGTTGCCAAGTAAGCGCTGACGCAGAAACACAAAACCCGGCCTGAGTGCCGGGTTTTTTATGGGCGCAAATCCTGAGAGTCGAGTAGCTATTGGTAGTCGGTGACAGGATAGTCCCTGCACAAGGTTTCGACCTCTGAACGAAACTGCGCAAGGAGCAGCGGTTCCAGTGTGTAATCCTGTTCGCCGAGCGGCGCCACGGTATTCAGAATCCGGACGATCAGATCGACGATCTGGCGGCTGCCGTGAACGTCGACCCGGCGCTGCGCCAGCGCGCCCGTGCCGATGCGCAGCCCGCTGGTAACAAGTGCAGAGCGAGGATCGCCGGGCAGGCGATGTTTATTGACGATGATCCCGCAGTGCCCCAGCGCCGCTTCCGCGATAGCGCCTGTGATGCCGCCGCGCAAGCGAACCAGCACCGTATGGTTTTCACTGCAGCCACCGACCACCTCATAATCTTTGGCCTGAAACGCTTTGGCCATTTCATCCGCCGTACTGCGAATCTGCGCCATGCAGGCATCGAATTCTGCAGACATCGCGTAACCCAGTGCGGCAGCCTTTGCTGCGATCATGTTGGCAGCGGGGGCGCCCTGCATTCGCGGGTAAACGGCTTGATCCAGCAGGCGGCTGAAGGTGGTCCGCAAACCGGGAATCTTGGTGCTGGCGTCACGCCCGCTGAGGATCACGCCACCCCGAGGCCCGGCGAGTTGCTTGTGTGTGCAAGTGACGGTGACATGTGCGACGTCGACCGGACTTGGATGGCGCCCGGTGGCGACCAGCCCGGCGATATGCGAAATGTCGGCGAGCAGGATCGCCCCAGCTTCATCGGCTATCTCGCGAAATCGCTTGAAGTCCACCACGCGCGAATAGGCAGTGGCGCCGCAGAGGATGATGCGTGGACGATGGGCGAGCGCCAGCAGGCGTACCTTGTCGTAATCGATCAGACCGTCGGATGTGGTGCCGTACTGGATCGCCTTGTAGTAGGCGCCGGAAAAAGCGGCGAGGCTGCCATGGGTGAGGTGACCACCGTGTTCCACCGCCATGCCCAGCAAGGTATCGCCCGGCTCAAGCAGGGACGTGAGCACCTGGTAAATGGCGTTCGACGCTGAGTGTGGCTGCACGTTGGCGTATTGAGCAGCGAACAGTTGACGAGCCCTGCGGATAGCCAGTGACTCGACTAACTCGACGTTCTCGCACCCTGCACTGTGGTGCTTGCCGGGCATGCCTTCAGCGGTCACGTTGACCAGCACTGAAGCAGAGGCCACCAAGGTTCGCGGCTGGACTGCGCAGGAGGAGGAGACCAACGAAAGCGTATGTTGTTGACGCGTGACTTCAGCGTCGAGAATGGCCGCCAGTTCGGCATCTTCTGCGCGGAGATCCGCGAGACCACGTTGCAGCAGGTTCGACTGGTTCTCGAGCGGTTCAGTAATGGCTGCCATTGCTTGATTCCTTCCCTGGTTTTGCGAGATATGCGCATGTCCTTGCTTGCCGGATCTGTACAGGCGAATCCTTGTTTTGATCGCTGTGTGCGCAAAACTAAACCCTGTACAAGCCCCCCGTTTTTTCGTCCTTTCACTCTCGAGAATAAGGCGCCGAGTTGACGCATCATAAATTTTTCAGTGAGGAACGCCACAGAATTAATCAAAAAAATGAACATTCTTCAAAGAAAATGATTCTTTTTGTGGTCGCTGCCGGTGTAAAACAGACATGGCTCGGTGCCGATTTTCGGACGCCGGGTAAAAGGCAATCGGAACTGAAAGGTCAGTACATAGGCTGAAATGATCCTGCCAGTGGGCGGGACGAATCGCGTGAAGGCTGACTTTTTATACCGAACCCAAGGAGGGACAATGCTATGATCCTGCGCGGCATTGACAGGGATATAACTGCGATTTCCCACCCCACTTGTGTATGTCCGGAATGATCATTCGGGGCGTGACAATGATTGCAGTTAACAATGGATGGTAAGCATGTGATGCACAGAAGAGAAAGATCGGAGAATCTGAAAAACAACATCAAATACCTGATAAAGAGTCGCGGGGAGACGCAGTTGTCCTTGTGTCACTCCAGTGGTTTGACGCGTACCACCATCTACAACATTCTTGAAGGCAAGGTGGTCAATGTACAACAGTCCACTGTGCGCAAGATTTCTGATTTCTTCGGAGTGTCTTACGAAGAAATAGAGACGATTGATTTTGAAGAAAAGGAAATAATCGAAAGCAGTATTTCGCCGCAAGGGAATATGAACCCGGCAGCTGTTCCGGTAATAAAAGAAAGCATGCTGCTGCAAAGTCTGGATAAAAGAATTGGTGAGTTGGCGACAATTTATCCACTGACTTACTATTTTGGCGCGTCCTTTAACCTGATTGGCGTGCTGCTGGAAAATGAAATCAGTGGTATGCATGAACCCGGTGATTTGTTGATCGTGCAGAAAGGCGCGTCGAACAGCGATCGGGAAAAACTGGTGTATGACAAAATTACGGCGAAATTATCCATATGCCATGACGGCAGCGTTGATACGGATCGTGTAGGCGTGATCGGGGATGTAATCGAGGAACGATTCAATGGACTGCAATGTTGAAATGGAAAACAGCAAGTACAAGTTGCTGGGGTTCGAGAATGGAAAAAGCCTGGCCGTTATCATGGTTATTGCGACAGGCAAAATAATTAAAATAAAACTGAGTGAAGTGTTGAATAGCGAGATTATGGATAATCTGAATAAAGTTGAAGTGAAAAACCTCTACAAGAAGTTCTACTCCCAGGGCGGGGCGCTAACCGCCTATGAAATAAATGATCGCCATGAGAGTTCCTGGATGATCTACATCATCCTGAACCTGATGCTGTTCACGCTGTATATCTTCACCAGTATTGCGGCGACAAAGCCGATTTACCTGGATTACTTTGACATTGTCGTGACCCCGGGTACCTTTCTTTATCCGCTGACCTTTCTGATCGTTGACCTGTTGAACGAGACCTTTGGTCTGCGGCTGGCACGCAGGGCGATTCTCTTCGCATTCATCAGCAATGCGGCGATTATCATTCTATTGGCAATAACCACCCATTTGCCGGGGCTGCCGGGGTGGAAGCTTGATGGACCTTACAATGATGTGATCAGTCAGTTGTCTTCTGTTCTGGTAGCGTCTTCGGTTTCGTTTCTGGTATCCGAGAACATCAATTCGTATCTGTTGTGCAAAATCAAGGAACTGACCAACTCCAGATTCCTGTTCTTGCGCGTGTTCTTGAGTACGCTGTTTGCGGTGATCATCGACAGCTTTCTGTTCTGCTATATCGCCTTCTATGGAACGATGGAGAACAGCGCGATCTTGAGCATGATCTATGTGCAGATCGCGATCAAAGTCGGTTTTGCTTTCTTTAATATCATGCCCGCCTATGGTGCGCGGTCGTTGTTCAAAAAATACCTGACGGCAAGCCAAGCTTGATCAAATAGAAGAAACGCTCGCTTGGGTTCCCCAAACGAGCGTTTTTTTTGCCTTACTTTAGTTTGAGTTTCAATTTCAAACTGTTGGTCACCTGCTCTTTGTTTTCCAGGAACTCGGTGAGTCCTTTTGCGCGAAGATTGCACGCGTCACAGTCGCCGCAACCGCTTCCGGCTATACCGTTGTAGCAGGTCAGCGTCTGATGACGAATCAAGTCCAGTTGATTGTGGTAATCAGCCAAAGCCCAGGTTTCCGCTTTGTTCAGCCACATCAGCGGCGTTTCCAGGCGCAATTTGTAATCCATGCCCAGTTCAAGCGCATTGTTCAATGCCTTGACGAACTCATCCCGGCAATCCGGATAACCCGAAAAGTCGGTTTCGCAAACGCCGGTAATGACTGTTCTGGCTTGAACCTGATACGCATAGATAGACGCGAGGGTCAAAAACAGAATGTTTCTTCCCGGTACGAAAGTGCTCGGCAGACTTTCTCCAGAGCTGTTGACGGTCGGCACGGGAATGTTGTCGCGGGTCAGGCTGCTGATGGCCAGTTCGTTGAGCAGAGAGACATCCATGACCTTGTGTACGGTCACCCCGAGCTGTTTGCAAAGTTGCTGTGCAACTTGAATTTCCGCGTGATGGCGCTGACCATAATCAAAGGTGATGCAATGCACTTCATCGTAGTGGGTCAGCGCATGGATCAGGCAGGTCGTAGAGTCCTGGCCGCCACTAAAAACGATAACTGCCTTGTTGCTCATAAGTCTGCTTCCTGCATTAAACGGGTAAATTCGAGGGGCGCAATGGTAACTCGAAATGACGCTCGATATAAGTGCGCGGGAAGTTGCGCCGGCAGGCCGCAGATCGCTTTGTGGCTAATCGCGGTATCCTGTGCGTTCTGATTACGGATGCTTTTCCATGCTGGTGATTTCCAACAACGTGCATCTGCCGGATGCCGAGATCGAACTGACCGCCATCCGCGCGCAAGGCGCCGGTGGACAGAACGTCAACAAGGTCTCCAGCGCCGTGCACCTGCGCTTCGACATTCCGGCCTCGTCCTTGCCCGAGTTCTACAAGGAGCGGCTGCTGGCGCTGCGCGACAGTCGCATCACCAGCGATGGCGTGTTGATCCTCAAGGCCCAGCAATATCGTACGCAGGAAGCCAACCGTGCCGATGCGCTGGAACGTCTGGTCGAGCTGATCCTCAGCGCCACCAAAGTCGAGAAGAAACGCCGCCCGACCAAGCCCACCCTCGGGTCGAAGAAGCGCCGGCTCGAATCGAAAACCAAACGCGGCAGTATCAAGGCCGGGCGCGGCAAAGTGGATTTCTAGTCTTCGCGGTACTTGGCCGTGTGCTTGTACAGATAAACGCTCAAGGCCAATCCGCTCAATGCCGCGAGGGCGGCAAACAGGAAGATCGAAGCAAAACCAAAGCCTGCTGCAATCGCCCCGGCCAATGGCCCGGTGATCCCCAGCGACAAATCAATGAACAGCGAATAAGCACCCACCGCTGCGCCACGGCTTGAAGCCGGCACAAGGTTTACCGCTTCCACGCCCAGCGCCGGGAACACCAGCGAAAAACCAAACCCGCTCAACGCCGCACCGGCCAGCGCCCAATGCGCGTCCGGTGCCAGCCACAACAGCAACAGACCCAGCGTCTCCACCGACAGGCAGGCAATCGCCACGCGAAAGCCGCCGAGGCGGTTGATCAGGTTGCCGAACAGCAAGCGCGCACCGATGAAGCTGGCGCCAAACAGGCTCAAACACAGCACGGCGTTATCCCAATGCTGCGTGGCGTAATACAGGGTGATGAAGGTGGCGATGGTGCCAAAGCCGATCGAGCCCAACGCCAGACCACAACCGTGGGGAAACACCTTGCCGAGCACATGCATGAACGGCAGGCGTTCACCGGCCACAATCGGTGCGGCGGTTTTTGGCCACGCCAGCGCCAGGCCTAGAATGGCCAACAGGATGATGCTGACGCCCATACTCCACAAACCCAGCTGGCCGACCAGCCACACGCCGAACGGTGCGCCGACCGCCAGTGCGC
The DNA here is from genome assembly GCF_949768005.1 of Pseudomonas sp. IT-347P. NCBI lineage: Bacteria > Pseudomonadati > Pseudomonadota > Gammaproteobacteria > Pseudomonadales > Pseudomonadaceae > Pseudomonas > Pseudomonas sp. IT-347P. Next base: position 36,930 of record NZ_CATKPQ010000006.1, read on the forward strand.
CATAACTGGCGATGCCATTCCAGGAAATCACTTTGGCCGTGTTCGCCGCGCCAACGCGGCCGATGCCCCAGCCAATCGAGCCGGAACCGACGAGGCTTTCCGCGCTGCCCAGCACCAGTCGACCGATCAACAGGCTGATCAGACTGAGCATCGGCATGCTCGGAGTCCACGCCGAAATCAGCATGAACACACCGCTCAAGCCACACCCGGCGAGGCCAATCATCACCGCGCGTTTGCTGCCCTGGTTGTCGATGATCTTGCCGGCGTACGGACGGCTGAGCAGGGTGGCGAGGTATTGCACGCTGATCACCAGACCGGCGATCACCGCGCCGAAGCCCAGATCACTGTGTACATAGCCCGGCAGCACCGCGAGCGGAATGCCGATGTTCAGATATCCGATAAAGGTGAAGAGGACGATGGAAACGACTTGCAGCGTGACCGCCAGGGGACGCTGGGGTTCTGGCATAGAGGACGACATGGGAAACGATCCACGGGAGCGGCAGATTAGATAGGCTGCTTATGATACCGGCGTGGACGCATCTGGGGCGGGAAAAGTAAAACTATTTGCCGGGTGGGTGTTTCAGGATTTGGCCGGGGCGACCAGTTGTGTGGTGACCAGCGCTGCGAGGGCATTTTCTTCGCTGCCGAAACGAGCGAGCAGGGCGGCCTGTTTCTCGGGCGAGAGACGATTCCAGATCTCGATCATTTTCTCGGTCGCGCCGATCAGTACGGCAGCTTGGCTTTCGGAGAATTCGTCGGTCATGGCGGGCTCGGGGTTCAGGCAGTGTGGAAAGCGCATGTTAGCGCTTTCCACACGGTCTGTACGACGGGTCTTACTCTTCGTTGTCGGCCGGGCGGCTCTCAACGGCTTCTTTCGGCTCGGGTTGCCCCGCACCGGCTTGTTGCGTGGTCGTCTGCTCAGGTACGTGCAGGCTTGGGAAGGGGAGATTAGGAATCTCGTGCATGGTTGCGCTCCTCGCTAAGTCTGTTGATAGATCTGGTCGATCCGCGCTTTTGGAAAGCCTGCGCAGGATACAGCAGGAAAAATGACAATCAGACTTTTAATTCAAATTAATGCGACAGATGGCCGCAGGGGCAGCAAAAAGCAAAAAGATCACCGCAAAACAAATGTGGGAGCGGGCTTGCTCGCGAAGGCGGAGTGTCAGTCGACAATTAAGTTGCCTGATACACCGCCTTCGCGAGCAAGCCCGCTCCCACAGGTTTTTGTGTTGCAGTCACTATTTGCAGACGTTGGCGATGGCTTCGGCCAGCAAGGCGAGACGCGTGGCGTCGATGCCGGCGACGTTCGCGCGGCCCGAGCTGACCATGTACACGCTGTGATGCTCACGCAGTTGCTTCACTTGCTCCGGCGACAGCCCGGTGTAAGAGAACATCCCGCGCTGTACGCCAATGTGCGCAAAGCGCTCACGCAGACCGTGCGGTTCCAGCGCTTCGACCAGACCACTGCGCAGTTGCGCGATACGCAACCGCATGGCTTCCACTTCATCGGCCCAGCGGGCTTTCAGTTCTGGGTCGGCGAGGATGGTCGCGACCACTGCCGCGCCGTGATCTGGCGGTGTCGACCACAGATTGCGGGCGATGTTGGCCAGTTGGCTGCGGATGTCGATGAGCTTGTCGGCGCTTTTCGCGCAGACGATCAGCGCACCGGTGCGATCGCGGTACAAGCCGAAGTTCTTCGAGCAGGAGCTGGTGATCAGTAGCTCGGGCACTTCAGCCGCGAACAGCCGGGTCGACCACGCATCCTGCTCCAGACCGTCGCCGAAGCCCTGGTAGGCAAAGTCGATCAGCGGCAGCAGATTGCGCGCGCGCACCACATCGAGCACGCGCTGCCAGTCGTCATGGCTCAAATCGAAACCGGTCGGGTTGTGGCAGCACGCGTGGAGCAGCACCACATCACCTTTCGGCACGTCATTGAGCACGGCAAGCATGGCGTCGACGTCGAGGCGGTTGTCACTGCCCACGTACGGGTAGTGACCGACCTTGACGCCGGCCGCGGCGAATATGGTTTCGTGGATCGGCCAGGTCGGGTTGCTCAGCCACACGCCTTTGCCCGGCAGGCACTGGGCGATGAAGTCGGCGGCCAGACGCAGGGCGCCGGTGCCCCCTGGGGTCTGGGTGGCGCCGGCGCGCTGGTCGGCGATCAACCTGGAGTCGGCGCCGAGCACCAGCTCATTGATGACTTTGCCGAACAACGGGTTGCCGTGACCGCCGATGTAGGTCTTGGTGTCCTGGCTTTCGACCAGCCGAGCTTCGGCGATTTTCACCGCCTCAGGGATCGGCGTCAGGCCTTGCGCGTCCTTGTAGACGCCAACGCCCAGGTCGAATTTGCGCGGGTTGGTGTCCTGCGCATACGCCTCCATCAAGCCGAGGATCGGGTCGCCGGGTACCCGGCCGATGGCGTCGAAGTGCATTACTTGCGTCCTTCTGCGGTCTTGGCCACTTCGTCAGTGCGTGCGGCCATGATGAAGTCGTTGCGGTGCAGGCCTTTGATCGAATGGCTCCACCAGGTCACGGTGACTTTGCCCCACTCGGTCAGCAGACCCGGGTGATGACCTTCGGCCTCGGAGATTTCGCCGACAGCGTTGGTGAAGGCCAGCGCGTGTTTGAAGTTCTTGAACAGGAAAACTTTCTCCAGCTGCATGATGCTGTCGCGTACTTCGATGTTCCAGTCAGGAATCTGCTTGATCAGGATCGGCAGTTCTTCGTCGCTGACTTGTGGCGCATCGGCGCGGCAGGCTTCGCAGTGGGCTTGGTTCAAAGTCGACATGGTGTATTCCTGAAATCGAGTGTGTTTTTTTTATTTAAGCGTTTGAGCCGTCAATGCCGTCACGCTAAACCAAAGTGGCGGCGACTGACAGGCTCAATTGTCAGCAAAAGTCGCGGTTCACGCGGCTTTCGGTTTCGGCGGAAATTTCGGTGCGTGCAGACCCAGCTGCATGCCTTGGCGAACCATGGCCATGATGTCTTCATGGGCCACGTCGAACAGACGCTTGAGGTTCGGCAGGACAAAGTACAGCGGTTGCAGGATGTCGATGCGATACGGCGTGCGCATGGCTTCCAGCGGGTCGAACGCTTGATGCTCAGGTTCGTCCGACAGCGAATAAACGGTTTCTTTGGGTGACGACAGGATGCCGCCGCCGTAGATGCGCTTGCCTTGCGGGGTGTCGACCAGGCCGAACTCGATGGTCATCCAGTACAGACGCGCCAGATAAACACGTTCTTCCTTGGTGGCCTGCAAACCGAGTTTGCCGTAGGTGTGGGTGAATTCGGCGAACCACGGGTTGGTCAGCAGCGGGCAGTGACCGAAGATCTCGTGAAAGATGTCCGGCTCTTGCAGGTAGTCCAGTTCTTCGCGAGTGCGAATAAAGGTGGCCACCGGAAACTGCTTGCTGGCCAGCAGTTCAAAAAAAGTCTGGAAGGGGATCAGTGCCGGCACGCGGGCGACCTGCCAACCGGTGGTCTCGCCGAGCACCTTGTTGATCTCGCCGAGTTGCGGAATGCGGTCGTGGGGCAGACCGAGTTTTTCGATACCGTCCAGGTACTCCTGGCACGCACGCCCTTCGATCACTTTCAACTGGCGAGTGATCAGCGTGTTCCACACCGCGTGTTCTTCGGCGGGGTAGTCGATAAAACCTTGCGCATCGGGCTCGCGGGCCACGTATTGCGTCTGCTTCATACTGCTCTCCTGCTAGGGGAATTCGTTCTTGTTATGTCCAGCGATGGATTCAGGATTACCCGAGAGCGGGCTGATGTGCAGCTGGTTGAAGCGCTTGTGCGTAGGAAATTTCTCTTTAATTCGTAAAATAATCGTTACGCTTTGGCGGATATCTCGCGTTTGTGGTGATTGGCGGGTTTGAAAAGGCGCGTGGCTGTCACATAATCTTGACAACTATCTGCGTGCCTCGACAGAAAAAATGAGCTTCGGGCGCACCGCAATACCCTGTGGGAGCGAGCTTGCTCGCGAAAGCGCTGGGTCTGGCACATCAATGTTGGATGTGCTGACGCCTTCGCGAGCAAGCTCGCTCCCACAGGGTCGGTAATCAACTCCCAATCTTGTCGGGCCTTATATATGCGCATCAAAGTTCACTGCCAGAACCGCATCGGCATCCTGCGCGACATTCTCAACCTGCTGGTGGCCTACGGGATCAACGTCGCGCGCGGTGAGGTCGGTGGTGAGCATGGCAACGCGATCTATCTGCACTGCCCGAACCTGATCAACATCCAGTTTCAGGCGCTGCGGCCAAAGTTCGAGGCGATCGCCGGGGTGTTCGGCGTCAAGCGGGTAGGGCTGATGCCCAGCGAGCGACGGCACATGGAATTGAATGCCTTGCTCGGCGCGCTGGAGTTTCCGGTGCTGTCGATCGACATGGGCGGTTCGATCGTCGCCGCCAACCGCGCGGCGGCGCAGTTGCTCGGCGTGCGCGTCGATGAAGTGCCGGGCATTCCGCTGTCGCGTTATGCCGAGGATTTCGATTTGCCGGAACTGGTGCGCGCCAATAAATCGCGGATCAATGGCATGCGGGTCAAGGTCAAGGGCGACATCTTTCTGGCCGACATCGCGCCGCTGCAATCGGAACACGACGACAGCGAAGCCATGGCCGGTGCGGTGCTGACCTTGCACCGCGCCGACCGCGTCGGCGAGCGCATCTACAATGTGCGCAAACAGGAGTTGCGCGGCTTCGACAGCATCTTCCAGAGCTCGAAAGTGATGGCCGCCGTAGTGCGAGAAGCGCGGCGTATGGCGCCACTGGATGCACCGTTGTTGATTGAGGGCGAAACCGGCACCGGTAAGGAATTGCTCGCCCGTGCCTGCCACCTCGCCAGTCCTCGTGGACAGTCACCATTGATGGCGCTCAATTGCGCCGGACTGCCGGAGTCGATGGCGGAGACCGAGCTGTTCGGCTACGGCCCCGGCGCTTTCGAAGGGGCGCGGGCCGAGGGCAAGCTCGGACTGTTGGAATTGACCTCGGGCGGTACATTGTTTCTCGACGGCGTCGGCGAAATGAGCCCGCGCTTGCAGGTGAAACTGCTGCGCTTTCTGCAGGACGGTTGCTTCCGTCGAGTCGGCAGTGATGAAGAGGTTTATCTGGATGTGCGGGTGATCTGCGCCACGCAAGTGGATTTATCCGAACTGTGCGCGCGCGGCGAGTTTCGTCAGGACTTGTATCACCGCTTGAACGTGCTCTCCCTGCACATCCCGCCGTTGCGCGAATGCCTCGACGGACTGACGCCGCTGGTCGAGCACTTCCTCGATCAGGCCAGTCGGCAGATTGGTTGTTCGCTGCCGAAACTGGCGCCGGCGGCGATGGATCGCCTCAGTCATTACCATTGGCCGGGCAACGTGCGGCAGTTGGAGAACGTGCTGTTCCAGGCGGTTTCGCTGTGCGATGGCGGTACGGTGAAAGCCGAGCATATTCGTCTGCCGGATTACGGCGTGCGTCAGCCGCTTGGCGATTTTTCCCTCGAGGGTGGCCTTGACGAGATTGTCGGGCGCTTCGAGAAAGCGGTGCTGGAGCGGCTGTATTCCGAGCATCCGAGCAGTCGACAGTTGGGCAAGCGGCTCGGGGTTTCTCACACCACCATTGCCAATAAACTCCGTGAGTATGAAGTTGGCAAAACCGAATAACAGCCAAAAACTGTTTGGCGCTGATGGCCTCTTCGCGAGCAAGCCCGCTCCCACAGGAGGAATGAACTCCAAATGTGGGAGCGGGCTTGCTCGCGAAGGCGGCAGTACAGGCAACCCTACTGTCAGCCTTTGCCACCTACCGGCATAACACCGCCGGTTTTTCGTCTCCGAAACATTTCCCTTTCCCCCGCAACATCCCCCAAGTCCTTTGTTTACCGGGCCTTTGGCCGCCAGAAAAAAGTTGGTCTGCAAATTGCTTATGGCTCAGCAGTACAGCGGTGGGCGGCAAACGTCCGGCATGCAGAGGAAAGAGTGTGGACAAGTACCTTTATGTGGCAATGACCGGCGCCAGCCAGAACGCACTGGCGCAAAAGGCCCATGCCAACAACCTGGCGAACATCTCCACCAACGGTTTTCAGCGCGACCTGGAGCAGGCGCGTTCGATGCCGGTGTTCGGTGACAGCTTTCCGGCGCGTGCGTTTGCCATGAGTGAACGGCCCGCCACTGACTTCACGCCGGGCTCGCTGGTGCAGACCGGCCGTGACCTCGATGTAGCCGTCACTGGCAATGGCTGGATCGCCGTGCAGAACCCGAACGGCGGCGAAAGCTACGTGCGCACCGGCAGCCTTAACGTTGACGCCCTTGGCGTACTGCGCGCCGGCAACGGTATGCCGGTGATGGGCAATGGCGGTCCGATCGCCGTGCCGCCCGAGCAGCAGATCGAAGTCGGTGAAGACGGCACCATCAGTATTCGTGCGATGGGCGAAGGCCCGCGCGTCATGGCGGAGGTCGACCGGATCAAACTGGTCAACCCGGACATCAAGAACATGAACAAGGGCCTCGATGGCTCGATTTACACCAAGGACGGCCAGCCTGCGCCGGCCGATGCCAACGTCAAGCTGGTGTCGGGTTTCCTTGAGTCGAGCAACGTCAATGCCGTCGAAGAGATGACCTCGGTGCTGGCCCTGGCCAAGCAGTTCGAGTTGCACGTCAAGATGATGAACACCGCCAAAGACGACGACCAGGCCATGGCTCGGGTCTTGCAGATCAGCTAATTATCAGAACGTCGCGCCGAAAAACAGGCGCACGAGGAGAATCGAATGCTTCCGGCTCTATGGGTTGCCAAAACCGGTCTGTCCGCCCAGGACACCAACCTGACCACCATTTCCAACAACCTGGCGAACGTGTCGACCACGGGTTTCAAACGTGATCGCGCCGAGTTCCAGGACCTGCTCTATCAGATCAAGCGTCAGCCAGGCGCCCAGTCGACCCAGGACAGCGAACTGCCGTCGGGTCTGCAAGTGGGTACCGGTGTGCGCATCGTCGGCACCCAGAAGAACTTCACCGCCGGCAGCCTGCAAACCACCGAGCAGCCGCTGGACATGGCCATCGACGGCCGCGGTTTCTTCCAGATCCTGCAGCCGGACGGCACCACGTCTTACACCCGTGACGGTACTTTCCACCTCGATTCCAACGGCCAGATCGTCAACGCCAGCGGTTTCGCTCTGGAACCTGCGATCGTTATCCCCAACGATGCGCAGACCTTCACCGTCGGCCGTGACGGCACCGTGTCGGTGACCATCGCCGGCAACCCGGCAGCGCAAGTGATCGGCAACCTGCAAACCGCCGACTTCATCAACCCGGCCGGTCTGCAAGCGGTGGGCAACAACCTGTTCCTGGAAACCGCTGCATCGGGTGCGCCGCAAGTCGGCACGCCGGGCCTGAACGGTTTCGGCACCACGCTGCAGAACACCCTGGAAACTTCCAACGTCAGCACCGTTGAAGAGATGGTCAACATGATCACCACTCAGCGTGCTTACGAGATGAACTCCAAGGTGATCTCCACCGCCGACCAGATGCTCTCGTTCGTAACGCAGAATCTGTAATCAAGTCTATGAGGCGGCCATGAGGTCGCCTGCAACACCGTGAGGTAGGGTCATGCATCGCTTCGTATCTGTTCTGGCATTGAGTGGGGTCGTCTCGCTCGCGGGCTGCGTCGCTCCGACGCCCAAGCCCAATGACCCTTATTACGCCCCGGTGTTGCCGCGCACGCCGCTGCCGGCTGCGGCCAATAACGGCTCGATCTATCAGGCCGGTTTCGAGCAGAACCTGTATAGCGACCGCAAGGCTTTCCGGGTCGGTGACATCATCACCATCACCCTGAACGAACGCACGCAGGCGAGCAAGAACGCCAACTCGCAGATGGACAAGAACAGCGATAACAAGGTCGGTCTGACCTCGTTGTTCGGCTCCAGTCTGACCACCAACAATCCGATCGGGGGCAACGACCTGAGTCTGAACGCCGGCTACAGTGCCGACCGCTCGACCAAGGGCGACGCCAAGTCGGGACAGAGCAACAGCCTCACCGGTTCGATCACCGTGACCGTTGCTGACGTTCTGCCCAACGGCATCATCGCCGTGCGTGGCGAGAAGTGGTTGACGCTGAACACCGGAGACGAGCTGGTGCGCATTGCCGGTCTGGTGCGCGCCGATGACATCGCCACGGACAACACCGTGTCGTCGACCCGGGTCGCCGATGCACGCATCACCTATTCGGGTACTGGCGCGTTTGCCGATACGAGTCAGCCAGGCTGGTTCGACCGTTTCTTCCTCAGCCCGCTGTTCCCTTTCTAGGTGGCTACGTTGAATCTGAAAAGCTTCATGCTGGCAGCGGCCATGATGTCCGCTGCCTTTGGTGCCCACGCCGAGCGGTTGAAAGATATCGCCAGCATTTCCGGCGTGCGTTCCAACCAGTTGATCGGTTACGGCCTGGTGGTCGGGCTTAACGGCACCGGCGACCAGACGACGCAAACCCCGTTCACCCTGCAGACCTTCAACAACATGCTCTCGCAGTTCGGCATCAAGGTGCCGCCGGGATCGGGCAACGTGCAGTTGAAAAACGTCGCGGCGGTGTCGGTGAGTGCCGATCTGCCCGCGTTCGCCAAACCGGGTCAGCAGGTCGACATCACCGTGTCCTCGATCGGTAACTCCAAGAGCCTGCGCGGCGGCACTTTGTTGCTGACCCCGCTCAAGGGTATCGACGGCAATGTCTACGCGGTTGCCCAAGGCAACCTGGTGGTCGGCGGTTTTGATGCCGAAGGCCGAGACGGTTCGAAGATCACTGTCAACGTTCCGTCGGCCGGTCGCATCCCTGGTGGTGCGTCGGTGGAGCGTTCGGTGCCGAGCGGTTTCAACCAGGGCAACAGCCTGACGCTGAACCTCAACCGCTCCGACTTCACCACGGCCAAGCGCATTGTCGACAAGATCAACGACATGCTAGGCCCTGGCGTTGCGCAAGCCATTGACGGCGGCTCGATCCGCGTCACCGCGCCGCTCGATCCGAGCCAGCGTGTCGACTACTTGTCGATCCTGGAAAACCTCGAAGTCGACCCGGGTCAGGCGGTGGCGAAAGTCATCATCAATTCGCGTACCGGCACCATCGTCATCGGCCAGAACGTCAAGGTTTCGCCAGCCGCCGTGACCCACGGCAGCCTGACCGTGACCATCACCGAAGACCCGATCGTCAGCCAGCCCGGCCCGCTGTCCAACGGCCAGACTGCTGTAGTGCCGCGCTCGCGGGTGAATGCCGAGCAGGAAGCCAAACCGATGTTCAAGTTCGGCCCGGGCACCACCCTCGACGAGATCGTGCGTGCGGTGAACCAGGTCGGCGCGGCACCGGGTGACTTGATGGCCATTCTCGAAGCGTTGAAGCAGGCCGGCGCGTTGCAAGCCGATCTGATCGTGATCTGAGGCCGACACCTATGGATATGCGCAAGAGCGGTCTGGTCAGCAGCAGTGATTCGGGTTCCTACTCGGACCTCAATCGTCTGAACCAACTCAAGGTCGGCGACAAGAACAGCGATGAGAACATGCGCAAGGTTGCGCAGGAGTTCGAGTCGCTGTTCCTCGGCGAGATGCTCAAGTCGATGCGTTCGGCCACTGAAGCGCTGGGCCAGGACAACCCGCTGAACACGCCGGCGGCCAAGCAGTATCAGGAAATGTACGACCAGCAACTGGCCGTTTCCATGTCTCGTGAGGGCGGTGGTATTGGCCTTGCCGACGTGCTGATCCGGCAGATGTCGAAGAACAAACCGATGGCACCGGGTGAGGCAGCTGCCGCGTCCGCCGCCAAGCAGGAAGAAGCCAGGGCGAAAGCCGCTGCCGTGGCCACGCCGGTTGCCGCCGGTACCGTTGCCACCCACGGCCCGTTGTCGCGGCTCAATGGCGAGCGCCCGTTGTGGGCATCGCGTTCGGTGAATGCACCGAACACACAGCTCGCTCATCGCAACGACATGGAACTGATCAATCAGCGTCGTCTGGCCTTGCCACCGAAACTCGCTGATCGTTTGCTCGCCGGACTGGTGCCGTCAGCCACGCCCGCAGCCGCAACCCAATTGCCGCAGCGCGCCACAACGGCGGCCACTACCGGTGCCGGCCCACTGTACAACGGCGACTGGCTGACCCGCGCTGAAGGCGAAAAAGCCGCGGGCGGACAGATGCAGGTCTACGGGCGCGCCATGGCGCAGATCCCGCTGGCGCCGGCGAAAAAAGCCTTCAGTTCCGCCGATGAATTCGTCAACACCATGCTGCCGATGGCCAAGGAAGCCGCCGACCGCATCGGCGTCGATCCGCGTTATCTGGTGGCGCAGGCGGCGCTGGAAACCGGTTGGGGCAAGTCGGTCATGCGTGCCCAGGATGGCAGCAGCAGTCACAACCTGTTCGGCATCAAGGCGAGCAGCAACTGGAAGGGCGATTCGGCCCGGGCGATCACCAGCGAGTTCCGCAATGGCGAGATGGTCAAGGAGACGGCCGAGTTCCGTTCCTACGCCTCGTACAAGGACAGCTTCCACGATCTGGTGACGTTGCTGCAGAGCAATAATCGCTATCAAGATGTCGTGAAGTCTGCCGATAACCCAGAACAGTTTGTACGCGAGTTGCAGAAGGCCGGTTACGCCACCGACCCGAACTACGCAAGCAAGATTTCGCAGATAGCCAAGCAGATGAACAGTTTCCAAAACTACGCTGCGGCGGGTGTATCCACCACGCCTTTATAAGGCACAAGGTATAAGGTCTGAACCATGAGTTTGCTCAATATCGGGATGTCGGGACTGTCGGCCAGCCAGTCCTCTTTGGCTACGACAGGCAACAACATTGCCAACGTCGACACCGCCGGTTATTCACGTCAGCAAACCGTACAGGGCACCAAATCTTCGCAACAGTACGGCACCGTGTTCATCGGTACGGGCACGACCTTGGCCGACGTGCGCCGGGTGTACAACTCGTACCTGGAAAGCCAACTGCACACGGCCACTTCGCTCGACAGCGAGTCCGCCGCGTTTCTGGCCCAGGCCACGCCGCTGGACTCCATGTTGTCGGACACCAACACCGGCCTGACCGGCGTACTGCAAAAGTTTTTCACCACGATGCAGGGCGTCTCGACGTCGGCGACCGATGACACCTCGCGTCAATCGGTGCTGACCGGTGCACAGGCGCTGACCAGTCGCTTCAATACCATCGCCAAACAGCTCAACGACCAGAACACCACCCTCAACGGCAGCCTGGGCGACATGACCACCCAGGTGAACAAACTGGCCACCTCGATTGCCAACCTGAACCAGAAAATCGGCGAGATCTCCACCAGCGGTGGTGCGCCGAACGATCTGCTCGACAGCCGCAACGAGGCCGTGCGCCAGCTCTCCGAACTGACGGGCGCACAGGTCGTCGAGCGCGGCACCAGTTTCGACGTCTACATCGGCAGCGGCCAGCCGCTGGTAATCGGCAACACCACCAACTCGCTGAGCATGGTGGCGAGCAAAACCGATCCGTCGCGCATGGCCATTCAGATGGATCGCGGTTCGAGCACCATCGACATCACCTCGGCAATGAGCGGTGGCGAAATCGGCGGCCTGCTGACTTACCGCAAGGAAGTCCTCGACCCTTCGCTCAACGAGCTGGGCCGCGTGGCGCTGGTGATCGCTGATCAGGTCAACCGCCAGCAAGCCCAGGGCATCGACAAGAACGGTGACTTCGGTGCGGCGATTTTCAACAACATCAACAGTGCCGCGCTGATCAGTTCGCGCAGCATCGCGCAGTCGGGCAACAGCACCGGTTCCGGTAACCTCGATGTCACCATCAAGGACACCGGCAAGCTGACCACCAGCGATTATCAAGTGACGTTCACCAGCGCCACCGACTACACCGTCAAGCGTTCCGACGGCACCGATCTGGGCGCGTTCAGCACCACGACCAATCCGCCACCGGTGATCGACGGTTTCACCCTCGCCCTCAATGGTGGGGCGTTGAGTGCCGGTGACAGCTTCAAAATCACCCCGACCCGCAATGCGGCTGCCAGCATCCAGACGGTGCTCACCGATCCGAAGAAAATCGCGGCGGCAGGGCCGTTGACCGGTGTGGCCAGCGCTGCCGGCCTGGGGACTTACACCCAGCCGACGCTCAGCGACAAGATTGATATCTACAACCCGACCGCCCAGGCCGACATGCAGGCGGCGCTGAAGAACTCGACGCCGGTCAAACTGGTGTTCGGTGATGCCAGCGGTGGCAGCCAGTCCTACACGCTGGTCAACGCCAAGGGGCAGAACATCGGCACCGGCACCATCGTGCCCGGCCAGTCGAACACGCTGAACCTGAAAGTCGGCATCGTCGATGCCAGCGGCAACCCGGTGCTGGACACCAGCGTCACGCCTAACGTGCAGAAAACCTTCACCGTGCAGACCACTGTGGGCGGCACACCGAAGTCGGGCGAAACCTTCACCATGAACCTCACCGGCGCGGCGTCTTCGGACAACCGCAACGCGCAAGCGCTGGTCGCCCTGCAAACGGCGCAGACCGTCGATACAGGTTCGGCAAGCAAGGGCATCAGCCTGACTGACGCCTACAACAAACTGGTGACCAACGTCGGCACCAAGACTGCCCAGGGCAAGTCCGACAGCGCCGCGACCACAGCAATTCTGGATAACGCCAAAGGCGCGCGGGATTCGCTGTCCGGGGTCAACCTGGATGAAGAAACCGGCAATCTGGTCAAATACCAGCAGTACTACACAGCGTCTTCGCAGATCATCAAAGCTGCGCAGGAAACTTTCGCCACGCTGATCAACAGCCTTTAAGGAGTCGTAATTCATGCGCATTTCCACCGCCCAGTATTACGGCACGCAAGCGTCGGACTATCAGCGTAACTTCAACAAGGCTGTCGCCACCGCCAGCGAGGCGAGCAGCCTGCAGCGCATCACCAACGCCTCCGATGATCCGATCGGCGCCGGTCGCTTGCTGCAACTGGGCCAGCAGGCCGCGATGCTGGATCAGTACAAAACCAACGTCAACACCACCAAAAGCGCCTTGACCGTGCAGGAGTCCACGCTGGATTCGATCACCACGGCATTGGCCCGCGCCAAGGAAATTTCCCTCGCTGCCAACAACGGCACGATCACCGATAAGGACCGCCAGGCTTTCGCCTCGGAACTGGGCGAAATCCAGAAGCAAGTGCTGGGCTTGATGAACTCCAAGGATGCCAACGGCAACTACCTGTTCTCCGGTTCGAAGACCGACACGGCCCCGTACTCGCAGAACGGCGACGGCACCTACACCTACAACGGTGACCAGACCACGATCAATCTGGGCATCGGCGATGGCCTGACGGTCGGCACCAATACCACCGGTTGGGATGCCTTTCAGCAGACCATCAACACGGCCCGCACTAACGTTACCCGGACTGCTCCAGCGGTGGATGACGGCCGTGTCGTGTTGTCCAACGGTACGATCGGCACTGAAGCCACCTATAACGCCAAGTTCACCGGCGGCCAGCCGTATACCGTCAGTTTTGTCAGCAGCACGCAGATGAAAATCACCGATGCGCTGGGCAATGACGTGACTGCTGAAGCCAGCAAGAACGGTGTGATCAGCAACACTAGCGGTGCCAACCAGAGCTTCAGCTTCCGCGGCGTCGACATGAAGCTGAACATCAACCTGCAAGCGGGCGACACCAACCCGGACGCGGTCATTGCCGGGCACAGTTTTCAGCTGGCCGTGACACCGGACACGTTCACCACTACGCGTAGTCCGGGCAACCCTTCGACGACGGTGATCACCGGTTCCACCATCACCGACCAGGCCGCCTACGCGGCCGCATTCCCGCAAGGTGGGGCGGTCCTCAAATTCACCAGCGCCACGGCGTTCGACCTGTACGCGGCGCCGGTGACGGCAGACAGCAAGCCGGTGTCTTCTGGCACTGTAGCTGGCGGCAACGCGACGGCAGCCGGTGTGACATTCGCCTTGGGTAACACTCCGGCGGCCGGCGATCAATTTTCGATCCAGCCAAACAACCATCAGACCCAGAATGTGCTCGACACCCTGGGCCAGATGATCACCGCGCTGAACACGCCGATCGATGGCGACCCGGTGGCCAAGCAAAAACTGCAGGGCGCCATGGAGGCCGGCATCGGCAACATCGACGCTGCCAGCAACCAGATTGGCACCGCAATCACTTCAATCGGTGCTCGTGGTCAGTCGCTGGATATGCAGTCTGTCACCAACGACAGCCTGAGCACCGCTAACACCACGACGCAAGGTTCGATCCGCGATTCCGATCCGGCCGAAGTCATGACTCGCCTGACCTTGCAGCAGACCATGTTGCAGGCTGCGCAATTGGCGTTCAGCAAGATCAGCCAGTTGGGTCTGTTCAACAAGATCTGACAGTCACGGGCGCGCAAGCGCCCGGAACTTCGGCTCTTGAGTTTCCAATGTCTTTTTTCGCGGTTTCAGAGGGCTCGCAATTCCGGGCGGGTTCCCGCCGCTTGCGAGTCCGCCGTGAAGTCACTTCCCCTTGTCAGCCTTGTCATTCCCGCCTTCAATCCGCGCTTCTTCGAGCGGGCATTGCGCAGCGCCGTCAGTCAGGGTTACGGCAATCTTGAAATCATTGTGTGCGATGACAGTCGTGGCCCTGAAATCGAAGCCATTGTCACGGCGATGATCGAGCATAGCGGGGTTGCCGTGCGTTACGTGCGCAATCCGCACACCCTGGGCATGGTCGGCAACCTGCAGGCCTGCCTGGATCAGGCGCAAGGCGAATTCATCAAGTTTCTGTGTGACGACGATCAGCTGTTCACCAGCTGTATCGAGCATCAGGCTGACGTGCTCGCTCATCGTGACGAGGTCAATCTGGTGCTGGCCCAGCGGCTGTTGTGGGACGCCGACGACATGGCGCTGCCTTCACGACTGGAAAACACGCCAATGTCGCCGGTCAGTGGCCTGTTCAAAGGTGCTGATCTGCTGGCGCTCTTCGAAACGTTCCCGTCGAACCTCCTCGGTGGTTTCAGTAATGCCCTGTTCCGTCGTGCCGACATAGTCGAATTACTGCCGGCGCTGACCCAGCCGGAACACTGCTTTGTTGCCAGCCTCGATTTTGCGCTGTTCGTGTGCTTGCTGCGGCGCGGCAACGTGGTGATCTCCAATCATGTGTTGAGTGTCGAGCGCCTGTATCCGGATCGTTTGAGCGGCCAGCAAGCCATGAAGGACGCTTTGGGGGTCGAGCAGAAATGGCTGTTGCAAATGCTCGAGGCGCGCAGCGGCGAGTCGGCGCCTGCGAAGGGGTGGGCGCGTTATGTGCCGTTGTCCAAGGCGGATGAGTCGCCCCGGGTCTGGATAGAGCTGCCGTTGAGCCGAACGCTCGGTACCAAACAGAGCGCCCAGATCTGGCAAGTTGGCGCTGACAGCCAGAGTTTTTCCGAACTCTATTCGCAATGGCTGGAGTGCCGCAGGCTCAGTGACGTCCAGAGCAGATTGCTGCCCGACACCCTGGCAGGCTGGCCGTCGACGCCGCGCATCGTGCCGATCGTGGTGGATGAGCAGGGCAGTCCGGCAGCGCTGGAACGTACGCTGGAAAGTCTCGCCGCGCAGATCTACCCGCCCGAGCTGACGCTGGTGCTGTCCAGCGAATGCGCTGAGCCGGTGCTGGATGGGCGTGTGTTCCATTTGCCGTTACAGGATGATTACCAGCAACAGATCAATCAGTTGCTGCCGCAACTGGAAGGCGCCGACTGGTTTTATCTGCTGCGCGCCGGTGATCGTCTGGTGCCTCCGGCCTTGCTGATGATGGCGGAGCGCATCGCCTTCAACAGCGCTCTGCACTGTCTGTACAGCGATGAAGGCAGTTTGCGTGCGGGTGAGTCGGTAGAGCCAGCATTCAAGCCTGACTTCAACCTGGATCTGATGCGCACCTACCCCTACGTCGGCCGCGCCCTGGCATTCCGGCGCGAGACCTTCCTGACACTCGGCGGCTTCGATTCGACGTTCACCGAACTCGCGCCTCACGACATCCTCTGGCGGATGGTTGAGGATCAAGGCACGCAGGTGGTGGGACATCTGGCCGAGATTGCCATCGAGTCGTCCTTCGACCTGGCCCAGTGGTTGTCGCTGCCCGCTGTAACGGAGAACAACGCGCGATTGCTGTCGGCGCATCTTGATCGCCTGGGGATCGCCCACGATCTGCGTCGTGGCAGTGTCGAGTTGCTCAATCGGGTTGATTACTTGCATGCCCATCGGCCGTTGGTCTCGATCGTCATTTCCACTCGCGATCAGATTGCAGCCTTGCAACGCTGTGTCGAAAGCCTGCTGGAAAAAACCGCGTACAGCGAGTACGAGCTGTTGCTGGTCGACAATGCCAGCGAGACCGCCGAGGCTCGTGCCTGGCTGGACGGTATGGCGCAGCTGGGCAGTGAGCGCGTACGCGTGCTGACCTACCCGCAGCAGGGTAACGTCGCCGCACTGCGCAACTTCGCCGTGGCTCAGGCGAGGGGCGAGTACATTCTGCTGCTCAACCCCTACACGGTGATCACGCAGGCTGACTGGCTTGAGGAGTTGCTCAATCACGCCCAGCGTCCGGAAGTCGGCATCGTCGGCGCCAAGATCTTCAATCCCGATGGGTATGTGTTGCATGCGGGGCTGGTGCTCGGTCTGCAAGGGCCGGCCGGCCTGCCGTTTTATGGTCAGGCCATGCAGGCATCCGGGTATATGTTCCGCTTGCAGGCCGTTCAGGACCTGAGTGCCGTCGGTGCCGATTGCCTGATGGTGCGCAAGTCGGTGTTCGATGCGGTTGACGGTCTGGACGAGCAGAATCTGCCGCGCATGTTGCATGAAGTGGACCTGGCCTTGCGCGTAACCCGCCAGGGTTATCTCGTGGTGTGGACGCCTTATGCGGTGCTGGCGCTGGGCGCACAGCCAGTCGAGGCGGTCATCAATGAAGAGGAGGTCTCGCACAACCAGCAAGAAGAAACGTTTTTCAAGCGTTGGCTGCCGGTCATTGCCCGCGACCCTGCCTACAATCCCAATCTTTCGCTGCAAAAACACACCGCTTCGAGCTTCACCCTCGAGCCAGGCCTGCGCACCGGGTGGAGTCCTTTCAGCAATAACACCTTGCCGAAGATTCTCGGGTTGCCGCTCAGCGCCTCCGCGATCGGTCACTACCGGATCACGCAGCCGTTGATCGAACTCGAAGCGGCAGGTCGGGTACAGGGGCAGATTCGCTATAGCGTGAACTTGCCGCCGATAGTCGAAATCGAGCGTATGTCGCCTGATGTGATCGTTCTGCAGGGGCGTTATACCGCGTCGTCGGTCAACGAAATTCCGCTGCTATGCAACTACTTCAGCGCCCGGCGCATCTATGAGCTGGACGACTACGTTATCGATGTTCCCCATCGCAACGCGCATATCCGCAATATGCCGGACAAGCATGAGATGGAGCGTATTGTTCGCCGAGCAATCGGCCTGTGCGACCGCGTCGTGGTCTCGACGCAACCGTTGGCCAACGCCTTGTCGGACATGCATCACGACATCCGCGTGGTGCCGAACATGTTGGCGAAGGAATTCTGGAGCAACCTTCGCAGCCGGCGCCGTACCTCGAAAAAACCGCGCGTCGGCTGGGGCGGTGGCACCAGTCACCATGGTGACCTGGCGGTGATCGCGGATGTCGTGCGCGAACTGGCGGATGAAGTCGACTGGGTGTTTTTCGGCATGTGCCCGGATGATCTGCGTCCATACATGCATGAGTTCCACGGCGTGATCGGCCTCGACGCCTATCCGGCGAAACTGGCCAGCCTCAATCTGGATCTTGCCCTTGCACCGTTGGAGTTCCACATCTTCAACGACTGCAAAAGCAACCTGCGTCTGCTTGAGTACGGCGCTTGCGGCTACCCGGTGATCTGCACTGACACCGAAGCCTACCGCGGCTATCTGCCGTGCACGCGGATCAAGACCAACACTACGGAAGAATGGCTGCAGGCGATTCGCATGCACCTGGCCGATCCTGATGCCAGTTACCGCATGGGCGACGAGTTGCGTGAGGTGGTGCTGCGCGATTACGTGTTGCGCGGCGATAACCTGCGCTACTGGGAGAATGGCTGGCTGGCGGATTGACAGGCTCGCGCTACACCCCCCAAAAAAGGCGACTTTCGAGTCGCCTTTTTTTGGCTGCGAAAATCATATTGCATCAATCTCGATACAATTTTTTGCAGGGCCTCAAGCTGCGACCCTTTCCTGTCGATATCAACACATTCGTCAGTCTTTTGCGCTCGCTGCGATGACGTGTGATCGACCGCGAGCTGGTACCGGTTCTTAACAAGGCAAGGAAGAAGTAATGGCGGTGATAAATGGGACAAGCGGCGCGGATACGCTGATCGGTACCAATGACGATGACCAGATCAATGGTCTGGGTGGCAACGACCTGATCAAGGGAAGTGCCGGCGCGGACCAGATTGATGGGGGTACAGGGTCTGACACCATGGATTACTCGGCCTCCGCCGAGGCGATCAGTGCTGAAATTCGTCCAGGCACCAGCGTTGCGGGCGTGGGTGGTGATTCGCAGGGAGATACCCTGACCGCCATCGAAAAAGTCATCGGTTCGGCCTTCAACGATACCTTCACGGCAGCGGCCATCAGCTA
>NZ_CATKPQ010000007.1:0-50461 GCF_949768005.1 Pseudomonas sp. IT-347P
TGCCATTCAAGCCATCAGGCCAAATCTACCAGGACAATTTCACTGTCTTCAAGGGCCGTAACGCTCAGCACTCGTTCCTGCGCTACCGCTACACCGTCTCGAGCTTGCGCGCGCAAGCCGTTGACTTCAATCACGCCAGTGGCTGGCACCAGATAGGCACGACGACCTTCATCCAACTGATATTCTGCGGTTTCACCCGCCTTGAGGTTGGCCGCGACCAGCCTTGCATCAGCGCGAATCCGCAAGCTCTGGTCGTCACCTTCCTTGCCGCTGGCCAACGTGACAAAGCCTTCGCGCTGGCCTTTCGGGAACGGTTTGGCACCCCACGAGGGCGGTGCGCCGGTTTCCGTTGGCAGAATCCAGATCTGGAAGATTTTGGTGTCCTTGGCTTCCAGGTTGTACTCGCTGTGCGCGATGCCGGTGCCGGCGCTCATGACCTGGACGTCACCCGCCTCGGTGCGGCCCTTGTTGCCCAGATTGTCCTGGTGAGTAATCGCTCCTTCACGGACATAAGTGATGATTTCCATGTCGCGATGCGGATGCTGAGGAAAGCCGGTGCCGGCAGCGATCACGTCATCGTTCCACACCCGCAAGTTGCCCCAGTTCATACGCTGCGGGTCATAGTACTCGGCGAACGAAAAATGGTGATGGGCATCCAGCCAGCCGTGATGGGCGCCGCCCAGCGAGCTGAAAGGTCTGAGTTCAAGCATGATCGTCTCCTCAAAAGGTCCCGTCATGGGGGTGTTAATGGTTGACCCCCAACGCGACACCGGTGGTTTATGACGGCCATCATCTATCAGTCAACAATCGATAAAAAGCGTAAAAAATGCGGTGTTATGATCGAAATATCCGATAAGAAAAGACTCGAAAGCGTCTCATCTCACCTTCAGTTCATCGCCTAAACCAATGACCTGTAAGCATTTCGCTAGAACTGAACGGCAAATACAGACACCATAGCCGCAACAGCCTCACACACTGGAGCCCGTCAGCGTGGCGCAACACACCCCCGATCTCCCTCCCGAACTTCGCCCCTTGGCCGAGATGCCATGGTTCAAACGCCTGGCTGCACGCTTCTTCGGCCACGGTTTGACCCGCCTTCGCGCGCAGCACCGTGCATCGTGGTTGCACGGTCAGGCTGATGGTTTTCGCAGCGGTCATACCGCTGGTGTCGAATATGGCTTTAAGGAAGGCAAGCTTGAGGGGCTGGAAGAAGGCCGTCAGGTGCTGCTGATCCGTGACAGCCGCAACACTGAGCACCGTCCACCGAGCGTCGATAACCATCTGTTCGACGATTGGCGCCTGCCACTGACGGCTGAGCTGAAAAAGCGCATGAAGGCTGATGTCGCCCGCTTGCTGCCTGAGCATGCTCAGCCAAGCACCGCGCAATGGAAAATGATTTTCAGCGAGACCCCGTCAACCTCAGTGGTCGCCGGCGCTGGCGCAGGCAAATCCACCACGTTGGTGCTGCGTATTTTGTTGCTCAACCACTATCTGGGTTTTGAGCTGGATTCGATGACCGTGGTGACCTTCACCCGCGAGTCGCGCAAGGATTTCATCAACAAATTGATCGAGCTGTTCGCGCTCTGGAACCAGACGCTGAGTCTGCGTCAGGCGCGCGAACTGGTGCGCACTTTCCATTCGCGCATTCTGCCGATGGTGCGCAGCTTGCCCGGGTTCGAGCGCTTGCAAGCCTTTGAAAACCTCAGTCATCGAGTTCAAGGTGCAGAGGAGGACGTCGACAGCAATCCGTTCGATTTGCGCATCAACGACGCGCAACGTCAGCAGCTCAACGCCTGCTATCACCGTTTGTTTAACGACGACGAGCGTTTCCGCCAGTTGATTCAGCCGCTGTCTCGCGCCGGGTTGCAGCTCAAGGAGCTGGAACGTGATCACCCGGATGTGCAAAAACGCGTAGCGGTAACGGAGCTGGCATCGCGGCGCGACGAAGTACTGTGCGACGCCATCGAAGATCTGTGGTTCCGCGCTGGCGCCTGGCCGATCAAAGGCATTGAGCCGAACCGTCAGAGTTTCGATATCAACGGCGCAAAATTCCATTGCCACGGCTACATTCCGAGCCTGGATGCGTGGGTGGTGCTCGGTTTTGATTCACGGGAAAACCCGCAGCTAAGTCGACCCAATGCCAAGCTCAGCTTGCGCGCAGAGTGGGCGGTAAAACGCACCCTGTTTCAAGCTTTCTGTCGTAAACCATTGATTTGGCTAGATAGTTACGAGTCATCAAAGCGCGTTTTGGCAACGTTGGCAGGCGACGCCAGTGCCGGGCCGGGCTTCGATTACAAGGTCAAGGGTGAACTGGCTTCCGCGCCGTTGCTCGACTGTTTTGTGGCAGCGGCAGGCTTCATCGAAAACCTGGGCCTGGATGTGCCTGACGCGGTGGGTCGCATGAGTTTTGCCAAGGACGACCCGGATCGTTTCTTCTTTGAGGCCTTGAGTCTGTTCTGGCGCGCCTTTGAAGACCATCTGCTCGATCAGAAACCGCCGGTCATGACCTACAACCGCATGTTCGCGCTGTTCAGCGAGCACTCGCCGGAGAACCTCAAGCTTTTGAGCGACGAGTTACTGAGGCCGCTTTCCCATCTGATGATCGACGAGTTTCAAGACGTTTCGCCGCAGATCGTCTCGTGGATTCGCGCCAGCCTCGCAGAAATCCGCAGCCGTGGCCCGGCCATGCATGTCGGGCGGGGCGCACAGCGTTCATCACTGTTGTGCGTCGGTGATGACTGGCAGTCGATCTACGGCTGGCGCGGCAGTTCGCCGAGTTACTTCATGGCGTTCGACAAGGAGTTCCCGTCGCCAAGCACTACGCGAGTGATGCTCAGCGACAACTACCGCAGTCATCAGCACATCATTGACGCCGCCGAACACATCGTTCGCAGCGCGCCGGCGATCCCGGGGAAAAAAGCCAGGGCCAGCGGCGCGCCCAGGCCGTTGCAGCCAGTCAATGTGCTGGAACGTGACGATCAGGCCTTGGGCCAGCGCCTTGCCGAACACTATCGTCAGGGCCATTCGATCTTGATGCTTTATCGAAAAAGCAGCGATAAGTCATTGATTGAAGAGCATATTCAGTCGGTAGTTAATGTGGATTCGAGCTTGCCTTACGAAGCGCGGCGCCTGAAGCAATTGACCTACCACAGCGCCAAGGGCTTGCAAGCGGATGCGGTGTTTTTGCTCGGCGACTGTCAGCATCTGACCAGTTCGCCTTACAAGAACCAGGTTTATCGCATGGCCGGATTGGGCAAGTCGGGCGACAGCGAGCCATATGACAGCGCGCAGAAGGACGAGATTCTGCGCCTGGCATATGTCGGCATCACGCGGGCGGTCAGCCATTGCTACTGGTATGTCGAACCGCAGGAAGGGCAAGCGGTGAATATGCCTCGAGCGTCCGACCAGGTAGCCAAGGGCAAGCCGTTCTTCGTTGATCATCGAACTACAAAGCAAACCGCTTAAGCACAAAAAAGCCCGCATCGCTGCGGGCTTTTCGTTTTAAATCATTGGTTTATGCGTAATTCTTGAGAGACTCTGGAGGAATGAACGCTTCCAGCTCATCCTCCACAGCCTCGATGATTCGCTCGACATCTGCTGCGTTCATCACTGTCGCACAAGGAATGCCGGCAATGGCGATCATGGTTTCGCCACTGGCACGATCGAACAGACGGGCGATCATGCTGCCCGGCGCGTCCATCGTCGCCTCGAAACCCATCGGATGAAAATGCCAACGCATCAACTGGCATGCGTTGGGGAACGTGACTTTGCTTGACCCTTTATTCATGTGTTGCCCGCCTTCTTCATCGAGCGCTTCCGTTTGCTCATGTTAGGTGGGAAGAGCCTTCATTGGCTCAACCGGTGACTGACATTAAAAGTAGCATCCGGATGTGAAATTCCTGTGAGATTTTTCAGTTCATTTTGCGATTGCTTCGCATTTTTTGATGTAAGTCACGGCCTACGCAATCATCGCCAAAGTGCCATCACGGATTAGTGATTGAAGCCTGTGGCGAACTTGGGCAAGCTCGGTTTTTTTGCGCCGAGTCCTTTATGCACGCCGACGACGACGGCCCAGAACAGACGCAAGCCACGGCAGCCACGGTCATGCGCTATCACCTGAGCTGGAAACACCGCGACCTCGACAGCGTCATGGCGCTGTATCACCCGGACATTCAGTACAACGATTTCTTTCAGAACCGCGTGCTTGGCCTCGACGACTTGCGCGAGTACGTGCGCGTGAGCATGCCGCGAGAATCCGACGAGCTGCTTGAACATTGCGACCGTATTCGCGTCGACGGCAACACCGCGTTCATCCAGTACGAGGTGACCTTGCGCGGCGGCGACGGTCTGGTGTCGTTTCGCTCCAGTGAGGCGCTCACGGTCAAGGACGGGCTGATCTGGCGCGTTAACGAGTACGCCTCGCTGGTGCGCACACAAACGGCTGGCACGGCCTCGCCCAGTCAGCGCCCGGCGGTCAGTCGCCTGGGGCTGTCGCCGCGTCAGCTGAGCTTTATGGCTGAAGACCTGCAGCAGTATTTCGAAAAGCAGCAGCCGTACCTCGATCCTGAACTCGACCTGCAGCGGGTGGCGAAGGAGTGTGGCTACAGCCGCAATCAGATTTCCTATCTGCTCAATCAGGTGCTTGGGCAAAGCTTCTATCGCTACGTCAATCAGGCGCGCCTGCAACATCTGCTGCGTTCGCTCGATAACGCGACGCCGCCGCTGCGCATCGATGAGTTGGCCTTCGCCGCCGGTTTCAATTCGTTGTCGGCGTTCTACAGCTGTTTCCGCCAGCACACCGGCCAGTCGCCGAAGGCTTACGCGAAACAAATTTCTTTGCGGACACGCGCGCAAGACATCCGCTGAGCACAGCCACTAGGATCGACGCCATCGAAGTTCTCAGTGGCGGAGTCTTGCATGCCGGCGTGGCGCACTATCAGTTTGTGGATGGATCAACTTGATGAGCCGCTGACCGCGCGGCCCGAGCTCGAGCGAGATCTGGACGTCGACGTGGCGATCATCGGCGCCGGTTACACGGGGCTGTGGACCGCGTACTACCTGAAGAAACTCGCCCCGGGTCTGGATATCGCCATTGTCGAAGCGCAGACCGCCGGTTTCGGCGCCTCCGGGCGCAATGGCGGCTGGTTGATGGGCAATCTCCTCGGCGAGGATCGGTTGTTGGCCGGCCTCTCGCCAGACCAGCGCCGCGCTTCCTTCGACTTGCTGCACAGCATCCCCGATGAAGTGGAAGTCGTCCTCGAACGCGAAGGCATTGACTGCGATTACCGCAAGGGCGGCGTACTGTATTGCGCCGCGCGTTACCCGGAGCAGGCAACCTCTCTGCGCGAATACCTGAGCAAACTGCATGCCCAGGGCCTGACCGACGACGATTACCGCTGGCTCAACCCCGAACAACTCGCCCGGCAGATCCGCGTGGCCAAGCCTTACGGCGGGATTTGCGCGCCCCATGTGGCGACCATTCACCCGGCGAAACTGGTGCGCGGTCTGGCGCGCACCGTGCAGAACATGGGCGTGAAAATCTACGAAAACAGCCCGGTCACTCATTGGCAGTCGGGCAGTTTGCGCACGGCGAAAGCCAGCGTGCGCAGTCGCTGGGTCGTGCCCGCCGTGGAAGGTTATTCGGTGACTCTGCCGCCGCTGGGCCGTTATCAGTTGCCGGTGCAAAGCCTGATCGTCGCCACCGAGCCGTTATCGGCGGCGACCTGGGACGAAATCGGCCTCAGCCGAGGGCAGGCATTCAGTGAATTCAGCCGTCAGGTCACTTATGGCCAGCGCAGCGCCGACAACCGCTTGATCTTTGGCGCCCGTGGCGGTTACCAGTTCGCCGGCAAGCTGCGCCATAACTTTGATCTGACCCGCGATGAAGTCGAGCTGCGCCGTTATCTGTTCGGCGAGTTGTTCCCGCAGCTGAAAAACGTACAGATCACCCACGCCTGGGGCGGCAACCTCGGCATGTCCCGGCACTTCAAGCCGCACATGCTGTGTGATCGCGCCAACGGTATCGCGCTGTCCGGCGGTTATGGCGGGGAGGGTGTCGGCGCCAGCAATCTCGGCGGGCGCACCCTGGCGGACCTGATTCTTGAGCGCGACACCGAATTGACTCAGCAGCCGTGGGTGCTGCCGGACGGCGGCATCCACGCGCTGCGTGCGTGGGAGCCCGAGCCATGCCGCTGGCTCGGTTACAACGCAATCATCAAAAGTTTCGTCCACGAAGACCAGACCCTGGCCAACCCGGCGACCTCGCCATGGCGGCGCAAGCTTGCGAGCCAGGTCGCGGAGTTCATGGAAGGTTTCATGCACTAAACGCCGTTTATTTAAAAGACAGGACAGACCATGAGCATTACCCAGTTTAAAAACACCGCGACCTTGCAGCTCGACGACTCCAGCCCGGTGGCCGTCCCCCTCGACGAGCCGATCGCGATTGCCTCGACCACCAGCGTCGAGCGCGATGACGGCGTCGAAACTGGCGTCTGGGAATGCACCCCCGGGCGCTGGCGCCGGCAGATCACCGCGCAGGAGTTCTGTCATTTCATTTCCGGGCGTTGCACGTTCACCCCTGACGGTGGCGGCGAGACCCTGCACATACAAGGTGGCGACGCACTGATGTTGCCGGCCAACACGCTCGGTGTCTGGGATATCCAGGAAACCGTGCGCAAGAGCTACGTGCTGATTTTCTGATTGTTTGATCCTTTGATTGCCTGCCAACAAAAAAGAAAACCCACACAGGAATCGATCCATGATCCGCAAGACCCTCGCTCTGGCACCGCTGATGCTCGCTGTTTCCCTTGCTCAGGCAGCGGAAACGGTCAAGGTTTACAACTGGTCCGACTACATCGCGCCGGACACCACCAAGAACTTCGAGAAAGAGACCGGCGTGGGTGTTACCTATGACGTCTACGACAGCAACGAAACCCTCGACGGCAAGTTGATGACGGGTAAATCCGGTTACGACGTGGTGTTTCCGTCCAACCATTTCATGGCCCGGCAGATTCAGGGCGGGGCGCTGAAGAAGCTCGACAAGAGTCAGTTGCCGAACTGGAAAAATCTCAATCCGGTGCTGCTCAAAGCGCTGCAAACCAATGATCCGAACAACGAACACGGTTTTCCGTACCTGTGGGGCAGCACCGGCATCGGCTACAACATCGCCAAGGTCAAAGCCGTACTGGGCGACAATGCGCCGGTGGACTCCTGGGATTTGATCTTCAAGCCCGAGTACATGGAAAAACTGCAGAAGTGCGGGGTAGCGATCCTCGACAACGGCCCGGAATTGCTCCCGGCGGCACTCAACTACCTGGGTCTGCCGCACCACAGCAAAAATCCCGAGGACTACAAGAAAGCTGAAGCGCTGCTGATGAAAGTGCGGCCGTACGTCAGCTATTTCCATTCCTCGAAATACACCAGCGACCTGGCCAACGGCGACATCTGCGTGGCAGTCGGGTTCTCCGGCGACATCCTGCAAGCCGAAAACCGTGCCAAGGAAGCGAAAAACGGTGTCGACATCGGTTATGCGATTCCCAAGGAAGGCGCTGCGATCTGGTTCGACATGGTCGCCATGCCGGTCGATGCCCCGGACGAGAAGGCAGGTTATGCGTTCATGAATTACCTGCTGCGCCCGGACGTGATGGCCGGCATCAGCAACTACGTGCATTACGCCAATGGCAATGAACAGGCAGACAGCCTGATCGACCCGGCGATCAAGAACGACACCAAGGTTTATCCGAGCCCGGAGATGATGGGCAAGCTGTTTGCGCTGGAGGCGATGCCGTTGAACATTGACCGGATTCGCACGCGGGTGTGGAACAAGATTCGTACCGGGAGTTGATCAGTGGGCCGGGCGCGCAGCCCGGCCAGCTTGCTTTTGAAGGTATTGGAATAACGTATTCTGTTTTTATACCTGTCATATCTGACAGGTTTCAGCTGGATCATTTTCCTTTCTAATAAAAAAACGAAGATCGCACCGGTCTTCGAAAAGGGAAAAGGAAAAGGAAAATGTTTAAGCCCGAAATTTTTTCTGAATTACCCGATAGCCATGAAGGCCAAAAAGGGGAGGCCTCAGGCACGATCAAGGGGAAGGTGAAAAACCTGAAGACGGGAAAGGTTCACGACTTCAAGGATCCTTGGATCTGGCGTGATGAACAGCAAGGTACATTGCGTTTTCATGGCGTCGTGGACGATCCGGAAGCGCCAGGGGAACACGTCGCAATCGGGTTACAGCTTTCGAGCGCTTCGCAACCGGCTGGTGAGTTCAAGGTGGGCGATCCGAAAATCCTCCATCTCAGCTATACGAAATATGGTCCGCCGGACGTTTATTTTAGGGCTGAGTCAGGTTTGGTGACGCTCCAGAGACAAGCAAATAATCGTATCAATGGCTCTCTCAAGTTCGAATCGATCACCATTGGTGACAACCAATACGCTGTTGATGTGATCTACGACATCGAAGCACCTTGATCGATTTGTCCCAACGAAAAAACCGTGGGTGCGAGCCTGCTCGCGAAGGCGGTCTGTCATTCAGCATCAATGTTGTCTGACCCGACGCCTTCGCGAGCAAGCTCGCTCCCACAATGGGTTTTCAGTATTTTAGAAGGTGATATCAATACACTGGCATCGCACTTATCAAGTGCGGGAAAGTGAGACGCGTCTAACAAAAAACAACTTACCCATATTTAATATTTAAATAGAAAATCGTCAGACAATTAGGCAAAAGCCCTGCAACTAAAATATTCTTCCTTCCCCACACGCTTTGTTTCCGGCAGTTTCGTGAAACTGCGCGATTTGATCTCAAAAAAATCCTTTACGACAGATTTCAAATTGTGTCAGGTTTCTTACGCCTTCATTGGGCGAGTGATAGGACGACCTCGCCAGAGATCGTTCTGTCGGACAAAAACTGTTCCATTGCTAAACAAGGAAGTGTGTTTATGTCGAAAGTTAAAGCGAATGCTATTGATACTGCCGAACAGGCTTTCCAGCTGTCAGCCTTCAGCTCGGCGTACAACCAGATCAATAGCTTCAGCCATCAATACGATCGTGGCGGTAACCTCACGGTCAATGGCAAACCCTCCTACTCCGTCGACCAGGCCGCCACCCAGTTGCTGCGCGACGGTGCTGCCTACCAGGACAAGGACGGCAGCGGCAAGATCGAACTGACCTATACGTTCCTGACTTCTGCATCGTCCAGCACGATGTACAAGCACGGGATCAGCGGGTTCAGTCAGTTCAGTGCCCAACAACAGGCCCAGGCCAAGCTCGCCATGCAATCCTGGGCTGACGTGGCCAACGTGACCTTCACCGAGAAAGCCTCGGGCGGCGATGGCCACATGACCTTCGGTAACTACAGCGGCGGTCAGGATGGCGCTGCAGCGTTCGCGTATCTGCCAGGCACCGGCGCCGGTTATGACGGCACTTCGTGGTACCTGATCAACAGTGGCTACACGCAGAACAAGAATCCGGATCTGAACAACTATGGTCGTCAGACCCTGACTCACGAGATTGGCCACACTCTGGGCCTCGCCCACCCAGGCGACTACAACGCCGGCAATGGCAACCCGACCTACAATGACGCCACCTACGGCCAGGACACCCGCGGCTACAGCGTCATGAGTTACTGGAGCGAAAGCAACACCAATCAGAACTTCAGCAAGGGCGGTGTCGAAGCCTATTCGTCCGGCCCGCTGATGGACGATATCGCGGCTATCCAGAAACTCTACGGTGCCAACACCACCACCCGTACCGGTGACACCACCTACGGCTTCAACTCCAACACGGGTCGTGATTTCCTCAGCGCTTCGTCGTCGAGTGACAAAGTGGTGTTCTCGGTGTGGGATGCCGGCGGCAAGGATACTCTGGACTTCTCGGGCTTCACTCAGAACCAGAAGATCAACCTCAATGACGCCTCGTTCTCCGACGTTGGCGGCCTGGTGGGCAACGTGTCCATCGCCAAGGGCGCGATCATCGAGAACGCCATTGGCGGTTCGGGCAGCGACCTGTTGATCGGCAACAGCGTGGCCAACGAGCTCAAGGGCGGTGCCGGCAACGACATCCTCTACGGGGCTGGCGGTGCCGACAAGCTGTGGGGCGGTGCCGGTTCGGACACCTTTGTGTTTGCGGCCAGCTCGGACTCCAAGCCGGGTGCGATCGATCAGATCCTCGATTTCGTCAGCGGTCTGGACAAAATCGACCTGACCGGCATCACCAACGGTTCCGGCCTGCATTTCGTGAGCAGTTTCACCGGTTCCGCCGGTGACGCGATCCTCACCTCGTCGGGCGGCAACAGCCTGTTGTCAGTGGACTTCTCCGGGCACGGCGTGGCCGACTTCCAGGTCAGCACCGTTGGCCAGGCAGCGACCAGCGACATCGTGGCGTGATGTAGCAGTGGGAAGCGGCGTGCGATGCGCCGCTTTCTTTGCTTGCATCGTATTTGTCGGTAAGCAAGGCTACACGCCGGAGCGAATATTCCCATGATCAGAAAAGCTTTTACCTACAAGGTAGTGGCGTGGCTTCCGGCGGCGCTCATGATGATTTCAGGAGAAACCAGTATGGCAAGCAGCCTCAGACTTGAAGAACCGTCCGTTTTTGCCGGCCAGTGGCAGGCCACCTTGTTGACTCAAGGTGACGATTCGCAAGCGCAAAAGCAGCAGGACAAGCCCTCCAATACCTGCGTCGTCGAATTGCAGCCAAACCAGACGCTGGGCAAGGGTGCCGACTGCCTCGGCGCATGGCTTGGACAAACCCCGATCGGCTGGTTTCCAGATCCGGACGGTCTGTCGGTCACCGGCAAGGAAGGCTCAAGAATTGTGTTGTTCAGCCGACAACGTGGTGAGCTTTTTTCGGTGACTTTGAAATCGGGCCTGGTGATCACACTTGAACGCGCAGCGCCAACGTCTTGATCGTCCGGCGAGCGACACAGTTTTAATATAAGGCGTGACAGTGTGGTTATAAGCAGATAGTTCAATGGCAACTGCACCGCATTAAATAGCGAAAGTTGTTATGAAAGTGTAAGCAGCCACCTGGAATAAAACTCCAACGGTGCGCGGGTAATTAATTGAAGTCTCGTCAAAGGTTGGCGAGAGATATCTTTCAGGAATAATCAATGAAGATGGCGAAGGCCCCAGCCACCGCTCCCTTATTCAAGGCTCTGGGTGACTATAAAAGTATCCTGATCAGCGTCGGCTGCTTTACCGCGCTGATTAACGTGCTGATGCTGGTGCCCTCCATCTATATGCTCCAGGTCTATGACCGGGTGCTGTCGTCGCAGAACGAAACGACCCTGGCGATGCTGTCGCTGATGGTGGTCGGCTTCTTCGCCTTTATCGGTCTGCTGGAAGTGGTGCGCAGCTTCATCGTGATCCGCATCGGCAGCCAGTTGGAGCGCCGCTTCAATCTACGCGTCTATCAAGCGGCGTTCGAACGCAACCTGTTCAAAGGCGAGGGCAACGCCGGGCAATCGTTGGGCGATCTGACCCACATTCGCCAATTCGTCACCGGGCCGGCGCTGTTCGCGTTTTTCGATGCACCATGGTTCCCGGTCTATCTGTTCGTGATTTACCTGTTCAATGTCTGGCTCGGCGTGCTCGCTACAGCGGGCGCACTGTTGTTGATCGGCCTGGCCTGCCTCAACGAATACATGACCAAAAAACCGCTGGGCGAAGCGGCCGGTTATTCGCAGAAGTCCAGCCAGTTGGCTACCAGCCATTTGCACAACGCCGAAACCATTCAGGCGATGGGCATGCTCGGTTCGCTGCGCAAGCGCTGGTTCCAGGTGCATTCGCGTTTTCTCGGCCTGCAAAACCAGGCCAGTGACACCGGTGCGGTGATCAGCTCCCTGAGTAAAACCCTGCGCCTGTGCCTGCAATCGTTGGTCTTGGGCCTGGGCGCCTTGCTGGTGATCAAAGGCGACATGACCGCCGGGATGATGATTGCCGGTTCCATTCTGATGGGGCGCGTACTCAGCCCGATCGACCAGTTGATCGCCGTATGGAAGCAGTGGAGCGGGGCAAAGCTGGCTTACCGCCGTCTTGATGCGCTGCTGCAAGCGTTCCCGCCCAGCGATGACGCCATGGCGCTGCCGGCGCCGAAAGGTCAGATCACCTTCGAGCAGGTCAGCGCCGGCCCACCGGGGCAACGTGCCGCGACTTTGCAGATGGTCAATTTCAATCTGAATGCCGGCGAAGTGCTCGGTGTGCTCGGCGCTTCCGGTTCCGGCAAATCGACTCTGGCCCGTGTGCTGGTCGGTGTATGGCCGACCCTCGGCGGCACTGTGCGTCTCGACGGCGCGGATATTCATCGCTGGAACCGCGACCAGCTCGGCCCCTACATCGGCTACCTGCCGCAAGACATCGAACTGTTCAGCGGCAGCATCGCCGAGAACATCGCGCGTTTCAGCGAGGCCGACCCGCAGAAGGTCGTCGCCGCCGCGCAACAGGCCGGCGTGCACGAAATGATCCTGCGCCTGCCGCAAGGCTACGACACGCAACTGGGCGAGGACGGCAGTGGCTTGTCTGGCGGTCAGAAGCAGCGCGTGGCACTGGCGCGTTCCATGTATGGCACGCCGAGTCTGGTGGTGCTGGATGAACCAAACTCCAATCTCGACACCGTCGGCGAAGCCGCGCTGGCCAGCGCCATCGCTGCGCTCAAAGCCCAAGGCACCACGGTGGTGCTGGTGACGCATCGTTCTTCGGTGTTGGCCCAGGCTGACAAGCTGCTGGTCCTCAATGACGGTCGTCTGCAAGCCTTCGGCCCGAGTCAAGACGTACTCAAGGCTCTCTCAGGCCAGCAGGACCAACAACGGGAAAAACCTGCACAGGCACCGGGCGGGCTCAGCATGAGCCGACAGTATCAGCCCTCGACCAGGAATTCGGGTGTATGAGCAGCACACGCATGAACACTGAAAACGAAGCGAGCATGGAGCACGCCTACATCACCGAGCGCCCGGAGCGCGATGCGAAGTTTTTCGCGCGCATGGGCTGGATTCTGGCGATCGTCGGCGCCGGCAGTTTCTTCACCTGGGCGGCTTTGGCGCCGCTCGATCAAGGCATTCCGGTGCAAGGCACAGTCGTGGTGTCGGGCAAACGCAAAGCCGTGCAATCGATGAGCAGCGGCGTGGTCAGCCGGATTCTGGTGCGCGAAGGCGAAATCGTGAAGCAGGGCCAGCCGCTGTTCCGCCTCGATCAGACGCAAGTCGCCGCTGACGTGCAGTCGCTGCAAGCGCAGTACCGCATGGCCTGGGCCAGCCTCGCGCGTTGGCAGGCCGAGCGTGACAACCTCAAGCAAGTGACCTTTCCCGCCGAGCTGAGCAATGACCCGGATCCGCGTCTGGCGCTGGTGCTGGAAGGTCAGCGCCAACTGTTCAGCAGCCGTCGCGAGGCGTTCTACCGCGAGCAGGCCGGGCTGCGTGCGAGCATCGAGGGCGCCACCGCGCAACTGGCCGGCATGCGCCGCGCCCGGACCGATCTCAATGCCCAGGCCGACTCGCTGCAACAACAGCTGAGCAACCTGCAACCGCTGGCCGACAACGGCTACATCCCGCGCAACCGCTTGATGGAATACCAGCGTCAACTGTCGCAAGTGCAGCAGCAACTGGCGGAAAACACCGGTGAAAGCGGCCGGGTCGAGCAGGGCATCCTCGAATCACGGCTGAAGCTGCAACAGCACAGCGAGGAATATCAGAAGGAAGTCCGCACGCAACTGGCCGACGCACAACTGAAAAGCGTCACCCTGTCCGAACAACTGACTTCCGCCGGTTTCGACCTGCAACACAGTGAAATTGTCGCCACGGCTGATGGCGTCGCGGTCAACCTCGGCGTGCACACCGAAGGCGCGGTGGTGCGTCAGGGTGAAACGCTGCTGGAGATCGTCCCGCAAGGCACCACGCTGGAAGTGGAAGGGCACTTGCCGATCAATCTGATCGACAAGGTCGGCGCGCATTTGCCGGTGGACATCCTGTTTACCGCGTTCAACCAGAGCAAAACCCCACGCGTACCGGGGGAAGTCAGCCTGATTTCCGCCGACCAGATGGTCGACGAGAAGACCGGCGTGCCGTACTACGTGTTGCGCAGCAGCGTCAGCGATCAGGCCATGGAAAAACTCAACGGTCTGGTGATCAAGCCCGGCATGCCGGCAGAAATGTTCGTGCGCACCGGCGAACGTTCACTCCTCAATTATCTGTTCAAACCGCTGCTCGACCGGGCCGGCTCCGCGTTGACCGAGGAATAAGGATGTTCGGCTGTATGAATAAGCTTTCCATGCTCGCGGCGGTAATGATGCTGGTCGCGAGTCACTCTGCGGTAGCGGCCATGGGGCCATTCGAGATTTACGAGCAGGCGTTGCGCAATGACCCGGTGTTCCTCGGGGCGATCAAGGAACGTGATGCGGGTCTGGAAAACCGTGCGATTGGCCGCGCCGGTCTGCTGCCACGTATCGGTTACACCTACAACAAGGGCCGCAACTCGTCGAAAGCGACGTCTCTCGATGAGCGTGCGCGTAACCGGACCGACGATCGCAACTACAGCAGTTACGGCTCGGCCCTGACCCTGCAACAACCGCTGCTCGACTACGAGGCTTATGCGGCGTATCGCAAAGGTGTCGCGCAGGCGTTGTTTGCCGACGAGAACTTTCGCGGCAAGAGTCAGGAGTTGCTGGTTCGCGTGCTGGACAACTACACCAAGGCACTGTTTGCGCAGGATCAGATCGACATCGCTCAGGCGAAGAAGAAGGCGTACGAGCAGCAGTTCCAGCAGAACGAACATATGTTCAAGCAGGGCGAGGGCACGCGCACCGATATTCTCGAGGCGGAGTCGCGCTATGAGTTGGCAACCGCCGAGGAGATCGAGGCGCGCAACGAACAGGACGCCGCGTTGCGGGAACTGGGCGCGCTGGTCGGCGTACCGGCGGTGGACATCGGTGATCTGGCGCCCCTCGATCAGAACTTCCAGACCTTCGCGCTGATGCCGGCCAATTACGACACCTGGCACGAAATGGCGGTGAGCAATAACCCGAATCTGGCTTCGCAGCGCCAGGCCGTGGAAGTGGCGCGTTATGAAGTGGAGCGCAATCGCGCCGGGCACCTGCCGAAAATCAATGCCTATGCGTCGATGCGCCAGAACGAATCGGAAAGCGGCAACACTTACAACCAGCGCTACGAAACCAACACCATCGGTTTTGAAGTGAGCGTGCCGTTGTATGCCGGTGGCGGGGTCTCGGCTTCGACGCGTCAGGCCAGCCGCACCATGGAGCAGGCCGAGTACGAACTCGATGGCAAGACGCGCGAAACGCTGATCGAACTGCGTCGGCAGTTCAGTGCCTGCCTGTCCGGGGTGAGCAAACTGCGCGCGTATCAGAAAGCACTGAGTTCGGCCGAGGCGCTGGTGGTGTCGACCAAGCAGAGCATTCTGGGTGGTGAGCGGACTAACCTCGATGCGTTGAACGCCGAACAGCAACTGTTTACTACACGCCGCGATCTGGCGCAGGCGCGGTACGACTACCTGATGGCCTGGACCAAGTTGCATTACTACGCCGGGACCTTGAACGAGCAGGACCTGGCGCGGGTGGATGAGGCTTTTGTGGTCGCTCACCAGCCCTCACCCTAACCCTCTCCCAGAGGGAGAGGGGACCGATCCGGGGATATTGCAGAAGTACACCGACTTGAACGAGCGTCACCGAATCCAACACCGACCTGGTTTTTCAGGTCGATGCATGACGCAAGACCCCTCGGTCAGCTCCCTCTCCAGGGGGAGAGGGCTGGGGTGAGGGGATGAGCGACCCGGTTTTCCAGGTTGATGTATGACGCAAGACACCACCTTCGGCTCCCTCTCCTTGGGGAGAGGGCTGGGGTGAGGGGATGTGCTTCATCGAATCCATAATCGACGCGGTTTTTCAGGTCGATGTATGACGCAAGACATCGCGGTCGGCTCCCTCTCCCTTGGGGAGAGGGCTGGGGTGAGGGGATGTGCTTCATCGAATCCATAATCGACGCGTTTTTTCAGGTCGATGTATGACGCAAGACACCACGGTCGGCTCCCTCTCCTTGGGGAGAGGGCTGGGGTGAGGGGATGTGCTTCATCGAATCCATAATCGACGCGGTTTTTCAGGTCGATGCATGACGCAAGACACCGCGGTCGGCTCCCTCTCCTGGGGGAGAGGGCTGGGGTGAGGGACACAGGCAACACCGCAAAAGAACCTGCATAAAACAATAAAAGTGAGTGGTGAACATGGACGTACGCATCAAGCCGATTTCGGTCGGCACCCTGCTGTTTGTGGTTTCTGCAACCCAGGCTCAGGCCCAATACCTCGAAAGCGGCCAACCCGGCGATCCCGGCAGTTGGCGCAGCGTTGAATTCCTGCGCGACTGGGGCTTGAGCCGCATGCAAGCCGAGCAAGCCTACGCCGCCGGCATCACCGGCAAAGGCGTGAAAATCGGCGCCCTCGACTCCGGTTTCGATGCCGCCCACCCGGAATTCGCCACTGACCGCTATCACCCGGTACTGGCCAGCGGCAGCTACATCGACGGCTCACCGTTCAACGTCGACGGCACTCTCAATCCCAACAACGATTCCCACGGTACTCACGTGGTCGGCACCATGGGCGCCTCGCGTGATGGTACCGGCATGCACGGCGTGGCGTACAACGCGCAGATCTATGTCGGCAACACCAACAAGAACGACAGTTTCCTGTTCGGCCCCAACCCCGATCCACGCTATTTCAAAGCGGTATACGACGCCCTCGCCGATGCCGGCGTGCGCGCGATCAACAACAGTTGGGGCAGCCAGCCGCCGGATGTCAGCTACCGCACACTGACCGATCTGCACGCCGCATACGCCCAGCACTGGAACAAAGGCACCTGGCTCGATGCGGCAGCGGATGTCTCCCGACGCGGCGTGATCAACGTGTTCAGCGCGGGCAACAGCGGCTACCCGAATGCCAGCGTGCGTTCGGCGCTGCCGTACTTTCAGCCGGATCTGGAAGGTCACTGGCTGGCCGTGTCGGGCCTCGATCAGGGCAATCAGCAGAAGTACAACCAGTGCGGCCTCGCCAAATACTGGTGCATCACCACGCCGGGAGCGAAGATCGACAGCACCATTCCCGGCGGCGGTTATGCGATCAAGTCCGGCACTTCAATGTCGGCGCCGCATGCGACCGGCGCACTGGCGCTGGTGATGGAACGCTACCCGTACATGAACAATCAGCAGGCCCTCGAAGTGCTGCTGACCACCGCGACGCAACTGGATGGCTCGGTCACCGATGCGCCGACCGAGCGGGTCGGTTGGGGCGTGGCCAATCTGAATCGGGCGATGCGCGGGCCGGGGCAGTTGCTCGGAGCGTTCGACGCCAATCTGGCGGCCGGACAGCGCGATGTCTGGAGCAATGACATCTCCGACAAGGCGCTGATCCAGCGTCAGGCCGAAGACCTCGCCGAACACAATGCCTGGCAGCAAACCCTGCAGGACAAGGGCTGGCAGAACGGCGTTCCGGCGGGCGCCAGCCAACAGGATCAGACCGATTACGCGGTTGGCAGCGCCCGTGACGCGGCGGCGGCGAGCCGGGTGTACCAGGGCAGCCTGATCAAGTCCGGCGGCGGTCAGTTGCTCCTCACCGGCGACAACACTTATCGCGGTGCGACCACGGTCAATGGCGGTTTGCTTACGGTCAACGGTTCGCTGACTTCCGCCGTGACGGTCAACGACAGCGCCACCCTCGGCGGGTCCGGTCGGATCGGCGCGTTGACCGCCAACAGCGGTGGCCGAGTGGCGCCGGGCAACTCAATAGGCACCTTGAACGTGGCCGGCGATGTGACATTCGCGCCCGGTTCGACTTACGCCGTTGAACTGTCGCCGACCAGCAGCGACCGCATCGTTGCCGGCGGCACCGCCACTATCAGCGGTGCCACGGTCAGCCTGTCGCTGGAAAACAGCCCGGCGCTGCTCAGCAGCACCGAAGCGCAAAGCCTGCTCGGTCGCCAGTACGACATCCTGCAAGCGGCCGGTGGCATTCAGGGCCAGTTCGGCGCGGTGCTGCCGAATTACCTGTTTATCGGCGGCAGCCTCGACTATGCCGCCACCGGCATTCAGCTCGATATCGTCCGTAACGCGACCTCCTTCAGCAGCGTCGGGCAAACGCCGAATCAGCGCTCGGTGGCCGCTGCCGTCGAAGGCTTGGGGGCCGGCAACGCGGTGTACGAAAGTCTGCTGCGCTCACCTGATGCGAGTTCTGCGCAACAGGCATTCCAGCAGTTGAGCGGTGAAATCTACCCGGCGTTGAGTTCGATGCTGATCAACGACAGTCGTCAATTGCGCGACGCGGTGGGCGAGCGTCTGCACGATACAACCGCTGCGCAAAGCAACGGCTGGATCAAAGCCCTCGGCGCGTGGGGCACGACCGATTCGAGCCATGAGACGGCGGGCTACAACACTTCGATTGGCGGGCTGCTGGCCGGTGTCGATGGCGCGCTGGATGAGCAGACGCGCATCGGTCTGGTCACCGGTTACAGCGACAGTTCGCTGAGCATGGGCTCGGGCACGCATTCCTCGGCCAAGGTCGACAGCTATCACCTGGGCGCTTACGCCGGTCGTGAAATCGGCGCCTGGCGCTTAAGCACGGGCGCGGCCTATAGCTGGCATCGCGCCGATGTGAAACGCGACCTGCAATACGGCAACGTCGGTGGCAAACAGAACGCCAAGGTCGACGCGGCGACCACGCAAGTGTTCGGCGAAGCGGCTTACCGCTTGCACCTGCAACCGCTGGCGCTGGAGCCGTTCGCCAACCTGGCCTACGTGCATCTGGACACTGAAGGTCTGACCGAGAAGGGCGACGCCGCCGCACTGAAAAGCTCGGGTGATCAACGTGACGCCGTGCTCAGCACCCTCGGCGTGCGGGCGATCAAGACGTTCAATCTTTCGCCTGCGCAATCACTCGACGTGAGTGGCCATCTCGGCTGGCAGCACAGCCTGAGCGACATCGATTCCGAACAGCATCTGCGCTTTGCCAGCGGCGGCACGCCGTACGCGGTGGAGAGTTCAGCGCTGGTGCGCGACGCCGCGCTGGTCGGCGTGCAGGCCAGCCTGGCGTTGAGTAAAGACGTGCGCGTCAATCTTGATTACAACGGACAACTGGCCAATCGCGAAAAGCTTCATGGCGTTGGCTTGAGCCTGAACTGGCAGTTTTAAGCAAGTTAACCCGGTCCCTGCAGGCGCTGCCGCAGGTTGTGTGAACACCCGTGGTGGCGAGTGTGTTTACAACTGAAGACAACGGATTTTTCGCAACATCACTAAGGAAGGTCGCTGGATGAATAACAACAATACCCCCGCGCAAACGGGTGGCCGCTTTGCCCTGAAAACCCTCACGCTCGCCGTGCTCTGTGCCATCGGCACAGCCCATGCCGCGCCCTATGTGGAGGGCGGTCGCACGGGCGATCCGTCGAGTTGGCGCAGCGCCGAGTTTCAGGCCGATTGGGGCTTGGGCGCGATTGGTGCCGATCACGCCTACGCCGCTGGCTATACCGGCAAAGGCGTAAAACTCGGCATCTTCGACCAGCCGGTCTACGCCGCGCACCCGGAGTTTTCCGGCAGCAACAAAGTCGTCACCCTGGTCACCAGCGGGATCCGCGAATACACCGACCCGTACATCCCGGTCAAAGCCGGCGATGCGTTCCGCTATGACGGTTCACCCTCGGTCGGTTCCGACGGCAAACTCGGCGCCCACGGCACTCACGTTGGCGGCATCGCCGCCGGTAGCCGTGATGGCGGGCCGATGCACGGCGTGGCGTTCGGGGCGCAGATCATCAGCGCAGACAACGGTGACCCGGGCCCGGAAGACGGCATCGTTCGCGGCAACGACGGTGCGGTGTACAAGGCCGGTTGGGATGCGCTGATCGCCAGCGGCGCGCGGATCATCAACAACAGCTGGGGCATCGGCATCACTGACCGTTTCGACCTCGGCGGCCGCGATCCGGCATACCCGCATTTCACCGTCAATGACGCGCAGTTGCAGTTCAATGAAATCCGCACACTGCTCGGCACCAAACCCGGCGGCGCCTACGACGGTGCGATTGCCGCCGCACGCAGCGGCATCGTGACAATCTTCGCCGCCGGCAACGACTACAACCTCAACAACCCGGACGCCATCGCCGGCCTCGGCTATTTCGTACCGGACATCGCGCCGAACTGGATCACCGTCGCCGCGCTGCAGCAGAATCTGGACCTGGCCAGCGCCAACCCGTACATCATGAGCACGTTCTCTTCGCGCTGCGGCTACACCGCGAGTTTCTGCGTTTCGGCACCGGGCACGAAGATCTTCAGCTCGATCATCGAAGGCACCAACGCCGACAACCTGACCACCGGCTACAAAAATTACAACGGCACCTCGATGGCCGCGCCACACGTGGCCGGCTCCATGGCGGTGCTGATGGAACGCTTCCCGTACATGAGCGGTGATCAGGTCGCCACGGTCTTGCGCACCACCGCCACCGACCTCGGTGCGCCGGGCATCGACGCTTTGTACGGCTGGGGCATGATCAACTTGCGCAAGGGCATCGACGGCCCGTCGATGTTCGTTACCGAGCAGGACATCCCGGAGGAATTCCGCATCGATGGCGCTTATGGCTCCGGTCAGTTTGTCGCGGACCTGCCGGGCATCGGCGCGATCATCGATCAGGGCAAACCGACCGAACGCGTGTGCACCGACATCACCTGCGGCCTCGACACCTGGCGCAATGACATTTCCGGCCACGGCGGTCTGACCAAGCAAGGTATCGGCACGCTGGTGCTGACCGGCAACAACACTTACAGCGGCCCGACGCTGGTCAATCAGGGACGTCTGGCTATCAACGGTTCGCTGCAATCGGCGGTCACGGTAAACGACGGCGGGATCCTCGGCGGCAATGGCCGCATCGGCGCACTGTCGGTGAACAGCGGCGGTACGGTGGCGCCGGGTAACTCCATCGGCACCCTGAACGTAAACGGTGACGTGACCTTCGCGCAGGGTTCGACCTACGCGGTAGAGCTGTCGCCGACCAGCAGCGATCAGATCATCGCCACCGGCAAAGCGATTATCGACGGCGCCACCGTGAGCATGTCGCTGGAGAACAGCCCGACACTGCTGACCACCAACGACGTGCAAAGCCTGCTCGGCACGCGCTACAACATCCTGCAAGCGGCCGGCGGCATTGAAGGGCGCTTCGGTCAGGTGCTGCCGGATTACGCCTTCCTCGGCGGTACCCTTGCGTATTCGGCGGATGGCATCCAGTTGGCGGTCGGTCGTAACGAGGCCTCGTTTGCCAGCGTCGGTCTGACGCCAAACCAGCGTGCGGTCGGTGCGGCGGCAGAACGGCTGGGCGCCGGCAATGCGCTGTTCGAAACCCTGTTGCTGTCACCGAATGCGGCGTCGGCGCAGCAAGCCTTCCAGCAACTGTCCGGCGAGATCCATCCGGCCATTGGCACGATGCTGATCAACGACAGCCGTTACCTGCGCGAAGCCGTGGGCGAGCGTCTGCGTGAGCGTGATCTGTTCAACGCTGGCGCACCGACCGATGATCGCAGCAACGTCTGGGTCAAGGTCTTGGGTTCGTGGGGCGAGAGCGATGGCGGGCATGACAATGCCGATTCCAACAGCTCCATTGGCGGCCTGCTGGCCGGTGTTGACGGCTTGATTGCTGAAGATACCCGTCTCGGTTTCGTTACCG
Organism: Pseudomonas sp. IT-347P; assembly: GCF_949768005.1. Classification (NCBI taxonomy): domain Bacteria; kingdom Pseudomonadati; phylum Pseudomonadota; class Gammaproteobacteria; order Pseudomonadales; family Pseudomonadaceae; genus Pseudomonas; species Pseudomonas sp. IT-347P. The sequence goes on from NZ_CATKPQ010000007.1 coordinate 21,689, forward strand.
GTTATAGCGACAGCTCATTGAGCATGGGCAGCGGCACGCATTCGTCGGCGTCGGTCGACAGCTACCATTTGGGTGCGTACCTGGGGCATCAGATCGATGCGCTGCGTCTGACCGTCGGTGGCGCCTATAGCTGGCACCGTGTCGACGTCAAACGTGACCTGCAGTTCGGGGACGTGAGCGGAAAACAAAAGACCAAGCACGATGCCGCCACCACTCAAGTGTTCACCGAGGCCGCTTATGATCTGGGCCTGCAACCGATGAACCTGGAGCCGTTCGCCAATCTGGCTTACGTGCACCTCAATACCGAAAGCTTCACCGAGAAGGGTGATGCGGCGGCATTGAAGGGCGGCGAGGACAATCGCGATGTGGTGCTGTCGACCCTCGGTGTGCGCGCCAAGCGCAGCTTCGCGCTGTCGGATCAGCATCAGCTCGAACTGGGCGCGAGCCTCGGCTGGCAGCACAACCTGAACAACGTCGATGCGGACAGCCACCTGGCGTTTGCCAACGGCAACAGCGCGTTCACCGTGCAGGGCGTGTCGATGGATCGTGATGCCGCGGTGGTCGGTGTGCGTGCGGGTCTGGCGCTCAACCGCGATGTGCGGGTGAACCTGGATTACAACGGCCTGATCGGCTCGAACGAGAAGGACCACGGTGTGGGTCTGACCCTCGACTGGCAGTTCTAAGGCGTACCGGCAGCTCTTGCACAGAGCTGCCGGTTTTTGAAGGAAGAGAGAGCACAACATGGGACTGTTCGATTATAAAAATGCCGATGGCAAAGCGTTGTACAGCGATGCCATCGCACTGACGCTTTACGCCTACACGCCGACCGGCAAGCCTCTGCCGGCCACCGCCTGGGCGCCGCTTTCGGCGACGGCGCTGGGCTACCAGGGCAAGGTTGGGCCGCAGGGCACATTCTTCGGTGAGAAGGACGGCTTCACCAGCGCCGAGGCCGAAGTGCTCGGCAAGTACGACGCTGCCGGCAAACTGATCGGCATCGGCGTTGCCTTTCGTGGCACCGGCGGGCTGGGTTACAGCGACACTTTTGGCGACCTGAAAAACAATCTGCTGGCCGCCATCGGCCCGTCGGATTACGCGAGCAACTACGCGAAAAACGCCTTCGACAACCTGCTCAAGTCTGTCGCCGCATTCGCCATTGCCAACGGCATCGCCGCCAAGGACGTCCTGCTCAGCGGCCACAGCCTTGGCGGGCTCGGGGTCAACAGCGTGGCCGAGTTGAGCGCGAGCAACTGGGGCGGCTTTTTCACGGATGCCAACTACATCACCTTTGCCTCGCCAACCCAGAGCAGTACCGGCAATAACGTGTTGAACATCGGGTTCGAGAACGATCCGGTGTTCCGTGTGCTCGACGGCACCACGTTCAGCAGCGCGTCGATGGGCAAGCACGACAAACCACACGATTCGACCACCGACAACATCGTCAACTTTAACGACAACTACGCGTCCACTGCGCAGAACCTGGTGCCGTTCAGCATCGTCAATCCGCTGAACTGGTCGGCGCACAGCTCGCTGGGCTATGCCGATGGTTTGAATCGGGTGATCGATTCGACGTTCTACAACCTGACGCACAAAGACTCGACGATCATCGTCTCCAATCTGGAAGAAGCGTCCCGGGACAAAACCTGGGTCGAGGATCTGGGCCGCAGCGGCGAGTCGCACACCGGCAGCACCTTCATCATCGGCACCCAGAGTAGCGACTGGCTCAAGGGCGGGGCGGGCAACGACTTCCTGGAGGGCCTGGGCGGCGATGACCGTTTCCGTGATGACGGCGGCTATAACATCCTGCTCGGTGGCCAGGGCCACAACACCTTTGAACTGCAGAAACCGCTGCAGAACTTCAGCTTCGCCAACGACGGTGACGGCACGCTGTACGTGCGCGACGCCTACGGCGGCATCAGCATGACCCGCGACATCGGCGCGCTGGTAAGCAAGGAGTCAGGTTCATGGTGGGGCAGCAAGGAGATCACCTGGGGCGTTACCGCCAAAGGTTTGACCAACGGCAACGAGCTGACCCAGTACAACCACTCGCTCAGCGGCGATGGCTACAGTAATGCGCTGCATGCCACGGCTGACGGTGACTGGCTGTTCGGCCTCGGTGGCGACGACAAGCTGATCAGCGACAAGGGCCATGTGACTTTCGTTGGTGGCGCTGGTAACGACGTGATGACCGCCGTGGGGGGCAACAACACTTTCCTGTTCAGCGGTGCGTTCGGTTTCGACGCCATCAATGGTTATCAGGGCAGCGACAAACTGGTGTTCATGGGCGTCGAAGGCGCGGGGCAGGGCTACGACTACAAGCAGCACGCGGCGCAGACCGGCAACGACACCGTGCTGAAGATTGGCGAATATGCCGTGACCCTGATCGGGGTGGGAGTGGCTAACCTGTCGGACTCGGCGTTCGTCTTCGCCTAGATCCAATGTGGGAGCGGGCTTGCTCGCGAAGGGGCCGTGTCAGTCAACATTGCTATAGCTGATACGCCGCTTTCGCGAGCAAGCCCGCTCCCACAGGGGAAGATCTGCAACAAGTAGTACTGAAATGCTCCGGGGCGTCCCCGTGGGGCGCTCTGGCTGTGAGCTATCTCTAACAATTCCAACAAGAGAGAGGCAATAGCAATGGGTGTGTATGACTACAAGAACTTCGGCACAGCCGATTCCAAGGTGTTGTTCAGCGATGCCATGGCGATCACGCTGTATTCCTATCACAACCTCGACAACGGTTTCGCCGCCGGCTATCAGCACAACGGTTTCGGCCTCGGCCTGCCCGCCACGCTGGTCACGGCGCTGCTTGGCGGTACCGATTCCCAAGGCGTCATTCCCGGCGTTCCGTGGAACCCCGACTCGGAAAAACTCGCCCTCGACGCCGTGAAACAGGCCGGCTGGACGCCCATCACCGCCTCGCAGTTAGGCTACGACGGCAAGACTGACGCCCGGGGAACCTTCTTCGGCGAGAAGGCCGGTTACACCACCGCACAAGTGGAAATCCTCGGCAAGTACGACGCCCAGGGCCATCTCACCGAACTCGGCATTGCCTTTCGCGGCACCAGCGGCCCGCGGGAAAACCTGATCATCGATTCCATCGGCGACGTGATCAACGACTTGCTGGCGGCCTTCGGTCCCAAGGATTACGCGAAAAACTACGTCGGCGAAGCGTTCGGCAATCTGCTTGACGATGTGGTGGCGTTCGCCAAGGCCAACGGTCTCAGCGGCAAGGACGTGTTGGTCAGCGGCCACAGCCTCGGTGGCCTCGCGGTCAACAGCATGGCGGACCTGAGCGGCGGCAAGTGGGGCGGTTTCTTTGCCGATTCCAACTACATCGCCTACGCCTCGCCAACCCAAAGCAGCACCGACAAAGTGCTCAACGTCGGCTACGAAAACGACCCGGTGTTCCGCGCACTCGACGGCTCGACCTTCACCGGCGCCTCGGTCGGCGTGCACGATGCGCCCAAGGAATCGGCCACCGACAACATCGTCAGCTTCAACGATCACTACGCCTCGACCGCGTGGAATCTGCTGCCGTACTCGATCCTCAATATTCCCACCTGGATCTCGCATTTGCCGACTGCCTATGGCGACGGCATGAACCGGATCATCGAGTCGAAGTTCTACGACCTGACCAGCAAAGACTCGACGATCATCGTCGCCAACCTCTCGGACCCGGCGCGGGCCACTACCTGGGTGCAGGACCTCAACCGCAACGCCGAAACCCACAAGGGCAGCACGTTCATCATCGGCAGTGACGCTAACGACCTGATTCAGGGCGGCAGTGGCAATGATTATCTGGAAGGCCGCGCCGGTAACGACACCTTCCGCGACGGCGGTGGTTACAACGTCATCCTTGGCGGGCAGGGCAGCAACACTCTCGACCTGCAAGGCGCGGTGAAGAACTTCGACTTCGCCAATGACGGCGCCGGCAATCTGTATGTGCGCGATGCCAACGGCGGGATCAGCATCACCCGCGACATCGGCAGTATCATCACCAAGGAGCCGGGCTTTCTCTGGGGCCTGTTCAAGGACGATGTAATCCACAGCGTCACGGCCAGCGGCTTGAAGGTCGGCAACAACGTCACTGCGTACGAGTCCAGCGTCAAAGGCACCGGCGGCGCCGACACGCTGAAGGCGCATGCGGGTGGCGATTGGTTGTTCGGCCTGGACGGCAACGATCACCTGATTGGCGGGGCGGGCAATGACGTGTTTGTCGGTGGCGCCGGTAACGACCTGATGGAGTCGGGGGGCGGGGCGGATACGTTCCTGTTCAACGGCGCGTTCGGGCAGGACCGGGTGGTCGGCTATACGTCGAATGACAAACTGGTGTTTCTTGGCGTGCAAGGTGTGTTGCCGGCGGAGGACTTCCGTGCCCATGCCGCATCTGTGGGACAGGATACGGTGCTGACGTTTGGCAGCGATTCGGTGACGTTGGTCGGGGTATCGCTGAACAGTCTGAGTGCTGACGGTGTTGTGATTGCCTGATGTTGATCGGGCGCCAGTAAGGGCCCTTTCGCGAGCAAGCTCGCTCCCACAGGGGATTTGTGAACGACACAGATCCAGTGTGGGAGCGGGCTTGCTCGCGAAGAACGATAACGCGGTGTTAAAAGTGACTCGGTAGCCACTACCTGACTCAAACCCCTGCGAAAACAGGAAATGCGGCCTAAAGCCAGCACGTGCGCACACGTTCTATAGCTGGCCGCCATTGAGTACAGGAGATTCAAACGTGAAAGGTTTCAAGGGGTATGTCGGATTCGTCGCGCTGGCGCTGTGTTCGGCCAATGCCTGGGCTGATCTGCCTCAAAGCTCGATTCTGAATCGTTACGGCATCACTGCCGACCAACTGCCGAGCCCGCCGAAAACCGAGGCGCTCGAACCGATTGAAGAGAAAAGTCGCTTTCAGATTCAGCCCGAACAGCCGTTCGTGACCATACGTCTGGGTGACGGCAAGCAGCCGCAAACCACCGGCAATCTGAGCATTGATCGCATGGCACAGCAGGATCTGGAACGCTGCCGGCGCTTACAGGGTGAAGTGGTCAAACGGGGCGGCACGTACATGCCTTGCGATGGCAGCATTCCGGGCATGCCGGCTTTCGAATAACACCACAACTCTTGTTTAGGCGCTGCCGCAGGCAGCGCCTACAGAGATCGCGGGATGTCAGTCTTCCTCGCGCACGGTCGCCACTTCATCGGCGCGGACCTTCACCTTGGCCCCGGAAATATCTTCGAACTCATAGAAGCCGTCCTTGGTTTTGGTTTTCGGCATGTCCTTGGTCAGGTACTGGGTGCCGTTCTGCAGGGTGACCACCGTCGCGGTCGAGCAACCGGCCAGTGCCAGCGCAGTAACGATGGCGAAAGGGATGCCCAGCGACTTGATTTTCATAACCACCTCTAAATCCTCATTCGATGTCATGCCGAGCATTGTCGGCCCTCTAACGCGGTTGGTGCCATCCCCGAGAGAAAAGTTCGATAGCCCGACAAAAAAATGCCATTGATCACTTTCCGTTTGCACCGGGAAGGGCACAGCTGGTATCTGTACGCATAACCAGTACTCGCTCGCCATGGCCCAGAATTCCCGTGACTGCCAACCCCCTCGACGACCCGTTCTATTACCTCAACAACTTCCGGCAAGTGCTTGATTGGCTTGAGCTTCGCTATGCCGATGTGATGAGCGCTACGGAACATGGGTTCATTCGTGACTTCAAAGCCTTGCCCCGTGCGTCGCAGGGTTTGCTGGTGCGAATGGTGATGCGCAAGGGCGTGCATTTTCGCGCCGGAAAACTCAATTACGTCGAGATCGGTGATATCGCGGAAGCCGCGCAACCCCTGCTGGAGCGTGGCTGGATCGACGAATACGCGCCGCTGGCCCTTGCCGAGTTGTTCGACGTGTTGCTCAAGGCCGAGATCCTGCAAGCATTTGCAGCCTTCATCGAGCAACCCAAGGGCCGCAAGGACGATTGGCTGCCGCTACTCGCCGAGCAGTTTGCAGACACGCGCAGCCTGCGCGACTGGGCACCACAGCTCGGGGATCGTCTGTTCAGCCTGACCATCATGGACCTGTGCGACCGCTTGCGTTTGATGTTCTTCGGCAACCTGTATCAGGACTGGTCGGAATTCGTCCTCGCCGACCTTGGCATCTTTACCTATGAAAAAGTCGAATTCTGCGCCGACTCGCGAGGCCTGCGCAGTCGCGAAGACGTTGACGCGTGTCTGTTCCTGCACAACTGCCAATTGCGTTTCGAGGCCGGTGAGCCGCTGGACAGCATCGTCGAGCAGGTCAGCGCCTTGCACTTCGACAACCCGTGGCTGCAACGCCGGCGTGGCAAGGTGCTGTTCCAGATCGGCCAGTATTGCGAGCGCATCAGTGAATTTGCCCTCGCCCTGAGCATTTACCGCGACTGCGCCTATCCCGGCGCGCGTTTGCGCATGATCCGCGTGCTGGAACGCAGCGGTGAATATTCGCTGGCGCTGGAACTCGCCACGCTGGCGGAGCAGGCACCGGAGAGCGCCGTCGAGCAGCAGGGCCTGCAACGGATTCTGCCAAGGGTGCGGCGCAAACTCGGTGGCCCGCCACTCAAGCGCACAGCGGCCAGACCGGTCGAGCGTCTGGACCTGCAATTGCCGCGCAGCGATCCTGCGTTGTCCGTGGAGTATTACGTGCAGGCGCATTTGCACGATGACGACGGACCGGTGCATTACGTGGAAAACAGCCTGATCAACTCACTGTTCGGCCTGTTGTGCTGGCCGGCGATCTTCGCGCCGTTGCCCGGGGCGTTTTTTCACCCGTTCCAGCGTGGCCCGGTGGACTTGCTCAACGAAGACTTCCAGCAACGCCGCGCCGAACTGTTTCAGGCTTGTCTGAGCGAACTCGACGACGGCCGCTATGCCGCCACCATACGCCAGCGCTTTGTCGACAAATGGGGCGTTCAGTCGCCGTTCGTGTTCTGGGGCGCGATGAATGAACAACTGCTGGACCAGGCGTTGGCCTGTCTGCCCGCCGAACACCTCAAACACTGGTTCAACCGTTTGCTGCTCGACATCAAGGCCAACCGCGCCGGCATGCCCGACCTGATCCAGTTCTGGCCGCAGCACAAGACCTACCGAATGATCGAGGTCAAAGGCCCCGGCGATCGCCTGCAGGACAACCAGTTGCGCTGGCTGGAGTTCTGTCACCAGCATCAAATGCCGGTGGCGGTGTGTTACGTGCAATGGGCGGAGCAGAGCGCTTGAGTTACAGCATTGCCGTGCGCGCACTGTGTGAGTTCACCGCCAAGACCGGCGACCTCGATCTGCGCTTCACCCCATCACCCACGGCACTGGAAGGCATCGCCGGGCACCGCACCGTGGCTTCGCGGCGCAGCGAGAAATACCAAAGCGAAGTGGCGCTGGAAGGCGAATTCGGGCAATTGAAGGTCAAGGGCAGGGCGGACGGTTACGATCCGGCGCAACAGTGTCTGGAAGAAGTCAAAACCTACCGTGGCGACCTGAGCAAACAACCGGCCAATCACCGCCAGTTGCACTGGGCGCAGGCGAAGATATACGGCTGGTTGATGTGCCGCAAACTCGAACTTGAGCAGATCAATCTGGCGCTGGTGTATTTCGATATCGTCAGCGAGAAGGAAACCTGCCTGGTCGAGGCCTTCAGCGCCGACAGCCTCCAAGCCTTTTTCGAACAGCAATGCACGTTGTTCCTGCAATGGGCCGAACAGGAAATGGCCCATCGCGAGGCGCGCAATCTGGCGGCGCAACAACTGGCGTTTCCCCATGCCGATTTTCGTCCCGGGCAGCGCCATCTGGCCGAATCGGTGTTCAAAGCCGTGAGCACCGGCCGCTGCCTGATGGCCCAGGCACCGACCGGCATCGGCAAAACCCTCGGCACGCTGTTCCCGATGCTCAAGGCTCTGGCGCCGCAGCAACTGGACAAGGTGTTCTTTCTCACGGCGAAAACGCCGGGGCGCAAACTGGCGCTGGATGCCAGTCAGGTGTTGTTCGATCAGTCGCCAACCTTGCCCTTGCGCGTGCTGGAAATGGTCGCCCGGGACAAGGCCTGCGAACACCCGGACAAAGCCTGTCACGGCGAATCCTGCCCGTTGGCCCAGGGCTTTTATGATCGCCTGCCGGCCGCGCGGGCAGCGGCCAGCCGTATCCGCCTGCTCGATCAAGCGGCCATGCGCGAGGTCGCCGCGCAACACGCGGTGTGCCCGTATTACCTGAGTCAGGAAATGGCCCGTTGGGTCGACGTGGTGATCGCCGACTACAACTATTACTTCGATTTCAGCGCATTGCTGTTCGGGCTTGCCCAGCTCAATCAATGGAAGGTCGCAGTGCTGGCGGACGAGGCGCATAACCTCGTCGAGCGCGGCCGACAGATGTACAGCGCCAGTCTCGATCAGTTCACATTGGGTAGCGTGCGCAAATCCGCGCCGGCGCCGCTGAAAAACTCCCTGCAACGGATCAACCGGGAATGGAACGCGCTGCATGCGCCGCAATTGGCGGCGTATCAGGCGTACGACAAGGCCCCGGAAAAACTTCTGCAGGCGATCTCGCTGTGTTGCGCAGCCATTGGTGATTACCTCAATGAGCATCCGCAGGGTCTCGACAGCGCCTTGCAGAATTTCTATTTCGACCTGCTGCAATTCGCCCGGGTGGCGGAGCTGTATGACGAGCATTACCTGTTCGACATCAGCAAGCGCGACCTCGAGCGCAAAAAGCCGCTGTCGCAATTGTGCCTGCGCAACGTGGTGCCGGCCGCGTTCATCGGCCCGCGCCTGAAAGCGGCGCGCAGCAGCGTGCTGTTCTCCGCCACCCTCAGCCCGCGCCACTATTACGCCGACTTGCTCGGCACGCCAGCCGACACTGTGTGGATCGACGTCGAATCGCCGTTTTGCGCCGATCAGTTGCAGGTGCAGATCGTCAGCCGCATCTCCACGCGTTTCAATCATCGCCAGGCTTCGCTGGAGCCGATCGTCGAATTGATCGCGCGGCAGTTCAGCGAGCGTCCCGGCAACTACCTGGCGTTTTTCAGCAGCTTCGATTATTTGCAGCAAGTGGCGTCGTTACTGGCCGAGCGTCACCCGCACATCACCCTGTGGCAGCAATCGCGGGGCATGCTCGAAGGGGCGCGGCAGGCCTTTCTCGATCAGTTCACCGCTCACAGCCAAGGCGTCGGCTTTGCGGTGTTGGGCGGTGCATTCGGCGAAGGCATCGATTTACCCGGTGCACGCTTGATCGGCGCGTTCATTGCCACGCTCGGGCTGGCGCAGTTCAATCCGGTCAACGAACAACTCAAGCTGCGCATGGCGGCCATCTTCGGCGCCGGTTACGACTACACCTACCTGTACCCCGGCGTGCAGAAAGTGGTGCAGGCCGCCGGGCGAGTCATCCGGACCCGTGAGGATCGCGGCATGGTGATGTTGATTGACGACCGCTTTGCCGAGAGCCGGATCAAACAGCTGTTGCCGCGCTGGTGGACGATCAAACATGAGATGGCCGCTTCCCAATTCGCCGGATTAACGCATACTTCTGCTCATGACAACGGCTGGTGAGTGTGATGAGCGAAAAGAACAAGACCGCGGCGATCGAAGAGATGCGTTTTCGTCTATTGATCGATGCGGTGGTCGACTATGCGATCTACATGATCGATCCCGACGGCATCATCACCAGTTGGAACTCCGGCGCCAAACGCTTCAAGGGCTATGAAGAAGCGGAAATCCTCGGCGAACATTTCTCCCGCTTCTATACCGCTGACGATCGCGCCGCCGGCCTGCCGCAGCGCGCGCTCGATACGGCGATCCGTGAAGGACGTTTCGAAGGCGAGGGCTGGCGGGTGCGCAAGGACGGCACCAATTTCTGGTCGCACGTGGTCATCGATCCGATTATTGATCCCAGTGGAAAACTGCTCGGTTACGCCAAGATCACCCGCGACCTGACCGACCGAAAAATGGCCGAGGAAACCCTCAAGCAAAGCGAACAGCAGTTCCGCTTGCTGGTGCAGGGCGTCACCGACTATGCGATCTACATGCTCAGTCCCGAAGGCCGGGTCAGCAACTGGAACCAGGGCGCGCAGCGGATCAAGGGCTATCTGCCGGAAGAAATCATCGGCCAGCACTTTTCGATCTTTTATACCCCTGAAGACCGCGAACTCGGTGAGCCGCAGCGGGCGCTGGAAATCGCCACCCGCGATGGCCGCTTTGAAAACAAGAGCTGGCGCATGCGCAAGGACGGCACGCGGTTTCTCGCGCATGTGGTGGTCGATGCGATTCGGGGCGACACCGGCACTCTGCTCGGCTTTGCCAAGATCACCCGTGACATCACCGAAACCCACCAGGCACAGCAGGCGCTGGAGAAAACCCGCGAAGCGCTGTTCCAGGCGCAGAAGATGCAGGCCATCGGTCAGCTCAGCGGTGGCGTCGCCCATGACTTCAATAATCTGCTGACGGTGATTCTCGGTAACCTGGAGATCCTGCACAAACGCGTGGGTGATGATCCGAAAATCAGCCGCCTGCTGGAAAACGCCACCCAGGGCGCCTTGCGCGGCGTGTCGCTGACTCAGCGCATGCTGGCCTTTGCCCGCCGTCAGGAACTGAAGACCGAGTCGGTCGATATTGCGCAATTGGTCCAGGGCATCACCGGTTTGTTGCGCAGTTCTCTGGGACCGGGTATCCGTGTCGACACGCGCTTTCCCGACGATCTGGAGCCGGTGCTGGCGGACACCAATCAGTTGGAGCTGGCGTTGCTCAACCTCGCGACCAACGCCCGCGATGCCATGCCCGACGGCGGCACGGTGAGCATCAGCGCTCAACCACAAGTGGTGCTGGAACTGGGGCATTCGGACCTGCCAGCAGGGCGTTACGTCTGCCTCAGCGTTGTCGATACCGGGGAGGGCATGGATGCGCATACCCTGGCCTCGGCCAGAGATCCGTTCTTCACCACCAAAGGTCTGGGTAAAGGCACCGGGCTGGGCTTGTCGATGGTTCACGGCTTCATGGAGCAACTCGGTGGCCGTTTCATCCTCAAGAGTGAAAAGGCTCAGGGCACCACGGCGGAGCTGTGGATTCCGGTAGCCGTTGCAGGCATGACCAACAAACCGACGCTGCCACACGCCGAGCCGGTGGTGGTGCCGAGGCTCAGCGTGCTGGTCGTGGATGACGATTCGCTGGTGTTGACCAGCACCAGCCTGCTGCTCGAAGACCTCGGCCATCGAGTGGTCAGTGCGACGTCCGGTGCACAGGCACTGGCGCTGTTCGATCAAGGCGAGGTCATCGACCTGATGATCACCGACATGGCCATGCCGAAGATGAGCGGCGCACAACTGGCCCACGCCGTGCGTGTGCTCAAACCGGATCTGCCGATCATCCTGGCCACCGGTTACGCCGAGCGTCTGGAAGGTTTTGCCGCACAACTGCCACGGTTGCCCAAGCCGTTCACGCAAATGAATCTGGTGGCGATCATTGCCCAGTCGATGAAGTGACACACCGGTCAATCCGGCTGAACTTGCGCGCCAACGGGGACTTCTAAAGGTTTTCACCACTTTGGAGCGTGCATCTTGTGCCTCGCATACTGACCGAGCCCACCGCTGAAGAAACCCTGACCGAACATAATGCCAAGATGTTCGGTTCACCCAAGGAACGGCTGGATTTCTATCGGCGGGAGATCCAGTACGAAACCAGCATCCTCGCCAACCGTACCGACGCCTATCTGGCGGCGCAGTCGTTTCTGGTGATTGCTTTCGCCTCTTGTATGGCCAACCTCAACCCGGAATGGGGCAAATTGTTCACACTGGTGGTGCCGCCGTTTCTGGCACTGCTCGGGCTGCTCAGCTCGCTGAACGCCTGGCCGGGGATTCGCGCGGCGTACGACATCATCGATCACTGGCATTTCAAGCAGAGCAACTTGCTCCACAGCGAGCCGCTGATGGGCCTGGCGTATGACGAGTCGCCGTTGTTCAGTGAGATGGAGTCGAGCCACAAGGGGTATCGCAAGTCGTTGTTGTTCTCCGTGCGCACGCCTTGGATCTTTGCGACGTTCTGGGTGTTGCTGGGGAGTTATGCGGTGTTTATTCAGGTGACCAATCCGGGAGGGTGATTGGTCTTCACGCAAAAGCCCGGCTTTATGTAGCCGGGCTTTTTCATTTTTGCTTGGATTTTGTGGCGCACTTTAGATCGATCCCCCTCACCCCAGCCCTCTCCCCCAAAGGGGGCGAGGGGGAAGGGAGCAGATCTTCGTTGTACTGAAGATCCGCGTTCAACCCGGTATTGCAGGTCGGCGTATCTCGACCATTCACCCCGGTCAGTTCCCTCTCCTGGGGGAGAGGGCTAGGGTGAGGGGGCTTTCAGCTCATTCCACGGTCTCAAGCTCTCGACGCAATGCCGCCGAGTTCTGCGACGACATCGGAATCGGCGGGAAGTCTTCGTTCAAGACGCACAGATGATCGATGGCGTCTTCAAACATCGCATCGGCTTTCTTGCGCAACGCGCGGTAGCGCTCGAACTGTTCAATGTCCAGATCGGCCACATCGAGCAGCGCATTGGCCGCGCGGTTGAGGGTGTGGGCGTTATCAAACAGTTGACGATTGCGTTCCAGAGCCAGTGCTCTGCAAGCCTTGATTTGCGCAGGAGTCGAGCATTCTTTCATGACCGTGACCTTTTTCTTCAAGGATTCCGTTTCATAGGCTGAGTGCCGCAGGGGAACCGAACCTGCCGGGCCCCGCCGGATACATCGGCGAGGGGTTATGCTTGTGACTGCCGGCGATCAAGCGGGGATCCATTTTTTTACAGAAAAAAGTTCGATCGATCTGCTGCTGAAAATCCTTGGAAATAATCAGTTTTTTCGTTTTTTGCGCTGTTCGTAGCGGGCCAGGATCGGTTGCGTGCTGATGCCGTGGAGCAAAATGCTCAGCGCCACCACCGACAAGGTCAGGTCAGTACACAAAATGGCCACGGAGTCGGTCAGCCCGTGATTCAACGCATAAAACAGATAGAACAGGCTACCGATCCCGCGAATGCCGAACCAGCCGATCAACATCCGTTGTCGTGCCGGCAGCAATGCGCCCCATGGCATCAGCGCGACGCAGGCCGGACGAATCAGGCAGAACAGCACACCGCCGACCAATAACGCCCGCCAATCCCAGTGCGCCACCAGCACAACGCCGAGCAGGGTTACCAGAAACACTTCCATGGCGCGCTCGACCAAGCCACCAAATGACAGCATGTCGCCCATCATGATCCCGGCGGCAACCTGGCTGCTTTCCAGCCGTTCGGTGTCGCCATGTACCGCATGCTGTGGTTCGACGTTCTGATGACCGACCACCGGTTGCACCAGATGCTCGGCGGGCGGTTGGCCAGCGCCCGTGGATTTGACTTCGACCTGACGCAATCCCAGACCCGCGGCGAACACCGACAGAAAGCCATAGCCTCCAATCGCCTCGGCAACGACATAGGCCAGCGCGATCAGCGACAAGGCCAGATAATCATTCGGGCTGAGCGTGCTGTCGTCGTTGTGGATACGCAACGCCAGGGTCACCCGACCAATGCCGCGGCCCATCCAGTATCCGGTCAGCAGTCCTGCGGGCACCGCCCACAACAAGCTGCGCAACACCCAACCCTGCCACTCGGCGGCAGAGCCATCGCCGTGGATCAACAACAAGCCGAGAATCACGAACGGAAAGGCTACACCGTCATTGAGTCCGGCCTCTCCCGAAAGGCCGAAACGCACGCTATCGACGTCCCGCGCATCGTTGACCTGCACCAGCGCCGCCAGCACCGGGTCGGTGGGGGCCAGAATCGCGCCGATCAATAACGAAGGCCCCCACGGCAGCTGAAACGCATAGTGCAGCAGCAGACAAACGCCGGCGATGGTCACTACCATCACGGGCCCGGCGAGGCCAAAAGCGATCCGCCAACGCTTGTCCCGCAGCGGCAGGCGCAGCTTCAGACCGCAGACAAACAGGGAAAAGAGCACCGCGACTTCCGTCAGGTGCTCCATCCACAGCGAGGCGTTTTCCAAGGACAGTTTCAGCAGATCAAGGCCGCTAGGGCCGATGGCGATCCCCAGCAGCAGACAAACTGCGGAGGTGGTCACCGGCATCCAGCGCAGGTAGGACGAGGTCAGTGCCAGCGTCAAAAGCACCGCCCCGAGCACGGCGACCCACACGATAAAACTCATGATCTGCCGCCCTCAAAGGTCCGATGTGACGGCAATCGCACCGGGTCAGCCCACGGTCGTGCGCAGGTACTCAGGAGTGAGCACGTTGAACCACAGCAGAATCATCGAGACCAGAATGGTCACCATCACCAGCAAACCGACGCCCCACACGCACGCCGCGTTGAGCAGGCCCTGTTCCTTGCGCTCGTGCATAAAGGTTGGCAGGCCGACGAACAGCAGAAACGTCGAATACACCGAGGCCGCACCGAGTACCAGAATCGCCAGCCAGCGGCTCGGGTACAGCCCGGCGATGCCGGCGACAAAGAACGGCGTTACGGTGTACGCGGCGAAGCCGATGCATTGGTTAAGCATCGGGCGCGTATCAAATGACCGTGACATCCAGCGAATGAAACCACCCATCACCGCGACCCCGGCAACGATGGCGATGTACAGCAGAACGCTCAATTGCAATGCGCTGGCACTGCTTAGCCTTACCGTTTCACCAGCGGCCAGACTCCAGCCGACATAGGTGGTGCCGATGAACAGGCACACTGCCGGTATCAGCGCCAGTATCAGCAGATGGGCGAGGTAATGCCGGGGATGGGCTTCTTCTTCGCGGCGGATGTCGGTCCAGGCGAAGTTGGGTTGGGTGAAGAGCTTGATGAGAGGGGCGGACATGACGACCTCCTGATCCTGGCGACCGGTTGGGGCTCTTAAAGGTATGGAGAGGTCTTGGGGGCGGCAGTTCAGTTTTTCTGTTCGCCACCGATTATCCGGATTCACAGCGCCGCGCAGGCTGCGATCTTTTGATCTTGATTGAAAAGCAAAATCAAAAAATCGCAGCCTGCGACAGCGCCTGCAGGGCTATGGATGCCGGGAGTTACAGCATCGGTTTACCACCGGTCACACCATAGCGCTGGCCGGTGATGTAACTGGCTTCGTCCGAGGCCAGCAGCACATAGATCGGCGCGACCTCCACTGGTTGGCCGGGGCGGCCGAGCGGGGTGTTGCCGCCGAAGTTCTGCACTTCTTCATCGGGCATGGTCGAGACGATCAGCGGCGTCCAGATCGGACCGGGCGCCACACTGTTCACGCGGATTTCCTTAGGTCCAAGCATCTGCGCCAGGCCGCCGGTGAAATTGGCGATCGCGCCTTTGGTGGTGGCATAGGCGAGCAGGGTGGGTTTGGGCATGTCCGAGTTGACCGAACTGGTGTTGATGATCGACGAACCGGCGCGCATGTGTTTGATCGCCGCCTGGCACAGCCGGAAGATAGCGGTGATGTTGACGTCGAAGGTCATCACCCACTCGTCGTCGGGGATTTCTTCGAAGTTTTCATGGGTCATCTGGAACGCCGCGTTGTTGACCAGCACGTCGATGCGGCCGAAGCGCTCCACAGTCTTGTCGACCAAGGCCTGGCAATGGGCCTTTTGCGCAATATCGCCCGGCAACAACAGGCACTGACGCCCGGCCTGTTCGACCCAGCGCGCGGTTTCCTTGGCATCTTCGTGTTCATCCAGATACGCCACCGCCACGTCGGCCCCTTCACGGGCGAACGCAATGGCCACGGCGCGGCCGATGCCGCTGTCGGCGCCGGTGATCAGGGCGATCTTGCCGGCCAGGCGCCCGGAGCCAACGTAGCTTTGTTCGCCGCAATCAGGATACGGCTCCATCTTGCGTTGCGAACCGGGAACGGCCTGGGCTTGTGCGGGGAAGGGAGGTTTTGGATAGTCGGTCATCGCGGTTCTCCGAGGTTTCAGGACAAGTATGGGTGGTTGACCCGGTGCGTTTGCCGTGAGTTCGATCGGATTTCCAACGCATTTCCCGAGCTGGAAATGCAAAACGACTGTGGGAGCGGGCTTGCTCGCGAAAGCGGTGGTTCAGGCAACATTGACGTCGGCTGACACTCCGCTTTCGCGAGCAAGCCCGCTCCCACAAGGGATCATCTGAGTTTTCAGATAATGCGCTGAGTCAGGGCGCGCTCCATGCGGGCGATGCCTTCTTCCAGCAACGAGCGCGGGCAGCCAAAGTTCAGGCGCACGAACTGCTGGTGTTGATCGCCGAAGTCCAGACCCGGACTGAGGCCCACTTTCGCCTGTTCAAGGAAGAACCGCTGCGGGTTGTCCAGATCCAGCGCCGAACAATCCAGCCACGCCAGATAGGTGCCCTGCGGCAAATTGATACTTATGCCGGGCAAGCGGCTGCGCACCGCTTCAACCAGCCAGTCGCGGTTGCCTTGCAGGTAGGTTTTCAGTTCGGCCAACCACGGCCCACCTTCGCTGTAAGCCACGCGGGTGGCTTCCATGCCCAGCGGGTTGACGCTGTCGACCATGCCGCAACGGGCGTGGTTGACGCGTTCGCGCAGGGCGGTGTTCTGGATGATCATGAACGAGGTCTTGAGGCCCGCGATGTTGTAGGCCTTGCTGGCCGACATCAGGGTGATGGTGCGCTCGGCGATCTCTGCGCTCAGCGACGCCGTCGGAATGTGCACGCGACCGTCGAAGCACAGCTCGGCGTGGATTTCGTCGGAGATGATCCAGGCGTCCTGTGCCGCGCAGATGTCGGCCACGGCTTGCAGTTCTTCACGGCCAAACACCTTGCCGATCGGGTTGTGCGGGTTGCTCAGCAACAGCGCGCCGCCACCGTTCAGCGATTCGCGCAGCACGTCCAGCGGCGTGGCATAAGTGCCATCAGCCTGCGTAACGAATTCCAGTTCAACCTTGTTCAAACCCCAATGTCCCGGTGCGTGGCGCAGCGGCGGATAGTTCGGCACTTGCACCACGACGTTCTGTTGCGGCTGCACCAGCGCTTTCAAAGCCATGTTGAAGCCTGACTCGACACCCGGCAGGAAAATCAGCTCCTGCGGTTTGACCTTCCAGGAAAACTTGTTCCAGAGGTCGGCGACGATGGCTTCGCGCAAGTTGTCCTGGGCCACGCTGTAACCCACCAGTGGATGCAGCAAGCGTTGCTGTAGCGCCTCGATCACAGCAGGCGGCGCGGCGAAATCCATGTCAGCGACCCACATCGGCAGCACGTCGGCCGGATAGCGGCTCCACTTGGTGCTGCCGGTGTTGTGGCGGTCGAATACCTGATCAAAATCGAAAGTCATGCGCGGTCTCGTGAAGGCGGGTTGTTCATGGGCGCCATGATAAACCCATGACCCTGCAGGAACACCCAAAACCTTGTGGGAGGGGGCTTGCTCCCGAATGCGCTGGGTCAGAAACAACAATGTGACTGACCCAGCGCATTCGGGAGCAAGCCCCCTCCCACAGGTTTCCCGGCGTATGACCGATTGTCGCCGACGGTCGGTTTTCACACAGAGTGTGAGGTCATTGTCTACAGTGAAAAAGTCGGCGCACGTGTGCCGCAACCGTGATTGTCCAGTTAAAACCCGGCACCAGTACCGGGTTCCACCTGATCAGGAGTGCACGATGGATCTCAGCCGTCGTCAATTCTTCAAGGTCGCCGGTATCGGCCTTGCAGGCTCTAGCCTGGGCGCGTTGGGCATGGCCCCGACGCCAGCCTTCGCCGAGCAGGTGCGCCACTTCAAGCTCGCCCACACCCATGAAACCCGCAACACCTGTCCGTATTGTTCGGTCGGCTGTGGGTTGATCATGTACAGCCAGGGCGATGATGCGAAGAATGTCGCGCAAAGCATCATTCACATTGAGGGCGACGCTGACCACCCGGTCAACCGCGGCACCCTCTGCCCGAAAGGCGCAGGCCTGCTCGACTTCATTCACAGCCCGGGCCGTTTGCTCTACCCGCAAACGCGCAAGCCCGGCAGCAGCGAATGGACGAGGATCAGTTGGGACGAGGCGCTCGACCGCATCGTCGACCTGATGAAAGCCGACCGCGACGCCAATTTCATCGAGAAAAATGCCAACGGGCAAACGGTGAATCGCTGGCTGACCACCGGTTTCCTCGCGGCATCGGCGGCGTCCAACGAAGCCGGTTACATCACCCAGAAGGTGATTCGCAGTCTCGGCATGCTGGGGTTCGACAACCAGGCGCGTGTCTGACACGGCCCGACGGTGGCAAGTCTTGCCCCGACGTACGGCCGTGGTGCCATGACCAATACCTGGACCGATATCGCCAACGCGAATCTGATCCTGGTGATGGGTGGCAACGCAGCAGAAGCGCATCCGTGCGGCTTCAAATGGGTGACCGAGGCCAAGGCGCACAACGCCGCGCGGCTGATCGTTGTCGATCCGCGTTTTACCCGGACCGCTTCGGTGGCCGACTATTACGCGCCAATTCGCACCGGCACCGACATCGCCTTTATGGGCGGGCTGATCAATTACCTGCTGACCGAGGACAAGATCCAGCACGAATACGTGCGTAATTACACCGACGTGTCGTTCATCGTCAAAGCCGGTTATGGCTTCGAAGACGGCATCTTCAGCGGTTACGACGTCGCCAAGCGCAGCTACACCGACAAATCCGGCTGGGGTTACGAGCTGGGCGAGGACGGCTTCGCCAAAGTCGACCCGACCCTGCAGGATCCGCGCTGCGTCTATCAACTGATGAAGCAGCATTACAGCCGCTACACCATCGACCTTGCCAGCCAGATCTGCGGCATGCCGGTCGACGCCATGCAGAAGATCTGGGAAGAGATCGCCACCTGCTCGATTCCGGGCAAGACCATGACGATTCTCTACGCTCTCGGCTGGACCCAGCACTCGATCGGCGCGCAGATCATCCGCAGCGCGGCGATGGTGCAACTGCTGTTGGGCAACGTCGGCATGCCCGGTGGCGGCGTCAATGCCTTGCGCGGTCACTCGAACATTCAGGGCCTGACCGACCTTGGCTTGCTCTCCAATGCGCTGCCGGGCTACCTGACGCTGGGTACCGACGCCGAGCAGGACTACGGTCAGTTCATCCATAAACGCACGCAGGTTCCGCTTAGACCGGGGCAGCTTTCCTACTGGCAGAACTACAGCAAATTCCACGTCAGCCTGATGAAGTCGTGGTACGGCGCCAACGCCACCGCCGAGAACAATTGGTGCTACGACCATTTGCCGAAACTCGACATCCCCAACTATGACGTGCTGAAGATGTTCGACCTGATGAGCCAGGGCAAGGTCAACGGCTACTTCTGCCAGGGCTTCAATCCGATCGCCGCGCTGCCGGACAAGAACCGCGTGATGGGCGCGTTGGCCAAGCTGAAATGGCTGGTGGTGATGGACCCGCTGGCCACCGAAACCTCGGAGTTCTGGCAAAACGTCGGGCCGTACAACGACGTGAAAAGCGCCGAGATCCAGACCGAAGTCATTCGCCTGCCGACCACCTGTTTTGCCGAAGAGGACGGTTCACTGGTCAACAGCAGCCGCTGGTTGCAATGGCATTGGAAAGGCGCCGACGGCCCGGGCGAAGCGCAGACCGACATTCGCATCATGGCCGAACTGTTTCTGCGCCTGCGCAAGCGCTATCAGGCCGAGGGCGGCAAATTCCCCGATCCGCTGCTGAAACTGACGTGGCCGTACAAGATCCCCGACGAGCCTTCGCCGGAAGAACTGGCCAAGGAAATCAACGGCAGTGCCGTGGCCGATTTCACCGATGCCACCGGCGTCGCGGTCAAGGCCGGCGCGCAACTGGCCGGGTTTGGCTTGCTCAAGGATGACGGCAGCACCGCGTCCGGTTGCTGGATCTTCGCCGGCAGCTGGACCGAGGCGGGCAATCAGATGGCCCGGCGCGACAACGCCGACCCGTTCGGCATGCATCAGCATCAAGGCTGGGCATGGGCCTGGCCGGCCAACCGGCGGATTCTCTACAACCGCGCTTCGGCGGACGTCGCCGGCAAACCGTGGGATCCGAAAAAACGCCTGGTGTGGTGGAACGGCAAGGCCTGGGGCGGCACCGATGTGCCGGACTACAAGGCCGACGTGCCGCCTGAAGCCGGGATGAACCCGTTCATCATGAACCCCGAGGGCGTGGCGCGGTTCTTCGCCGTCGACAAGATGAACGAAGGGCCATTCCCTGAGCACTACGAGCCGTTCGAAACGCCGATCGGCATCAACCCGCTGCACCCGCAAAACAAGCAAGCCACCAGCAATCCGGCGGCGCGGATCTTCGACTCGGTCTGGGAAACCCTCGGTGAGGCCAAGGACTTCCCGTACGCCGGCACCAGTTACCGGCTCACCGAGCATTTCCACTTCTGGAGCAAGCACTGCAAGTTGAACGCGATTGCCCAACCGGAGCAGTTTGTGGAAATCGGCGAAGTGTTGGCGAAAGAGAAGGGCATTGCCGCCGGTGATCGGGTGCGTGTCAGTTGCAAACGCGGGTTTATCGAAGCGGTGGCGGTGGTGACGAAAAGGATCCGGCCGCTGCAGGTCAACGGCCAGGTCGTGCATCAGATCGGTATCCCGCTGCATTGGGGGTTCACCGGCCTGACGCGTCACGGTTACTTGACCAACACCCTGGTGCCGTTCCTCGGCGATGGCAATACCCAGACCCCGGAATCCAAGTCATTCCTGGTCAACGTGGAGAAACTGTAAATGGCCAGCCAAGACATCATTGCCCGCTCGGCCACCACGACTGTGCCGCCGTCGGTGAGGAATCAGGAGGCGGTGGCCAAGCTGATCGACACCACCAAATGCATCGGCTGCAAGGCCTGTCAGGTCGCCTGCTCGGAATGGAACGAACTGCGCGATGAGGTCGGCCACAACCACGGCACCTACGATAACCCGCAGGATTTGACCGCTGAAACCTGGACGTTGATGCGTTTCACCGAGCATGAAACCGACGCCGGCAACCTCGAATGGCTGATCCGCAAGGACGGCTGCATGCACTGCGCCGAACCCGGTTGTCTGGCGGCGTGCCCGAGTCCCGGGGCAATCATCAAGCATGCCAATGGCATCGTCGATTTCGATCAGGATCACTGCATCGGTTGCGGTTATTGCATCACCGGTTGCCCGTTCAACATTCCGCGCATTTCGCAGAAGGATCACAAGGCCTACAAATGCACCTTGTGTTCCGATCGCGTGGCAGTCGGGCTGGAACCGGCCTGCGTGAAAACCTGCCCGACCGGCGCCATCGTTTTCGGCACCAAGGAAGACATGAAGGAACATGCCGCCGAGCGCATCGTCGACCTGAAAAGCCGTGGCTTTGAAAACGCTGGTCTGTATGACCCGGCCGGTGTTGGCGGCACGCATGTGATGTACGTGTTGCACCACGCGGATACGCCGACGATCTACGCCAACCTGCCGCAGGATCCGGCAATCAGCCCGTTGGTGGGCCTGTGGAAGGGCATCAGCAAACCTTTGGGCCTGTTGGCCATGGGCGCGGCAGTGCTGGCCGGGTTCTTCCATTACGTGCGCATCGGCCCGAATCGCGTCGAAGAGGACGAACATCCGACGCCGCCCGATACCTCGGTGCACGTCGTTGATCCGGCGGTGCACACCTTCGATCCACGCGGGGAGGACCGGACATGAGCAACAAGACGATCCTGCGTTACAGCGCCAACCAGCGCACC
Source organism: Pseudomonas sp. IT-347P (assembly GCF_949768005.1). NCBI lineage: Bacteria > Pseudomonadati > Pseudomonadota > Gammaproteobacteria > Pseudomonadales > Pseudomonadaceae > Pseudomonas > Pseudomonas sp. IT-347P. The sequence continues at coordinate 43,304 of NZ_CATKPQ010000007.1, forward strand.
AATCACTGGTTGGTGGCGATCCTGTTTTTCATGGCCGGGCTGTCCGGGCTGGCGTTGTTTCATCCGTCGCTGTTCTGGTTGACCCACCTGTTCGGCGGCGGGCCGTGGACGCGGATTCTGCACCCGTACATGGGCATCGCCATGTTCGTGTTGTTCCTTGGTCTGGTGTTCAGCTTCTGGCGCAGCAATTTCTTCATCGCCAATGACCGGCGGTGGCTGCGGCGCATCAATCGGGTGATGGTCAACGACGAGGAAAGCGTGCCGCCGGTAGGCAAATATAACGCCGGGCAGAAACTGCTGTTCTGGACTTTACTGCTGTGCATGCTCGGTTTGCTGTTCACCGGGCTGGTGATCTGGCGTGCGTGGTTCAGTGCGTATTTCGGCATCACCGTGATCCGCTGGGCGATGCTGTTGCATGCGCTGGCCGGGTTCATTCTGGTGCTGAGCATCATCATTCATATCTACGCCGGGCTGTGGATCAAGGGCTCGGTGGACGCGATGATGCATGGCTGGGTGAGCCGCGCCTGGGCGAGGAAACACCATGAACTCTGGTATCGCGAGGTAACCCGCGATGAGCGTCATCCCGACGTGCCGGAGCGACCGATCACCAAAAAGGGCTGACGTTTGCCAACCATTCTTGAACCTGGGGAAATCGAAGCGGCGGCCTGTTCGCCGCCGTTTCTGCATCTGCCGCCTTCGAATCTGTTTGCACTGCGGGCCTCTCGACTGGAGCAACTGGCCGAGGGGCATGCGCTGTCTGAATATTTGCGGCTGATTGCCGGGTTGTGCCGGGTGCAGCAGCAGGTGTTTGACGATCCGCCGCTGACGGCGCCGTTCGATCAGCAGCGGATTGAAGCCTGTCAGCAGCATGGTTTGCCGCCATTTGCCGCCGACACCTTGGTGCGCGAAGACGCATGGCAGGGGTATCTCGATGCCTTGTTGAAACGCTATGCGCCCGTTGAACAGCCTGCCGTTGTCGACGCAGTGGACACGATGCGCGCCGCCAGTTCCGGCCAGTTGCGCGCGTGGGCCGTGGCGTTGGTCAGTGGCCAGTATTCGCTGGTGCCGGCGCAACTGGTGCCGTTTCTCGGCGCCGCGCTGCAAGTGGCGTGGAGTCACTGGCTGCTCAGCGCGGCAAATCTGCAACTCAAACCCGGCGACAGCCTCAGCCAATGCCCGGCCTGCGGTTCACCGGCCATGGCCGGGGTCATTCGCCATCGCGGCAAGCACAACGGTTTGCGTTATCTGGTGTGTTCGCTGTGTGCCTGCGAATGGCACGTGGTGCGAGTCAAGTGCGTGTATTGCGAGTCGAGCAAGGGCCTTGATTATCTGAGCCTTGAGGACGATCGCCATGCCGCCAATCAGGCGCCGTTGCGGGCTGAAGTCTGTCCGGGTTGTAACAGCTATCTGAAACTGGTGTATCTGGAGAACGATGCCGATGCCGAGGCATTGTCGGCGGATCTCAGCAGTTTGCTGCTCGATATGCGTCTGGCCCAGGACGGTTATCAACGGCTGGCACCGAATCTGTTGCTGGCACCGGGAGACGAATGACAGCAGGGTCTACACTCTGGCCGAACGATCTGTTTCCAGGAGTGGCTGATGTCCCTGCGGTTACCTTCCATTGATGGTTTGTTGCGTCACCCAGCGAGTGCGCCGTTACTTGAGCGTCACGGACGTGAGTCTCTGCTGGCCAGTCTGCGTCAATTGCTGGATGAACTGCGTTCGGACGTGTTGAACGGGCAATTGTCGGCCGCCGAAATCAGCCCCGAAGTGCTCGCCGGCCGCGTCAGTGAACGGCTGGCCCAGCAACAACGCAGCCACGTGCGCCGGGTGTTCAACCTGACCGGTACGGTGCTGCACACCAACCTCGGTCGCGCTCTGTTGCCGGACGAAGCCATCGACGCGGTGCAAATGGCCGCGCGTTATCCGCTCAATCTGGAATTCGATCTGGCCAGCGGCAAGCGCGGCGATCGCGATGATTTGATCGAAGGCCTGATCCGCGAACTGACCGGCGCCGAAGCCGTCACTGTGGTCAACAACAATGCCGCCGCCGTGCTGCTGACGCTCAACAGTCTGGGGGCGCGCAAGGAAGGCATCATTTCCCGTGGCGAGCTGATCGAAATCGGCGGCGCCTTCCGCATTCCCGACATCATGGCCCGCGCCGGTGTGCGTCTGCATGAAGTCGGCACGACCAATCGCACCCATGCCCGCGACTACGAAGCGGCGATCAGCCCGCGCAGCGGTTTGATCATGCGCGTGCATGCGAGCAACTACAGCATCGAAGGTTTTACCGCCCGCGTGCCGACCGCTGAACTGGCCGCGTTGGCCCATCAGCATGGCTTGCCGTTGCTGGAAGATCTGGGCAGCGGCAGTCTGTTGGACCTGACCCGCTGGGGTTTGCCGGCCGAACCGACGGTGCGTCAGGCGCTGCTGGATGGCGCGGATATTGTCACGTTCAGCGGCGACAAATTACTCGGTGGCCCGCAGGCGGGGTTGATCGTCGGCCGTAAAGAGCTGATCGCGAAGATCAAGAAGAACCCGTTGAAACGTGCGCTGCGCGTGGACAAGTTGACCTTGGCGGCGTTGGAGGCGGTGCTGGGTTTGTATCGCGATCCGGATCGCCTCGCTGAACGTCTGCCGAGCCTGCGCCTGTTGACCCGCCCGCAAGCCGATATTTTTGCCCAGGCTTCACGCTTGCAACCGGCGTTTGCTGAAGTATTGGGCGAGGTTTGGCAGGTCAGCGCAGTCGAGGCCCTGGGCATGATCGGCAGCGGCAGCCAACCGGTCGCGCGTTTGCCGAGTGCAGCATTGTGTTGCCGCCCGCAAGTGTCGAAGCGTTTGCGCGGGCGCTGCCTGTTGAATCTGGAAGCGGCGTTGCGTGCGTTGCCGATTCCGGTGCTCGGGCGCATTGGCGACGATGCGCTGTGGCTGGATCTGCGTCAGCTCGACGATGAGCCGGCGTGGCTCGGGCAATTGCCGCACCTGCAGGTCGATCCGTGATCGTCGGCACCGCGGGGCACATCGACCACGGCAAGACCTCGCTGTTGCAGGCGCTGACCGGGCAAACCGGCGACCGCCGCCCGCAGGAACGTGAACGCGGGATGACCATCGACCTGGGTTATCTCTACGCCGAACTTGAACCCGGCGCCGGGTTGACCGGGTTTATCGATGTGCCCGGCCACGAGAAATTCACCCACAACATGCTTGCCGGCGCGCAGGGCATCGACTTGGTGTTGCTGGTGGTTGCCGCAGACGACGGCGTGATGCCGCAGACCCGCGAGCATCTGGCGATTGTCGAATTGCTTGGCATTCCCCGCGCGCTGGTGGCGATCAGCAAATGCGACCGGGCCGGAGCGGGCAGGGTGGAAGAGGTTCAGCGGCAGGTGCTGGATCTGCTTGAGGCCGGGCCGTTTGCCGAAGCGCCGATCGTGCTTGTGTCGAGCGTGACCGGGCAGGGCGTTGATGAACTGCGCGAGACGTTAGTGCAGACGCAACGTGAAGTATTGGCGCGCAGTCGCGAAGGTGGTTTTCGCCTGGCCATCGACCGCGCCTTCAGCGTCGCCGGCGCGGGGATCGTCGTGACCGGGACGGCGTTGTCGGGCGCGGTGGCCGTCGGCGACAAACTCAGCCTCGGACCTTCCGCGAAAACCGTGCGAGTGCGCGGCCTGCACGCACAGAATCAAGCCGCCGAACAGGCCTTCGCCGGGCAGCGAGTGGCGTTGAACCTGAGCGGTGAACGCCTCGAACTGGCGCAGATCCATCGCGGCCAGTGGCTGCTGAGCGAATGGCTGCACGCCCCGACGCAACGGGTCGACATCGACTTTCATTTATTGCCCGGCGAACGCACCTTTGAACACTTTCACCCGGTGCACGTGCACCTCGGCACACAGGACGTCATCGCCCGGGTAGCCTTGCTCGAAGGCCCACGCTTGAGTCCCGGCGAGCGCATGTTCGCGCAATTGCTGATCAATGCGCCGGTGCACGCGGTGAAGGGTGATCGGCTGATCCTGCGCGACCCGAGCGCGCAACGTACCTTGGGTGGCGGCCAGGTCCTCGACCCGTTCGCCCCGACGCGACAACGTCGTAGTCCGGAACGCCTGGCGCAGCTGCGCGCGTTGGTCTCGGCCGACGAGTTCGAACAGGTCTTGCCTGTGCTGCTCAACTACAGCGCTGGCGGCCTCGACCCGCTGCGCCTGGAGCGTCAGTTCAATCGCCCGCGCTCGACTTGGGCGTTGGCGGCCAACGTGCGGATGATCGACACCCGGCAAGGCCCGGTCCTGTTCAACGTGCAGCGCTGGGCGCAATTGAAGTTCACCCTGCTGGAGCAACTCGCACACTTTCATGAACTGGAACCCGACCAGATGGGCCCGGATCGCGATCGCCTGCGCCGCTTCAGTGGTCTGGCGCTGGAGCGTTCGACGTTTGTCAGTCTGCTGGATGAGTTGCTGGCGGCCGGATCGATTCAGGCGAGCGGGCCATGGCTGCACCTGCCGGATCATCAGGTGCGATTGAATGCCGAGGACGAAAGCCTGTGGCAGCAGGTGCAGCCGCTGTTTGAAAACGCAGGATTCGATCCGCCGTGGGTGCGTGACGTGGCCAAAGTGCTGGGGCAGGACGACGCCGTCGTGCGCCTGCTACTGCGCAAACTGGCGCGGCTCGGTCTGATGCATCAAGTGGTGCGCGATCTGTTTTTGAGTGATGTTCAATTGCGCCAAATGGCCGACGTGCTGCTCAAACTCGCCAGGGAAAATCCGCAGATCCAGGTGACAAGCTTCCGCGATGCGCTAGGCTTGGGACGCAAACGCTGTATTCAGTACCTCGAATATTTCGACCGCGTCGGCCTGACCCGACGCCTCGGCGAATCCCGCCAGATCCGCCCCGACAACGCGCTGGCCCACGCCGACGCACCATGAGTTCAAGGAAGGCAATCGCGCCCGGTGGCGCGGCCGGGCTTCAAACCCGGTTGGGGACGGCATCCGTTCCCGGGCAGGTTCGACTCCGGCTGCCTTCCGCCAGTTGCTGTTCAGCACGACCGCGAGCCAGTGTGGAAGCGAGCCTGCTCGCGAAGACGTTTTTTCAGTCGACATCTCACTGACTGACCCACCGCCTTCGCGAGCAGGCTCGCTCCCACACATCTGGCGCTGTAAACGCAGCCGTGTGACCGACAGAAATCCCCTGTGGGAGCGGGCTTGCCCGCGAAGGCGTCAGCAGCCACACCGCCTCATTCAAGGCTTGTCATGAGATCCTCGTTACTGCGGCAATTCCAGGCTATCCATCACCCGATTCACCGCCAGTTCCCCAAGCATGATCAGCTGCGCGATCCCCAACAGCGTCCTGCGTTGCGACGCGGGTACAAGATGAGCGAAGTCATGGGCGATGGTTCTGGCTGAAGCGAGTGTTTCGCTGGCATCGGCCAGCAGTTCCTCGTTTTTGAAGTCTGCGGTGACGGCGTACATTCGACGGGTTTTGCGGGGCGGAGGGGTGGCGCCGGGTGGGCAGAGGTAGTGATCGAGGGCGCGGTCGGCGGCTTCGTGGAGTTTTTTTGAATCGAGGGATTCGTAGGGGGAGGTGGGGTCGGTTTCGGGTGGGTTGGGTGTTGGTTTGATCATCGGTGAAGCCTCTAGAGTAGTGAAGCTGCCACCGTTCGCTGCTAACGAAGAAGGTGGCGGCTATACGCGGGTTAGCAGACCAGGACTCTAGAACCCGGCGCACCGAAGTGCCCCACGCAAAGCCGCCATAACGGCAACGGACATTGTGCGTCTAGAGAAAATCCGGGCTGCTAAACCCGATCACTGAACAATCAGCGACCGATCCACAATAGAACCCGCCCTCAAAGCGCACAAGCCGGCGGATTCTGGCGTAGCTGTAGGCAATGGCGCAAGGATTTGTAGCCCTGCTACCGTATCTGCAGGTGTCCTTTAAACTCATCGTTTAAAAAACAAAAGATCGCAGCTATCGGCAACTCCAGGAGACGTAAATCCCTGTAGGAGCTGCCGATGGCTGCGGTCTTTTAGTATTTCAAGACTGATTAAATAAATCCGTGCCAAAATTAGTCACGGTAACTTCTACACAGTTATCTGTGTTGCCGAAGGCTGCGACCTTTTAGTCTAAAAAACGGAAACCGTGGTCTGGCCCCGTTTAATCTCTGTTTAAATAAATCCGTCTCTAAATGGGTCGTAAAAGCGAGCCTTAAAAGACCTCCAGTGAAGGAGGTCTTTGAGATGGACTTATGTTTTCCGTACTAACTCACTGGACCCTTGTATTTGCTAAGGACGAGTTTTCTTGGTGACTAGGGTATGTATCTTGTAGATAGCCCCCATGTCTGTTTCTTTTGTGCTCCATCCATCCGGTTTTTGCATCACCATCAATGTAGTCAGGGGGTACCCTGGCGGCGGGCCACCAGCATGCCAGTGCAAACGATCTGTTTTTTGAATCTGTTGGGGGAATATGGAATTGAGGTAGGGAACATCTTGTGGGGATGTTGGCGTTGCTCCTATAGATTGGGCCCATTGAACTGCCTGAGTGGGATACATGGTGATGGGATTTTCAATCAACCAGGTGATGTTGCTAATCGTTACTTTGACGGAGGCTGTCCGGTTGTCGGCGTCAGTAACCGTTATTGTTGTTTCGCCATTCCCGGTCCCAGTGATTCTGCCGGCCGAATTCACCACCGCGATTTGATCATTGCCGGAGGTGAAGGTGTAAGGTGGGGTACCGCTCGTAGGGTACCAGTCCTTGAATGTGTCGGAGGGAGGCGGGTCGATTCGGACTAATTTATCTATCAGTCCGCCTGTGGCGAGGTAATTGTGGCCGGTTATCTGGATAGGTGTCGTATCGATAATCAACGCTTGCACAACCCTTAGCGCCCATGGAGCGGACGGTTGCCCCGAACCATCCCGTCTTTTTACTGTAAAACTGTAGTCCGCCGGAGTCAGGTTGGTGAGCTGTTTGTTCCAGATGCCTGTCGATGGATCGGCGGTGGCAGGGCCCCTGCTCTCGGTGTGGTTGAAAATCTCCAATTCCTCGCCCGGGTTGGCGGTGCCGCTCAATGTGATGGTGGTATCGGATGTGAGTCCATTGTTCGGAATGTCTACCCCTGCGGAGTCCTTCACCGAATCAATGGCAGGCGCCACCGCATTGGAAAGGGTGAGGGTTCTA
>NZ_CATKPQ010000008.1:0-47081 GCF_949768005.1 Pseudomonas sp. IT-347P
CTATCGAAACCTGCATAACTCATTGAATCTCAAGGAGTTTTCCGTTTCGACTGCGCCGGAAGTGGGGCGAATTATAGACATCTGAAATCTGCCGTCAACCGTTAATTGCGCTTTTCTTTCAATCACTTGCAGATTTGCTAGAAAATGTTCAAACGCTTCTCTATATAGGAAGCAAATGCTGCGTCGCTATATAGAAGAAATGTCTAGATCACTCCAGCCGCCTTCAAATCAGCCACCGCACCCGCACCTATCCCCAGCACCCGCTGCAAAACATCCAGCGTATGCTCGCCCAATAAGGGTGGCGCTCGACGATACTCGACTGGCGTCTGCGACAACCGAATAGGGCTGGCCACCTGAGGCACCGTCCCCGCCAACGCATGCGGCATCTCTATCGACAATCCACGTGCTTTAACCTGAGGATCTTCGAATACCTGCGACAGATCGTTGATCGGGCCACACGGAACGCCCGCCTGCTCCAGCTGAGCAACCCATTCGGCAGTCGTCTTGAACACGGTGGCCTGACGAATCAACGGAATCAGTTCCGCGCGGTTAGCCACCCGCAGCTTATTGGTCGCGAAGCGCGGATCATCCGCCCACTGCGGCTGCCCCGCCACTTCGGCGAACTTGCGGAACTGCCCGTCGTTACCAACCGTGAGAATGAAATCACCATCGGCCGTAGGAAAATCCTGATAAGGCACAATGTTCGGATGCGCATTGCCCAAGCGCTTCGGTGCATTGCCCGTTGTCAGGTAGTTCATCGCCTGGTTAGCCAGACACGCCACCTGTACATCGAGCAACGCCATATCAATGTGCTGACCACCACCGTCATGATCGCGGTGCGCCAGTGCCGCGAGGATCGCCACTGTCGAATACAGACCAGTGAGAATGTCCGTCAACGCCACACCGACCTTCACCGGCCCGGCCCCCTCATCCCCCTCAGGTCGACCGGTCAGACTCATCAGTCCGCCCAGCCCCTGAATCATAAAGTCGTAGCCCGCGCGTTTGGCATATGGCCCGGTCTGGCCAAAACCGGTGATCGAGCAGTAAATCAGATCCGGATTGATCGCCTTCAGCGACTCATAATCCAGGCCGTAAGCCGCGAGCCCGCCGACCTTGAAGTTCTCGATGAGAATGTCCGACTTTGCCGCCAGCTCACGCACCAGCCTCTGGCCCTCGGGACGCGTGAAGTCGATAGTCACCGATTGCTTGTTGCGGTTGGCCGACAGGTAATAAGCGGCCTCCGAAGTGTTCTCGCCATAAGCGTCTTTAAGGAAGGGCGGGCCCCAGGCGCGAGTGTCGTCACCATTGCCCGGGCGCTCGACCTTGATCACCTCGGCGCCAAGATCGGCGAGGATCTGCCCGGCCCACGGTCCGGCCAATACCCGCGATAAATCCAGTACCCGCAGATGCGACAGTGCGCCCATGGTCGCTCTCCTATTAATAGAACGCCTGCAGACCGGTTTGCGCACGCCCGAGGATCAACGCGTGGACGTCGTGGGTACCTTCATAGGTATTCACCACTTCCAGGTTGACCAGATGACGGGCCACGCCGAACTCATCGGAGATGCCGTTACCACCGAGCATGTCGCGAGCCATACGCGCGATATCCAGCGACTTGCCGCACGAGTTGCGCTTCATGATCGAAGTGATCTCGACCGCAGCAGTGCCTTCATCCTTCATACGACCCAGACGCAGGCAGCCTTGCAGAGCCAGGGTGATTTCGGTCTGCATGTCGGCCAGCTTCTTCTGGATCAGTTGAGTAGCGGCCAATGGCCGACCGAACTGCTGACGATCCAGGGTGTACTGACGAGCGGTGTGCCAGCAGAACTCGGCGGCGCCCAGTGCCCCCCAGGAAATGCCATAACGCGCCGAGTTGAGGCAGGTGAACGGACCTTTCAGGCCACGCACGTCCGGGAAGATGTTCTCTTCCGGCACGAATACGTTGTCCATGACGATCTCACCGGTGATCGACGCGCGCAGACCGACCTTGCCGTGAATCGCCGGAGCACTCAGGCCTTTCCAGCCTTTTTCCAGGACGAAGCCACGGATGTCGCCGGCATCGTCTTTGGCCCAGACCACGAACACATCGGCGATCGGGCTGTTGGTGATCCACATTTTCGCGCCAGTCAGGCTATAGCCGCCGTCGACCTTACGTGCACGGGTAATCATCGCGCCTGGATCCGAACCGTGGTTTGGCTCAGTCAAACCGAAGCAGCCAATCCACTCGCCAGACGCCAGTTTCGGCAGGTACTTCTGTTTCTGCGCTTCAGTACCGAATTCGTTGATCGGCACCATCACCAGCGACGACTGCACGCTCATCATCGAGCGGTAGCCGGAGTCGACACGCTCGACCTCACGGGCGATCAGGCCGTAGCTGACATAGTTAAGTCCGCTGCCTCCGTATTGCTCAGGGATGGTCGCGCCCAACAGGCCGACTTCGCCCATTTCGCGGAAGATCGCCGGGTCGGTTTTCTCATGGCGGAAGGCTTCAAGAACACGCGGTGCGAGGCTCTGTTGAGCGAACTGCTCGGCGGTGTCGCGGATCATGCGCTCTTCTTCAGTGAGTTGCTGATCCAGCAGCAGGGGATCGATCCAATTGAAGCTAGCTTTACCGCCCATGAGTGTGTCCTCGCAAATCGGCTGAATTAACGTGGGATTGATCCTAGGCGTCGTTCGCTGGCGCGGCAAACGAGGATTTCGCATCCTGTTGTGCTAATTTCTCACTCCGAAACGTCGCCAAATGCCTTTTATGCGGCGCATTAGTGAGGTTGACGTACATGCGCAGGAAGATCCCCAGCACCACCGCCCTGATCAGTTTCGAAGCCGCCGCGCGCCACGAGAGCTTTACCCGGGCCGCCGAAGAACTTTCCCTCACTCAAGGCGCCATTTGCCGACAGATCGCCAGCCTTGAGGAGTTTCTCAGTGTGGAACTGTTCCGACGCTCGCGGCGCGGAGTGAAACTGACAGAAGCAGGACTTTCCTACAGCCGCCGGGTCGCGACGCAACTCGATGCGGTCGAGCGCGACACGCTGTCAGTGATGGGCCAGCAAGGCATCAACGTGATCGAATTGGCGGTGGTGCCGACCTTCGGTACTCAATGGCTACTGCCACGGCTCAAGGATTTCCAGCTCAAGCACCCGGAAGTCACGGTCAACCTGACCAACCGCACCCGGCCCTTTCTGTTTGCTGATACCGAATTCGACGCCGCGATCTACTTCGGCGATGCCGATTGGTCAGGTACCGAATCCCACAGACTGATGGGAGAGAATCCGATGCCGGTGTGCAGCCCCGCCCTACTTGGCAACGAGACGCATCTGACCGCCGAAGCCATCGCCGAACTGCCGCTGCTGCAGCAAACCACCCGCCCCTACGCCTGGCGCCAGTGGTTCAACTCGCAACACCTGAATATTCCCCGCGACATGACAGGCCCGCGCTACGAGCTATTCTCCATGCTGGCCCAGGCAGCGATGCACGACATGGGCATTGCGCTGATTCCGCCGTTCCTGATTCAGCGTGAGCTGGCCGAGAAACGCCTGGTGGTCGCCAACCCCCAAGCACTCTCCAGCATCAAGGCCTATTACCTGATGATTCCTGAGCGAAAGGTCGAATCAGCGTCATTAAAGGCTTTTCGCGACTGGCTGGTAAACCAGGCACAGAGCTACAGCCTAGAAGGATAAAGGCTTACAGCAATATCTAACCTCGTAGTCAGGAAAAACAAAGCCCTACAGATATAACTATTTGTCGCAATTTCGCTGACTGTATCCGAAAGTCGTACAGACGTCCCAGAAGCGCCTGACGACGTGGCTTTGAGCCTTCATGGACGACGCATTACTGTCTATTCACGCCACCAATGAGAAATTTTTCCATATTCGGCCAGAATCCTTGTAAGGCACGGCCTGCAAGGGATTCAACTGGCCATCTGCGACATTCGGTCACGGGATGACTTGTAGTTAATTTTCCGTCACCCGTCATAATCCCTTGAAGGGCATAAAGTTCGCCTGCAAAATGCCGCGCCCCGCCCTGATTTGGCGGGATCGTGCTGATCGGCCGCCCCAGTCGCACCATCCGTAGTGCATGGGTTTACTCAATAAGATCACGCAGGAGATTTGACGTGCACATTGGTGTTCCTCTCGAAACCCAGACCGGTGAAACACGGGTTGCTGCAACCCCGGAAACCATTAAAAAGCTGATCAGCCAAGGTCATAAGGTCACTGTGCAAACCGGCGCCGGCGTTAAAGCCAGCGTTGTCGACAGTGCCTATGAAGCGGCAGGCGCAACCATTGGCAGTGCCAATGATGCGTTTGGCGCCGAGCTGATTCTCAAAGTGGTCGCACCAAGCGATACCGAACTGACGCTGATCAAGCGCGGTACGGTGCTGGTGGGCATGCTCAACCCGTTCAACAACGAGACCATCGCGAAGATGGCCGAGTGCGGCATTACCGCGTTCGCCCTCGAAGCCGCGCCGCGCACCTCGCGCGCGCAGAGTCTCGATGTGTTGTCGTCGCAGGCGAACATTGCCGGCTATAAGGCGGTGTTGCTTGCTGCGCACCACTATCCACGTTTCATGCCTATGTTGATGACCGCTGCGGGCACCGTGAAAGCGGCGCGCGTATTGATTCTCGGCGCGGGTGTGGCCGGGTTGCAGGCGATTGCCACGGCGAAACGTCTGGGTGCGGTAATCGAAGCGTCCGACGTACGTCCGGCCGTCAAGGAACAGATCGAATCCCTCGGCGCCAAGTTCGTCGACGTGCCTTACGAGACCGATGAAGAGCGCGAATGCGCTGTTGGTGTTGGCGGTTACGCGCGGCCAATGCCGGCGAGCTGGATGCAGCGTCAGGCCCAGGCCGTGCACGAGCGCGCCAAACAAGCTGACATCGTCATTACCACCGCGCTGATTCCGGGCCGCAAGGCGCCGACGCTGTTGAGCGCGGAGACCGTGGCCCAGATGAAACCGGGCTCGGTGGTCATCGACCTCGCAGCGGCTCAGGGTGGTAACTGCCCGCTGACCGTGGCTGATCAGGTCGTGGTCGAGAATGGCGTAACCATTTGTGGCCCGACCAATCTGGCCGGCGAAGTCGCTGCAGACGCCTCGGCACTGTATGCGCGCAACCTGCTGGACTTCCTCAAGCTGGTGTTCACCAAAGAAGGCCAGTTCGACGTCAACCTCGAAGACGACATCGTCGCCGCGTGCCTGATGTGCCGCGACGGCCAAGTCATCCGCAAAAACGCCTAAGCAGGGATTCAGACGATGGAAGAGCTTATCTCCCCCGGTATCTACAACCTGATCATCTTCGTGCTGGCGATTTATGTCGGTTACCACGTGGTCTGGAACGTTACACCTGCGCTGCACACGCCATTGATGGCGGTGACCAACGCCATCTCCGCGATCGTGATCGTCGGCGCCATGCTTGCCGCCGCACTGACCGTCACGCCGCTGGGTAAAACCATGGGCACCCTTGCGGTGGCGCTGGCTGCGGTCAACGTGTTCGGTGGCTTCCTGGTCACCCGCCGCATGCTTGAGATGTTCAAGAAGAAAGCCCCGAAAGTAAAAGAAGAGGCGCCGAAGTAATGAGCATGAATCTCGTCACGACGCTCTACCTGATCGCGTCGATCTGCTTTATCCAGGCCCTCAAAGGCCTGTCGCACCCGACCACCTCGCGCCGCGGCAACCTGTTCGGCATGCTCGGCATGGCGTTGGCGATCCTGACCACCGTCGGCCTCATCTATAAGCTGGGCGCCGAGCTGGCAACCGCGGGTATCGGTTACGTCATCGTTGGCCTGCTGATCGGTGGCACCGCCGGTTCGATCATGGCCAAACGCGTTGAAATGACCAAAATGCCGGAACTGGTCGCCTTCATGCACAGCATGATCGGCCTCGCGGCCGTGTTCATTGCCATCGCGGCAGTGGTTGAGCCGCAATCGCTGGGTATCGTTAAACAGCTGGGCGACTCGATTCCGGCGGGCAACCGTCTGGAGCTGTTCCTCGGTGCGGCGATCGGTGCAATCACCTTCTCCGGTTCGGTGATTGCCTTCGGCAAGCTGTCGGGCAAGTACAAGTTCCGTCTGTTCCAGGGCGCGCCGGTACAGTTTGCCGGTCAGCACAAGCTCAACGCAGTGTTGGGTCTGGCGACGCTGGCACTCGGTCTGACGTTCATGTTCACCGGCAACCTCACTGCGTTCGCGCTGATGCTGGCGCTGGCGTTCGTGATGGGCGTGCTGATCATCATCCCGATCGGCGGTGCCGACATGCCAGTCGTGGTGTCGATGCTCAACAGCTACTCGGGCTGGGCGGCGGCGGGTATCGGTTTCTCGCTGAACAACTCGATGTTGATCATTGCCGGTTCCCTGGTGGGCTCGAGCGGTGCGATTCTCTCGTACATCATGTGCAAGGCGATGAACCGTTCCTTCTTTAATGTACTGCTCGGCGGTTTCGGCAACACGGCCGATGCGGGCCCGGCCGGTGCGAAAGAAGCCCGCCCGGTGAAATCCGGTTCGGCTGACGATGCAACCTTCCTGCTGACCAACGCCGACACCGTGATCATCGTGCCGGGCTACGGTCTGGCAGTGGCGCGTGCGCAACATGCATTGAAAGAACTGACCGAGAAGCTGACCCACCGTGGTGTAACCGTGAAGTATGCGATCCACCCGGTGGCCGGCCGTATGCCTGGCCATATGAACGTCCTGCTCGCCGAGGCCGAAGTGCCTTACGACCAGGTGTTCGAGATGGAAGACATCAACTCCGAGTTCGGCCAGGCCGACGTGGTGCTGGTGCTCGGCGCGAACGACGTGGTCAACCCGGCCGCCAAGAACGATCCGAAGTCGCCGATTGCCGGCATGCCGATTCTCGAAGCATTCAAGGCCAAGACCATCATCGTCAACAAGCGCTCGATGGCCAGCGGTTACGCCGGTCTGGACAACGAACTGTTCTATCTGGACAAGACCATGATGGTGTTCGGCGACGCGAAGAAAGTCATCGAAGACATGGTCAAAGCGGTCGAGTAATTCCCCGCTGCAAGACCGAACGCCCCGACTCGTCGGGGCGTTTTTGTTTGCGCAAAACGCCGGACAATTTGCCGCGTTGTTGCGGATCCGGTAACGGTGTTTTACTTGAAACCCGCTAAATAGACGCCTCGTTTGCGACCTTGGTAGCGGGACAGGCGCCCGTCAAATTCACTAGACTGCGCATCCTGCTACTCGTTGCCCGAGATAATAATCCATGTACCGTGACCGTATTCGCCTGCCTTCGTTGTTGGATAAAGTGATGAGCGCTGCCGACGCCGCCGCTCTGATTGAGGACGGCATGACCGTCGGCATGAGCGGCTTCACCCGCGCCGGCGAAGCCAAAGCCGTTCCCCACGCATTGGCCGAGCGGGCCAAGGTCACGCCGCTGAAGATCAGCCTGATGACCGGCGCCAGCCTCGGCAATGATCTGGACAAACAACTGACCGAAGCCGGCGTACTGTCGCGACGCATGCCGTTCCAGGTCGACAGCACCCTGCGCAAGGCAATCAATGCCGGCGAAGTCATGTTCATCGACCAGCACTTGTCGGAAACCGTCGAGCAACTGCGCAACCAGCAACTGAAGCTGCCGGATATCGCAGTGATTGAGGCTGTGGCCATCACTGAACAAGGTCATATCGTGCCGACCACCTCGGTGGGCAACTCGGCGAGTTTTGCGATTTTCGCCAAACAGGTGATCGTCGAGATCAACCTAGCGCACAACGCCAACCTCGAAGGCCTGCATGACATCTATATCCCGACCTATCGCCCGACGCGCACGCCGATCCCGCTGGTAAAAGTCGACGACCGCATCGGCAGCACCGCGATTCCGATTCCGCCGGAGAAGATTGTCGCCATCGTTATCACCCAGCAGGCGGACTCGCCGTCCACGGTGTCAACCCCGGATGTCGATACCAACGCCATCGCCGCGCACCTGATCACCTTCTTCAAGCAGGAAGTCGATGCCGGGCGCATGACCAACAAACTGGGCCCGTTGCAGGCGGGGATCGGCAACATTGCCAACGCGGTGATGTGCGGCCTGATCGATTCGCCGTTCGAAGACCTGACCATGTACTCCGAAGTGTTGCAGGATTCGACCTTCGACCTGATCGATGCCGGCAAGCTGAGCTTCGCCTCGGGCAGCTCGATCACCCTCTCGGAGCGGCGCAACAGCGATGTGTTCGGCAATCTGGAGAAATACAAGGACAAACTGGTGCTGCGGCCGCAGGAGATCTCCAACCACCCGGAAGTGGTGCGTCGGCTGGGCATCATCGGCATCAACACGGCGCTGGAGTTCGACATCTACGGCAACGTCAACTCGACCCACGTCTGCGGCACGCGGATGATGAACGGCATCGGTGGTTCCGGCGATTTCGCACGCAACGCGCACCTGGCGGTCTTCGTGACCAAATCGATCGCCAAGGGTGGCGCGATTTCCAGCGTAGTACCGATGGTCAGCCACGTTGACCACACCGAGCATGACGTCGACATTCTGGTGACCGAAGTGGGTCTGGCCGACCTGCGGGGTCTGGCGCCACGGGAACGTGCGCGAGTGATCATCGATAACTGTGTGCACCCGGACTTCCGTCAGGCGCTGAATGATTACTTCACTTCTGCCTGTGCAATCGGTGGTCACACCCCGCATATCCTGCGTGAAGCGTTGAGCTGGCACATGAACCTGGAAGAAACCGGTCGCATGCTCGCCGTGTAATTCACACAGATAAACCGCTGATGCAAACACAGTTTGCATCAGCGATCTTTGGCAAACGTTCCACCTGACAAAAACTGTACTGCTGTACCGGTCTTTTCCTACAGTGATCGCCTACCTTCTCAGCTTAATTGAGCTAAAACGCACTACTTGAGTGCAGACAGGTACAGTTTGCTCAATTTTGACCCGTACACCCCCTATAAACAGTTAACTGGTCACTCACAATACAGCTGAACTGTATCTAGAGAGACTTGGCAAACGAGAGGATCATGGGCACCAGTCAAACCACTACCTGATCCCGCCACAAGCGGAAGGATGTCAACCATGGAACGTACACTCAGTTCCGAACTGTTCTTCGAAGACAAAGCTGTAAACACCCAGGCTTCCCTGCCTCTGCGCGTTATCGCCAACCTGATGTTGTGGCAGCGCCGCATCTCCAGCCGCCATCAACTGGCTCGTCTGGATTCGCGTCTGCTGGCTGACGCCGGTATCAGCGAAGCACAACGCTACGAAGAGCTGAGCAAGCCGTTCTGGCGCTAAGTAGCGTCGCTGGCTCTGGTCGTTAGACCCACCGCCAGCAACCCGAATTGAACAAACAAAACCCGTCGTGGGGAACCACGACGGGTTTTGTCGTTTTTGGCTTTGGGAAACCACGATATGGATGCCGAGACCACCAACAGGTACAGTTCGCAGCATGAAGATATCAACCAGTACAATTTAATCAGTGTACATGCACCTTCGGCGCCTCAACGGCGCAACGTCTCCGTGCACCGTGACCGGTACAGGGGACACGTTATGAATGACTTACAGAATGTTTCAAAATCTAAAGACACCTGGTCACGCGGTGCAACGCTCTGTGGCGCCTCCGCCGCCCCTTTTGCCGGCGCGTGGAACGGGCACAGCCCGGCGTTTACTGGCTCAACTGCAGGGTCGGGATCTCGCCAGTCGAGGCCTTAGCCACACCGAGTGCTTCCATGAACCGGATAAACCCTCCTCGCGCTAGCATTCTGCCCACTGTGCGAATCTCGCAAAGCAAGCCTAATATCCAAACAGAACGTGGCGAATGCTGTGCAAGTGGCGTCTGACTCCTCAGATACCGAGCCACCTCTCAATACGGTTTATCCACAGGAGTTACACCATGACCCGTCTTCGTCTGCTCAGTGCTGCCGCCCTGCTGGCCGTGGCTGCCAATGCCAGCGCCACCAGTTTCATCGTGACCACCGACGCCGTTGTCGGTGCCCTGAAATCCTCATCCGATGCCACCTCCGACGTCACCTCGTCGTTCCGTGACGACAAAATCGTTCTCGCCGCTCGCGACGACGCGGCCAGCTTCGTGGCAAGTGAAGGCGAAATCCGTGGGGTGAAGCTGGAAAGCGCGCTGGATCACATTCGCCATCAGGCGCCACAGCTGCAAGCCACCGACGCACAATTGGCTCAGGCCATCCTGACGATCTAAGCGACCGGTACAGTTCGGGACACGCGGGTCGTGTCCCGATGTTTCGGCGCTGGCTCTGGTCCGGGCATTGCGCTAGCCTTTGGGCTCGCTAACCATTACCGAGTCTCATGCGTTTTCTTTCAAATCTGCTCTTCCCTTCTGTTCTGTTGACGGCCTGCTGGACGATGTCGGCGAATGCCTTTGATGCGTTCAACCTGTCGACGCAAAGCAGTGTCGTCAGCGGTTATGCCACCAGCATGGTGTCTTCTGCGCCTTTCGACCGTAAACTGCTGCTCGCCGCCCATGATGACGCGGCAGCGTTCGTTGCCAGTGACGGTGAATGGCGAGGTGCTCGTCTGGAATCCGCGCTGCATTACCTGCGCAAAACCCGACCGAAACTTCATGCCAGCGATCTTGAACTGGCAGAGGCAATTCTCGTCCAATAGTTATCCCGTAACCCTTGCCCTTCCGGAGTCGTTCCATGCGTAGCCCGCTGATTGCTGCCGCCCTTGGCCTGTTTTTGTTGGCCGACGTGGCCCAGGCGCACACCCTGGTAGCCACCAGTAACATCATCGTTCGCGCTTCCCAGCGCACCATCGATTTCACGTCTGACACCACGACGTCGATTCGCGACTCGAAAATCATCCGCGAAGCCCATGACGACGCCGCCAGTTTCGTAGCATCCAATGGCGATATCCGTGGCGCGCACCTTGAAGCCGCCCTCAACACTTTGCGCACTCGTGTGCCGGAAGCACGCGACGCCAGTGATCAGGTGCTCGCCGAAGCCATCCTCGCACTGTGAAGTCACTCGGCACCTGGCTGCTGGCCGGGGCGTTGTTGCTGCTTGGCAACAGCGCCCACGCCGGCCTGCAACTGCGGCTCAAGACCGACGGTCTGAGCCCCGCCCAACAACAGGCCAGCCAGGCGCTCATCGATGAGGCGATGCAAAAGCTGCCGCCGAGCTTCATCGAACGGCTGGACCGACGCATCGATGTCGGCTGGACCGACGACATGCCCGGCAACGCCTACGGCCAGGCCACGCTGGTCGCCGAACTCGATCTGAACCGCAAACTGCTCGGCAGTCTTACTGACGGCAGTGCAGCCAAAGAAAAAACCAACCGCCCCCACGGCACTGTGCGTCAGGAACTGCTCGCAACGGTGCTGCACGAAATCACCCACATTTATGATCGCGCGCGCCTGTGGCCGAGTGCCGAGCGCACGCTGATCCAGCGCTGCAGCCGACGTTTCAACAGCGCCGGGCTGGTCGGTATCCCCGATGAATGTCGCGGCCAGAACGGCCGGCGTTTCACCCTCAGCGATGACCCGCGCCTGCTCGATCTCGCCGGTTGGCAGCAATACGTCGGTCGCCGTGGTGAACGCGAACAGCACAACCGGCAGATCGCCCGTAGCCCGGACTTGTACGAGATCTCCAGCCCCAAGGAATTCGTCGCGGTCAACATGGAGTACTTCCTCCTCGACCCGAGCTACGCCTGCCGCCGCCCGGCGCTGTATCGCTATTACCAGCAACACTTCGGCTGGGCGCCGCCGGCCAGGGACGCCTGCAGCAAGACCTTCTCGTTCCTCAATGCCGGCAATGACTTCGCCAAGCAACCTCTGGGGCAAGTCGATCCGGAACGAGTCTATGCCGTCGACTATCTGCTGGCCGAAGCCAATCAGAACTGGGTCAGCCGCTGGGGCCACAGCATGTTGCGCCTGGTGATCTGCGCGCCGGGTCGACCGCGTGGGCCGGATTGCCGGCTCGACCTCGATCAGCATCTGGTGCTGTCCTACCGCGCCTTTGTCGGCGATGTACAGCTGTCGAGCTGGGACGGACTGGTCGGCAAATACCCGTCACGCCTGTTCGTCCTCCCGCTAGCGCAGGTCATCGATGAATACACCAAGACTGAACTGCGCAGCCTCGCCTCGGTGCCGCTGAATCTGTCACGCGACGAGATCGAAGGCGTGGTCGAACACGCTGCCGAAATGCACTGGAGCTACGACGGCAACTACTTTTTCCTTTCCAACAACTGTGCGGTGGAAGGCTTGAAGCTGTTGCGCAGCGGCAGCAACAACACACAGTTCGTGGGTCTGGACAGCATCATGCCCAACGGCTTGCTGGAAGTGATGAAGGGCCGTGGTCTGGCGGATACCAGTGTGCTGGATGATCCGAAAGAAGCGTTGCGTCTCGGCTACCGCTTCGACTCGTTCCGCGATCGCTATCAGGCAATGTTCGATGTGCTGAAGAAGCAATTGCCAATCAAACAGAACACCGTCGAGGAATGGCTTTCGCTGTCGGCCGAAGAGCGCCGAGAGTGGTTCGAACGCGCCGACCTTCGTACCAGCGCCGCACTCCTGCTGTTGGAACAAGCCAGTTATCGGCGGCAATTGCTGCTGGCCCAGGATGAGGTCAAACAGCGTTACCTCGGCGCACGCGAGCTCGAAAACGGCGGCATGGACAAGGCCAACGCGACCTTGCAGGAAATCCTCGCCAACAGCGGGTTCCTCAGTCGTCCGGCGGAACTGCTCGATTCCAAGGGGTACGGACTGCCACAGCCGGCCGAGTTCAGTCGACTCGAAGCAGAGAGCAGTCAGCGGCAGAAGAAGCTGTTGGCACTGTCCGGTGATCTGGACGCCGAAGTGCGCAAGTTGCTGGAGCCCAAGCGCGCCGCGGAGATTGCGGCCAGTGAGGAGAATGTGAAGCAGATTGGCGCGCATCTGCGCAAACTGCACAAGGCCTCCGGCGGACTGGAGTTGCCCTGAAAAAAAGATCGCAGCCATTGGCTGCGATCTTTTTTATTGCCTGCAGATCAGTACAAAACCCCGTCCAGAATTTCATAAACGATCCCGGTGCCCACCGCGATCAGCACAATGTCGCCCCCCGCCCGGCGCCATTCGTAGCCCGGATACACCGGCAAACGACCTAACGCCCGATTATCCAGACGCTCGCCGTAATAGCCGTGCGGCAACGGCCGGCCACGCTCCAGATGAATCCCGGGAGGCGGCGGCGCACCGCGTACGAAGTAGCCATGATTATCACGAATGGTCTGGCGTACAGGCCCGAAGTCATGGGGCGGCGGGCCGCCACGGTGCTCATTGTGTGGGCCACGGTGGTCGTCACCGTGATTGTCGCCACGGTTATCGTAATGGCCCTGTGGCGGGCCGCCGTGGTCGTGATCATCGCGCGGGTCGGCGCTGGCCAGCAGCGGTGTCGCACTGATCATCAGCACGCCCAGCCCGGCAATCAGACGTTTCGGCATTTTCATCGGGTCTTTCCTCACGGCACAAACAGCAAAAAGGGCCTCAGAACGATGTTCTGAAGCCCTCGGTCTTGCTCGTTTAGTCTTTGCCGCGAGGCGCTAATTCCTCTGTATCAGGAACTTTACCTTCAGCTGACACGGGCCTTACGTACGCCTTCGGAGAGTGCCGAGCACAGGCTCAATACGCCGTCGATGGCCTGGTCCGGTGTAGTCGCGTTGGCGATGTGATCGATCAGTGCCGACCCCACCACCACACCGTCAGCGAGACGCGCGATGGACGCCGCTTGCTCTGGCGTACGGATGCCGAAACCGATGCTGATCGGCAAATCGGTATGACGACGCAGACGGGTCACGGCCTCTTCAACGTGCTCCAGCGTTGCAGCACCGGCACCGGTCACACCGGCAACCGACACGTAATAAACGAAACCGGAACTGCCATTGAGGACCTTCGGCAAACGCGCATCATCAGTGGTCGGCGTGGTCAGACGAATGAAGTCCAGACCGGCAGCCTGCGCCGGGTCACACAGCTCGGCGTTGTGCTCAGGCGGCATGTCGACCACGATCAGGCCATCGACGCCGGCCTCTCTCGCATCGGCGATGAAGCGCTCAACGCCGTACATGTGGATCGGGTTGAAGTAACCCATCAGCACTAGCGGGGTGTCGCTGTTGCCTTCACGGAACTCGCGAACCATTTGCAGGGTTTTCGTCAGGTTCTGCCTGGCGCCCAAGGCGCGGATGTTCGCCAGTTGAATCGCCGGGCCGTCAGCCATCGGGTCGGTGAATGGCATGCCCAGCTCGATCACGTCGGCGCCAGCACCCGGCAAACCTTTGAGGATCGCCAGCGAGGTGTCGTAGTCCGGATCACCGGCGGTGACGAAAGTCACCAGCGCGGCGCGGTTCTGTTCTTTGAGGTCGGCAAAACGCGTTTGCAGGCGGCTCATCAGTGTTTCTCCTGCTTGGACTGTTCCATATGGTGCATGACGGTCTGCATGTCTTTGTCGCCACGGCCCGACAGGTTGACCACCATCAGGTGATCCTTCGGCAGCTTCGGTGCGCGTTTGAACACTTCAGCCAGGGCGTGGGCGCTTTCCAGTGCCGGAATGATCCCTTCCAGGCGGCAGCATTTGTGGAACGCGTCGAGGGCTTCGTCGTCGGTCACCGAGGTGTATTGAACGCGGCCGATGTCATGCAACCAGGCGTGCTCCGGGCCAATGCCGGGATAATCGAGACCGGCGGAAATCGAATGGGCGTCGATGATCTGGCCATCGTCGTCCTGCAGCAGGAACGTGCGATTGCCGTGCAACACACCCGGAACGCCGCCGTTCAGGCTCGCGGCGTGCTTGCCGGTTTCGATGCCGTAACCGGCCGCTTCAACACCGATGATTTCAACGCCCTTGTCGTCGAGGAACGGGTGGAACAGGCCCATGGCATTGGAACCACCGCCGATGCACGCCACCAGGCTGTCCGGCAGTCGACCTTCCTGAGCCTGCAATTGATCGCGGGTTTCCTTGCCGATCACGGCCTGGAAGTCGCGAACCATTGCTGGATAAGGGTGCGGGCCGGCCACGGTGCCGATCAGGTAGAAGGTGCTGTCGACGTTGGTCACCCAGTCACGCAGCGCTTCGTTCATCGCGTCTTTCAGAGTGCCGGTGCCGGCCACGACCGGAATCACTTCAGCGCCCAGCAGCTTCATGCGAAAGACGTTGGCCTGCTGACGTTCGATGTCAGTGGTGCCCATGTAGATCACGCAATCCAGACCGAAACGTGCAGCAACGGTGGCCGTGGCTACGCCATGCATACCGGCGCCGGTCTCGGCGATGATGCGTTTCTTGCCCATGCGCCGCGCCAACAGGATCTGGCCGATGCAGTTGTTGATCTTGTGCGCGCCGGTGTGGTTCAGCTCTTCGCGCTTGAGATAAATCTTCGCGCCGCCGCAGAACTCGGTCAGGCGTTCGGCGAAATACAGTGGGCTTGGACGTCCGACGTAGTCACGCTGGAAGTAGGCCAATTCTTCTTTGAATGCCGGATCTTCCTTGGCCGCTTCGTATTCCCGAGCCAGATCGAGGATCAACGGCATCAGGGTTTCTGCCACGTAGCGGCCGCCGAAGGCGCCGAACAGGCCGTTATCGTCCGGGCCGTTGCGCAGATCAGAGGTGTTCGACGTCTGGGTCATGAGTCGCTCCAGGTGAATTCGGATGAAAAGACAATGACGACCACTCTACCCCTGACCTTCTAAGCTGAAAACCGATAAGATCGCCACAACCTGTCAGGAAAACTCACAGATACCATGAGCCACGACCTTCCCCCGCTGAACGCCTTGCGCGCATTCGAAGCCACCGCCCGGCTGAACAGCGTCAGTCAGGCCGCCGAACAGCTTCACGTCACCCATGGGGCGGTCAGTCGTCAGCTCAAAGTGCTTGAAGAACACCTCGGCGTCAGTCTGTTCGCCAAGGACGGTCGCGGCTTGAAACTCACAGATGCCGGTGTGCGTTTGCGCGATGCCAGTGGCGAAGCGTTCGACCGGTTGCGCAGCGTCTGTGCAGAGCTGACGCAAAGCACCGCCGATGCGCCGTTCGTGCTGGGTTGCTCAGGAAGTCTGTTGGCGCGCTGGTTTATTCCGCGCCTGGGGCGGTTGAATGCGGATCTGCCGGACTTGCGTCTACATCTGTCGGCGGGTGAAGGCGATCTCGATCCTCGTCGCCCGGGACTGGACGCTTTGTTGTTGTTCGCCGAACCACCCTGGCCAGCGGATATGCAGGTTTACGAACTCGCTGCGGAACGCATTGGCCCGGTGATGAGCCCGCTGTTCAGCGGCTATCAACGCCTGCAAAACGCGCCAACCTCGGCGCTGTTTAATGAACCGCTGCTGCACACCACCTCTCGCCCACAAGCCTGGCCAAGCTGGGCACAGCAAAACCACCTCGACGCGAAAGCGTTGAAGCTCGGGCAAGGTTTTGAGCATTTATATTATTTGCTGGAAGCAGCAGTGGCAGGTCTCGGTGTGGCGATCGCGCCGGAGCCGCTGGTGACGGAAGATTTGAAGGCTGGTCGCCTGGTTGCGCCGTGGGGCTTCTGTGAAACCCCGGCGCAACTGGCGTTGTGGCTACCCAAACGCGCCGCAGACGGGCGCGCCCGGCAACTGGCGCAATGGCTCAAGAACGAGCTGCGCCAGACGGATCACTCGCCGCGTTTGAACAGCAAGTAAGCCGCGAGCAGGCCGATCGCACCGACTGCCACACCGGCCGTCGTCCACGGATGTTCCTGCGCGTAATCACGGGTGGCGATCCCGGTTTCGCGGGTTTTCACTTTGACTTCTTCATAGGCATCGCTGAGCAGGTGGCGCGAGTGTTTCAGCGCACTTTCGGCATTGCTTTTCAGCGCCTTGAGGGTCTTGCGCGACTCGTCCGAAGCGTCGTCCTTCAGGCTTTCCAACGACTTGAGCAGACTCTCGATCTCGGCTTCCATGCTTTGCAACGAGGCTTTACGTAAAGAGGTGTTGGCCATGGTGGCTCTCCTGCATTGGTGATGAGTGGCGTGTGTTGGTTGGGACTTCAGCGGTTTGAGAAAGTGCAGAAAATCTGAACTTCGCCTGCGCGCCGCCACCGAAATCAACAGTGCAGATTCACTGCTAGTCTCAATTCCACACGCCTAGGAGATCGTTATGAGTGACCATCACACGTACAAGAAAGTCGAGCTGGTCGGTTCGTCTACAACCAGCATCGAAGACGCCATCAATAACGCAATTGCTGAAGCAAACAAGACCATTCGCAATCTGGAATGGTTTGAAGTCACCGAGACCCGTGGCCATATCGAAAACGGTAAGGCTGCGCACTTTCAAGTGACACTCAAGATCGGCTTCAAGATTGCCAGCAGCTGAGTTTGGTCTAGTCTTCTGAACTTGCGCGCTGGCCGAGTGCCATAGGAATGGCAATGCGCTACAGGGTGGGTGCATCGGGTGAACGCTCGATGCCCGCCTCTTTCAATCCGACCAGGAGTGCGACCGATGAAGAAGTTCATATTGGCAGTAGGGTTGTTGAGCCTTGCGGGTGGTGCGTTTGCTGCCGGCAAGCCTTGTGAAGAGCTGAAAAGCGAGATTGCGGCGAAGCTGGATGCCAAGGGTGTTTCCGGGTATTCGCTGGAGATTGTCGATAAGGGCGCAGCCGCTGGTGGCGACGTCGTTGGCACCTGCGAAGGCGGAGCCAAGGAAATCGTCTACAAGCGCGGTTAATCGCGCCTGAAATACAAAAGCCGACGTGAAGGCGTCGGCTTTTTTGTGTCCGGGATTTGAGATTTCTGGTGAGTTTGAAATCGAACCCCCTCACCCCAGCCCTCTCCCCCAAGGGGTAGAGGGGGAAAGGGAGCCGATCGGGGATTGTTCAGACCGTGAGTTCGACTCGATTTTTCAGGTCGATGTATTTCGAACATCCAACTCGATCAGTCCCCTCTTCCTCCGGGAGAGGGCTAGGGTGAGGGGCTTTTCAGCCCTTCATCACCTGCGCCAACAACTCGTACGAATGCACGCGGTCGGCGTGTTCATACAGATCACAAGTGAAAATCAACTCATCGGCCTGGGTCTGCTCGACCAGCACTTCAAGTTTGGCGCGGATCTTCTGCGGGCTGCCGACCATCGCCAGACCGAGGAAATCGCCGACGGCTTCACGTTCATGCGGCAGCCACAGGCCGTCCATGGTTTTCACCGGCGGACGCTGCACCAGACTCTGCCCGCGCATTAACGCGAGAATGCGCTGGTACACCGACGTCGCCAGGTAATCGGCCTGTTCATCGGTATCCGCCGCCACCAGCGGCACACCCAGCATCACGTACGGCTTGTCGAGCACCGCCGACGGCTTGAAGTGATTGCGATAGACGCGAATCGCCTCATGCATGAAGCGTGGGGCGAAATGCGAGGCGAAGGCGTATGGCAAGCCGCGCTCACCGGCCAACTGTGCACTGAACAGGCTGGAGCCGAGCAGCCAGATCGGCACATTGGTCCCGGTGCCCGGCATCGCGATCACGCGCTGATCCGGCGTGCGCGGGCCGAGGTAGCGAACCAGTTCGGCGACGTCTTCGGGGAAATCATCGGCGCTGCCGGAGCGCTCGCGGCGCAAGGCCCTGGCAGTCATCTGATCGGAGCCCGGCGCGCGGCCCAGACCGAGGTCGATCCGCCCCGGATACAGACTTTCGAGGGTGCCGAACTGCTCGGCGATCACCAGCGGCGCATGGTTGGGCAGCATCACCCCGCCGGAGCCGACGCGAATGGTCGACGTCCCGCCCGCCAGATAACCGAGCAACACCGAGGTGGCGGAACTCGCGATGCCATCCATGTTGTGGTGTTCAGCCACCCAGAACCGCGTGTAGCCGAGTTTCTCGACATGCTGCGCCAGGTCCAGCGAGTTGCGCAGCGATTGCGCCGGGCTGCCGTTCTCGCGCACTGGCACCAGATCAAGGGTGGAAAATTTTACGTCGGACAGTTGTTTCATAAACCTGCGTCTCCGAGTGAGGAGGCAGGTTTTTCTTGCGAACGAGAACCTGCCGAATTCATAAGCGTGTTTTGTGCAATGAGGGCATATACCCGAGTTTCAATAGCAGCGATGAAATTTCCTACTAAAAAAGTCAACGATTCAGCCAGGCTGAACTTTGTTCCCGCGTCTATCCTCAGAAGCCTTGCAAGTAAAACCACGAAGGCGCGGCGTTTCCGCGCCAGATCTTGAGGAGGCAGACATGGCTATCGTGAAGAAAGCATCCGCGCATTGGGCAGGCGATCTGAAAACCGGCATCGGCTCGATCTCCACTGAAACCGGTGTCCTCAGAGAAGCACCGTACGGCTTCAAGGCGCGCTTCGAGGGCGGCAAAGGCACCAACCCGGAAGAGCTGATCGGCGCGGCGCATGCCGGCTGTTTCTCCATGGCGTTTTCGATGATTCTCGGCGATGCGGGCCTGAAGGCCGACAGCATTGATACTCAGGCTGAAGTGACCCTGGACCAGGTGGATGGCGGCTTCGCGATCACCGCGGTGAAGCTGATCCTCAAAGCGAAAATCCCGGGGGCGACTCAGGCGCAGTTTGAGGAACTGAGCAACAAGGCCAAGGAAGGGTGCCCTGTTTCAAAAGTGCTGAACGCGAAGATTACCCTTGAGGCTTCGCTGGTCAGTTGATTCGACGCTGACCGGTCTGACGCTATCGCGAGCAGGCTCGCTCCTACAGTTGATCTCCAGCGGGCACAGCAATTGTGAACAGCGGAGAACCCTGTAGGCGTGAGCCTGCTCGCGATAGCAATCTGAAAGTCACTGCAAATCTGAAACCGTAAACACAAGTTGTGAGCGAAGTCAGAACCCTCGCGGTAAAAATATGGTCGAATCAATCACAGCAGCTTCAGCGCACGCCCGTGCGCGCTGCCTCAGGGAGCTTCACTCATGAAACGTATTGGCTTGGCGATTCTCTGCAGTGCACTGGCCACTTCTGTCATTGCGGCACCCAAAGACTGCGAAGAACTGAAAAAAGAAATCGAAGTAAAGATTCAGGCCAAAGCCGTGCCGTCTTACACACTGGAAATCGTCAGCAAGGAAGAAGCCGCAAAACATGACATCGCCATGGTGGTCGGTTCCTGTGAGAACGGTTCCAAAGCGATCATCTATCAGAAGAACGACAGCTGAGTCGCCTCAGATAATGCAGTCGTAGTCGTAATCTTCGGCGACGATTTCGCGCTTGGCGTTGTACAGCCGGGCACTCGGGGTGAATGCCAGCGAACGCCCCTCCAGCACATAACGCTGCCCGGCCTCGAAATGGTCATAGCGGATGTACAGGTAGCACAGCCGCTCCACCGGACCGTTCATCAAACTGCCGCCCCCGCCGAACACTTCGAAATCGAACCGCACGCGCAATTCGTGGCTGCCGGGAGTGACCTGAAAGAAGCGCCCGTCATTCAGTCGTTGTTTGTCGAGGCGCTCGGCCATCAGGACTTTGCCGCCGGGTGTCGGCGTCGAAAAGTCGACCCAGGCCATGTGCGGATCGACAGGAGGCAACGGCGTCTGGCAACCGGCCAAAACACTGAAAACGAACAGCAACCGCAACGTGCGCATGATGAATGTCCACGGATGTGAACACTCAGCATAGCGCCGTTCAGGTGCGCTGGCAGCCTGCCGGCGTGCCCTGGCCTACCACTTTGCGCTGCTCGTCATAGAGCTTGGCCCAAGGGCGGAAACCGATACTGCCGGCCTGCAACTGATAACGCTGGCCAGCGTTGAAATCCTTGAATTTCACGCTCAACTGGCAATCGCGCCATAGAGGTTCGGCATCCGGGCCGATGTTGGTCGCCTCGACCGGAAACTGATAACGCACCTTCAGCTCATGGCTGCCGGGTTGTACTTCGAAATAGCGTTTGTCGACGGCCGCCTGGGTATCGACTTGCAGCGCTTGCAGCGCCGTATCCTGTTGCCGGGCATCGAGATCGATCCAGGCTTGCGAAGGATCCGGGTCGGGCATTCCGAATCCGGCACAACCGGCCAGTGTCAGCAGGCCTCCTGACAGCATCAACATGCGCATAGCGGTGCTCCTTAAGGCGGGATAGTCTTGCGGACAGACTCTCCGGGGGGATTTCTTATTTTGATCAGGCCGTTTCCAAGCCTTGGGTTACTTGATCGCGTTTTTCGGATTTTGTTTCCGGGTGTGTTGTTTTTGTTGCTCAACGGTTGCGCCAGCATCAGCTATTACGGCCAGTTGGCCAGCGGCCAACTGCAATTGCTGCGGGCACGCGAGCCTGTGGAAAAAGTCATTGCCGATCCAGGCCGGGACGCGAAATTGCGGACACACCTGGCTCAGTCGCAAAAGGCTCGGGTTTTCGCCAGCGAGCATCTGCACTTGCCGGATAACCAGAGCTATCGCCTGTACGCCGACATCCATCGCCCGTACGTGGTGTGGAATGTGTTCGCCACCCAAGAGTTCTCCCTGACGCCGCAGAACCATTGCTTCCCGATTGCCGGCTGCGTCGCCTATCGCGGTTACTACAGCCAGAGCGCTGCGCGGGGCGAGGCGGCGATCCAGCGCTTGCAAGGGATGGACGTGTCGATTGGCGGTGTCGAAGCTTATTCAACGCTCGGCTGGTTCAACGACCCGATCCTCAATTCGATGATGGGCTGGGGTGACGAGCGCCTGGCCACGTTGATCTTTCACGAGCTGGCGCATCAACGCTTCTATGTGAAGGACGACACCGAGTTCAACGAATCCTTTGCCACGTTTGTCGAGCAGGAAGGTACGCGGCAGTGGCGGGCGTTTCGTGGCTTGCCGGCGGACACCGATTCACGGCTGAAGCAGCGCGATCAGTTTATTGAGCTGGTACTCGATACCCGCTCACGACTGGAGAAGCTCTATGCGCAGTCAATGCCGGTTGAGCAGATGCGCGAACGCAAAGCGGCGGAGTTCGAGCAGTTTCGCCGGGATTATCGGCTGATGAGGGATAGTCAGTGGGCCGGGGACAAACGCTATGACGCTTGGGTGAGTGCGCCGTTGAACAATGCGCGGTTGTTGCCGTTTGGGTTGTATGACCAATGGGTGCCGGCGTTTGCGGCGCTGTTCAGGCAGGTCGGCGGGGATTGGCTGAGATTTTATGCTGAGGTTGAGGAGTTGGGGGAGCTGCCGGTGAAAGAGCGTAAAGCGGCGCTGAAAGCGTTGGCAGATGCGCAAGCCTGAGGTGGCTGAAAGGGCGTCATCGCGAGCAGGCTCATTCCTACAGGGGAATGCGTTCCAAATGTAGGAGTGAGCCTGCTCGCGATAGTCATCTGATCAGCGCCGCAGAAATGCCTGATGCAACTCGGCCAGCGTTTCAAAGTGATAAGCCGGCGCCTCGGCACTCAACTCTTCAAAACTGCCAAAGCCATAACCGACCGCCGCCGCATCCAGCCCATTGCTGCGAGCGCCGATCAGGTCGTGCTTGCGATCACCGATCATCAGCGTATCCGCCGGATCCAGCCCTTCTTCCGTTATCAAATGCGCAATCAACTCAACCTTGTCGGTCCGCGTGCCATCCAGCTCGCTACCGTAAATCACTTTGAAATGCCGGGCGAAGTCGAAATGCCGGGCGATCTCGCGGGCAAATTCCCACGGCTTGGAAGTGGCGATATACAGCTGCCGGCCTTGACCACTGAGGGTTTCCAGCAACGGCGTGACGCCATCGAACACACGGTTCTCGTACAGGCCCGTCACTTTGAAGCGCTCGCGATAAAAATTCACCGCCTGCCACGCTTTCGCCTCATCGAAACCGTAAAACTGCATGAACGCCTGCAGTAGCGGCGGGCCGATGAAATGTTCCAGTCTGGTCAGGTCCGGCTCGTCGATGCCGAGCCTGGCGAGGGCGAACTGGATGGAACGGGTGATGCCCTCACGCGGGTCGGTCAGGGTGCCATCGAGGTCGAACAGTACGGTCTGGTAATGCATGAGAAATCCTGAG
This sequence comes from Pseudomonas sp. IT-347P, assembly GCF_949768005.1. NCBI lineage: Bacteria > Pseudomonadati > Pseudomonadota > Gammaproteobacteria > Pseudomonadales > Pseudomonadaceae > Pseudomonas > Pseudomonas sp. IT-347P. The sequence continues at coordinate 22,840 of NZ_CATKPQ010000008.1, forward strand.
CAGGTGTAAGGCGATTCAGAGCTGGCCGTAGCCTTCGGCCAAATGCAGGTCCTTGAGCTTCACGTAGTTCGCCGCGCTGTAGGTGAAGAAAGCTTTTTCCTTGTCGGTGAGTGCTCGCACCTGTTTCACCGGGCTGCCGACATAAAGGAAGCCACTTTGCAGACGCTTGCCCGGCGGCACCAGACTGCCCGCGCCGATGATCACGTCGTCCTCGACCACCGCGCCGTCCATGACGATGCTGCCCATGCCGATCAACACACGGCTGCCGACAGTGCAGCCATGCAGCATGACCTTGTGGGCGATGGTCACGTCATCGCCGATCAGCAGCGGAAAGCCGTCCGGGTTGAACGGGCCGGCATGGGTAATGTGCAACACGCAACCATCCTGCACGCTGGTGCGTGCTCCGATGCGGATGCGGTGCATGTCGCCACGGATTACGGTCAGCGGCCAGACCGAGCTGTCTTCACCGATTTCGACGTCGCCGATTACCACCGCCGAGCCGTCGACAAACGCGCCTTTGCCAAGGCTTGGGGTGTGATTCTGGTACTTGCGAACGGACACGATAATTTCTCTCTCTGTCGCCGATAGCTGCGGTGAATGCCGATTGTAATTAAGATGGGGCAATGTTTCCCCAGCCAAGGTGCCAACCGTGAGCGTGAACAACCCTCTTCTGCAGTCCTACGACCTGCCACCGTTCTCCACGATCCGTGCCGAACACGTCCTGCCGGCCATCGAAACGATCCTGGCCGACAACCGCGCCGCCATCGCCGAAATCCTCAAAACTCAAGTTGAGAAACCGACCTGGGCCGGTCTGGTCTTGGCGATGGACGAACTCAATGATCGCCTCGGCGCTGCCTGGAGTCCGGTCAGCCACCTCAACGCCGTGTGCAACAGCGCCGAACTGCGCGAAGCCTACGAATCGTGCCTGCCGGCCTTGAGCGCCTACTCTACCGAGATGGGCCAGAACCGCGAGCTGTTCCAGACCTATGAGGCATTGGCCAACAGCCCGGAAGCCGCCGGTTTCGACGTGGCGCAAAAGACTATTCTGGAACACGCCCTGCGTGACTTCCGTCTGTCGGGTATCGACCTGCCGGAAGCCGAACAGAAGCGCTACGCCGAAGTGCAGAGCAAACTGTCCGAGCTGGGCAGCCGCTTTTCCAATCAACTGCTCGACGCCACGCAAGCGTGGACCAAGCACGTCACCGACGAGGCCGCCCTCGCCGGCCTGACCGACTCGGCCAAGGCGCAAATGGCCGCCGCCGCACAGGCTAAAGACCTCGACGGCTGGTTGATCACCCTGGAATTCCCCAGCTACTACGCAGTAATGACCTACGCGCAAGACCGCGCGCTGCGTGAAGAAGTCTATGCCGCCTACTGCACCCGCGCCTCGGATCAAGGCCCGAACGCCGGCCAGAACGACAACGGCCCGGTGATGGAAGAGATCCTCGACCTGCGCCAGGAACTGGCCAAACTCCTGGGCTTCACCAGTTTCTCCGAACTGAGCCTGGCCACCAAAATGGCTGAATCCAGCGATCAGGTGCTGAGTTTCCTGCGCGATCTGGCCAAGCGCAGCAAACCGTTCGCCGCGCAGGATCTGCAACAATTGCGTGCCTACGCCGCCGAACAGGGCTGCGCCGACCTGCAAAGCTGGGACAGCGGTTTCTACGGTGAAAAGCTGCGTGAACAACGCTACAGCGTTGCGCAGGAAACCCTGCGCGCCTACTTCCCGATCGATAAGGTGCTGAGCGGTCTGTTCGCCATCGTTCAGCGTCTATACGGCATCGAAATCGCCGAGCAGAAAGGCTTCGACACCTGGCATCCGGACGTGCGCCTGTTCGAAATCAAGGAAAACGGCCAGCACGTCGGCCGCTTCTTCTTCGACCTCTATGCCCGCGCCAACAAACGTGGCGGGGCATGGATGGACGGCGCCCGCGACCGTCGCCGCACGGTTGACGGCGTATTGCAAAGCCCGGTGGCCAACCTGGTGTGCAACTTCACCCCGGCCGACAGCGGCAAGCCTGCGCTGCTGACCCACGACGAAGTGACCACGCTGTTCCACGAATTCGGCCACGGCCTGCATCACCTGCTGACCCGGGTTGATCACGCCGGCGTTTCCGGCATCAACGGTGTGGCATGGGATGCGGTCGAGCTGCCAAGCCAGTTCATGGAAAACTGGTGCTGGGAGCCGGAAGGCCTGGCGCTGATTTCCGGCCACTACGAAAGCGGCGAGCCACTGCCGCAGGACCTGCTGGAAAAAATGCTCGCGGCGAAGAACTTCCAGTCCGGCCTGATGATGGTTCGTCAGCTGGAATTTTCGCTGTTCGACTTCGAACTGCACGCCACCCACGGTGACGGCCGCAGCGTGCTGCAAGTGCTCGAGGGCGTACGTGACGAAGTGTCGGTGATGCGTCCGCCAGCCTACAACCGCTTCCCGAACAGCTTCGCGCACATCTTCGCTGGCGGCTACGCGGCCGGCTACTACAGCTACAAGTGGGCTGAAGTGCTGTCGGCGGATGCCTTCTCCAGGTTTGAAGAGGACGGCGTGCTCAACGCTGAAACCGGTCGAGCCTTCCGTGAAGCCATTCTGGCTCGCGGCGGTTCGCAGGCGCCGATGGTGCTGTTCGTCGACTTCCGTGGCCGAGAGCCATCGATTGACGCACTCTTGCGCCACAGCGGCCTGAGTGAGGACGCGGCAGCATGAGTGAGGCACCTGTGATTACCAAAAAACGCTTTATCGCCGGGGCCGTCTGCCCGGCGTGCAGCGAGCCGGACAAATTGATGATGTGGAACGAGGACAGCGTGCCGCATCGCGAATGTGTGGCTTGCGGTTATTCGGATACGCTGAACGAACAAGGCTTGTCGGTACCGAAAGAACTGGGCACGCGGGTCAACACCAGCGCGCTGAACAAACCTGCGCCGGACAAGACGGTACAGGCGGTGCAGTTCTTCCCGAATCCGAAGCTGAAGAAAAAGACCGACGAGTAAAACGTCTCACCCCACCTTCCTGCGGTTGGCGCAGGAAGGTGGTAACTATCTACCACCCTCACCCCGCGCTTCCTGCCTAGGCTGGCACTTCCAGCCATACTTCAAGGAAGACGCCATGCCTGACATCAATCCGCTTTTACGCCAATGGACTCTGCCACCGTGGTCTTCGGTGCACGCCGAACATCTGCTACCGGCGGTCGAAACGATCGTGGCCGACAACCGCCAGATCATCGCGCAGGTGATCGCCAGCCAGACCGAACATCCAAACTGGGATGACGTGGTCATCGCTGTGGATGAAGCCGATGCCCGGCTGAACTCGACGATCGCCATTATTGAAACCCTCGCGGCGATCCACAGCGAGGATCGCGCCTGGATAGAGCAGAGCGCCCTGAGCAGCTTCGCCGCCGCCCGCTACAAATCAGATCAATCCGCCAATCTGGCGTTATTCGAGACCTATCAGCGCTTGGCGAAGAGTTCGATTGCCGCCAGTTTCCACCCCTCAAGAACCGCTTCGCTGAACAAGATCCTGCGGCGGTTTCGTCTGTCCGGGATTCACCTGCCGCCTGCACAGAAGCAGAAGCTGAGCCGTTTGAATCAGGATATCGATCGCCTGCAACAACTGTTCATGAGCAATCTGGCGAGGGCCAACGCCGCGTGGAGCAAAGATATCGACGATGTCGCGATCCTCGACGGATTATCCCCTGCTGCCGTTGCACACCTGGCGCGCAATGCCCAGGCGTCGGGACGCAAAGGCTGGCGGTTGACCATGGATCAGAACACCTGGCATCAGGTCATGAAACACGCGAAAAACCGGGCGCTGCGCGAGGAGTATTTTCATGCCTGGTGTACCCAGGCCTCGGATCAGGGTCCGCAGGCGAATCAATTCGATAACGAGCCGGTGATCAATCAGTTGCTGGCGCTGCGGCATGAAAAGGCCACAGTGCTGGGGTTCGAGAATTTCGCACAACTGACCCTGGAAAACCGCATGGCTGACTCAACGGCGCAAGTGCAGGCGTTTCTGCAGCGGCAAATCGCGCTGCTCCTCCCGGAAATGGCGCGGGACGCCGAAACCTTGCAAACCGTTGCCAACGAACAGGGCCTGGGCGAAATACAGCCTTGGGACCAAGCGTTTTTGGTCGAACAGTTACGCCAGAGTGCCATGAGCACTGCACTCAAGACGTTGCCTGAGTATTTTCCGCTCGACGGCGTATTGCGGCGGCTCTGTGTGTTCTGCGAACACCTGTTCGCCATCCGGATCCGCGAAAAGACCGAATACGATCGCTGGCATGAGCAGATCCGTCTGTTTGAGATCAGCGAACACGATCAAGTGATCGGCTATATCTACGTCGACCCGTTTCATCGCAGTGGAGCCCAGGATTACGCGTGGACCGGCGCACTACGCAATCGACATGTAGATGCTGAAGGACAGCTGTCACTGCCGATCGCGATCCTGTACAGCAATTTCACCATGCCCACCGACGAACATCCGTGCCTGCTTTCCCACGAAAACCTGCGGGTGCTGTTCCATGAGTTCGGGCACTGCCTGCAACAGGTTCTGACACGTTCGCCGCATTTGAATCTGTCCGGGATCGCCGGTGCGGGCCGCGACGCTGTCGAGTTTGCCGGACAGCTTTTTGAACACTGGTGCCTGTCGCCCGAGTTTCTGTTGTGGTTGGCGTCACATCATCAAACCGGCGAACGGTTGAGCGAAGCACAAGTACAGACCGTGCTGGCCGCTCAGGACGTATACACCAGCAGAGAAACCGCGATGTTACTGCTGGGTGCCCTGTTCGACTTTGAACTGCACAGCACTTATGGTGACGGCCGCGGGATATCCCAAGTGTTTGAAGACGTACTGCGAGCGTTGCCACTGCTCAAACTGCCCGTGAATTGCCGTTTCGCCAATAGCTTCGACTATCTGGCAACCGGGTACGAAGCCTCTGTGTACGCTTACAAATGGTCAGGTGTGCTGGCCACCGAAGCCTTCAAACGATTCGAGCGCGAAGGCGTGTTCAATGCGCAGACTGGCAAGGCGTTCCGCGAGGCATTTTTCTCGCCGGGCGACGCTCACTCGCTGTTGGACGCCCTTGCCCTCTTCCTCGGTCATCCCTCCGACACTGGTCATTTGACGTCGGTGACGCAAATGGACAGTGCGGTCACTCGACGTTGGCAGATTTGAACCAGCTTTTCATCGAGCACGTGGCGAAGGCACTGGTACTGCAATCGCCATTGACCAGCGCCGTGCGCAGTTTGTCGATATCGGCCTGCATCATGTAGCGAATGCCGTCCTTGAAATGGGTACTGTCACCAAAGCCGCCCTGAGTCATTTCGCTCAATGCGTCCTCTTTGCTCCAGCCCTGCACGACCACGCGGTACATCGCCGCCATCAGACCGGTGCGGTCGGAGCCGTGTTTGCAATGCATCAACACCGGACCGTTGGCTTCGGCAGCCTGTATGGCCCGCAGGGTTTTGAGTACATCGGCGTCGTCAACGTGATTGGTGCGATACGGCAGTTGCACCTGATTGATGCCCGGTTCGGACAGCCAGCTGCTGTCCGCCTCCGGCAAAAAGTTGATCACCGTGGCGACTCTGAGATTTTTCAGCAACGGCACCGCGCCGCCATCGGGCAAGGCACTGCGGTAGAGCGTCGGCGATATCTGGAACAGGTTGTATTGCACTTCGACCGGTTGCGCCCAGTCCGCGGGACGGGCCGTCGCTGTGGCCTCAGCCTGGGCCGGCAGCCCATGCAACAGCGCTGCAAGCGATAAACACAAAGCAGGAAACAAACGCACTCGGAACATGCTGGGATAACCGTGTCGGGATTCATCGAGGAGAGGTAGCGCAGCTTCGGCGTTGAGCGGTCAAAGCCCCGTGAGGCGCTTGTCAAAGAATCGTGAATCGGCACGGTTTCATTCACCGCAACGCGGAAACCCGGTGTTTTTTTCCGAGAAACCGGTTCATCTCGAAGCTTAGCCTGCTACCATTTGTCACACGATGTTGCAGACGCGTCCCCCTTTTCCGGGTCATCCCGTCACGTCGCGACGAAAAATCTTCAAGCCGTTCGCAGAAACGGCGACTCCTGATGCCTGATGAGGTGCACCCCATGTCTGATGAAAGTCGAGACAACCCGCGGCGTGAGTTTTTGCGCAAATCCCTGACCCTGATTCCAGTGGTCACCCTGGCCGGCAGCGGTCTGGGCAGCAGCGTCCTGCAAGCGGCCCCCGAAACCACACCGGCGGCATCCGCGCCGCAACCCACTCGCGCGGATGCCGGTGTTTACCAGCCGAGCTATTTCACCGCTGAGGAATGGGCATTCATCAATGCCGCCGTCGCCCAGCTGATCCCTAACGATGCCCAAGGCCCAGGCGCGCTTGAAGCCGGTGTGCCGGAATACATCGACCGCCAGATGAACACGCCCTATGCCGCCGGCGCTCTGTGGTTCATGCAAGGCCCGTTCAATGCAGACGCTGCGCCAGAGATGGGCTGGCAGAGCAAACTGGTGCCCAAAGAAATCTATCGCCTCGGCATCGCCGCTACGGATCAGTGGGCAAAATCCCTTAACGGTAAAGTATTTGCTGAGCAAGACAGCGCTACCCGAGACGATTTGCTCAAACAACTTGAAGCCGGAAAACCGCAGTTTGACGCTGTTCCAGCGAAGATTTTTTTCAACTTGCTGCTGCAAAACACCAAGGAAGGGTTCTTCTGCGACCCGATCCATGGCGGTAACAAAGGCATGGTCGGCTGGACCATGATCGGTTTCCCCGGCGCCCGCGCCGATTTCATGGATTGGGTGGAACGCAACGAGCAATACCCCTTCCCGGCAGTTTCGATTCGCGGCGAGAGGGCGTAAGCATGGCAACGGTAATGAAGAAGGTTGACGCAGTGATCGTCGGTTTCGGCTGGACCGGCGCGATCATGGCCAAGGAGCTGACCGAAGCAGGTCTCAACGTGCTGGCGCTGGAACGCGGGCCGATGCAGGACACGTACCCCGACGGCAACTATCCACAGGTGATTGACGAACTTACCTACAGCGTGCGGAAGAAACTCTTTCAGGACATCTCCAAAGAGACCGTCACCATCCGCCACAGCGTCAACGACGTTGCCTTGCCGAACCGCCAATTAGGTGCGTTCCTGCCGGGTAATGGCGTGGGCGGCGCCGGTTTGCACTGGTCGGGCGTGCACTTTCGCGTCGATCCGATCGAGTTGCGCATGCGCAGCCACTACGAAGAGCGCTACGGCAAAAGCTTTATCCCCAAGGACATGACCATCCAGGACTTCGGCGTCAGCTATGAAGAGCTGGAACCGTTTTTCGATTTCGCCGAAAAAGTCTTCGGCACCTCCGGCCAGGCGTGGACGGTGAAGGGCCAACTGGTCGGTCAGGGCAAGGGCGGCAACCCGTATGCGCCGGATCGTTCCAATCCGTTCCCGCTGGAGGCGCAGAAAAACACGGTGTCCGCACAGCTGTTCGGTAAAGCGGCTACAGAGGTCGGTTACAAACCCTACAACCTGCCGTCAGCAAATACGTCCGGGCCCTACACCAACCCTTACGGCGCACAGATGGGCCCTTGCAACTTCTGCGGTTTCTGCAGCGGTTATGTTTGCTACATGTATTCGAAAGCCTCGCCGAACGTGAACATTCTCCCGGCATTGAAACCGCTGCCGAATTTCGAACTGCGGCCTAACTCGCACGTGTTGCGGGTCAATCTCGACAGCAGCAAATCCAAAGCCACCGGCGTGACCTACATCGACGGCCAGGGTCGTGAGATCGAGCAACCGGCGGATCTGGTGATCCTCGGCGCCTTCCAGTTGCACAACGTGCGTCTGATGCTGCTGTCCGGCATCGGCAAGCCGTACGACCCGATCAGCGGCGAAGGCGTGGTCGGGCGTAACTTCGCCTACCAGAACATGGCGACCATCAAGGCGTTCTTCGACAAAGACACCCACACCAACAACTTTATCGGCGCTGGTGGCAACGGCGTTGCGCTGGACGATTTCAACGCCGATAACTTCGACCACGGCCCGCACGGCTTCGTCGGCGGCTCGCCGATGTGGGTCAACCAGGCTGGCAGTCGGCCGATTGCCGGCACCTCGAACCCGCCGGGCACTCCGGCCTGGGGCAGTGCGTGGAAACGCGCGACGGCCGATTACTACACCCATCAGGTGTCGATGGACGCCCACGGCGCGCATCAGTCCTACCGCGGCAACTACCTCGATCTCGATCCGGTGTACCGCGATGCCTATGGTTTGCCGCTGCTGCGGATGACCTTCGACTGGCAGGAAAACGACATCAAGATGAACCGCTTCATGGTCGAGAAAATGGGCAAGGTCGCCGAAGCGATGGGACCGAAAGCCATTGCCGTGATCGGCAAGCAAGTCGGCGATCACTTCAACACCGCCTCTTACCAGACCACCCACCTCAACGGCGGCGCGATCATGGGCACCGATCCGAAGAAGAGCGCGTTGAACCGCTACCTGCAGAGCTGGGACGTGCACAACGTCTTCGTTCCGGGCGCTTCGGCATTCCCGCAAGGCCTGGGTTACAACCCGACCGGTCTGGTGGCCGCACTGACCTACTGGTCGGCGAAGGCGATCCGCGAGCAGTACCTGAAAAACCCCGGCCCGCTGGTTCAGGCTTAAGGAGCGATGACCATGAAGACTCTCGTTATCGCGACCCTGGTGCTGCTCGGCAGTGCCTCACTGCATGCGGCTGAAGTTGATCAAACTTTGATCAAACAGGGCGAATACCTCGCCCGCGCCGGTGACTGCGTGGCCTGCCACACCGCCAAGGGCGGCAAGCCGTTCGCCGGGGGCCTGCCGATGGAAACCCCGATCGGCACGATTTACTCGACCAACATCACTCCGGACAAAACCGGCGTCGGTGATTACAGCTTCGCCGACTTCGACCAGGCCGTGCGCCATGGCGTCGCCAAAAACGGTAGTACGTTGTACCCGGCAATGCCGTATCCGTCCTACGCCCGTGTCAGCGAAACCGACATGCAAGCGTTGTACGCGTACTTCATGCACGGCGTAGAACCGGTGGCGCAAGAGAACAAGGCCAGTGACATTCCATGGCCACTCAGCATGCGCTGGCCGCTGATGGGCTGGCGCTGGATGTTTGCGCCGAAGGTCGAGGACTACAAGGCAAGCGGTGACGACGCCGTCATCAACCGTGGTGCGTATCTGGTCGAAGGCCTCGGCCATTGCGGTGCCTGCCATACGCCACGTGCCCTGACCATGCAGGAAAAATCCCTGAGCGCCACTGACGGCACCACCTTCCTCGCCGGCAGTGCGCCGCTGGAAGGCTGGATCGCCAAAAGTTTGCGCGGCGATCACAAGGATGGTCTGGGCAGCTGGAGCGAAGAGCAACTGGTGCAATTCCTCAAGACCGGGCGCAGCGATCGCAGCGCGGTGTTCGGCGGCATGAGCGACGTGGTCACCCACAGCATGCAATACATGACCGACGCCGACCTGACTGCGATTGCCCGTTACCTCAAGTCACTGCCGGCCACCGATCCAAATGATCAGCCACATCAGTACGATGAGAAAGCGGCCAAAGCGCTGTGGAACGGTGACGACAGTCAGCGAGGCGCTGCGGTGTACATCGACAACTGCGCGGCGTGCCATCGCACCGATGGCCACGGTTACACCCGGGTGTTCCCGGCGCTGGCGGGTAATCCGGTGCTGCAATCGGAAGACCCGACCTCACTGATCCACATCGTGCTCAAGGGCGGCACATTGCCAGCCACGCACACGGCACCCTCGACCTTCACCATGCCCGGCTTCGCCTGGCGCCTCTCGGACCAGGAAGTGGCGGATGTGGTGAGTTTTATCCGGGGCAGCTGGGGCAACCAAGGCGCGCCGGTCAGCGCCAAAGAAGTGGCTGGGTTGCGCAGTGACGATATGAAAACTACGTCCACCGATGATCTTGGCCAAGTCACCGATCATCGTTAAAAACAAAAACCCTGCATGAATCATTCATGCAGGGTTTTTTATTAGCGATTATCGCAGCAAACTTCAAACTTACGGATTGACGATACTTACATAAGCCTTGGCCAGGGCTATCAACTTCGCCTTGTCGTCGTTATCAATATCGCCATCACCGTCCACATCTTTCTTGTTGTTGCGAATAGTGAATGTCTTGCCATGGTCGCTGGATACCGCCACCACGTAGATCGAATCGACCAGCCCCTCGGTGGGGATTTCTTCCTCGGCGTTCCAGCCCAGTTCCTTACGGGCCAGTTGCATGGAAACAACAGTATTCGGCTCAGAAGCATTCGGCAGCATCAACTGCAAAAATACACCACGTTGGTTGAGATAAGACATGATTAAATCCTTTTAATTTAATTACCGGCCAGTGCCGATGGAGTAGCCAAGACTATAATCGATAACTTGGCACGACAACGGAGCATGTGTATCTCGGATTGTATTTAAACTTGGAACATATATAACTTTTCTGTCCGGAAGTACTTCATCGCTGAACGGTACTGGATCACAGCGAGCCTGCTCGGGTACTGTATGCATATACAGATCAGGAGCCTGCCCAATGATCAACCCTCTGCCGCCTCGCGGTCGCGGCACCGCCAGCAACCCGCACAACCGTTTCGCGCCGAACCGTTCGGTGGCCGAGGACGACGGCTGGTATCAGGAAGTGCCGCTGACCCAGGGCACCGAAGTGATGATCGAAACCGCCAAAACCATCATTACCCGCAACACCTCTCCGGACTTGCCCTTCGACCGCTCGATCAACCCCTACCGTGGCTGCGAGCATGGCTGCATCTATTGCTACGCGCGGCCCAGCCACGCCTATTGGGACCTGTCACCGGGGCTGGATTTCGAAACCAAGCTGATTGCCAAGACCAACGCCGCCCAGGTGCTGGAGGAACAGCTCGGGAAAAAAGGCTATCAATGTGCACCGATCAATCTGGGCTCCAACACCGATCCGTATCAGCCGATCGAACGCGAACACAAAATCACCCGCCAGACCCTCGAAGTGCTGCTGCGTTATAAGCACCCAGTGACCATCGTCACCAAGGGCTCGCTGATTCTGCGCGACCTCGACCTGCTCACCGAACTGGCGCAGCAACGGCTGGTGGCGGTGATGATCAGCCTGACCACGCTCGATGACGAACTCAAACGCATCCTCGAACCGCGTGCCGCTGCGCCCAAAGCGCGGTTGCGCGCCATACGGGTGATGCGCGAAGCGGGAATTCCAGTGGGGGTGCTGTGCTCGCCGATGATCCCAATGATCAACGACAGTGAAATCGAAAGTCTGCTGACCGAGGCTCATGCGGCAGGCGCGCAAAGCGCGGCGTACATGATGCTGCGCCTGCCGCTGGAGGTGGCACCGCTGTTCGAGGAATGGTTAGAAGCGCATTACCCGCAACGGGCGGCACATGTACTGAGCCTGATCCGCCAGAGCCGCGGCGGCGAGCTCTACGACAGCCGTTTCGGCGCTCGGATGCGCGGCGAAGGGGTATTCGCCGATCTGCTCGCGCAACGATTTGCCAAAGCCATCAAGCGTCTGGGCCTCAATCGTCGCGAAGGCTACAACCTCGATTGCACAGCCTTCTGTCCGCCGGGTCGCCAGATGTCGTTGATTTAGAGACAATTGGCCTATGGTTGAAGGGTTGGAATCCTTGCGCCGAAAACACTCAGTCACATTTTTTGTGACCTGGAACACACGTTCTAGAGCGTTTGATTCAGTTTGAGTTAAGTTTCGGCGGCTACCTTGTTCATCGAGTGACTGACGGGTCGGGATGACCCGGATGTTTTAAACAGCCACTGGCTTCATACCGGAATACCGGGGAAGACTCCCTGAATCCGCCTAAGAGGATGAATCATGAGTGACAAGGATAAACAGCCGCTGGCTGCGTCGGCGCAAACCCCTGAAGCGGAATCCGCCGATGCAGCGCTGCGACAGATCGTTGACGGCTTTTTGCATTTTCATCATGAAGTTTTTCCCCAACAGGAAGAACTCTTCAAGAAACTCGCCACGGCCCAAGCGCCCAAAGCGATGTTTATCACTTGCGCCGACTCGCGCATCGTCCCCGAACTGATCACCCAGAGTTCGCCGGGCGATCTGTTCGTGACCCGCAACGTCGGCAACGTTGTCCCGCCTTACGGCCAGATGAACGGCGGCGTGTCCACCGCGATCGAATACGCGGTGCTGGCGCTGGGCGTGCAGCACATCATCATTTGCGGCCACTCCGATTGCGGCGCCATGCGTGCGGTACTCAACCCGGACAGCCTGGAAAAGATGCCGACAGTCAAAGCCTGGCTGCGCCACGCCGAAGTCGCGAAAACCATGGTGCATGACAACTGTCATTGCGCCGACGAAAAAGAAAGCATGCCGATCCTCACCGAGGAAAACGTCATCGCCCAGTTGCAGCACTTGCGTACCCATCCTTCGGTAGCCTCGCGCATGGCGAACGGTCATCTGTTCATCCATGGCTGGGTCTACAACATCGAAACCAGCGAAATCAAAGCTTACGACGCGGATCAGGGACGTTTCCTGCCGCTTGACGGTAGCCATCCGATTCCGGTGGCGACGCCTAAAGCGCGCTTCTAAATCTTCCTAACAATCCGTGTGGTTTGACGCCGGCCGCTGTTTCAGCGGCTCGGCGAAGCCATGCCTGAAGAAAACTTCGGGAGAATCGCCATGCGTGCGGCTCAATTGAAAGCGGTGTTGCCACGGGAGTTGCTCGCTTCAGTGGTTGTGTTTCTGGTCGCCTTGCCACTGTGCATGGGTATCGCGATTGCGTCAGGGTTGCCACCGGCCAAGGGCTTGATCACCGGGATCATCGGCGGACTGGTGGTCGGTTGGCTGGCGGGTTCGCCATTGCAGGTCAGCGGACCGGCAGCGGGTCTGGCGGTGCTGGTGTTTGAACTGGTGCGCCAGCACGGTATCGAGATGCTCGGGCCGATTCTGTTGCTTGCCGGTTTTCTGCAACTGGTCGCCGGGCGCTTGAAGCTCGGCTGCTGGTTTCGGGTTACGGCACCAGCCGTGGTGTACGGGATGCTGGCGGGGATTGGCGTGTTGATCGTGCTGTCGCAGGTGCATGTGATGCTTGATGCCAAACCGCAGCCCTCCGGCCTGGATAACCTCACGGCGTTCCCGGCAGCCGTGGCGCAGGCGTTACCGTCGTTTGGCTGGCAGGCTGGCTTGCTCGGGCTGTCGACGATCGCGGTGATGTGGTTGTGGGAGAAGTTTCGCCCGCATTCGTTGCGCTTCGTGCCCGGCGCCTTGCTCGGTGTGGGTCTGGCAACAGGTGCGAGCCTGTTGCTGGCGCTGCAGGTCAAACGTGTCGAAGTGCCGGCGAATCTGGCCGAAGCCATTGATTGGCTGAAGCCGGCGGACCTGCTCAGCCTGGCCGATCCGACGCTGTTGATCGCCGCGTTCGCCGTGGCCTTCATTGCCAGCGCCGAGACGCTGCTCTCCGCTGCTGCGGTGGATCGCATGCACAGCGGTGTGCGTTCGGACTTCGACCGGGAACTGTCGGCGCAAGGGGTCGGCAACATGCTCTGCGGTCTGCTCGGCGCGCTGCCGATGACCGGGGTGATCGTGCGCAGTTCGGCCAACGTTCAGGCCGGTGCGACCACGCGTTACTCGACGATTTTCCATGGCCTGTGGCTGCTGGCGTTCGTGTTGCTGCTGTCGAGTGTGCTGCAAAGCATTCCGGTGGCGAGTCTGGCGGGCGTGTTGGTGTACACCGGGTTCAAACTGGTCGATCTCAAAGCATTTCGTGGTTTGGGACGTTATGGACGGATGCCGATGTTCACCTACGCGGCGACGGCGCTGGCAATCATCTTCACCGACCTGCTCACCGGTGTGTTGATCGGTTTCGGTCTGACGATGTTGAAACTGGCGTTCAAGGCTTCGCGGTTGAAGATCAGCCTGATCGATCTGCCGCAGGACGGTGAGATGGAATTGCGTCTGGTCGGCGCGGCGACCTTTCTCAAGGTGCCGGCATTGACGCAGGTACTGGGCAGTATTCCGCAAGGGACAACGGTGCATGTGCCGCTCAATAACCTGAGCTACATTGACCATTCGTGTCTGGAATTACTGGAGGAGTGGAGCCGGGCGAATGCGGCGAAGGGGTCGAAACTGTTGATCGAGTCGCGTGGGTTGAAGCGCAGGCTTGAGGGACGGATTCGGACGACTACCGGTATCGGTGCTGCCGGCTAAAAACTCCGTTGTGAATACAAACTCTGTGGGAGGGGGCTTGCTCCCGAAAGCGGTGGATCAGTCGACATTGTTAGTGACTGACACACCGCCTTCGGGAGCAAGCCCCCTCCCACATTGGATTTGTGCAGGGCTTTAAATCAGGCAGCAGGCTGGTCGAGTTCCAGGCCCACACCCAGTCGGCGGCCCATGCACGGCCAGCGTTTCCACGCGGCGCCGGTGTCCGGGCTGCTGAGTTTGTCGCGGTAGGCTTCTACCGACTCCAGGGCAAAACTCTCGTCGTTGAGCATCTCGTCGATGGCGTGATGCACCGCTTCGTCCAGTTGGTTGGCAAATTCCTCACCGATCAATTGGTGAGCAATCAGGTTGGCGACCGTCATGTCCAGGGGGATCAGTGGCTGGCCGAAATGCTTGATGTACAGGTCGTTGACCTCTTCGACAAAACGGTGCGCCAGATAGGCCTCATCGAGCAGGCTGTCCAGACCGACGTGCCCGGCCATGATGGCCGGCGGCTGGAGGAAATACTGCTCGGCGATTTTCAGCACCGGTTTGATCTGCGATTCGATTCCCGCTTCCCTGGCGACTTCATTGGCTGCATCCAGCAGGTCTGGCACTTCATCGATGTACGCGGCGACAAAACGCGTCAGCACACCCTGGGCGTCGGCTTCCGGCAACTGGATCGCCGGGTGTAAATGAGGCAGCTTGCTTTCCAGCTGACGAGTCAGCAGGCCGGTATCTTTTTCGTGTTGTTGGGCTTTTTGGATCTGCTCGCGCAATGCGGCGGTGTTCATGAAAACTCCAGGAAACAAGGCAATGAAATAGGGAAGACATAACTTAGCTGGCTTACGAAAAATGCTAAGACGCATTTGTCATAATTATTTCATCCTTGATGCGCGCGCGTTATATCGGTTTGCCACCACTCGTCTGCATCCTTCTCCATTCGTGCCCTTGAACGCAAGTGCCAGCTGTTTCAGTTCATTTACGCGTGCACGTTGCAATTTCCCGCCGCTGTCTATACTCGCCATTGAATGGAGTTAGCTGATGACGCCCGACTGCACCCGCAGCAAGGCCCGGCGATTCAAGTTCGTAGTCTGATGCAGCCGCTCCCTTGCCGCAGGCGAAAGCCGGCGGGATAACAAGAACGATAAGGGGAACCCGCAATGATGCGACATCCACACGTCTGGATGGGCCTCCTGTTGTGGTCGATTTTCAGCCCGGTGCACGCTGCCTGGACTGTGAATATGGCACCTGGAGCGACTGAAATCAGTCACGCAGTATTCGACCTGCACATGACCATTTTCTGGATCTGTGTAGTGATCGGAGTCATCGTCTTCGGCGCCATGTTCTGGTCGATGATGGTGCACCGCCGTTCAACCGGGCAGGTCGCCGCAAAATTCCATGAAAGCACCGGCGTCGAAATCATGTGGACCATCGTGCCGCTGCTGATTCTGGTGGCCATGGCCGTTCCCGCCACCGCAACGCTGATCAAGATGTACGACACCACCGAGCCGGATATCGATATCCAGATCACCGGCTATCAGTGGAAGTGGCACTACAAATACCTGGGTCAGGACGTCGAGTTCTTCAGCAACCTGGCCACCCCCGCCGAGCAGATCCACAACAAGGAAGCCAAGGGCGAGCACTACTTGCTTGAGGTCGACAAGCCATTGGTGCTGCCGACCGGGGCCAAGGTGCGCTTTCTCGTGACCTCCGCCGACGTTATTCACTCCTGGTGGGTGCCGGCCTTCGCGGTCAAGCGCGATGCGATCCCGGGGTTCGTCAACGAAGCCTGGACGCGCATCGACAAACCCGGCCTGTATCGTGGCCAGTGCGCCGAACTGTGCGGCAAGGACCACGGCTTCATGCCGATCGTGGTCGAGGTCAAGGAAAAGGCCGACTACGACAAGTGGCTCGCCGAGCGCAAAGCCGAAGCGGCGCAGCTGAAAGAGCTGACCAGCAAGGAATGGACCCTCGACGAACTCAAGGAGCGTGGCGACAAGATTTATCACACCACCTGCGTCGCCTGTCACCAGGCCGAAGGTCAGGGTCTGCCGCCGATGTTCCCGGCGCTCAAAGGCTCGAAAATCGCCACCGGGCCAAAAGAAGGCCACTTGAGCATTGTCTTCCACGGCAAACCCGGCACCGCCATGGCGGCGTTCGGCAAGCAGCTGTCCGAAGTCGATATCGCAGCGGTCGTGACCTACGAACGTAACGCCTGGGGCAACAACAAGGGCGACATGGTCACGCCAAAAGAAGTGCTGGAGCTGAAACAGGCGGAAAGCAAATGAGCCGGTCTATCGCGTACCTCATGAACCGGCCGGGGCACCACGCCCCGGCCCGCCCCGCCCACTCACGTAAAGGAGACCGGCCATGAGCGCTGTCATCGATGACCACGGTCACGCCGAGCACGCCCACGGCCCCGCCAAAGGCCTGATGCGCTGGGTGCTGACCACCAACCACAAGGACATCGGCACGCTGTATTTGTGGTTTGCGTTCCTGATGTTCCTGCTCGGCGGCTCGTTCGCCATGGTAATCCGCGCCGAGTTGTTCCAGCCCGGTCTGCAGATCGTCGAACCGGCGTTCTTCAACCAGATGACCACCATGCACGGTCTGGTGATGGTCTTCGGCGCGGTGATGCCGGCGTTCGTCGGCCTCGCCAACTGGATGATCCCGTTGATGGTCGGCGCGCCGGACATGGCCCTGCCACGGATGAACAACTTCAGTTTCTGGCTGTTGCCGGCGGCGTTCCTGCTGCTGGTCTCGACCCTGTTCACTCCCGGTGGCGGGCCGAATTTCGGCTGGACCTTCTACGCACCGCTGTCGACGACCTATGCACCGGAAAGCGTGACGTTCTTCATCTTCGCCATCCACCTGATGGGGATCAGCTCGATCATGGGCGCGATCAACGTGATCGCGACCATCCTCAATCTGCGTGCCCCCGGCATGACCCTGATGAAAATGCCGCTGTTCGTCTGGACCTGGCTGATCACCGCGTTCCTGCTGATCGCGGTGATGCCGGTGCTGGCCGGGTGCGTGACGATGATGCTGATGGACATCCACTTCGGCACCAGTTTCTTCAGTGCTGCCGGTGGCGGTGACCCGGTGCTGTTCCAGCATGTGTTCTGGTTCTTCGGGCATCCCGAGGTGTACATCATGATCCTGCCGGCGTTCGGCGCGGTCAGCCAGATCATCCCGACCTTCGCGCGCAAACCGCTGTTCGGCTACACCTCGATGGTCTACGCCACGGCGAGCATTGCGTTCCTGTCGTTCATCGTCTGGGCGCACCACATGTTTGTGGTCGGCATTCCGTTGGTAGGCGAGCTGTTCTTCATGTACGCAACGATGCTCATCGCCGTGCCGACCGGGGTGAAGGTGTTCAACTGGGCGAGCACCATGTGGCAAGGCTCGATGACTTTCGAGACGCCGATGCTGTTTGCGGTGGCGTTCGTGATCCTGTTTTCCATTGGTGGTTTCTCCGGGCTGATGCTCGCCATCGCGCCGGCGGACTTCCAGTACCAGGACACCTATTTTGTGGTCGCGCACTTCCACTATGTGCTGGTGCCGGGGGCGATCTTCGGGATCTTCGCCTCGGCCTATTACTGGCTGCCGAAGTGGACCGGGCACATGTACGACGAAACCCTCGGCAAGCTGCATTTCTGGCTGTCGTTCGTCGGCATGAACCTGACCTTCTTCCCGATGCACTTCGTCGGGCTGGCAGGGATGCCGCGACGGATTCCGGATTACAACCTGCAGTTCGCCGACTTCAACATGGTCTCGTCGATCGGCGCGTTCATGTTCGGCGCCACACAGATCTTCTTCCTGTTCATTGTGATCAAGACCATTCGCGGTGGCGAGCCTGCACCGGCCAAGCCTTGGGATGGTGCGGAAGGTCTGGAGTGGAGCGTGCCGTCGCCGGCGCCGTATCACACCTTCACCACGCCGCCGGAAGTGAAATGAAACGCCTGGCTTCTGTGGGAGGGGGCTTGCTCCCGAATGCCATTTATCATTCAACAGATAAGTTGACTGATCCGACGCATTCGCGAGCAAGCCCGCTCCCACAGAGGTTCTTGGTTGAGGGTTGGAACCATGGCTGACTCGATCTCGATGAAGAAACTGGTCACCCGCCTGCTCGGCGTGGTGGTGGCGATGTTCGTTTTCGGTTTTGCCCTGGTACCGATCTACGACGTGATGTGCAAAGCCTTCGGCATCAACGGCAAGACTGCCGGGCAGTACGAAGGCGAGCAGGTCGTCGATACCTCGCGCCAGGTGCGCGTGCAGTTTCTCTCGACCAATACCGCCGACATGCCGTGGGACTTCTACCCCAAGCATGACGAACTCACCGCCAACCCCGGCGCGGTCAACGAGATGATTTTCATCGCGCGCAACCCCACCGACAAACCGATGAGTGCGCAAGCCGTACCGAGCATCGCGCCGAGCAATGCGGCGGCGTATTTCCACAAGACTGAATGCTTTTGCTTTACCCAGCAGGTGCTGCAGCCCGGTCAGCAGATCGAGATGCCGGTGCGTTTCATTGTTGACCGCGACATGCCCAAGGATGTGAAGCACCTGACGCTGTCCTACACGCTGTTCGATATCACCGCCCGACATCCTCCGGTAGCCGTAAACACTGGCGGTTGAGCGTGCCCGATAAGGAGAACAATAAATGGCAACTCATGAGCACTATTACGTTCCGGCCCAGAGCAAATGGCCGATCATCGCCACCTTCGGCATGGCCATCACGGTGTACGGCCTCGCCACCTGGTTCAACGATCTGAAGGCAGCACGCCCGGAATCCCACGGCCCGTACATCTTTTTCATCGGTGGGCTGTTGCTGGCGTACATGCTGTTCGGCTGGTTCGGGGCGGTGATCAAGGAAAGCCGCGCGGGACTCTACAGCGCACAGCTGGATCGCTCGTTCCGCTGGGGCATGAGCTGGTTCATCTTCTCTGAGGTGATGTTCTTCGTCGCCTTCTTCGGTGCACTGTTTTATGTGCGCCACGTTTCCGGGCCGGCGCTCGGCGGTGAAGGGCCGAAAGGCATCGCCCACATGCTGTGGCCGAACTTTCAGTTCACCTGGCCGCTGCTGCACACACCGGATCCGAAACTGTTCCCGCCACCCAAGGAAGTCATCAGCCCGTGGGGCCTGCCGCTGATCAACACGATTCTGCTGGTCAGCTCCAGCGTGACCATCACCATCGCCCACCACGCACTGAAGAAGGGCCATCGCGGCGCGTTGAAAATCTGGCTGGCGATCACCGTGCTGCTGGGCTGCGCGTTTCTCGGTTTCCAGGCTGAGGAATACATCCACGCCTATCACGAACTGGGCCTGACCCTCGGTTCAGGCATTTACGGCGCGACGTTCTTCATGCTCACCGGCTTCCACGGCGCCCACGTGACCATCGGCACGATCATTCTGTTTGTGATGCTGATGCGCATCATGAAGGGCCATTTCGATGCCGAGCATCAGTTCGGGTTTGAAGCGGCGAGCTGGTATTGGCACTTCGTCGACGTGGTGTGGATCGGCTTGTTTATCTTCGTTTACGTGCTCTGAGGACCAACGCTACCAAGGCGCATGCGACACCAGTTGGCCGCTGTAAAAGCCCCAGGCGATCAAGCCGACGGTGATGGCGGCCAACGCCACCCGAACACTCAAGGCGATGACCAGGCGATTCGAGCTGCTGTCGTCCTTGACCAGGAAAAACAGGCCGCTGAACAGGCTGATCACCGTGGCAATCAGCATCAGGACGATCGCTGTTTTGAGCATGGGAAGAACTCCGGGGGACAGGCGATGCAGTTGAGTATAGCGATCGCAATGACTGACTTTGTGGCGCAGCCATGAAGCGTTTTCGTCCGGGCGTGATACCGACCGTGGTGGTGACCTTATTGCTACCGCTGCTGGTGTCGCTGGGTTTCTGGCAACTTAGCCGGGGCGCCGAGAAAACCGCCCTGCTCGCCAGTTACGCCGAACGCCGCGCCGCCGAACCGATGGCCAGCACTGAGTTGCTGAGCAGCGCCGATCCGGCCTATCGCCGCGTGCATCTGCATGGCCAGTTCGATGCCGCGCACAGTCTGCTGCTGGATAACCGCCAACGGAACGGCAAGGTTGGCGTCGAGCTGCTGCAACCGTTTCAGGATCAACGCAGCGGTCTGTGGCTGCTGGTCAATCGCGGCTGGTTGCCGTGGCCGGATCGCCGCGTACCGCCGCAATTCTCCACGCCTGCAGATGCGCTGAATGTCGACGCCTGGGTTTATGTCGCCCCCGGCGCGACCTTCCAGTTACACGCCGATCCGGTGAGCAATACCTGGCCGCAAACCGTCACCGCCATCGACCCGACCAAGCTGTGGAAAACCCTCGACCGCGACGGCTTCACCTACGAATTACGCGCCGAACCCGGCCCGGCCAGCTTGGAAACCGATTGGCCGGTGGTCGCCATGGGCCCGGAAAAACACCTCGGTTACGCCGTGCAGTGGTTCGCCATGGCCACCGCCCTGCTCGGCCTCTATGTCTATTTGGGCTTGCACAACGCAAAGGAGAAACACCATGGGAACGGCCATGAATCCACCCAGCATGTCTGAGGCGAAACCTGCCACCAGCCGCCGTCGCGGGCGTATTCAGTTGCTGCTGATTGTGCTCGGTGTGGTCGGCCCGATGCTGCTCGCCACCGGCATGTACAAACTGCAGTTCTGGGTGCCGGAGGGACGCAGCTATCACGGCGAACTGATCGGCAACGGCCAGACCCGCGCCGACCTCGGCGTACCAGCCGAGGAACAACGCTGGCAGATGCTGGTTACCGCGCCGAAGGACTGCGCAGTGGATTGCCAGCAACTGGTGTATCTGGCGCGGCAGATCCAGATTGGCCTCGGTCGCGAAGCCGGGCGCGCCAGCCATGCACTCGCCGTCGCGCAACCGGTGAGCGCAGATTACGAGGCCAAGCTGAGCCGTGAATATCCACAACTGCAACGCTATCCGCTGGACGCTGGTGTGTTCAGCAAAACCACTGGCGACAAAGCCACGCCACAGCTGTGGATCATCGACCCGCACGGCAACCTCGTGCTGCGCTATGAGCCGAATGTGAAAGGCAAGGATCTGCTCAACGACCTGCGGCACCTGCTGAAACTGTCGAACATCGGATAAGGGCATTGTCATGGCCAAACCTGGATTTCGCCTCGCGCTGTTTGCCACCCTGCTGGCCCTGATTGTGGTGCTGCTCGGCGCCTACACCCGCCTGACCCACGCCGGCCTCGGCTGTCCGGATTGGCCGGGCTGCTACGGGTTTATCAGCGTGCCAAAAAGCGAAACCCAACTGGCCCATGCCGAATTGCATTACCCCGACTCGCCGGTGGAGGCGCACAAGGGCTGGAACGAGATGATCCACCGCTACTTCGCCGGCACCCTCGGCCTGCTGATTTCGATTCTGGCCGGGCGCGCGTGGGTCAACCGTCGTCATCCGGGGCAACCGCTGAAGCTGCCGCTGTTTCTGCTGGCGGTGGTGTTCGCGCAAGCGGCGTTCGGCATGTGGACGGTGACGCTCAAGCTCTGGCCGCAGGTGGTCACCGGGCATTTGCTCGGCGGGTTTGCGACGTTGAGTCTGCTGTTTTTACTGACCTTGAGATTGTCCGGCGTATTACCGGCGCTGACCGTGCCCAAGCGCTTGCAGTATTGGGCGACGGCGGGATTGTTGTTGGTGATCGGCCAGATTGCGCTGGGCGGCTGGGTCAGTTCCAACTACGCGGCGGTGGCCTGCATCGATTTTCCGACCTGCCACGGGCAATGGTTGCCGCCAGCGGATTTCGCCAATGGTTTTCACCTGACTCAACACATCGGCCCGAATTACTTGGGCGGACAACTCGACAGCGATGCGCGCACGGCGATTCACCTGACTCACCGTATCGGCGCTTTGCTGGTTACGTTGGTGCTGCTCGGTCTCGCCTGGCAATTGAAAGTGGTCGGCATGACGCGGCTGGCCGGTCTGGTGCTGATTGCCCTCGCGGCGCAGATCACCCTCGGCATCAGCAACGTGCTGTTCCATCTGCCGCTGCCGGTGGCAGTCGCGCATAACGCCGGCGGCGCGGCGCTGTTGCTGACCCTGGTGCTGGTCAACTATCACGCGCGCACCAGTCTGGTCCGGGTCAAGCAACCGGTACTTGCGCGCTGGCGCCTGAGTCCGCGTAAACACGCGGCCGCGCCCATCACCATAAAAGGAGAAACGCCGTGGCGATTCTGATTGGCGAGCGCCCGCATCAGGCGATCTGGCGTGATTATCTGGAACTGACCAAACCAAAAGTCGTGGTGCTGATGCTGATCACCTCGCTGGTCGGCATGTTCCTCGCGACCCGCGCCGGGGTGCCGTGGACGGTGCTGGTGTTCGGCAATCTGGGGATTGCGTTGTGTGCCGGCGGCGCGGCGGCGGTCAACCATGTGGTGGATCGGCGCATCGATGCGGTGATGGCGCGCACGCACAAACGACCGTTGGCTGAAGGCCGGGTTTCACCAGCGGCAGCGCTGACGTTTGCACTGGTACTGGCGTTGCTCGGTCAGGCCTTGTTGCTGACCTTCACCAATCCGCTGACCGCTTGGCTGACCCTCGCTTCGCTGCTCGGATACGCGGTGATCTACACCGGGTTCCTCAAACGCGCGACGCCGCAGAACATCGTCATCGGCGGCCTCGCCGGTGCTGCCCCGCCACTGCTGGGCTGGACCGCCGCCACCGGCCACGTCAGCGCCGAACCACTTCTGCTGGTGCTGATCATCTTCGCCTGGACCCCGCCGCACTTCTGGGCACTGGCGATTCATCGCAAGGAGGAATACGCCAAAGCCGACATCCCGATGCTGCCGGTGACCCATGGCGAGCACTACACCAAGGTGCACATTCTGCTCTACACCTTCGCCCTGTTGGCGGTGAGTCTGTTGCCGTACGTGATTCACATGAGCGGCGTGCTCTACCTGATTTGCGCGCTCGCGCTCGGCGCAAGGTTTCTGCAATGGGCCGTGGTGCTGTACCGTGGCACTCGGCCGCACGCGGCGATCAACACCTTCAAGTACTCTATCTGGTACTTGTTTCTGTTGTTCATCGCACTGCTCGTAGACCACTACCTACTGTTGAACCTATGACTCGAACCCAGAAAACCGTCTTCATCCTCGTCGCCGTGATCGCGCTGATCCTCGGCCTGACCGTGAACAAAGTGCTGAGCGGCAAGGGCCAGGGCGATCCGACTGCGCTGATCGACGCCGGCATTATCCTGCTGCCGCAGAGCCGCAATCTGCCGGACGTGACGATGACAGATCAGGACGGCAAACCGGTGGCGATCGATGAGTTGAAGGGTAAGTGGAGCCTGCTGTTTTTCGGCTACACCTTTTGCCCGGACATCTGCCCGACCACCCTTGCGCAGCTGCGGCAGATCAAGAGTGAATTGCCCAAAGACGCTGTGGACAAGTTGCAGATCGTGCTGGTCAGCGTTGACCCGAACCGCGATAACCCGAAGCAGTTGAAACAGTACCTGGGCTACTTTGATCCGCAGTTTGTCGGCCTGACGCCGACCTCGATCGAAGAGCTGCAGAAGGTCGCGAATGCGGTGAGTATTCCGTTTATTCCGGCGGATACCAGTAAGCCGAATTACACCGTCGACCATAGCGGCAATCTGGCGGTGATCGGGCCGGACGGTACGCAGCGCGGGTTTATTCGAGCGCCGTTGAATAACGCCAAACTGGTTGCGCAACTGCCGGTGATGCTTAACCGCAAGTAATCTTTTAAAGGCAAAAGCCCCTCACCCTAGCCCTCCCGAAACGTCGGACCGCCCGGAGGGAGAGGGGACTGATTGGGGGATGCTGTAGAAATACGCCGACCTGTAAGCGCGGTGCTGAATCCATAATCGCCAGGATCGTTCAGGTCGATGTGCTGTACCGAATCCATAATCGACTCGATCTGTCAGGGTCGATGTATGACACAAGACAACTCGGTCGGCTCCCTCTCCCTCCGGGAGAGGGCTGGGGTGAGGGGCCGCTTCACAGCAGGTTCAAAGCCAAACACCAGACACAAAAAAGGGGACGCTCATGGCGTCCTCTTTTTCATTGCAG
>NZ_CATKPQ010000009.1:0-44632 GCF_949768005.1 Pseudomonas sp. IT-347P
ACCGCCACGCAAAACCCGCCGGATGTACGCCGTCACCGCCGACTTCAAAAACGAGGAACTGCTGGCCGATGCCAGCGAAACACTTGCTTCGGCCAGAACCATCGCCCATGACTTCGCCCATCTGGTACCCGCGTCGCAACGCAGGACGCTGTTGGGGATCGCGCAGCTGATCATGCTCGGCGAGCTGGCGGTGAATCGGGTGATGGATAATCTGGAATTGCCGCAGTAACAAGGATCTGTGACAAAGCCTTGAATGAGGCGGTGTGCCTGCTGACGCCTTCGTGGGCAAGCCCGCTCCCACAGAGGATTTCTGTCGGTCACACGACTGCGTTTACAGCGCCAGATGTGTAGGAGCGAGCCTGCTCGCGAAGGCGGAGGGTCAGTCAGTGAGATGTCGACTGGAAAACCCCCTTCGCGAGCAAGCCCGCTCCCACAGGGGATTTCTGTCGGTCACACGGCTGCGTTTACAGCGCCAGATGTGTGGGAGCGAGCCTGCTCGCGAAGGCGGTGGGTCAGTCAGTGAGAGGTCGACTGGAAAACCCCATTCGCGAGCTGGCTCGCTCCCACAGGGGATCTGGGGTGGCTTTGAACATGCGGGTTAGTCTTCCCCATCCTCGCGGGCAGAAAGATCAAAAGATCGCAGTTTTCGGCGGTTCATACAGGTTGGTATTGCAACTGCAGGAGCTGCTGAAGGCTGCGATCTTTCGTTTAAACGCCGGTCACTGGGCAATCAGGATCTGTTTGGGCGAAATTTCGCCAAACTTGAGTTGCTTGCCATTGAGGTACTGCGTCCCTCGCAGCAACTTCGTTCCCTCCACCTCGACTTCGTCCTCATCCATATACATGAACACGACCTTCGTCACAGGCGCATGAATGCGAGGACCTCGAAGGTGAATCCCGGGTCCGGTCAGGTGACCTTCCAACAGGTTGAGCGCCCAATGGAACCGCATGATCGGCAACTCACCAAGTTGAATCATTGGGTGATCGTCCAGCGATCGAAAATCCCTGCTGGCAATGATGCGTAACTTGCCGCCGACCGTTTCAAACCTCGGCTTGCCATAGCGCACTGCCAGTTCCGGACCGGTCGCCCATTGATCCATGTAATACCGTGGTGAGGTGAACAGCTCGAACAAGGCCTTTTTGTCGAGAATATGTCCGGCGGCATCAAACAGGTAGTTGTAGGAATAGTGGTAAGCCAGGCCGTCCAGCTCTGGCCTGATGGCATTCACCGGATTGTTCAGATACCCCGGGATATAAACATTGGCCATTTGCACAAAGTGGGTGAAGTCCAGATCCAGGTCGAAGCTCGCCGTGTAACGGATGCTCCGCTCCTTCGGGTTTTCCTCCAGTCGCCCTGAAACAAACTCCAGCGTCATTCCTTCAAGCTTTCTATAGATTCGCTCCACCATGATTGTGCTCTCTGCGCTACGGGATTATTCCCAAGCCCATGGCACCTCAGTGGAAGCCGGCCGTCTACTGTCAGAACTAACAGGTACAGAGGGATTTCAGACAGACGGCAACCATCAGGTATCGCGACGCAAATCCGGCGGAATCGGCAAATCGTCCTTGAGCGGGTCCGGGCGCTTGCCCTTGCCGGCGCGGTACTGGCGGATCTGATAGACGTAGGCCAAGACCTGGGCAACCGCCAGGTAGAGCCCGCCGGGGATTTCCTGATCCAGCTCAGTGGAGTAGTAGATCGAACGCGCCAGCCCCGGCGATTCAAGCAGCATGACATTGTTGGCCACGGCGATTTCGCGGATCTTCAAGGCGAGGAAGTCGCTGCCCTTGGCCAGCAGTACAGGCGCCCCGCCCTTCTCCGAGTCGTACTTGAGGGCGACGGCGTAGTGAGTCGGGTTGGTGATGACCACGTCGGCGTCAGGAATCGCCGCCATCATGCGCCGCTGGGACATCTCGCGCTGGGTCTGGCGGATGCGCTGTTTGACCTCCGGGCGACCCTCCTGATCCTTATGTTCGTCGCGCACTTCCTGCTTGGTCATCAGCAGTTTCTTGTGGGCTTCCCAGAGCTGTACCGGTACGTCGACGGCGGCAATGATGATCAAGCCGCAGGCCAGCCATAACGTACTCCAGCCGACCAGCGTGACGCTGTGAATGATCGCCATCTCAAGCGGCTCGTGGGCGATCCGCAATAAATCATCGACGTCGGCTGACAACACCACCAACGCCACGCCCAAGGTGATCAGGAACTTGGCCAGCGCCTTGAGCAGTTCGACCACTGCCTTGAACGAGAACATCCGCTTCAGGCCCGCTGCCGGGTTCATCCGACTGAACTTGGGCGCCATGGAGCCGGCCGCGAACAGCCAGCCACCAAGGGAAATCGGCCCGATCAGCGCCGCCAGCAACAGAGTGATCATGATTGGCTGGATCGCCAGCAGTGCCATCTGCCCCGACTGCAACAGAAACGCGCCCATGGAACCCTGATCCATGATCACCTCACGCGAGAGCGTGAAGTTCAGGCGCATCAGTTCCATCAGGTCTTCGGCCAGCATGCCGCCGAACACCAGCAACGCACCGGCACCGGCCATCATCACGGCGAGGGTGTTGAGTTCTTTGGAACGGGCAATCTCACCCTTCTCACGGGAGTCTTTTTTGCGTTTGTCCGTGGGGTCTTCTGTTTTGTCCTGACCGCTTTCGCTCTCTGCCATGACTCAGCGCGCCCGTGCCAGTTCGCGTAACAGTTGCAAGGCTTCAGTGGCCAGCGGCTGATACTGATTGAGAATGTCTGCCAGACCGACCCAGACGATGAACAGGCCGAGCACCAGGGTCAGCGGAAAACCGATGGAGAAAATGTTCAGTTGCGGCGCGGCGCGAGTCATCACGCCAAATGCGATGTTGACCACCAGCAACGCGGTGACTGCCGGCAACACCAGCAACAACGCCGCGCCCAGTACCCAGCCGAGTTTGCCGGCCAGCTCCCAGTATTGCGCGGTCATCAGTCCGCCGCCGACCGGCAGTGTGGTGAAGCTCTCTGTGAGGACTTCGAACACCACCAGATGGCCGTTCATTGACAGGAACAACAGCGTCACGAGCATGGTGAAGAACTGCCCGATCACCGCCACCGAAACGCCGTTGGCCGGGTCGACCATCGAGGCGAAGCCCATGCCCATCTGGATCGCGACGATCTGCCCGGCCACGGCGAAGGCCTGGAAAAACAGTTGCAGGGAAAACCCGAGTACCGCTCCGACCAGAATCTGCTCGGCAATCAATAGCAAACCGCTCAGATCGAGCGGACTGACCGCTGGCATCGGCGGCAGGCTCGGCGCGATGCATACGGTAATCGCCACCGCGAAATACAGGCGGATCCGGCGCGATACCAAAGTGGTGCCGAACACCGGCATCACCATCAGCATCGAGGCGACACGAAACAGCGGCAACATGAACGACGCCACCCAGGTGCTGATCTGGGTGTCGGTCAGCTGAAGCAGCGATTGCATGGCTTAGCCGATGACCATCGGGATGTTTTTGTACAACTGAATGATGTATTCCATGAACGTCTGCACGATCCACGGACCGGCGACGATCAGGGTCACCAACATTACCAGCAGCCGCGGCAGGAAGCTCAGGGTCTGTTCGTTGATCTGCGTGGCGGCCTGGAACATCGCCACCAGCAAGCCGACCAGCAGGCTCGGCACCACCAGAATCGCCACCATCAAGGTGGTCAGCCACAGCGCTTCACGAAAGATATCGACCGCGACTTCCGGCGTCATGGCGAGACACCTCCGAAACTGCTGGCCAGAGTGCCGATGATCAGCGCCCAGCCATCGACCAGCACGAACAGCATGATTTTGAACGGCAGCGAGATGATCAGCGGCGAGAGCATCATCATCCCCATCGCCATCAGCACACTGGCCACAACCAGGTCGATGATCAGGAACGGAATGAAGATCATGAAGCCGATCTGGAACGCGGTTTTAAGTTCGGAAGTCACGAAGGCCGGCACCAGAATGGTCAGCGGCGCCTGATCCGGGGTGGCGATGTCGGTGCGTTTGGACAGGCGCATGAACAGCTCCAGATCGCTGGTGCGCGTCTGGGCGAGCATGAAGTCCTTGATCGGCACCTGGGCCTTTTCCACCGCTTGCTGGGCGGTGAGCTTTTCCGCCAGATACGGTTGCAGGGCATCGTTGTTCACCCGGTCGAACACCGGCGCCATGATGAACAGGGTCAGGAACAGCGCCATGCCGGTAAGGATCTGGTTCGACGGCGTCTGTTGCAGGCCGAGGGCCTGACGCAGGATCGAGAAGACGATGATGATCCGGGTGAAGCTGGTCATCAGAATCACGGCCGCCGGAATGAAGCTCAGGGCGGTCATGATCAGCAGGATCTGCAGACTGACCGAATACTCCTGCGCGCCGTCGGCGTTGGTGCCCAGCGTGATCGCCGGGATCGACAACGGATCGGCGGCGAACGCCAGTGGCGCGGCCAGCAACAGGGCCAGCGTCAAGACGATGCGTAGCGCACCCATTACTTCGTATCCTTCTGATCCTTGCCGAGAATCTTCAGCAGATGCTGGGCGAATTCCGGGGTCGCTTTTTCACTGGTCGCAGGCACCTCGACCGGTTCCTTGAGCACATGCAGCGCGGTGATCGTACCGGGGCTGAGGCCGAGCAGAATCTGCTCGTTGCCGACCTGCACCAGCAGCAAGCGGTCACGCGGACTGAGGGCGCGCGAACCGATCAGCTCGATCACTTGCCCCTTGCCCGCAGGCCCCGCCTGCTGCACCCGGCGCAACAGCCAGGCGAGGAAGAAGATCACCCCCAGCACCAGCAACAGGCCGAACACCAGTTGCGTCAGTTGCCCGGCCACACCGCTGTGGACCATCGGCGCGGTGGCCGCAGGCACTGCGGTTGTCGTCGACGGCTCGGCGGCCAGCACACTCAATGGCAATGCCAGCAATGCCCAGAGAAACCGTTTCACTCAGCGCAGCTTCTTGATGCGTTCGCTTGGGCTGATCACGTCAGTCAGGCGGATGCCGAACTTCTCGTTGACCACCACCACTTCACCGTGCGCAATCAGGGTGCCGTTGACCAGCACGTCCAGCGGCTCGCCGGCCAGGCGATCGAGCTCGATCACCGATCCCTGGTTGAGTTGCAGCAGGTTGCGAATGTTGATGTCGGTACTGCCCACTTCCATCGAGATCGACACCGGGATGTCGAGGATCACGTCCAGGTTCGGGCCGTCCAGCGTCACTGGATCGTTGTTTTTCGGCACACTGCCGAACTCTTCCATCGGCAGACGGTTGGAGCTGGCAGCGCCAGCGTCAGCGGCCAGCAGTGCATCGATGTCAGCCTGGCCGGCGTCACCGGTTTCTTCCAGGGCCGCAGCCCATTCATCGGCCAGTGCCTGATCGTCCTGCGCGTTCATATCGTCGTTCATCATGTGTCCTCGGCGGGCAACAATTCAGTTAAATGCGGGGGGTGAAAGGCGCCGCCTCAGCGACGCTCGATCGGCTCGATCACCTGCAACGCGAGGTTGCCTTTGTGCGAGCCCATCTTGACCTTGAAGGCCGGCACGCCGTTGGCGCGCATGATCATGTCTTCCGGCATTTCCACCGGGATCACGTCACCCGGCTGCATGTGCAGGATGTCGCGCAGTTTCAACTGACGGCGCGCCACGGTGGCGCCAATCGGCACATCGACATCGAGCACGTCCTGACGCAGCGCGTTGACCCAGCGCTCGTCCTGATCGTCGAGGTCGGACTGGAAACCGGCGTCGAGCATTTCCCGCACCGGCTCGATCATCGAGTACGGCATGGTCACGTGCAGGTCGCCGCCACCACCATCGAGTTCGATGTGGAACGTGGAGACCACAATCGCTTCGCTCGGGCCGACGATGTTGGCCATGGCCGGGTTCACTTCCGAGTTGATGTACTCGAAATTGACTTCCATGATCGCCTGCCAGGCTTCCTTCAGATCGACGAAGGCCTGCTCCAGCACCATGCGCACCACGCGCAGTTCGGTCGGGGTGAATTCACGCCCTTCGATCTTGGCGTGACGACCGTCGCCGCCGAAGAAGTTATCCACCAGTTTGAACACCAGTTTGGCGTCGAGGATGAACAGCGCGGTGCCGCGCAACGGTTTGATCTTGACCAGGTTGAGACTGGTCGGCACGTACAGCGAGTGTACGTATTCGCCGAACTTCATTACCTGCACGCCACCGACGGCAACGTCCGCCGAGCGGCGCAGCATGTTGAACATGCTGATGCGGGTGTAGCGGGCGAAACGCTCGTTGATCATTTCCAGCGTCGGCATGCGTCCACGGACGATGCGATCCTGGCTGGTCAGGTCATAGCTTTTGACACTGCCGGGTTCGGCAGCGTTATCGGTCTGTACCAGACCATCGTCGACGCCATGCAACAGCGCGTCGATTTCATCCTGGGACAGCAGATCCTGCACGGCCATGTCGTGTTCCTACTGCAGTACGAAATTAGTGAAAAGCAACTGTTCGATCACCACTTTGCCCAGCTCTTTCTGCGCCACTTCCTGGACGCTGGCTGTGGCCTTTTGGCGCAACATCTCCTGGCCGACCGGGGTCGCCAGTGTGGCGAAATCCTGACCGGAGAAGAGCATCACCAGATTGTTGCGAATCACCGGCATGTGCACTTTGAGCGCTTCCAGATCGGCCTGATTACGCGCCAGCATGGTGATGCTCACCTGCATGTAGCGCTGACGGCCGTTCTGGTTGTAGTTGGCGACAAAGGCCGGCGCCATCGGCTCGAAAATCGCCGGTTGCTTGCCGACTGGCGCTGCATCAGCGGCCTCGGCAGGCTTGCTCTGGGCGCTGTGCATGAAGAACCAGGTCGCCCCCACGGATGCACCAATGGCCAACAGCAACGCCAGCACGATCACAATGATCAGCTTGAGTTTGCCTTTGGTTGCGGGGTCTTTCACTGCTGCTGTTTCGCTCTTCGCCATGCCAATAATCCGTCACTAATCGGGTTTTCACAGTCGCACGGCAAGGCAAGAGCAAGTGTTATGCCAGAAGTGTCGGTGGTAGTGGAGACAACGCTAAAGTCAAAGGCACCCTCACCCCTGCCCTCTCCCGGAGGGAGAGGGAGCCGACCGAGTTATTTTGCCGTGGTACGTCGACCTGAAGTACCGAGTCGACTATGGATTCGGCGTAAATAATCAGGTCGGCGAGCGTCCTGAGCATCCCCCAATCAGTCCCCTCTCCCTCTGGGAGAGGGCTAGGGTGAGGGGCTGTTGATTTGATCAGGCGTAATAGTCGACTGCGCTGCTGCCGATCACGCTGGTGGTTTGCGCAGCGGCTTCAGCAATGGCAGCAGGCGCCGGTTCTTCATCCGCCGAATCGAGGCGACCGCCGGCAGCGCTGGTGCGACCACTCTGGCCCTGCTGCGCCTGCTCCTGGCCTTGCTGCCCCTGCCAGCCCCGATTCTGGTCGGCAACATTGACGTCGACCTGCCCCATGCCCTGCTGATTGAACATTTCGCGCAGACGATGCATCTGCCCGTCCAGCGCTTCACGCACACTTGGATGCGCGCTCATGAAGGTCACTTGCGTCTGCTGATCCGGAACCATGTTGACGCGAATGTCCAGACGCCCTAGCTCAGCCGGCTGCAATTGAATGTCCGCCGCCTTCAGATTGGCGCTCGACAGATACATGACGCGGTTGACCACTTCTTCGGTCCAGCCGCTCTGGTGCATGGCGATCGGCTGGTTCACCGGTACGGCGTTGGCTGTTTTTGGCGTGGCGGCCTGAGTCAGTGCCGCCAGACGGTTGGCGAAGTCATCCACGCGGGTATCGCTGGTCGCGTTCTTGAGGTCCTTGAGGCCGTCGTCGATCAAGCCGCTGAACGCCTTCTCGCCCCCCTGGCTGGTGCTGTCCTTGTCGGCTTGCACGTCGAGCATGCTGGCCATGCCGGCGGCGAAATTCTGTGCTGCAGTCAATTCGCCGTCGGCCTGCGCCTGAGCCGGCGACGCCTTCGGTTGTGCCTGGCTGGCAGCGGAAATATGCCCGCCCTGCTCCATGGCCATGCGCACGGCTGGCATCGAGTCGAGGGGATCGGCAGCAGGATCGAAATCACTGTCAGTGGTCGGTGACGGATCTTTGACCGTACCCGGCAATGCGGCGAGCGCAAGGGTTTCAGTGTCTGGCTGGGCCGTGGCTACAACAGTCGGCGTCTGCACCACAGCTGCCGTGACCACCGGCTGCACAGCCGTTGCCAGTGCCGGATCGAGTGTCGGGTCAACCGGCGCAGCATCCACCACCGGAGTCTGCGCGGCGTCAGTGTTGTCGTCGCTGCTGGCGCTGGTGTCATCGGTCGCTGCAGTTTTGTCGGCAGGCAAGTCGTTGCCGCTTTCGGCAACCGCCGGTTGCGCAGCGGCAGACGAATCTTTGCCAACGTCCTTTTTGCCGCTGCTGTCAGCGACCTTGTCCCGTGAAGACCTGGGCGAATTGTCAGCGGTGGCGACAGGCTTGCTCGACCCCTGATCGGCGAACACTTTGGCGAAGCTGGAGGCTTTATCCCCGGTATCTACGGCCATGGCCGACGCTTTGGCAGAGGCGGCTTGCGCCTTGGCCTGAGCGGCATTCTGAAGAAGGATGTTGGGGGTCGCAGGCATGAAACGGTCTCCGCTGCACTGGGATCGTAGGTACAGTTGCGCAGATAACTGCAAGTGCCGGGCCAGTTTTGTCCGGCGCTTGAGAAAAGCGCCGGATGGCGGGTCAATGCGTGTGTGCGTGGTGTTTTTCGTTTTCGTAAACCGGGCGGACTTCGGCGAACTCGCCCGTGATGTCCGCGACCAGCCTGGCAATGTCCGAGGGGCTTTTGATTTTGGCTCCCGATTCCAGCTCCTGGCAGAGCTCCGCCAACCGGACAGCCCCCATGTTACTGGCACTGCCCTTGAAACTATGGGCAGCTTCCGACAACGCTTTGGCATCCGAGGCCTTTTGCAACTCGTGCAAGCGATTTTCGGAATCGGCCAGAAAGGTATCCAGAAGCTCCGGATACCCCTCTTCCATGACTTCGCGCAGTACGCTCAGCACCTCGCGATCGATATGTGTGTCAGTCACTTGTTCACTCCTTGATCAAGAATTGCGCGAATTATGCCTCAACCTCCCAGGAAAACTCCACGCGGGCACTACGACCTTCGTCCGACCAACTGGCGTTATGCCCCAATTGCCGGACCAGACTGACGCCGCGCCCCGACAAACGGACACCGTCCAGCGGCCGCTCCATGATGCGCGCCACATCAAAACCCTTGCCGCTGTCTTCGACGCGAATCACCAGGCGGCCGCCCTCGCCTTGTGGCTGCACCTGCAGATGCACGCGGACAAAACCGTCCTGTAGCGCCTCCAGCCGATCATTGCGCTGCTGATAATACCGGGCAAAACCCGCCGCATCGCGCTTGAGGCCGGAATCCAGCCCCAGCACGCCGTGCTCCAGCGCATTGGAATACAACTCGGCCAGCACGCTGTATAAAGCGCCACTCTGTCCCCGCAGCCCATGCACCTCAAGCAGCAACTGCAACAGGTACGGCAAGGGATTGAAGCGCTTGAGCGTGGCCCCGCGAAATTCGAAGCTCACTGACCAGTCGAGCGGGGACGACTGACCGCTGTCGGAATACACCGGCGCCGAAGGCTTGACCTGCGCCAGCTCCAGCAGGCTGACCTCGACCATGCTGACATCGTCGCGCGCCTCGCCGCGAAAATCCCGCAGCGCCTGCTCGATATCCTCGAACAAGCGATCCGGCTCGCGATTGGCGGCAAACACTTGCTGCAAACGCTCGACCCCGAACAGTTGATCACTGGCATCGCTGGTGTCGATCACGCCGTCGGACAACAGAAAGACCCGATCACCGGCGGCCATCGGATGCACTTCCGTACGGTCATCGAACGCCTGCGCGCTCAGCACGCCCAACGGCAAATGCCGTGCTGCCAGTGGTTCACGCTCGCCCGTGGCGATCCGGTGCAAATACCCGTCGGGCATGCCGCCATTCCATACCTCTACGCAGCGGCGCTGGAAGCTGAGGCACAGCAGCGTCGCACAGCAGAACATGTCCACCGGCAGGATGCGTTTGAGCTTGGCATTCATCTCGCGCAGCGTTTCCGCCAAGCCATAACCCTTGGCGGTCATGCCATAGAACACTTCGGCCAGCGGCATCGCACCGACCGCTGCCGGCAGGCCATGGCCGGTGAAATCGCCTAACAGCACATGCATGTCACCCGCCGGCGTGTAGGCCGCCAACAGCAGGTCACCGTTGAACAAGGCATAGGGCGATTGCAGGTAACGGATGTTCGGCGCACTCAGGCAGCCGGAGTGCGCGACCTTATCGAACACCGCTTTGGCGACGCGCTGTTCGTTGAGCAGGTAATCATGGTGCCTGGCGATCAGGTCGCGCTGTTGCAACACCGTTGCCTGCAAGCGGCGCAAGCGATCCATCGCCTTGATTTTGGCGGCGAGGATCACCTGGTTGTAAGGCTTCGCCAGAAAGTCGTCACCGCCAGCCTCCAGACATCGAGCCAGCGCCTCGCTTTCAGTCAGCGACGTGAGAAAAATAATCGGCACCAGCGTCTCGCCCGCCAGCGCCTTGATCCGCCGTGCCGCCTCGAAGCCATCCATGACTGGCATCATCGCGTCCATCAGCACCAGATCGGGTTGTTGTTGCTGAAAAGTTTCGACCGCTTCGGCGCCATTAGCCGCTGTCAGCACCTGATGGCCCTGGCGACGGACGATGGTCGACAACAGCAGCCGGTCGGCGGCGCTGTCTTCAGCGATCAGGATAATCAGCGGCTCTTGCGCCAGCATGGGCGTCAACTGATGTCGAAGAGTTTGTCGAAATTGGAAATCGCGAGGATTTTCTTCACATCGGAACTGCTGTTGACGACGCGGATATCCGACTCGTCCCCACCGGCGTGGTCTCGCAGCAGGAGCAGCATGCCCAGCGCCGAGCTGTCGAGGTAAGTGGCCTTCTTCAGATCCACGACTATGGATTCAGGCTTCTCGTGGAGTCGCTCATAGGACTCGCGAAACTCCTGATGCCGACCGAAATCGAATCGCCCCTCGATCGATATCGTCAGCTTTTTCCCATCTTGAGAGACTTCTGTAACGACTGACATTAACTGGCTTCCTTGTCATTGACGAACCTGTACAAGGTTTAGCACCTGCACAGGGTTGCAGCAAGGCGCATCACAGAACCAAATGTGGGAGCGAGCTTGCTCGCGAAGGCGTCGTATCAGTCAACAATTCAGTCAACTGAGCGATTGCCTTCGCGAGCAGGCTCGCTCCCACAGGGTTTAGCGGCGCGGTTTAGAACGGATTCTGCCGCGGTAACCGCTGCGACAACTCATCAAGCAGCTTCTGTTCGCGCTTGTCTTCGAGGCGTTGCGCTTCTTCGCGATAGCGCTGTACCAGTTTGCGCAAACCCTCGACCTTGGCGAATGCCTGTTGCCATTCCTCGCGAGCCTTGTCGAGCTTGTTCTGGTGCCAGACCAAGCTCTGCCGCTGCTGATCAACCGCAGTGTCGAGCTGCGCCAGAAAGCCCTGAAAACCGAGCAGCCATTGCCCGGTCACGCCGGTGCTGCCGCGCACGATCCATTGCTGCGAGTAATCCAGACGAAAGGCATTGAGGTCGGCCAGTTTGCTTTCCGCAACCTTCACCTGGCCCTGAAAATAGCCCAGCCGTTGCACGGCGGCTTTCTCGGCCTTTTCGGCCATGTCCACCACCGGTGCCAGGCGTGCAGCGCGGCTGACGGCCATGGCCGGTTACCCGCCCGCCGCCGGGGCGAACAAGGTCTCGAGATAGGCCTGGC
The DNA here is from genome assembly GCF_949768005.1 of Pseudomonas sp. IT-347P. Taxonomy (NCBI): domain Bacteria; kingdom Pseudomonadati; phylum Pseudomonadota; class Gammaproteobacteria; order Pseudomonadales; family Pseudomonadaceae; genus Pseudomonas; species Pseudomonas sp. IT-347P. The sequence continues at coordinate 11,788 of NZ_CATKPQ010000009.1, forward strand.
TTTCACCCATGTTGATTTTGTCGTTGAGGCCCTGACGCTGGTAGCGGACCAACTGCGGCTGCAAAGAGATCGCCAGATCGGTCTCGCGGTCGCCGCCGGCGACGTAGGCGCCGACGCTGATCAGATCGCGGCTCTGCTGATAGCGCGACCACAACTGCTTGAAGTATTGCGCGCGCTGCATGTGCTCCGGGGAGACCACCGCCGGCATCACCCGGCTGATCGATGCTTCGATGTCGATGGCCGGATAGTGCCCCTCTTCGGCCAGACGCCGGGACAAGACAATGTGGCCGTCGAGTACGCCTCGCGCCGAGTCGGCAATCGGGTCCTGCTGGTCATCGCCTTCGGACAACACGGTGTAGAACGCGGTAATCGAACCGCCGCCCTTCTCGGCGTTACCGGCACGCTCGACCAGTTTCGGCAACTTGGCGAACACCGAGGGCGGATAACCCTTGGTCGCCGGCGGTTCGCCGATGGCCAGGGCGATTTCCCGCTGGGCCTGGGCGAAACGGGTCAGCGAATCCATCAGCAACAGGACGTTCTTGCCCTTGTCGCGAAAATACTCGGCGATCCGCGTGCAATACATGGCAGCGCGCAGACGCATCAGCGGCGCATCGTCCGCCGGCGAGGCGACCACGACGGAGCGCTTGAGGCCTTCTTCACCGAGGATGTGCTCGATGAATTCTTTAACCTCTCGACCCCGCTCACCGATCAGGCCAACGACGATAATGTCGGCCTCGGTGAAGCGGGTCATCATGCCCAGCAGTACGGATTTACCGACACCGGTACCGGCGAACAGACCCAGACGCTGGCCACGGCCGACCGTCAGCAAACCGTTGATGCAACGGATACCGACGTCCAGCGGCACGCTGATCGGGTCACGGTTGAGCGGGTTGATCGTCGGGCCGTCCATCGGCACCCAGTCTTCGGCCTTCATGCCGCCCTTGCCGTCCAGCGCACGACCGGCGCCATCAAGGACGCGCCCGAGCATGCTCATGCCCATCGGCAAGCGCCCGGTTTCGGCCAGCGGCACCACGCGGGCACCCGGAGCAATACCGGCGACGCTGCCGACCGGCATCAGGAACACCTTGCCGCCGGAAAAGCCCATGACTTCCGCTTCAACCTGAGACGGGTGGTAGCTGTCGTCGTTGATCACCAGGCAGCGCGTGCCCATGGCGGCGCGCAGGCCTTCGGCTTCAAGGGTGAGGCCGACCATGCGCAGCAGGCGACCTTCGAGAATCGGCGCGCCGGCAATCTCGGTGGCCTCAGCGTAAGTACTCAGGCGCTTGGCGAAACTGGTGCGTTCAAGGCGCATCGGGTTGGTCCGCGAGCGGCTCTTCAGGTGAGGCCGCCGGTTTTACATCTTCTGGAATATCCAGGCTCAAATCCGCCTCGGCCGGGTGCAAAGCCTGTTCGTGCAACTGATCGAACAGTTTGGCCATGACCTGAGCAACGCGGGTTTCGATGCTCGCATCGATGCGGCTGTGCTCGGTTTCCACCCGGCAACCGCCGGGCATCAGCGCTTCGTCTTCAACGATGCGCCAGGTTTCCTCATGACGCTCGCGCAGGGCTTTGGCCTGTTCGAAGTCCTGCGGATTGACGTACAGGCGTACGTTGTCGACGCCCAGCGGCAAAAGCTTGAGGGCGTCGCGCATGACGTGTTCGATCTGGCTGGAATCGATGGCCAGTTCGCGCTTGATCACCTGTTTGGTGATGTGTTGCACGAGATCGACCAGCGACTTTTCAATCTGCGTGTCTTGCTCGGCGATCGGCTCGAACAGGTTCGCCATCAACTGCTCAAGGCTAGCCAGCTTCGCCGCCAGCGCCACTTCAGCTTCCTGACGGACCTTGAGCGTGGCGCTGTGAAAGCCTTCCTTTTCGCCGATGCCGAAGCCCTCGTTGTAAGCCTCCTGACGGATGCTTTCGAGTTCTTCCAGAGTCAGTGGCTGGACTTCTTCCAGCGGCACTTCTTCCATTTCCGGCGGTTCGGGTTCCGGCTCAGGCTCGGGTTCCGGTTTCGGCGGGTCGAAGCTGGGCATGGCCCAGGATTCGAAACCCCGGACATCGCGGGCACGGATCAGATCCGTCACATCGTCGTCGTGCTTGTCCATGGGCTTAGATCATTTCCTCGCCACCTTTGCCGCCGAGTACGATCTCGCCAGCTTCGGCCATACGACGGGCAATGGTGAGGATTTCCTTCTGCGCGGTTTCGACGTCGCTGACGCGCACCGGGCCTTTGGCCTCGAGGTCGTCGCGCAACAGTTCGGCGGCACGCTTGGACATGTTCTTGAAGATCTTCTCTTTGACGCCTTCGTCCGAACCCTTGAGGGCCAGTACCAGCACATCGGAAGACACTTCGCGCAGCAACGCCTGGATACCGCGGTCGTCGACATCGGCGAGGTTGTTGAACACGAACATGAGGTCTTCGATCTGACCGGACAGGTCTTCGTCGACTTCGCGGATCGAGTCCATGAGCTGACCTTCGATCGAGCTGTCGAGGAAGTTCATGATGTCCGCCGCACGCTTGATGCCACCCAGGGTGGTGCGCGAGGCGTTCGAGTTGCCGGAGAACTGCTTCTCGAGAATCTGGTTGAGTTCTTTCAAGGCTGCCGGTTGCACGGTGTTCAACGACGAGACGCGCAGGATGATGTCCAGACGCACCTTGTGGTCGAAGTTACCGAGTACTTCCCCGGCCTGATCCGGGTCGAGGTACGCGACCACGATCGCCTGAATCTGCGGGTGCTCGTAACGGATCACGTCAGCAACGGCGCGCGGCTCCATCCATTTCAGGCTGTCGAGGCCACTGGTGTTGCCACCAAGCAGGATGCGGTCGATCAGGCCGTTGGCCTTGTCTTCGCCGAGTGCCTGGGTGAGCATTTTGCGCACGTAGTCATCGGAACCGACGCCGAGGCTGGTCTGGTCGCCGACGATGTCGACGAACTCGCTCATGACCTGCTCGACCTGTTCGCGATGGACGTTGCCCATCTGCGCCATGGCCACACCCACACGCTGAACCTCTTTCGGGCCCATGTGGCGCAGCACTTGCGCGGCATCGGTCGAACCCAGGGACAGCAGCAGAATCGCGGCTTTGTCGACCTTGGTCAGTTTGACGGCGGCGGCTCGGTTATCACTCATCTGCGTTAATCCACTCTTTTACGACCTGAGCCACGCGACCCGGGTCTTCAGCTACCAGACTCTTGATTGCATTCAGCTGTGCGTCATAACCCTCGCTCGGGCTCGGCAACAGAATGCTCTGCGGACCACCGAGGCTTACGCGGTCGTTGGCCAGGTCGCCGTCCAGGCCGCCCATGCCACCGAGTTCCACGTCACTGCCAAGACCGGCCAGCTCCTTGCCTTTGCCGCCACCGGTGATGTTGTTGAGCACCGGACGCAGCACACCAAACACCAGCACCAGGATGAACAACACACCCAGCACTTGTTTGACGATGTCCCAGAACCAAGGCTGGGAGTAGAACGGAATATCGGCAATCACCTCGCCGCGCTCGGCGGAGAACGGCATGTTGATCACGCTGACGCTGTCGCCACGGCTGGCGTCGAAACCGACCGCGTCCTGGACCAGACGCGTGAAGCGCGCCAATTCGTCGGCGCTCCACGGTGCTCGGGTGGTTTCGCCGTTGGCGGCGTTGATTTTGACCTGATCATCGACAACAACCGACACCGACAGGCGATTCAGGCGACCCTGCTGCTGTTTGGTGTGGCTGATGGAACGGTCGAGTTCGAAGTTCTTGGTCGATTGTTGACGCTTGTCTGCCGGGTAAGGCGCGAGCATTGGCTGGCCGGTGGCCGGGTCCATGATCTGCTGGCCGTTGGCATCCACCAATGGCTGACCCGGCTGCACCATGGCGGCCGGCGCTGCGGCGCCACCGGTGGTCTGCGGTGCCGAGGCTGGCGACGGTGGCTGGTTGCTCAGGGCACCCGGCACGCCTTGCGGGCCATTGCTGGCGGTGCGTTGTTCGTTGACCGACTGCTCGCTGCGCAACGCCGGTTGATCCGGGTTGAACTGCTCGGCAGTCGATTCGACGGCACTGAAATCGACGTCGGCAGAGACTTCAGCCTTGTAGCGATCGTTGCCCAGTACCGGTTGCAGAATGTTGTGCACGCGCTGGGTGAGCATGCTTTCCATACGGCGGCTGTAATCGAACTGCTTGCCGGCCATGGTCATTTCGGAGTTCTCCGCCTGATCAGAGAGCAGATTGCCCTTCTGGTCGACGACGGTGATCTGCGATTTGCTCAACTCAGGCACGGAAGTCGCGACCAGGTTGATGATCGCCACCACCTGACCCGGCTCCAGCGAACGACCGGAATACAGCTCGACCAGTACCGAAGCGCTTGGCTTGCGTTCATCCCGCACGAACACCGAACTCTTCGGAATCGCCAGGTGCACGCGAGCACCCTTGACGTTGTTCAGGCTGGAAATGGTCCGCGCCAGTTCACCTTCGAGGCCACGACGGTAACGGGTCGCTTCCATGAACTGGCTGGTGCCCAGACCCTGTTCCTTGTCGAGGATTTCGAAACCGATGTTGCCGTCGCTGGGAGTGACACCAGCGGCCGCGAGCTTGAGGCGCGCGCGCGACAGATCATCGGCCTTGACCAGCAAGGCGCCAGAGTTCGGTTCGACGGTGTAAGGAATGTCGGCAGAGGCCAGGGTGTCCATGACCTGCTTGGCATCCATGCCGGCAAGGCTGCCGTACAACGGACGGTAATCCGGCTGCTGCGACCACAGCACCACGGCAAAGCCAATCGCCACGCTCGCAGCCAGGCCGACCAACAGGCCCACCTGACGCAGCATGGTCATCTCGGAGAGGTTTTCCAGGAAGGACAGGCCGAACAGCGGCGGTTTGCCGTCTATCGGGGTGGCCTTGGCCGGAACGTTATCGGCGACTGCTTCTGCCATGACTCAATCTCGTCCTTAAACCGGCATCTGCATGATGTCTTGATAAGCCTGAACCAGCTTGTTGCGCACCTGGGTCAGAGCCTGGAACGACACGCTGGCTTTTTGCGAAGCGATCATCACGTCCGTCAGATCGACGCCGCTCTTGCCCACTTCAAATGCGTTGGCCAACTGAGTCGACGCCTGCTGGGTATCGCTGACCTTGTTGATCGCCTGACCGAGCATGTCGGAAAAGCTGCTGCCTCCCAGTTCAGGGACAGCGGTCGTCGATTTCGGCGCAGACATGGCATCCAGCTTCATGGCCTTCATGTCTGTCATCAACCGATTAAATTCAATACCTTGGCTCATGGTCTACTCTCTTGGGCGGCCCGCAATTTTTTGACACTCACTCGGCGGGTACACAGGTATTAGCAACAAGGGTGCCAGCTCATGGGCACCCCTTTGAGAAAAGCATTTTCAATTTTTTGCAGCGCAGCTCAGGTGGCGAACAGATAACCTTCGACGTCCATCCCGGCATCACGCATTTGCGCCAGTTTGTAGCGCAGGGTACGCGGGCTGATGCCGAGTTTTTCCGCAGCTTCCTTGCGCCGTCCACGCTCAGAGCGCAGGGTGTCGATGATCATCTGAAACTCCCGGCGGCGCAGGTCATCGCCCAGGGCGCCGGCCGAATCCGCTTCGATTTCCACCTCGCGAAGCACCGCTGACACCGGCGCGGCGACGGGCAGCGCGGTGTACGTCACGGGGCCGGCCAGACAGAAATCCTGCGGCTGAATCAACCCGCCCTGCTGCAAGATCAACGCACGCTGAATGGCGTTATCCAGCTCACGCACATTGCCCGGCCACGGGTAAGCGGTCAGGCACGCTTGCGCGTCAGGCGAGAGTTTCGCCGCCGCGTGCTTCATTTTATTGACGTGTTTGGCCAGCAACCTTTCGGCCAGCGGCAGGATATCGGCAGTGCGCTCGCGAAGTGGACGCCAAGCGAGAGGGAAAACCGACAGACGGTAAAAAAGGTCTTCACGGAAGCGCCCTGCTGCTACTTCGCCCGCCAGATCGCGGTTGGTGGTGGCGACCACGCGAATATCCAGAGCAATCGGTTTGCGCGCGCCGACGCGCTCGACCTCGCGCTCCTGCAATACGCGCAACAGTTTGGCTTGCAGGCCGAGGGGCATTTCCGAGATTTCGTCGAGCAACAGCGTGCCGCCGTCGGCCTGCTCGAACTTGCCCGCTTGCGCAGCAATGGCGCCAGTGAACGAACCCTTTTCATGGCCGAACAACGTTGCTTCAAGCATGTTGTCCGGGATCGCCGCGCAGTTGATCGCAATGAACGGCTGGCTGGCGCGATGGGATTGCTGGTGAATGTAACGCGCCAGCACTTCTTTACCGGTGCCGGATTCGCCGGAGATCAGCACGGTGGAATCGCTGCGCGCCACCCGCGCGGCCAGCTCCAGCAACTGCGCACTGGCCGGTTCGACCGCCACTGGACCGTCGCCGTCGCTTGCGCCAATAGTGCCCAGCGCATGCCGCGCCACCAGATCCAGCAAAGCCTTGGGTTCAAAGGGTTTGACCAGGTAATCCGCCGCGCCCTGACGCATCGCATCGACGGCTCGCTCTACCGCGCCGTGCGCCGTCATCAGCAACACCGGCAATTGCGGTTGGCGGGCACGCAGCAGAGAGAGCAATTGGTGACCGTCCATGCCCGGCATGTTGACGTCACTGACCACCAGACTGAACGCCTCGCGCGCCACTGCCGTCAGCGCGTCTTCAGCGCAACCGACGGCGTGGTAATCGTGCCCGGCCAGCAACAACGTATCGGCCAGCGCCTCGCGCAACGAGCGGTCATCCTCGACCAGCAAAACCTTGATGCCCATGTCAGTCACTCAGCCCCCTGTACCGCGGAAAACAGCGGCAGGATCACCTGCGCGCATGTGCCGCGCCCGACTCGCGAACGCAGGCGCAATTCTCCCTGATGCGCCCGGGCCACCGCCTTGACCACGGTCAGGCCGAGGCCGGTGCCGGTGACTTTGGTGGTAAAGAAAGGTTCGCCGAGGCGCGCCAGAACCGTAGGCTCGATGCCGCTGCCACTGTCGCTGATGCTCAGGCGCAGGTTGTTGTCACGGGTGTAGCAATGCACTTTCAGGCGCACGTCGCCGGCACTGGCCTGAATCGCGTTTTCGATCAGATTCAACAGCGCTCCGACCAGCGTGTCGCGGTTGCACAGCAGCTCGCCGGCATGACTGTCGCACTGCCAGCGGATGGGCACGTCCTGTACATGCGTCAGCGCCGCCGCTTGCAGCGCCTGCATCAAGGTGTTCGGGGTGAGGCGATCGGTCAGCGGCAATTCACCGCGAGCGAAGACCAGCATGTCGCGCACCTGATGCTCCAGCTCGTGCAGGCGCTCTTTCAGGCGCCCGGCGAAACGCTGCTGGGTGGCGACCGGCAATTCCTGCTCAGTCAAATGACTGGCGTAGAGCAAAGCGGCGGACAGCGGCGTGCGGATCTGATGGGCCAGCGAGGCAACCATGCGGCCCAGCGAGGACAAGCGCTCGTGGCGCGCCAGTTGATCTTGCAAATGACGGGTTTCTGTCAGGTCATTGAGCAGCACTAACTGCCCCGGCTCGGCATCCAGCGAGCGGGTGGCAATCGACAGGCGTCGACCATTTTTCAGGGAAACTTCATGACCGTCGTCTTCACGCGGGGCGAAGCAGCGTGCAATCACATGGCGCCACAATTCGCCCTCAAGCGGCAGACCGAGCAGTTCGATGGCTGCCGGATTGGCCTCGCGGACCATGCCGTGACCGTCAATGACGATGACGCCACCGGGCAACAGATCAAGGAGATTTTGCAGGCGATTGGCCAAGCGCTCTTTTTCCGCCAGCTCCTGCATGCGCTGGGCGCTGACTACCGCCAGCTCACCCTTGAGTTCGGTCACCCGCGCTTCAAGCATGCTGTAAGAGTCCGTGAGGCGGCTGGACATCTGGCTGAACAGCTCGAATGCCTGCTCCAGGCCTTGTCGGCTTGCCTGCTCTACGGAGGACGGCTGCCCCTCGGGACTGGAGGCAGAAGACATCTGGGCGTGGGGCATTGTGCTTTCTCGCTTGGCTGACCGTCAGTTAAACGGAACGTTGCGAGGGCTGTAGCAATACCCGTGCCGAAAAAAAACTGCTTATAAATGAAGCAGTTGAAAAACAGGCGTCAATCCTCCGCCTGTTCATCTCCATCGCGTCGGCTCATGCCGTACTTGCGCATCTTCTCGACCAGGGTCGTACGACGGATACGCAGGCGTTCAGCCGCGCGCGCCACAATACCGTTGGCATCATCCAGCGCCTGCTGAATCAGCCCCTGCTCGAGACCACCGAGGTAATCTTTCAGGTCCAGGCCTTCCGGCGGCAGCATGGCGTTGGCGGTGAAGTCCGGCGTATGGCCGTTGATCGCCACACGCTCTTCGAGATCGCTGCGCAGGCTGTCGACCATTTGCTCGTCTTCGTCGTCGACGTAGCGGAATTTCTTCGGCAGTTCGACCACACCGATCACCCCGTACGGGTGCATGATCGCCATGCGTTCGACCAGGTTGGCCAGCTCGCGGACGTTGCCCGGCCAGCCGTGACGGCACAGCGACATGATCGCCGCCGAGTTGAAGCGGATCGAACCGCGTTTCTCGTGCTCCATGCGCGAGATCAATTCGTTCATCAGCAACGGAATGTCTTCGACGCGCTCACGCAGCGGCGCCATCTCGATCGGGAACACGTTCAGGCGATAGTAGAGGTCTTCGCGGAAGGTGCCGATCTCGATCATGCTTTCGAGATTCTTGTGGGTCGCGGCGATGATGCGCACGTCGACGCTCTGGGTTTTGTTGCTGCCCACGCGCTCGAAGGTGCGCTCCTGCAGCACGCGCAGCAGCTTGACCTGCATCGGCAGCGGCATGTCGCCGATTTCGTCAAGGAACAGCGTACCGCCGTTGGCCAGTTCGAAACGGCCGGCACGGCTGGTGATCGCACCGGTGAAGGCGCCCTTCTCGTGACCGAACAATTCGCTTTCGAGCAGTTCTGCCGGGATCGCCCCGCAGTTGACCGGCACGAACGGCGCGTCGCGGCGCTTGGAATGGTAATGCAGGTTACGCGCAACCACTTCCTTGCCGGTGCCGGATTCGCCGAGGATCAGCACGCTGGCATCGGTGTCGGCAACCTGTTGCATCATCTGGCGCACGTGCTGGATCGCACGGCTGGTGCCGACGAGGCTGCGGAACAGGTTGGGTTCGCGATGACGACCGCGCTCGCGGGCCTGGTCATACATCTCGCGATAGACCTGGGCACGGTGCAGCGAATCGAGCAATTTGCTGTAGCTGGGTGGCATTTCGAGGGTCGAAAGCACCCGGCGACGCTGGTCTTCAGGCAGGTCAACGGAAGAATTATCGCCCATTAACAAAACCGGAAGGAACTCATCCCAGGTCGAGAGTGTCTTTAGCAAGCCCAAAAGCGCACCAGGAGCATTAACGGTCCCGATCAGTACGCAAATGACCTCACGACTAGACGACAAAGAGCCGACTGCCTGCTGCCAGTCATGGCTGCCGCAGGGTAAATTTTCTTCGCCGAGAAAATTCAGAATCACCGCCAGGTCGCGGCGGCGAACGCTATCGTCATCGATCAGCAGAATTTTGGTTTCACGCCACATGCAATAGCAACTTCCCTAGTCAACTCAATGCCCGAAATTAGGGGCAAGCGAGACGCTTGCAGGACACCATGTGCCTGTAGACGCCTGAAATCTGAAAACAGCCACTAGTTAAGTCAAAAAACCGTGCACAGTCAAATTTATGGCGCACATGCCTGGATTAACTGGAGGTCAATTAACCAAACAGATGGTAAACCTTTGCCGCCTTCTGCGCTTGGGTGATCTGCGACATCTCGTTGGCTATCGCCTGCCGCTCACCCATGGCCACCTCAAGCAGGTCCTTGTAGACGTGGAGCAACTCCTCAAGGTTGTCGCGCAACGCGACTTCATCCAGCGCAGCTTCAGCCATGACGTCTTCCATGCAGGAACGGCAAGCCAGATCCAGCTCGCCAATGGCCTCCCAATTGCGCTCGCCGAGGGCAGTCACCAACGCTTCACGGGTATCGGCGATTCGCTGCAATACAAGACTCATGGTGATCTCCTTAAAACTGCGGGCCTGGTGGAGCAATACCGTCCCAGCCTTCCTTTACAGTGCGCAGGAGGCCGGCAACTTCGTCGAGAATCTTCGGATCGCTCTTGACGTTGGCCTCGGCGAGTCGCTTCATCATGTAGATGTAGAGCTGGTTGAGCTCACCTACCGAATCAGCGCTGTTTTCCAGATCCAGGCCTTCACACAATCCACCAATGATGCCAACGGCCTTGCTGATGGCCGTGCACTTGGCTGGAATATCTTTGCGCTCAATCGCGCCCTTGGCCTGAGCGATACGCTCCAGGCCGCCTTCCATCAACATTTGCACCAGACGGTGCGGGCTCGCTTCGGACGTCTGTGCATGCGCGCCGACTTTCTGGTACTGCCGAAGGGCTAACATCGGATTCATGTTCTACCTCATTGCCACAATGACTCGTATATCCAGTGTATCGCCAACGAATCACAGAACTTTAGATCAAAAGACAAAAACCCGGCGCACGCCGATAAAGCGTAGCCGGGTTTTTGTCATGCCCTCGTGTTACTTCGCGGACTGCTGAGCGTTCAGCGAGGTGAAGAACGAGGTAATGCTGCTCGCCGTCGCTTTCATCTGCCCCACCAGCAAGTCCATGGCGTTGTATTTTGCAGTCAACGTCTTGGTCAGGTTGGCCACACGCAAATCCAGCGCCAGTTGCTGCTCGGTCAGGCTCTTGGTGTTTTTGGTGAGAATGGCCATGCGTTGATCAAGCAAACCACTACCGGTAATACCACCTGCAGCTGGCTTGAGATACGGGTCCACCGCTTTGCTCATGCGCGCCAACAGACCGTTGCTGTCGTCGGTACCCGTGAACAACTGCTGAACCTGACCAGTCATGCCTGGCTGGGCCATGGTTTTGGTGAATGCGTTGGTATCAAACGTCAGGTTACCGGTGTTGCGGTCGGTCATCACACCCAACTGCGACAGCACTGCCAACGGACCACCCGCACCCTTCGCCGTCAACTCGCCACGGATATCGGCAATCAGTGCGCGCGGCATCGCGTCGCCTGTGAACGCCGCTTGCACGGTCAGCTTGCCATCGGCATCCGGCGTCGCCTTGGACAGCGTATCGATGGTGGTCTTCAAGGTGTTGTAAGCGTCGACGAACGACTGAATCGAGGCTTGCAGACCTTTGGTGTTGGCATCCACGCCGACAACTGTCGGCTTGCTCGGCGGCGTGCCCTCACTGACAGTCGTCAGATTCAGGGTCAGACCACTGATTGCGCCGGTCACCGTGTTGCTTTTGCTGGTAACTTCAAGGCCGTCGATCGTCAACTTGGCGTTCATCGCAACGCCGTTGACGGCGCCTGAAGCACCTGCAGCCGGGCTAGTGCCCATCGGCTGGGTACCATCGATTTCCAGACCGGCAATACCGCTGACTTTGAGGTCAGAGCCTTCGCCGGTTTTGCTCGAACTGATCACCAGACGCGAAGCACCGGTGCTGTCGGTCACGATGTTGGCGGAAATGCCGTTGGCGCCCTGAGCCTTGTTGATGGCGTCGCGGGTGCTCTGCAACGTGGCATTGGCAGGAATGTCGACATTGTAATCAGTGCCATTCTGACTGATTTTCAGGGTACCACTCGGAATGGCACTGGAGGCGCCGCCGGCGAAAGAGGCACTGGCGATTTTCGAGCCTGTAGCCAACTGCGTTACAACGACATTGTAACTTCCCGAGACCGCGGAACTGTCGGCGGTGGCGCTCAGGTTCGTATTGCTGGAAGTCGCGGTGAAACCGGCAAATGCAGGGTTGGTCTTACTGCTCAGATTGGTCATCGCCGTTTGGAACGCAGTCAGTGCACTCTTCAACGAACCGATACCGGAAATTTTCAGCGTGTTGGCTTTCGTCGCAGTATCGATCTGCGTCTGCTTCGGTGCCTTGTCGGCATCGACCAATGCAGTGACGATCGCACCGATGTCCAGGCCGGAACCCAGTCCGGAACCCGGTAGAATTGGACTTGCCATGTGCATCTCCCTTCAGATTGTTGCCATTCTTTTGACCGTTACACGCATCCTGAGAACGGACAAACATTATTCATGCCAGCTATCAGACTTTGGCGTCGAACAACACGTGGCTTGCATTGGCCAGGCTGTCTGCCAGCTTGAGAGCCTCAGCGGAGGGAATCTGTCGAACGACCTCACCCGTCTCGCTTGCGATCACCTTGACGATGACCTTCCCGGAATGTTCGTCGATAGAGAACTCCAGATTGCGCTTGATCGACTGGACAAACTTCTCGATCTCCTGCACCGCCAGCTTCAACTTGGCATCATCCGTATCCTGACTCTTGGCAGCGACCGGAGCTTCAGGCTTGGCAACCTTAGGCGTTTCTGACGATTTGTCAGCAACCGGAGTTACTGGCTTGGGAGCCGGATAAGACTGGTTAAGCTTGACGCTCATGTCCATGCTCATCACCTCCTAACGTAAAAAGGCGAGAGAGCACGACCAGCGCACCCTCCCGCCCAAACTCATTCCGAATTACTGAAGCAGTTTCAGTACAGCGGAAGGCAGTTGGTTGGCTTGAGCCAGAACCGAAGTGGAAGCTTGCTGCAGAGTTTGCTGCTTGGTCAGGTTAGCAGTTTCTGCGGCGAAGTCGGTGTCTTGTACACGACCCTGTGCAGCGGTGGTGTTCTCAACGATGTTCTGCAGGTTGGAGATGGTGCTGGTCAGACGGTTTTGCGAAGCACCCAGGCTGGCACGGGTATCACCGATCGCAGCGATAGCAGCGTCGATTGCAGTGATAGCGTTGTCGATGTTGCTACCGGCGGTAGCAGCGTCAGTACCGGTCAGAGCCAGAGTGCCTTTGTCCACGGACAGGCTGACGGCGTCGAACTTGGAGCTCAGTACCAGGTCGATGTGGTTAGCAGTACCGGTGTTTGCGCCAACTTGCAGAGTCACAGTACCCGCCGAACCGTCCAGCAGGTTTTTGCCGTTCAGGTTGGTGGAAGCTGCGATACGGGTGATTTCGTCCGACATGTCGGCGAATTCTTTGTTGGTCGCTTTCTGGTCAGCAGTGCCGTTAGTGCCGGTACGTGCTTTAACAGCCAGTTCACGCATACGCTGCAGGATGTCGGTAGTAGCTTGCAGAGCGCCTTCAGCGGTCTGAGCAACGGAGATACCGTCGTTGGCGTTCTGGATAGCCTGGTTGCCACCGCGGATTTGCGATTGCATACGAGTGGAGATCTGCAGGCCAGCGGCGTCGTCTTTGGCGCTGTTGATTTTCAGGCCGGAAGACAGGCGCTGCATCGAAGTCGACAGAGCGTCGGAAGCGCGGTTCAGGTTTTTCTGAACGTTCAACGATGTGGTGTTGGTGTTTACTGTTAAAGCCATGACGAATTCCTCGTTGGTTGGGTACTGCGGCTTCCGGCCCTGGCAACCGCCGGGTATGGCCTAGAGAACCTTCGTAATAGTTATCGTCGGGTTGGCAGGTTGCTTGAGGGCTTTTTGAAAAAATTTTGCCATCACCCGGCCACCCCTGAGAAAACAAGGGCTTAGCCGCCCCTCAGCCACGTAAAAATGACGTCATAAAACCAACCATGGCGCAAACCTGCGGGCCAGTGCTGCCGCCTGTCTTCAGGCCGGGACACTTTCCAGCAACTCGATCAGTTCGTACTCCATATAATCAGCCAGCCCCAACCAATCCTGGCGCTCCTGACAATCGAGCATTTGCGTGAGTACCTGCGCCCACATCTGCCGGACATCTGCAGACGCCGAGAGCAGCAACTGCTGCGCACCTTCAAACACATCGACCATGCTCAGCGCTGCCTCGACATCCCGCCCCAGCCGAAACAGGCTTGCACACTGACGGCATTCACCAATGCTTTTTTCCAGCGCCGTCATTGCACGAACTCCTGGTTGAATTGCGTCCCGGCAATCAGTGCGCCTGCCCTGCTGCTATTGAAGAACTGAACGTGCGGATGCGCCGCGATGTAACGCTCCAGCACACACAGATACCCACGGAAGTTGAGTTGGGTGCTGACACGCTGGCCATGCCCGTCGCGCACCCAATGCCGCGCCTGACTCACCCCCGGCCCAAGCTCGCCATCATTCCAGCCAGCGTGGGTCTTATTCATCGGGAAGGCGAAGTCAGCGCCGAACAGAGTGATGCGGGGCGCGCCCATTTTCACTGCCAGATCCACCGCCGGGTGAATCACGCTGCCTCCTACATGCAACTCTCCACGCGGATACTCTTCACGCAATTGCGCATACACCGGACTGGCCGAATAGCCACCGTAACGTTTGCCCTTCCACGCGCGCAGTACCTCGGGATCGCTCATCGGCAAGTACACCAGCGGGATACCTTCGGACGCTTCGAATGGCAGGTGCCGAAAGCTGATGCGTTGATCGATGGTCACCACCAGATCCGGCTCGATACCGTGCTCACGCAAGGGCCGATAAGCCGTGTCGACACAGATGAACAACGGTCGATCCGCTTGCCCGCGCACCGCTGCCAGTCGCGCGAAATGGCCTTCGAGCGTTGGCCCTGTGGCAATCACGTAAATGTCCCGTTCGGCGCAGGTGCCAAACAATTGCGTCACATCGTCGTCGCCGAGCAGCACCGGCAGACAGTCTTGCAAACGCTGCTGAATGAACGGCGACTGCACATCGAATTCAAGGTTGTTGAAACTCAGATGGACTTCATTGACCAGGCGATCACGGATTTTCGCGTTGAAGTCGTCGGCCAGCAGCATCTCGGCTGGCAAGGCAAAAAACGGCGAGCAAATGTCTGACAGGTCGCCAGCGTAGAACAACTGCACGCGCGGATCTTCCAGCCAATGCCGCTGTTCAAGCAGTTGCACCACCAACGCGAACAGCGCGCCATTGAGAATGTGCACGTACAGATGCTCAAGCCCTTCGCGCTCCAGTAGCACGCTGGGCAAATCGCCGAGGCCGGTACCGTAGACATGCAATTGCGGCTTGTCCGCCAGGCTTGCCGCCTGAATCCGGGCTTCATGGATGCGGTCATGGCGGCTGGTGAGTTGAACACCATTGACGCTGAGCGTCGAACCCAACCCCTGCACCAGTTCGGCCTGGACCGCCGCACTGTCTTCTGCCATCAGTCGCTCGAACAGCGCCGGCCAGCGCCTTTGCAACACCTGGGCATTGGCTTGAAAAAACTCGCTCATGGCGCCTCGCGCTCCCTCTTCAGGCAAAAAAATAGCGTTCAAGGTTAACCTTGAACGCTATTTTTGTATCCGCCGTTTTTACCCTGGCTCAAGGGCGATAGATGATCGCCGAGCCCCACGACAGACCGACACCAAACCCGCTCAGCGCAATACGCTGCCAATCGGAATCAATGACGTGTTTTTCCAGCAGAAGCGGGATGCTCGACGACACGGTGTTACCGGTCTCGACCATGTCCTTGATGAATTTCTCCGGCTCGCCTTCAAAGCGCCGCGCCACGGCATCGACAATCGCCGCGCTGCCCTGGTGAATGCAGAAGGCATCAATGTCATCAGCCTTCAGGCCGGAGTCATCCAGCAGTTCATGCAAGTGTGCCGGGACCTTGAGGAGTGCAAAGTTGAAGACCTGACGACCGTTCATGAAGAACACGCCATCGGTCACCTTCAAATGCGGTGCGCCGGAACCGTCGGTGCCGAACTTGGCTTTGCCCAGCGCCCAGGTCGGATCTTCGCCCATCCACGTGGCGGTGGCGGCATCGCCGAACAGCATGGTGGTGTTGCGGTCTTCCGGATCGACAATCTTTGAATACGGGTCAGCGGTGATCAGCAGGCCATTCTTCAGCCCGGCGGCTTCCATGAAGCCTTTGATCGCGTAGATGCCGTAGACATAACCGGAGCAACCCAGGGAAATGTCGAACGCCGCCACGTTGGTCGGCAGACCGAGTTTGTCCTGCACGATCGCAGCGGTGTGCGGCAGGCCTTCTTCGTCACCGTTCTGGGTCACGACGATCAAGGCATCGATCGATTCACGCTTCAGATCAGGGTTGCTGGCAAACAGCGCATTGGCCGCTTCCACGCACAGGTCGGAGGTTTCCTGTTCAGCGTCTTTGCGCGGCAGGAACGCCGAACCGATCTTGCCAAGGATGAACTCTTCATCCTTCTCGAATTTTGCACCTTGTGCGTAATTGTCCACGCCGGCTACAGGAACGTAGCTCGCAATGCTTTTTATGCCAATCATTACGGCTTCCCAATAAAAAACAGCCCAAGACCACCGCTCGCAAGGATTTTCGAGGGGCGCCGACAAACAGAAAACGGCCGCCACAACGGGCAGCCATGGGGAGCGCAAAGGGCTATCACTGGAATCGAAAACGAGCCAGGCGCCATCTCCCCGATCAATACAATACAGTGAAGATGCGCGTTATGACTCGCAGGTCACGCTATTTTGCCGAATCGGTGCAGATTGGGTTATTCGACCAACGACCAGTCCAGCGGCGTGCCACGCTTGATGGGTGCGCGCGCGCGGCGGCCAAGAACAGCCTCGGAGTGCTTGGGCGGCAGACCGAGACCGGGGCGAATGGCGCGCAGATTGTCCCCGCTAAAGGTGTCACCGGCGGCCATGTCGGCCGTGACATACAGCGAGCGGCGATAGACCAGCGACTTGCGTTCAGCCTCTGTGACGCCGTAATGCACCTGGCCCATGGCCTGCCAGGCGCGTTCGGTTTCTATCACCAGACTGGCCATTTCCGCCGGTTCCAGGGAAAAACTGGCATCGACGCCACCTGCTGAACGGTCGAGGGTGAAGTGCTTTTCCACCACGGTCGCGCCAAGCGCCACCGCCGCCACCGACACGCCGACGCCCATCGAGTGATCTGACAGCCCCACTTCGCAACCGAACAATTCCCGCAGATGCGGGATCGTGCGCACGTTGCTGTTGAGCGGTGTCGCCGGGTAGGTGCTGGTGCATTTGAGCAGCACCAGGTCCTTGCAGCCGGCTTCGCGGGCGGCGCGCACGGTTTCATCCAGTTCGGCGATGCTGGCCATGCCGGTGGAGATGATCAGCGGTTTACCGGTGGCGGCGACACGGCGGATCAACGGCAGATCGGTGTTTTCGAAACTGGCAATCTTGTAGGCCGGCACATCGAGGCTTTCGAGAAAGTCCACAGCGCTGTCATCGAACGGTGTCGAGAACGCGAGCATGCCGAGTTCCTTGGCGCGGGCAAAAATCGGCGCATGCCATTCCCACGGTGTATGGGCTTTTTCATACAAATCGTAGAGCGAAGTACCCGCCCACAGATTGCCCGGATCCTTGATGAAGAACTCGCCTTCGGCCAGATCCAGGGTCATGGTGTCGGCGGTGTAGGTTTGCAGCTTCAAGGCATGCGCGCCGGCCCTGGCCGCCGCTTCGACGATTTGCAGGGCGACGTCCAGCGACTGGTTATGGTTGCCGCTCATCTCGGCGATGATAAAGGGCGGCGCGTCGGCACCGATCGAGCGGTGGCCAATCTTGAAACTAGTCATGGGCGTGATCCTTCAACATACGAGTGAACGCACAGGCCCCTTGGGTAAACCCGGCGTCACGAAACACATTCAGTGAGGGCCGGTTGTCCGGCAGGACGCAGGCGTTGATGACCGTCAGTTGTGGCCAGTGTGCGGCAACAAATGCCTGACCACGGGTCAACAGTGCCCTGCCCCAGCCGAGGCCGAAACGCCCTTGCAGCAAGTAGATCGAAACTTCGGCTTCAAATCCGCGCAGGTCATAACGCACGACACCGACGGCGCCATCGTCCGCCTCGGCGATCAATAGCAACCGCTGCGGATTACGCAAACTTGCCGTCAGCCAGTTGAGGTGTTGCCCCCAATCGATCGCACCCGTCTCCGGCGACCAGCGCCGCACCGCTTCGGCATTACGCCCCTCGAACAGCAACTGCGCATCGTCCAGCGTCGCCGGGCGCAGCTTGAGCACCGCGCCGGCCAACGCTGCCGCTACGCGCGCGGCACCGCGACCGTCGACCAGTTGTCGTGAGCGCTCGGCCAGGCTGTGCCGCAAAAAATGATTGCTCATGACAAAACCGACGGCATCACGCAACTGCTCGACGCTGACCTGCTCGCGAGCGCCCATGAACACATGCGCCCCCGCTGCGGCCATGGCCTCTCCGTTGACCTGCTGGTTGTTCGCCACCGCAATGCAAATCGTCGGCAAGCCCAACGCCGCACGCTCCCAACTGGTGCCGCCACCGGCGCCGATAAACAGGTCGGCTTCGCTCATGCGTTGGTAGAAATCAGTGACAAAACTGTGCAGACGCCAGTTCGGCCGCGTCTCGGCCAAGGCCTGCATCGGCGCCCACGCCGGGTTGTCGGCACCGGCGACAAAGTCCACTTGCAACTCGTGGAAATCGGCCAGAGCGAGCATTGCGTGGTGAGTCTGCATCGCCGCATCGAAACCGCCGAAATTCACCAGTACCCGGCGAGCCGAGGGTTTGATCTCGATGGCCGGGCAATTGAACTCTTCACGCAGCATGGCATAGCGCGGGCCCAGCAACGTGCGGCAACCCTCAGGCAGCAACGGTGTGTAGTTTTCGCTGAGGCCGGACAAATTCTGATTGAGTAAAAGATCAACGCTGTAGCGCCGGGTCGCCAGATCGTCCACTGCCGCTATGCGCTGCGCCCAACGCCGGGCAGCGGTTTGCCAGTGGTGGTCGAGGCCGTAGTGATCGACGATGACCCAGTCGAATTCGGCATGACCGGCCAACTGTAGATCCAATGCATCGATGTCGGCCTGCCACGGCAGCATTGATTCGATGGCTTGCTGCGGGTCTTCATCGGGATATCGATCAGGTAGCGCAAAAGTTTCAAAACCTTCGGCGCTCAGCATATCGAGCCGATGCCCCGGCAATTGCCGGCAGGCAAAGGCGACATGACTGCCCTGCCCGCGCAACACTCGCGCCAGCGTCAGGCAGCGGGCGATATGGCCACTGCCGATGGTTGGCGAGGCGTCGGCACGAATCAGCACTCTCATTGCAGCTCTCCGCCAGCCTTGAGTGCGGCGTACAGGTACTCGGCGCGCTTCCAGTCTTCGGGCGTGTCGATGTCCTGCACCAGATGCCGCGGCAGTATCACCGGCAGACTGACTGGCGAATAAACCACTTCACCGCGCAACCACGCATCGCTGCGCCCCCAGTAAAACTGACCGGCGTCCTGAAATGCTTCGGGCAAATCCTGCGAACGCGTATTGCGAAATTCTGGATACAACGCGGTCAAGGCACCCTGCCCGTCCAGCGTCAGCGCACGCTGCACCGGAAACCCGAAACTGCACACCGAGAACGCGAAAGACTTGTCTGGATGCTGCTCCAGCAACTCGATTCCCTGGCGCAGATAGCGTGGCTGCAACAACGGCGCCGTGGCGTACACACAGCAGGCGTAATCGAACGCCGGCAACTGCTGCAAGGCATGCACGATCACTGCCGCCGTACCGGTGTAATCGTCGGCCAGTTCAACCGGGCGCAAAAATGGCACTTGCGCGCCATGGGCTCGCGCCACATCAGCAATTTCGGCATCGTCGGTGCTGACCACCACCTGATCGAACAAGCCGCAATCCAGCGCAGTAAGAATCGAATGGACAATCATCGGCACGCCGTCGAATGGCAAGAGATTCTTGCGCGGGATGCGTTTGCTGCCGCCACGGGCCGGGATGATTGCAACGTTGCTCAAGGACGTTTTTCCAAAAGGAACCAGGTGACATCGTCTGCCGGGAATTGCGGATCGCGGTGATAGACGAAACCGTAATCCAGCAGGTGCAGATCTGGGTAGCGATCGAGCATTTCACCGGCGAAATCGCGCTTGAACAGCTTGCCGGTGTTGCCACGATAGGACACTTCCACCGGTGCCGGATTGTAATACTCGGCGATCAGGATGTAGTGCTGACTCAATTCATACAACTGCGCATAAGCGGTCGGCAACAGCTCCGGAGCCAAGTGAATCAGCACGCCTTTACTCAGTGTCAGGTCGTAGCGGCGCTCGCGCGGGAAATCGAACAGCGAGCCATGCCAGATCTGTGCAATGTCCAACGCCCGTGCCTGAGCACAAGCGCTGTCATTGATCTCGACGCCGAACAGCTGGCAACGGGGCAGCAGTTGATGCAACGCCTGCAAATTGTTGCCGGCGTTAGTGCCCAGTTCGACCAGGCTCTCGATGCCAGCGGCGCGGCTCAGCGCTTTGGCAAACAACGCCAGATTCGCCGCCACCAGCGGCTCACCCACATTGCGTTCGACGTATTGGTTACCGAAGTCGCCCTGCCAGAATTTTTCCTGCTCACTCAATTGACGCATTGCAGATACTCATCCATTGCCTCAGCGGCAATTATTCGGTCAGCCGACACAATTGCTCGACCACGTAATCCTGCTGTTCATCGCTCAGCAGCGGAAACAGCGGCAGGCTGATCGCCTCGGCGTAATAACGTTCGGCCTCGGGGAAATCGCCCTCGGCAAACCCCAGATCACGGTAGTAGGGCTGCAGGTGCACAGGAATATAGTGCAGGTTTACGCCGATCCCGGCGGCACGCAAGCCTTCGAACACCTGACGGTGACTGAGGCTGATGCGATCGGTCTGCAAGCGAATCACATACAGATGCCAGGCCGATTGCGCCTCAGGCTGAGGGCTTGGCAACGTCACCGGCAAATACGTCAGCAGGCGATCGTAGCGCGCCGCCAACTCGCGGCGACGGGCGATAAAATCGTCGAGTTTGCCCAGTTGTGACAAACCCAACGCGGCCTGCAAATCGGTGATCCGGTAATTGAAGCCCAGTTCGATCTGCTGGTAGTACCACGGACCATGGCCGGGTTCAGTCATCTGCTGCGGATCGCGGGTCATGCCGTGGCTGCGCAGACGCTGCAAGCGCTCGGCCAGCTGCGGGCGATTGGTCAGCACCATGCCGCCTTCGGCGCTGGTGATGATCTTCACCGGATGAAAGCTGAACACCGTCATGGCCGCGAACTCACCACAACCCACCGGGCGCCCGGCGTACGACGCACCGACAGCGTGAGAAGCATCTTCGATCACGGTGAAGTTGTAGCGCTCGGCCAGTTCGGCAATCTTGCGCATGTCGCAGCTCTGCCCGGAGAACGCCACGGCCACCAGCACTTTCGGCAAAGTGCCGTCCTGCTCGGCCTGATCGAGTTTCGCCTCGAGGGCGAAGGCATCAAGGTTCCAGGTCAACGGATCGATGTCGACGAAATCAACCTCGGCACCGCAATAACGTCCACAGTTGGCTGAGGCGAGAAACGTGTTGGGCGTCGTCCACAAACGGTCGCCCGGCCCCAGCCCTGCCGCCACACAGGCAATGTGCAACGCTGCCGTGGCGTTGCACACCGCCACGGCGAAATCCGCCTGGCACCGTTCGGCCATCGCCTGCTCGAAGCGCTCGATGGTCGGTCCCTGGGTCAGCCAGTCCGATTGCAACACCTCGACGACCGCGTCAATGTCCGCCTGATCGACGCTCTGCCGACCGTAGGGAATCATACCGAGAGCTTCGCGTGCAGGTCGGCGATTTGCCCGACCGAGAGGAAATGCGGATTGGTGTCGGAGCGGTACTCGAAGTCCTCGCTCACCGGCCGGCCACGCTCGCCAACCTTATCGACGGCAAAATCGACATCGACGCTGGTAAAGCGGATCGACGGCTGAATGGTGTAGTGATCTTCGAACTCGAGGGTCATCCGCGCATCGTCCAGCGGCACCATCAACTCATGCAGCTTTTCGCCGGGACGAATGCCGACGTTCTTGTGCGGCAGATGTTCAGCCATGCCGCGCGCCAGATCGACGATGCGGATCGACGGGATCTTCGGCACGAACACTTCACCGCCGTGCATCCGCGCAAAGCTGTCGAGGACGAACTGCACACCGTGGTCGAGGGTGATCCAGAACCGCGTCATGCGTTCGTCGGTGATCGGCAACTCCTGAGCACCGTCGGCGATCAACTTGCTGAAGAACGGCACCACCGAGCCACGCGAGCCCGCCACATTGCCGTAGCGCACCACGGCAAAACGGGTTTCCTGCTCGCCGGCAATATTGTTGGCGGCGACGAACAATTTATCCGAAAGCAACTTGGTCGCGCCGTACAGATTGATCGGGCTGGCCGCCTTGTCGGTAGACAGCGCGACAACTTTTTTCACGCCATTGTCGATGGCGGCGGCGATGATGTTTTCCGCGCCATTGACGTTGGTGCGAATGCATTCGGTCGGGTTGTATTCCGCCGCCGGCACTTGCTTCAACGCCGCGGCATGCACCACGTAGTCGATGCCGCGCATGGCCTGACGCAGACGATCGGCGTCACGCACGTCACCAATGAAATAACGCATGCACGGCGCGTTGAACGTCTGCTGCATTTCGTACTGCTTCAACTCGTCACGGGAGAACACCACCACGCGCTTGGGCTGGTATTGCTCAAGCAGACGGGCGATGAATTTACGCCCGAACGAGCCGGTGCCGCCGGAGATGAAGATCGATTTACCGTTGAACATAGGTTGATTCCTGTCCGGCACGCTTAGGCGAGCAACTGTGCCCAATTGATCGAGCTGTTTTCGGCCAAGGTAAAACCTTTGCCGTTCAGGGCCAGGTTGGCGTTGTAAGCCGAATCCTGCGCGAAGGCATCACTCCATTTCTCACGGAGTGCCGCCAGTGCTTCAGGGGCCTCTGGCAACGCGCCGGTATGCAGCACTTGCACCGAGGGTGTCCACACCGTGAGGAAACCGTTCTGACCGGCTTTGAGACACAGGTCGACATCGCTGAAACCGTCAGCAAACGTCACTTCGTCCAGGCCGCCAAGCGCGTTGAACAGCTCTTTGCCCACCATCAGGCAAACCTTCGACACAGCCGAGTAATTCTGCTCGACGGCCAAACGCTGCATGTAACCTTCAGCCGCGTGTTTTTCGCCGATGAACGCCGATCCCACGCCCTCGTTCAAGCCAAGAATCAAACCGGCCTGGGAAATCTTGCCGTCGCGATCGACCAGTTTGGCACCGACGATGCCGACTTCCGGACGCTGGGCCTGGTTGAGCAACGAGTCGATCCAGTTCGGGTTAACCACCTCGCTGTCAGTGGCCAGCAGCACCAGGTACTCACCCTGCGCCTGCTCGCTGGCGGCGTTGTACAACGCCACCTCACCAAGCGGCTGATCGGCACGCAAGACATTGACTCGAGGATTGCGCAACTGACCCAGCCAATCGTTGACCGCCGCCGACTGATTCGGGTTGGCCGCCACCAGCAATTCATATCGGCTGTAGCGGGTTCTGAGCAGCACGCCCTCCACGCAACGGCGCAACGCTGGCAGGTCATCACTGGCCGGCACAATGATCGACACCATTGGCAGTTCGGTATGACGATAATCGACCTGCCAGGTACCTGGCAGTGCCGAAGTGACCTTGGCCTTGTAGCCGCGATTGCCCAAGTGACGCAGCAACGCCAGGCGCTCATGGGCATTCTCTTCCCGTGCAGCGGCCTGGGTGATCAGCAGCGGCTCGTCGAGGTGTGCCAGGCCGCCGAGACCGCCCTGCTCAATCAGGCGCAACAACAGGTCAAACTCCAGCGCCTTGCTGAAATCGGCCTGATAGCCGCCCACTTCAAGGAAAACGTCTCGTCGAATCAGCCAGTGGCGCGCCATCAGCGATGGAACGCTTTGCAGCAAATCGAGGTTGAAACCTGGGCGGAACACGTCCACCAGCGCACCGTCTTCAGTACGCTGGATTTCATCGGTGGCCACCGCGCGAAGACCGCTGGCCGACATCAATTCCAGACCAGCGCGCAACAGGCCACCGGCGGTGAATTCATCGCCCACGTTGGCCAGCAGCAACCAGTCGCATGGCGACTGCGCGGCGCTCTGGTTGAGTTTGTCGACGAGATTGCCCGGCGTGACCCGGACGAAGTGCAAGGTATTCTGCGCGGTGGTGGCAGTCTGCGGTTCGCCCGTGGTGAACACCACGATCTTGAAAGCTTTGCTGTGCCCTTCGACGAGGCTGTCGAGGGTGACTTGCAGCTTGTCGACGTCGTTGTCCAGATCCACCAGGAAAATGCCGAATTGTGGTCCGCCATTGTTCGCCGCCAGATGCGCGGCAACCAACCCGACCTGTTCGGTGTCCGGCTTGCGGGCTGCCATCCAGTCGAGCAAACGGCCTGAGCGCATCTTGTTGAAAACCGGGTAGTGCTCGACGTTCGATACAGCGTCAAGACGTGCCGCCCATGCAGCCATTTCCTGCGCTTGATCTTCCTCGTCGAGCACTGGCAGTTGCTCGGCCAGACGCTTGACCACACGACGGTTGAACATATTGCAGTCATGGGCCTGCCACAAACGGTCGAGGACACTTTCCGCGGTATCGTTATTACGCGACTGCAGCAGGTACTCTTGCCGAGTCCAGATGCCTTCGAGCTTTTCCAGTTGGATACGACCGGCCGGCATCGCGTGCAGCAGAAACTCGAACTGGGTCAGCAAGTCGAAAAAGCGCTGGTTGTAGAACGGCATCTCGACATATTGCCGTGGCCCGAACTTGCGCTCCGGCGCCTTGGTCAGGGGGTTCCAGGTCGACTCGAAAATCGGCTCGGCCGTCAACGCCCGTCCGGTGACGAGACTGTCGGTCATGGCCGCGAAGCTTTCCAGGGCAAACGCCTTGCGCTGCGCCTGGTCGAGATCGGTGATACCCGTCGGCAGCGACGCGAGGAATTCGGCGAAGGCTTCCCGTTCGGCCACCGACTTGGCATCGGTGTATGACAGCGCGTGATACACCTCGGTGTTGTGGTCGGAGAACCCGGCGTTGATCTCGCGCACGACATACGGAATCGGCAGGATGCGCGCCTTGGCGTTCGCCAGCAGGTAATAGGTGTGGCCGATCTCCTGCCATTCGAAACTGGTGCCCGCCGGCAATGCCGCGTACCAGTCCTGAATGATCGAGGTACGGCATACGCCGTAGAACGGCGGCACGTACTGGTGCATGAAATCGAGGACACGATCCTCGGCGCGCTCTGAGGCGTAGTCTTCGCAGATTTTCTTGTCGCGGCGGTAGTAGGTGACGCTGCCTGCCAGCGCCAGGTACATCAGGCAGTAGCCGTGGCACAAACCATAATCGCGGTTCGCTTCCAGAAAGTTGACCGATTCAGCCAGCGACTCGTGGAGGATGAAGTCGTCATCGGCGGCAAACACCATGTAAGGCGTGGTCAGTTGCGCAACGCCATAGGTCAGTTTGGCCTGCATGCCCCAGTAGGCGAATTGCGGCAGATGCTGATAGTCGACCGCCGAAAAATCACCTTCCGGGCGCTCGGGAGAAGAGTCCAGTACCAGGACTTTGCAAGGCAGGGTGCTGTAGTACTTCAGCGCTCGGCGCAAAAAAGCCGGACGGTTATGGGTAATCAACACCACCGTCAGCAACTCGCTCAGTGGCAGCGCGTGTTCAGAACCGTAATTGCCTTGCATAACTTCTCCCACAACCGGCGAAACCGCCCGATAAATACTTTGATGATGGTGTTGATTGACTTAACGAACCCGGCGCAGATAGCCGTCCGACGCGACGGTGATCAGCAGCTTGTCTTGCATCGCTTGATCGATTTCGAAATCACGGTTCTCTTTCAGGTAGGCCCAGACCGCGGTTTTCGGGTTGTCACCCGGACCCCACGGACGATCCGGGAAGGCATCGGCCGGCATGTCTTCGACCACCGTGTCCATGACCACGCAATAGCTGTCGACCGACACCAGTGGTGCGTAGAGACGCAACTCTTCGAGGACATGCTCGTGGGTGTGGTTGGAGTCGAGTACCACGATGACTTTCTTGCCGGCCGCCGCCTGACGTACCTGCTCGACCACCGCCGGATCGAGGCTCGAGCCTTCGATCATGCTGATGCGCTTGATCATCGGATGACTTTCGATGGCCTCGCGGTTGTGCGCACGGATATCGCGATCAATGCCCAGCACTTCGCCGTGACCCTGCAGCTCCAGCAGCGAGGCGTAGTAGATGATCGAACCGCCATGGGCGATACCGCATTCGATCACCAGATCCGGTTTGATCCGCCAGATCAGTTCCTGCATGGCCATCATGTCTTGCGGCAACTGGATGATCGGACGGCCCATCCACGAGAAGTGGTAGGTGTATTTGTGCCTGGCCGACTGGTTGTAGAACTCCTGGGCCAGCGCCTTCAAGTCCTTGTCCTGGCCTTGGGCAGTCACTTCAGCCTGGCACTCCGCCTCGAAGGCTTTGATTAGGTTATCGCTCATTGTCCGGTCTCACTGAAAAGTCATTTGATAGTCACGCCTGGAGGTGCATCAGTTGATGCGCTGCGCCTCGAGCAACTGTTGTAATCGGTCGACCACGGCCCAGAATGCCAAGGGCTCGTGCGTCGGATAGGGGTAATGCCCCAGATTCAAATCGATCGAAGCGCCGCGCTCGCGCAGGCGTTGCTCGACCAGTGTTCTGACCGCAACCGGCTGACCGCTGGCGCAATTGATCGCGCCGTCGAAGTCGTGTTGTTGCAAGATCGCGGCGAGGTACCCGGCAGCGTCTTCAATCGGCAGAAAATCCCGCAGTTGCTCACCGGCCGACATGTTGAACGACGGCTCACCGACATCGATCGCCCGATCCAGTGCGGCCAGCAAACTATTGGGGTTCTGCCCTTCGCCATGCAGATAGAACAGGCGCGCCCACTGCAAGGTGAACGGCTGTTGCTGCTGCAGGTTTTGCAAAAACAGGTGCAGCGTGTGCTTGGCCAGACCGTAAGGGTTGCTCGGCTGTGGCTCAGTGCTTTCGCTGAGCGGGCCGCTTTGCATGCCGTATTCGAAACAGGTGCCGGTCACCAGCACCTGCTGCACGCCCGCCTCGACCGTGCTTTTGATAAAGCGGTAATCGGCCATCAGGTTGTGTTCGAAATGGAACAGCGCCCGATAGTTCGGCAGGCCCGGCCAGGCCAGATGCGCCAGTGCATCGATACCCGCGGTCAACGCAGCGACATCGAGATCGGCGGCGTGAATATCCGCACTCACAAACTCGACGTCGTTGATCCACGGCATGCCTTGCGCCGTTTCTGCGTTGCGCGCCACGGCGCGGATTTCACAACCACGCGCCAGCAATGCCGCCACCAGATGGCGGCCGACAAAACCGGTAGCGCCGGTAACGAGAACCTTCACAGCACTTTCAACTCAGGCACGGCGATCACAAAGCGGCCGTCCCACTGACGCACTTGCGCCAGTTGCTGACTGACTTCGTGCAGCAGGTTCCACGGCAGCACCAACACGTAATCCGGCTTTTCGAGATCGATTTGCGCCGGCGCAACGATCGGAATCCGACTGCCCGGCAAAAACTTGCCCTGCTTGTGCGGGTTCGCATCGGCGACCCAGGCCAGCAGGTCGGGTTTGACCCCGGCGTAATTGAGCAAGGTGTTGCCCTTGGCCGCCGCGCCATAGCCAACGACTCGCTTGCCGTCAGCCTTGGCCTGCAGCAGAAAGCGCAGCAGTTCATGCTTGATGCGTTCAGCGGCGGGCGCGAGGGTGGCGTAGTACTCGGCGGTTTTTACTCCGGCATCCTGCTCGGCTTGCAACTGTTGCTGCACCGCTGGCTGCACCGCGCGGCGCTCGCCGTCCTTGCGCTGGACGAACACCCGCAGCGACCCGCCGTGGGTGGTCAGTTGGCTGACGTCGAAGACTTCCAGACCATTGCGCTCGCACAGGGTCTGCACGGCAGTCAGCGACAGGTACGAATAGTGTTCGTGGTACAGCGTGTCGAACTGTGCGCCGGCCATCAGTGTCAGCAGTTGCGGGAATTCGAACGTAGCCACGCCGGTCGGCTTGAGCAGCATCGCGAAGCCACCGAGGAAATCATTGATGTCCGGCACATGCGCGAGCACGTTGTTGGCCGCCATCAGGTCAGCGCCCCAGCCGTCGCTTTTCAATTGCGCAGCCGTGTCGCGACCGAAGAACAGCTCACGAATCTCCAGGCCTTTTTCGCGTGCCGCTTGTGCAGTGCTGCGCGTCGGCTCGACACCCAGGCAAGGGATGCCACGACCGGCCACGTACTGCAGCAGATAACCATCGTTGGCAGCGACTTCAACCACACGGCTGTCGGCAGTCAGACCAAAGCGCTCAACCATCTCGGCGACATAGCGCTCGGCATGGGCCAGCCAGGTGCTGGAGAACGAACTGAAGTAGGCGTACTCGGCGTCGAACAGGCTGTCGGCGCTGGTGTAATCCTCGGTCTGTACCAGCCAGCATTGCTGGCACACGGCGACCTTCAGCGGCACCCACTGCTCAGCCTGTTCAAGACGATCGGCGTGCACATAGGCGTTGGACGGTGGCGAGGTGCCAAGGTCGATCAGCGGCAGGCTCAGCGGTGCGGCGCACCCACGGCAGTTCATAGACGCACTCCAGCAAAGTGTTGATCGAGCGCGGGATGGCTGGAATCACGCGCTGACAAATTATTGACAGGCAACGGCCAGGCAATCGCCAGCCGTGGATCGTTCACCGACAGCCCGCCCTCGTGCTCCGGCGCGTAATCGGCGCTGTGCAGGTAGAGTAATTCGGCGTCTTCGGTGAGCGTCTGGAAACCGTGGGCGAAGCCGGCCGGGATCAACAGACTGCGACCGTCGTCGGCCTTGAGGTGCTCGGCGTGCCAGTGCAGAAAGGTCTCGGAGTCGGGACGCAGATCCACCGCCACGTCCCACACTTCACCGCGCAGGCAGGTGATCAGTTTGGCTTCCGGGGCGTTGGCATTCTGATAATGCAATCCGCGCACGCTGCCCTTCTCGCGGGTGCAGGAATGGTTGATCTGGCGAATATGGAATTCACTGCCGAACGCACTCAGGCTGCCTTCGCAGAACAGCCGGGCGAAGTGCCCGCGCTGATCTTCGAAGCGCTTGTGCTGGACGCTGAACAACCCGGCCAGCGGCAACGCCTTCAGGGAAAACTCGCTCACAGCGCGCCTCGGTACAGATTCAATTGGCCGAGGGTGACGGTGCGCATGTCATCGCCGTGCTGCCAGGCCAGATGCCAGTCGAGGGTCTGGGTCAGGCACTGCTGCAACGTCCAGCGCGGCTGCCAGCCAAGGACCTGACGTGCACGGCTGCTGTCCAGGCGCAGCAGGCCGGCCTCGTGCAGTTCGCTTTTTTCGATGCGCAGACCACGCGCCTGCGGCCAGCGGCTGGCAAGCAGTTCGACCACTTCGCCAACGCTGCACATGTCCGCTTCACCCGGGCCGAAGTTCCACGCCCCGGCGTATTCCGCGCCTTGCTCGTAGAGGCCGGCGGCCAGTTGCAGGTAACCGGCCAGCGGCTCCAGCGCGTGTTGCCACGGGCGCACGGCTTGCGGGTAGCGCAAGGTCACCGGCTCATCTGCCGTCCACGCTTTGAGCACGTCGGGAATCAGCCGCTCAGGGGCAAAATCACCGCCGCCCAAGACGTTGCCGGCACGCGCCGTGGCCAGGGCCAGACCGTGTTCGGCGTACTTGTCGGCCGGAAAAAACGACGCGGCATAAGATTGTGCGAGCAGTTCACAGCAAGCCTTGCTGCTGCTGTAAGGATCGTGACCACCGAGGGCTTCGTCTTCGCGGTACGGCCACAGCCATTCCTTGTTGGCGTAGACCTTGTCGGTGGTCACCAGCACGCAGGCGCGCACGCAACCGACCTGACGAATCGCTTCAAGCAGGTTCAGGGTGCCCATGACGTTGCTGGAGTAAGTCCCCAACGGATCGCGATAGCCTTCGCGCACCAGCGGCTGAGCGGCCAGGTGCAGAACAATCTCCGGCTCGGTGTCGGCAATGATTTCCAGCAAGGCGCCAAGATCACGCAGATCACCGCGCTGATCGTTGATGCCTTCGTGCACGCGCGCCAGTTCGAACAGGCTCGGTTCAGTCGATGGATCCAGGGAGAAGCCACTGACCTGCGCGCCGAGGCTTTGCAGCCACAGGGTCAGCCAGCTGCCTTTGAAACCGGTGTGTCCGGTGACGAGGACGCGTTTGCCGCGCCAGAAATCCGCACTCAGGCCCATTGCTTCCATGGGGCCTCCCCGCTCTGCCACAGCGCTTCGAGGTGGTTCTTGTCGCGCAGGGTGTCCATTGGCTGCCAGAAACCGTCGTGTTCAAAGGCTTTGAGCTGCTCATCCTGAGCCAGACGGGCCAAAGGCTCGGCTTCCCAAGTGGTTTCATCGCCCGCGATGTACGGCAGCACTTTCGGCGACAGCACAAAAAAGCCGCCATTGATCCAGCCACCATCACCACGGGGTTTTTCGGTGAAGCCAAGGACTTGATCACCCTGCCGCTCCAGCGCCCCGTAACGACCCGGTGGTTGCACAGCGGTGACGGTCGCAAGTCGACCATGGGCCTTGTGGTAATCGACCAACTGGCGAATGTTCAGATCGGACACGCCATCGCCATAGGTAAAGCAGAACGCCTCTTCATCCTGGAGGTAACGGCCGGCACGCAGCAGCCGGCCACCGGTCATGGTTTCCTCGCCGGTGTCGATCAGGGTGACGCTCCACGGTTCGCTGTAATTCTGGTGCACGTCCATGCGGTTTTCGCGCATGTTGAAGGTGACGTCAGAGGTGTGCAGGAAGTAGTTGGCGAAGAAGTCCTTGATCGCATAGCCCTTGTAGCCGAGGCAGATCACGAAGTCGTGAATTCCGTGAGCGGAATACTGCTTCATGATGTGCCAGAGAATTGGCTTGCCACCGATCTCGATCATCGGCTTGGGCTTGAGGTGCGACTCTTCACTGATGCGCGTGCCGAGGCCACCCGCCAAAATAACTGCCTTCATCGTCTCCCCTCTTGTTCGTCACCGGGCTGCGCGCAGCTTTCTTGAGCTATGCGGGCCATCTGGCTCAACCGTTTGCCGGTCCGGGCGCCGGTGGGATGACCGCTAGCGCTCGTTTTATGGCGATTTGAGGGGGACTTGCAGGAAACGCGCCAGCTCGCAGAGCCAATCAGCGGACACGAAAAAGGGGCTGATCCGGTTCATGCAAACCGGGTCAACCCCTCTTCGAACGTCAAACGAACGCCTTCACGTTTCTTGCCTGCGCGAAGGTGCCTGATTCAACGATCAGCCGAACATGTTGAACGCATCATTGCTGGTGGGCAGGCCGATGTACTGGCCGTCAGCCGTCTTGATAACGTCCATAGTGGCGGAACCGGCGAACCAGTCCTTCAGACGTACGCCTTCCTCGGGAGTCTGACCTTCAAAAACACTGTACTGGTGCACGAAAAGGTCGTTGCCAACGCGATCGAACAGCAGTTGCTGAGCGTTGATGTTGGCCAGGACCAACGTGTCGCCTTGACTGACGCCATCATCCTGAATAGTCACCAATCTCCCGCTGGTGACGGTGTAGGTGTCATCACCTTCGCCGCCAAACGCCGAGCCGGCGTTCTGCAGAATCAGCTTGTCAGCGCCGGCGCCGCCGAACAGCGAGAAACCGGTACCGGTACCGGTCAGCACATCGTTACCCTCGCCACCGTCGGCCATGCCGTGCACCACGGTAATCGTGTCATTGCCGGCTTCACCAAAGGCCTGGGTGCCCCGGTCATCCGGCGCGCCAACGATTATGTCGTCGCCATTGCCGCCATACAGCAGGTCAGCCTGCGGCCCACCCGCTGCGACATTCACGGCGAACGGCCCGAGCTGGGTGTACAGGCTGCCATAGATGACATCGTTGCCATCCCCGCCATAGATGACGTCATTACCCAGACCACCCTCCAGACCATTGGCGGCAGCGTTGCCGCTCAGCGTGTCATTGAAGCTTGTTCCGATCAGGCTCTCGACATTGATGAATACGTCACCTTCGGCATCGCCACCCTGACTGACGCCGGACTGCAGATTGATAGTCACGGCGGTGGCGTTGTTGGCGTACCAGACCGTGTCGATGCCTTCCCGGCCGTCGAACACGTCGGCACCCGCACCGCCAACAAAGTTGTCGTTGGCAATCGAACCCAGGAACGTGTCGGCGAACTGGCTACCCTGGAAAATCTCGATCCCGGCGAAGGTGTCCCCCGCGGCATCACCAGCGTTGGCGTTGGTCTTCAGGTCGATGGTCACTGCGCTGTCCGAAGACTCATAGCTGACCATATCGATACCGGTCCCGCCATTGAGTGCCAGTGCAGCGGAACTGCCGACAAAGATGTCGTTGAACCTGGAACCCGTGATCGCCTCAATGCTGTTGTAGGTGTCGCCCATCGCGATGCCGCTGCTGACGCCGGTTTTCAGGTTGATGCTGACGCCCACGGTGCTGTCGTCATAGGACACAGTGTCCATGCCCGCACCGCCGAAGAACTGGTCGGCACCACCACCGCCGAACAGCACATCGTTACCGATACCACCGGTGATGATGTTGTCGCCAGCATTGCCATAACCGGTAAACGCGACCGTCCCGGTGTAGGTCATGCGCTCGACGTTGGCCGCCATGGTGTGAGTATTCCAACTGACGCGAATCTCGTCGTTACCACCACCGTCCTGTTCGATGATCGTTACACCACCACCGTTGACGAAGTAGACATCATCACCGGCACCGCCTTCGAAAGTCGCGTAGCTGATGGCCGCTGCAGTGAAAGTGTCGTTGAATGCCGAACCGACAACTTTATCGATGTTGGTCAGGGTATCGCCCTGCGCATCGCCACCGCTGCCCGCCACACTGGTACCCGGACGAATCTCGACGTTGACTGCTTCGGCAGAAGCCGAGTAGTCGACCGTGTCGAAACCAGTGGCACCATCAAATGCAAACACCCGGCTGTCAGCAAAAATGATGTCATTGAAGTTCGACCCGCGAATGGCTTCGATGCTGTTGTAGGTATCGCCCGCACCGATCCCAGAGTTAACGCCGGTTTTCAGGTTGATGTTCATACCCACAGCGCTGTCGGTGTAGGCCACGGTA
>NZ_CATKPQ010000010.1:0-23713 GCF_949768005.1 Pseudomonas sp. IT-347P
ATTAAATTCCGAAACCCCAATTGCGAAAGCAGTTGGGGTTTTGTTTTAGTAGAAGTACCCGTTTTTGCTGGCTTGTTACCGTGTTGACGGGCCAGATACAGAATTTCTTGACGACCATAGAGCGTTGGAACCACCTGATCCCATCCCGAACTCAGAAGTGAAACGATGCATCGCCGATGGTAGTGTGGGGTTTCCCCATGTGAGAGTAGGTCATCGTCAAGATTGAATTCCGAAACCCCTGTCTGTTAACGCAGACAGGGGTTTTGTCATTTCAGGATCCGGCAAATTCGACGATCAAACCTTTTTACGTGCCTTGCTGACACGTCGAGCTTGCCATTTGCGCCACCAGATGTAGACGCCAGTCCCCGACAATCCTGCAATCAAAACACCCAGCCCCGCGATCATCACTTGACCTGTAACCCCAAAAATCCGTCCGCCATGTATCGGCAACTGCAACCGGTAGAACTGTTCCCCCAACGTTCCCTGTCCTGCAATTTCCTGCCCTAACAAACGCCCATCCGTACCGTGAAAGAACAACCAGGATTTACCGTGCGCCTCAGTATCGTGCTGTCCAAATCCGGCGCCGTAAAAGTTGTACTCAAAGCTGTAATACAACTCCCCGATCACCGCCGTCAGCCCTAGCCTTTTCCCTTCCTGTAATGCCCTTTCGTACGCCTGTTGATAACTTAGCTGCGTCACCCCCAACTCATCGACAGGCATTCGCCCTCGGGCTTCATAGACGCTCGGTTCAATCGCTGAGAACAACGACACCGCAGGCTTGAACACCTGGCTCGGCAGGTTCATGGCCACGCTGCTGACGGCGATTGGCAATAGCAACAACCACAGCCATAACCCTCCGGCTCGATGCAGATCGAAGTTGAGCCGATAGGCATGCCCCCCTTTCACCCTCCAGGCTGTCGACCACTTCTTCCAAAACGGCTTACCCCGTGGCAATGTCAGCCAAAGCGCAACGAAGCAATCGATCACCCAGGCAATGGCCACCAGGCCCATCAACAACAATCCCCAGTTACCCGGCAACGCCAGGTTGTAGTGAAATTCCAGAATGAATGGGACAAAATTCTCCCGCTGAAAACAGCATTCTCCCCAATAACGCTGACCCTTCTGCTCAGCACTTACCGGGTCCAGATAGAGCACCTGATTGCGCTCAGAGAATGGCTTGCCGGTCGCCGGATCATTACGCGGGACCATCGCAAGCAACGCGGTGTGTCCAATCTCGCTGGGATATTCCATGTACCAGACCTGTAACTTCGGATGCGCGGTCTGCACAGCATCGACCAATGCCCCCGGTGGCAGTCGCTCACCCACGGCAGAGGCCGCATAAAACTCCGGATTCAACCACTCATCCAGCTCATGATTGAACGCCAGAATGCTTCCGGTAATCCCCGCCAGCAGCAAAAAAACCGCCGTGGCCAAACCGATATAGCGGTGTAACAACACCAAAAAAGCACGCATCAGCATTTCCCCACAGAAACGACAAAGCCAGCCCCTGAAACATCAGAGGCTGGCTTTTTTATGAACAGGATAAAAGGCTCAGAACTGGTAGCTGAGCGTCGCCGCCACGTTGCGCTCTTCGCCCATGTAGCAGAAGTTAAGACTGGCGCAGGAGGCGACGTAAGACTCATTGGTCAGGTTGTTCGCGTTCAGACGCACATCGACACCCTTCAAGCCAACCTTGCCCAAGTCATAGCCAATCGAGGCATCGAATAGCGTGTAGGAAGGCACTTTCATAGTGTTTTCCGCATCGGCCCAGCTATAACCGACATAACGCACGCCGCCGCCCAGTCGCAGGCCATCGAGCGCTGCACTGTCGAACTTGTAGTCCGCCCACAACGACGCCATATGGCGCGGCGCCTGCGTTGGTGAATTGCCTTTGTTCTCGATCACGTCGGTCGGCGTGCTCAAGGTGCTGACCATCGACTTTGAATATTCAATGTCGGTGAAGGTGTAGCTGCCGAGGACTTTGAGGTTGTCGGTCAGCTGCATGTGTGCATCCAGCTCCAGCCCTTGCGAGCGCACAGCACCTACCGCGCGATAGAAGTTTTCCTGCGGAAGCTTGGTCGCCAGATTCTCCTGATCGATGCGGAACAGCGAAGCGGTGAAGAGGTTGTCAGTGCCCGGTGGCTGATACTTCAAACCGACTTCCCACTGTGTGCCGTCGGTAGGCGCTAAGGGATTACCGGCGCTGTCGGCATAGGAGTTCGGGTTGAACGACTCGGAGTAGCTGATGTACGGCGCCAGGCCGTTATCGAACAGATACAGCGCGCCAGCACGGCCAGTGAGTTTGGTGCGCCGATCATTGATTTCAGTGCCGACCGGACGTCCGGCTTCAGCGATACGGTTTTCGTCCGAGGTCTCGACCCAATCCTGGCGAAGGCCCAGCGAGAAACGCCATTGGTCCATCTCGATCAGGTCTTGCAGGTAAACCCCGGTCTGCTCCAGACGCCGCAGGTAACTGGTCTCGCCATACATATCGATCGCTGAGTTGCCATACACCGGATTGAACGCATTGATCGGCGCGAGACCGCCGCTGGTCCAGTCAACCACGGTTTTGCGCCGCTGATAGTCCGCGCCCATTAGCACCGTGTGTTTGGTCGCGCCGGTGAAAAATTCGGCTTGAAGCATGTTGTCGACGATGAACGCATGCAGGCGTTCATCACCGCCGGTGTAGTAGCGGTTCAATTCGTTGCTGGTCGGCGAGGTCCAGCCATAGGCGTAAACCTGATCCATGTTCACTTTGGAGTCGAGGTAACGGAAGTTCTGGCGCGCGGTGAAGACATCGTTGAAACGATGTTCGAATTGATAACCGAACGATTGCTGATCGCGCGAGTAACCATCGACGCCCGGCTCACCTTCGAAGAAGTGCGGTGAGATACGGTTGCCATTGCGCTGATGAATCGTGCCATCGGCCGGTACGCCGCCATGGTAGCCGCCGTCCGGATCATGTTGCAGATAAGCCTGCAGGGTCAGCGACGTGTCTTCACTGAAGTCGATGCTGAGGGTCGGTGCGAGGGCGAAGCGCTTTTCCTTGTTGTGGTCGAATTGCGTGTCGGACTGATCCGTTAACCCGGTCAGACGATAGGCTATATGCTTGTCGTCATCGACCGGGCCGCTGAAGTCAAAACCGAGCCCACGCTGGCCCTGATTGCCGACCGTGGCTTGTACCTGATGGTAGGCCTCGTAGAGCGGTTTCTTGCTGGTCAGCGCGACCAGACCGCCGGGCGAACTGCGGCCATACAGCACCGACGACGGTCCCTTGAGAATGTCCACGCGCTCGAGGAAATACGGATCGACCTGCAGGGTGCTGTAAGTGCCACTGTCGCCCATCGACTTGAGGCCGTCGAGGTAGATGTTGTCGACCGAGCCGTCGTTGAAACCGCGCATCGCCACATAGTCATAACGATGAGTCGCGCCGTAGGGGTTGGTCAACACGCCGGGTGCATAGCGCATGGCCTGGGAAACGGTTTGCGAGCCTTGGTCGTCCATTTGCTCGCGAGTGACCACCGACACGCTTTGCGAGGTTTCCAGCAGTGCCGTACTGGTTTTGGTAGCGATCTGGCTGTGGGTGGCGTTGTAGCCCTCCATGCTGCCCAAGGCGTTGCCGAGGGCGAAGCCTTTGATGTCGGTGGTCGGCAGGGCGAGTGCTTCGGTTTCCGCGAGCGGACGCAGGATATAACTGCTGCCATCCTGGCTGACGGCTTCGAGACCGGAGCCGCCGAGTAAATGGCTCAGCGCTTGATCAGTCGAGTACTCACCTTGTACGCCCGGCGATTGCCGCCCCTGAGTCTGCTGTGGGGTCATCGACAATGTGATGCCCGCCTGACGGGCAAACTGATTCAGCGCCTCACCCAGAGGGCCGGCGGCAACGCTGTAACGATGGCTGACTGCATTGACGGCGGAGTTATCCGCCATGCTCAAACCGGGCATCACACCTACGCCCAGTGCAGTTGAAAACAGCGCCGCCCGAACAGCTTGGCGCAGCAGTCCCGATTCGGCAGTGAAATTCGGAGAGTTCTTACAGGTGGCGCGGACAGTCATTGTAGGTTTCCGTAGGAAGTCGCAAACGCTTGAGTTGAAGTGCTTACTGACTAAGCCGGACTGGCTGTGAAAACCCGCCAAAATAAATTCAGGCGAGGCGTTCCAGCGTCACCCACCAACGCGTGCGGTAGCGCAATTGCACCGGCAAGGTCTGCGGCAGAATCGCCAGCAGCTTGTCGGTGTCTTCCAGACGGAATACGCCGGACAAGCGCAGGTCAGCCACCTGCGGCGCGCAGTTCAGAAAGCCCTGCCGATAGCGGCTGACTTCGCTGAGAAAATCGCCCAGACGCATGTTGCGCGTGACGATCAAACCATCCGCCCAGGCACCGGCATCCATGGCCAGCGGCGGTGCCGGGCGAACTTGATGGTCATCGATCAGATAACTCTGCCCGGCCAGTACTTCCACCGACGTGCCGCCGGAGCGGATGGCAACCTGGCCATGGGTGACGCTGAGCCGAGTGCAGTCTTGTTCCTGACGCAGGATGAAGCGCGCTTCTGCAGGTTCATAAGTCCCGTGACGGTTTTGTACCCGCAAAGGACGATCGGAGAGTGCCCCCTGATCAGCGCCGCCACAGGTGACGATGATCTCGCCGCGAGTCAGTTTGATCAGCCGCTGCTGCGCGGTGTAGTCGAGATCCACGGCACTGGCGGTATTGAGTTCGATCCGCGTGCCATCCGGCAACTGAAAGCCGCGGCGCTCGCCAGTTGCCGTAGCGTAATCGGCACTCCATTGCTGCCACGCAGCCGTGTCTTTGGCCAGCCAGGCGGCCGAGCCCAACAGCAATGCGCCCGACAACAGCTTCAATGCTTGTCGCCGACCCAACCCCTGCGCACTGTTTTCCAGGGTGTTGAACGCCACGTGTGCACCGGGCACCGATCGCAGGTTATTGCTCAATTCAGCTTGCAGCGACTGCACCCGTTGCCAGGCCAGCTCATGCTCATGGTGTTCGGCACGCCACTGCTCGCACTGGCGGGTCAAACGTGGGTTGCCATGGTTGTTGCGCAAGCGCAGCAGCCAATGGATGGCTTGTTTGACCACGTGCTGCCGGGGTTCGACGCGACGGCCGAGTGAGACGTTATCCACAGGCATCAGCTTTCGTACCGCAGCAGGTAGCAGTGATACAGCGCATCGGCGACGTAACGTTCGACCGAGCGCAACGACAGGCCCATCTGCGCGGCGATCTGCTTGTGGGTCAAACCTTCGCACTGCGCCAGCAGAAACGCCTGACGTACTTTCGGCTTCAGTCCTTCAAGCATCCGCGCAATGCTCTCCAGCAGTTCGATCACGAGCGCCCGGGCTTCGGCGCTCGGGGTTTCAGCTTCGGGCAAATGCGCGATCGTTTCGAGATAGGCGCGTTCGATTTCTTCGCGACGCCATTGGTCGATCACCAACCCCCGGGCGATGGTTCGCAGAAAGGCGCGGGGCGCCTTGAGTTCGAGGCGTTCGGTGCGTTGCAACAAGCGGACGAAAGTGTCCTGAGCCAGATCCGCCGCATCCGCCGCGTTGCCCAGCCGCGCACGCAGCCAAGCGTTGAGCCAGCCGTGATGACTACTGTAAAGCGCCTGTATTGCCAACTCAGGTGATGACATGAACGCGGACGTCACAAATGATAATTAGTCGCATTGTCATCAAGGGTTACAGAATTTGCAACCGCCGCTCGAACATTGCTCCTGAAAAATATCGTGGCGAACGCTCTGGCACGCCGTTCGGCGGGAATCCCGCAGAAATGTCATCCATTTCCTGTGCGCCCCTAAGATTTCTCCGACACGTGCCGACAGACTGGTGAGACATGCGTGCACCAAATCAGAGCAGCCGTCAGAACGCTGCCTGCGCTGTACATGGAATGTTGCATCCGGAACGCATCCCCACTTTTGGCATAAGAAGTCCCATGAAATGAATCTCAAGTTCAGCCATAAAATCCTGTTGGCCGCCTCGGGCGTCGTGGTCCTGGCGTTCGCGCTGTTCACCCTCTACAACGACTATCTGCAGCGAAACACCATTCGCCAGAACCTTCAGTCCTCTGTGCAGCAGGCCGGTGATCTGACCGCCAGCAGCGTGCAGAACTGGATGAGCGGGCGCATTCTGGTGCTGGAAAACCTCGCGCAGAATGTCGCGCATCAGGGCAAGGACGCCGACTTCCCGGGCCTGGTCGATCAGCCGGCCTTCACCTCGAACTTCCAGTTCACCTACGTCGGCCAGGCCAACGGTGTGTTCACTCAGCGCCCTGACGCGAAGATGCCGGACGGCTACGACCCGCGTCAGCGCCCTTGGTACAAGCAAGCCGTTGCGGCGGACAAAACCATGCTGACACCGCCCTACATGGCCGCGGTTGGCGGGCTGGTGGTGACCATCGCCATGCCGGTGAAAAAGAACGGCGAACTGCTTGGTGTGGTCGGTGGTGACCTGAGCCTGGAAACGTTGGTGAAGATTATCAACTCGGTGGACTTCGGTGGCCTTGGCCATGCGTTCCTGGTCAGCGCCGACGGTCAGGTGATCGTCAGCCCGGACAAGGATCAGGTGATGAAAAACCTGAAAGACATCTATCCGAACACCAGCGTACGCATCGAGAAGGGCAACCAGAACGTGGTGCTCAATGGCCAGGAACGTATTCTGTCGTTTACCCCGGTCAGCGATCTGCCGAATGCGCAGTGGTACATCGGTCTGTCGATCGATCGCGACAAGGCCTACGCAGCACTCAGCCAATTCCGCACCTCGGCACTGATTGCTATGTTCGTGGCCGTGGCCGCTATTGCCTTGCTGCTGAGCCTGTTGATCAACGTCCTGATGCGTCCGCTGACCACCATGGGCCGCGCGATGCAGGACATCGCTCAGGGCGAGGGCGACCTGACCCGTCGCCTGGTGGTCGAGAGCAAAGACGAGTTCGGTGAGTTGGGCAGCGCATTCAACCAGTTCGTTGAACGGATTCACGCGTCGATTTCCGAAGTGTCTTCCGCCACCCGACATGTGCATGATCTGTCGCAACGCGTGATGGCGTCGTCCAATGCTTCGATCATCGGTTCCGATGAGCAAAGTGCGCGCACTAACAGCGTGGCTGCGGCGATCAACGAATTGGGCGCGGCCACTCAGGAAATCGCCCGCAACGCCGCCGATGCTTCGCAGCACGCCAGCGGCGCGAGTGAACAGGCCGATGACGGTCGTCAGGTGGTCGAGCAGACGATTCAGGCGATGACCGAGTTGTCGCAGAAGATCAGCCTGTCGTGCACGCAGATCGAAACCCTGAACGCCAGCACCGACAACATCGGCCACATCCTCGATGTGATCAAGGGCATCTCGCAGCAGACCAACCTGCTGGCACTCAACGCCGCGATCGAAGCTGCGCGTGCCGGTGAAGCCGGGCGTGGTTTTGCCGTGGTGGCGGACGAGGTGCGTAACCTTGCCCATCGCACCCAGGAATCGGCCGAAGAGATCCACAAAATGATCACCTCGCTGCAGATCGGTTCGCGCGAAGCGGTGACCACGATGAACGCCAGTCAGGCGTCCAGTGAACAGAGCGTGGAAGTGGCCAACCAGGCCGGTCTGCGTCTGGTCAGCGTGACTCAGCGTATTGGTGAAATCGACGGCATGAACCAGTCGGTGGCAGCGGCGACCGAAGAGCAGACCGCCGTGGTGGAAACCCTCAACGTCGACGTTAACCAGATCAACCTGCTGAACCAGCAGAGCGTGGCCAACCTCAATGAAACGCTGAAGGATTGTGATGCGCTGTCGCAGCAGGCCAATCGCCTGAAGCAATTGGTCGACAGCTTCAAGATCTAATTTTCAGATTGAAGACCGCGTTATCGTTCTTCGCGAGCAAGCTCGCTCCCACAAATTGACCGCGTTCCTACAGAAGGAATGCAATCAAAATGTGGGAGCGAGCTTGCTCGCGAAAGCGGTGGTGCATTCACCGCAAAGCCGAAGCCTTAAACAAACAGCTTCAGCACATTCCCCATCGCATCATCCGCAAACCCCTGCACAAACTCCTTGAACCCCGGCAACGCTTCCTCACCGCCCGAGGCCGGCTCGGCAATGATCGTCCACGTCGCCCGAGACTTACCCGCGCCCAGCGATTCGACATTCATCGCCGCCCACAGATTCGCCACCCCCAACGTGTTGTAAATCGTCGTCCAGGTCATGCTCCTTGCCTGCTCATCGCGGGAGTTGAGTTGCTCGACCACCACGTTGCCGTCCTTGAAAAATTTCTTGCGCAGCGAAGACACGCCGTCGCCGGTCATTTCGATGTGCGACAGCGCCGGAATGAAACGGTCGAAACCGCCGAAATCGCCTACCACCGCCCAGACCTGCGTCGCGTCTGCCGGCACTTCTACCGAAGACACAACGTGGCAGCCATGGGGGTTTTTGATCAGGGTATCGGGTTGCAGAGTGCTCATGGTGTTGCTCCTTTTGTTGGATCAGATGAAGTTGATTTCTTTCAGGTAGTCGCAGCCACGACGCAGCAGCGCCGGGGATTTCTGCGGGTAGTGCGCGCCCATCTGCTGCACGCCGGCTTCAGCGTTGGCGTGGCCGATCAGGGAGATGTCGCCGATGTCTTCTTCAAAGCCGTTGAGGTAGAAACCGAGCACGCCGAACAGCGCGTTGTCGGCGTCGACCCGGCCCAGTTGTTGCTGCCAGTCGGCGACGCTGACCAGCGCGAACTCGCTGCCGGTTTCGCGGAATGAAGCGACGTAGGCGTCCCAGCTCAAAGGCTCGGGGTTGTGCAGGTTGAACACCGCACGCTCCGGCGAATAACGGCTGGCGTGGAAGGCGATGAAGCGGGCGAGAAAGTCCACCGGCATCAGGTCGAAATTCAGCGCGAAAGCCGGCACCTGACCGAGCTGGATCGAGCCCTTGAGCATCAGCATCAAACGGTTTTTGTGCGGCTGACAAACGCCGCTCAAGCTGTTGAAACTGATGTTGCCGGGGCGATACAGATTGACCCGCACACCACGCTCGCGCGCTCGTTCGAGGATGCGCTCGCCGACCCATTTCGACAGGTTGTAGCCGTTGCGGATGTAGATCGGCGGCGTTGGCGCGGCAGGCAATTCCAGCACTCGTCCCGCGTCGTCGACCGTACTTGAAGCCGACAGCGTCGAGACAAAATTGAAGACCTTTTTGCTCTGCCCTTCGCACAAACGCAGCAGGGCAAAAATCGGCTCGACGTTGTCCGCCGCCAGCGACTCGTAATCGAGGACGTGATTGACGTTGGCGGCGTTGTGCACCAGCGCACCAAACTCGCGATCGAGGCGTTGATAGGCCTCGTCGTTCAGGCCCAGTTGCGGGCGGGTAATGTCTGCCGCGTAAACCCGCACACGACTCAGATCCAGATGCTCCAGGCGGTTTTCCCGCAGTGACTCGGTAAAGCGCTGCGCCGCCGTTTGCCCGCCACCCTCGCGCACCAGACACGCCACTTCGCTGGCGCCCCAACCGAGCAGCGCCTCGACGATGTGCACGCCGACAAAGCTGTTGGCGCCGGTGACGATGACCTTGTGCACATCGCCCATGCGGCTGATCGGCAGCGGTTCGATATCCAGCGCGCGCTCCGAGTCGGCCATGGCCTGGGCACTGAGCACCGCGCTGTCATCGGTGCCACGCACCAGCGTTGCGAGTTTGATGATGGTCGGCAGTTCGATGAAGCGATTGATCGAGATGCTGCGGCCGAACTCCTCACGCAGCCGCAGCAACATCCGTGACAGCAGGATCGAGTGACCGCCGAGATTGAAGAAGCTTTCGTCGGTGGAAATGTCGCTGGTTGGCAGCTCCAGCAGCTCCGCCCAGATCTCCAGCAACAGCGTTTCGTCGGCATTCGCCGGCAGGCATTTGGGCCCGCTGTCCTGCACGCTCACCGGCAGTTGCAGCAGTGCTTTGCGGTCGACCTTGCCGTTGCTGGCGAACGGCATGTTCGGCAGTTCAGTCCACGCCACGGGTTGCATGTAGTCGGGCAGAAACTGTCGGGCGTGGGCCTTCAGCGCTTCGCGCGCGGTGTCCGATTGCGGCTGGGCGAGGAAGGCGAGAATGCGCCGCTGAGTGTCGATCACCACTGCGATTTGCCGGTACAACTGGCTCTCGCGCAGGCAGCGTTCGATCTCTTCCGGCTCGACCCGGAAGCCGCGAATCTTCACCTGATTGTCGCGCCGCCCGCACAGTTCGATACCGTGCGCGCCCCACTTGGCCATGTCGCCGCTGCGATAGGCGCGCAGCGTTTGGCCGTCCGGCAAATTCAGGCTCAGATAACGCTCGGCGGTCTGCTGTGGGTTGTTCAGATAACCGAGGCAGACGCCGGGGCCGACGATGAACAATTCGCCGACGGTGTTCTGCGGCACCGGTTGCAAATCGTCATCGAGAATCAGCACCTGACTGTTGGCAATTGGCGCGCCTAGCGTGCGATTACTGTCGCCGGGTTTGAGTTGCCGCGCAGTGATCAGCACCGTGGCTTCGGTCGGGCCATAGAGGTTGTGCAGTGTGCCTTGGCGGGTCAGTTGCTCAATCACAAACGGCTCGCAGACATCGCCGCCGGTCATCACCTGCACGCCTTGCAGTTGCTCCAGCGGCAGGATGCTCAACAGCGCCGGTGGCAGGAACGCGTGGGTCAATTGCCGGCGGCGGATCAACGCGACCAGTTGCAGCGGATCTCGCCGTTGCGTGTCGTCCGGCACCACCAGTTCGGCCCCTTCGAGCAGGGTCGGAAAGATGTCGATCAGTGACGAATCGAAGCTCAGCGAGGAGAACTGCAAAACCCGACTCTCGGCCTGCAACTGCACGTAATCGGCGTACCACGCGGTGAAGTGTGCAAGGTTGGCCTGACTGAGCAACACGCCTTTTGGATGCCCGGTGGTGCCCGAGGTGTAGAGCGCCATGCACGGAGCTTCAAGTTCGGGGTGGCGGCGCATCAGCGGTTGGTTGAGATCCGCGTCGGCGCTGTCGATGCGACTCACGTCCAGCCCCGGCATGGTTGCGCTGAGCGGATGCTCGCCGTCATGCAACAACAGCAGCGCGCCGGCGTTTTGCAGAATGTACTGCTGGCGCTGCAATGGATGGCTCGGTTCCAGCGGCAGATACACCGCGCCGCTGCCAAGGATCGCCAGAATCGAGGCGAACAGCGCCGGGCTTTTCGGCAGACAGAGACCAACGACCCACGGTTGCGGATGTTGCTCGAGCAAGGGCAGCAAGCGCTGTTGAATGGCGCGGCTGTGGGCGTGCAATTGCCGATAGCTGATCGACTGTTCAGCGAGGTGCAGCGCCGGTCGTCCGGCGTGGCGGATCAGGCTTTGTTGCAGGCGCGCGATCACCGGGACCTGCGCCTGTTCCAGCAGCGCGGGGGCGGCCGTTTCATTGAGGCGATGGACGTAAGCCAGGCTGTCGAGAAACAGCAGGTTTTCCATCCGTTCGAAATCCGGCGCCGTCACTGCAGAGGTCTGCTGGAGATAATCGGCGTCGCGGGAGACGCGACTGACCAGCAACGCGACTTCATCCACTACCTGCGCCAGAACCCGTTGACGCAGCGCTTGGCCGTTGCCGGACGGCTCATCGCCGACCGGCACGCGGCTGATCAGTGACGAGCCAAGGAAGCACAGCAAATCGAGTGTCGGCAAACCGGCCGCGCTTTGCACGCCGACACCCAAACGCAAATG
Organism: Pseudomonas sp. IT-347P; assembly: GCF_949768005.1. Lineage (NCBI taxonomy): Bacteria > Pseudomonadati > Pseudomonadota > Gammaproteobacteria > Pseudomonadales > Pseudomonadaceae > Pseudomonas > Pseudomonas sp. IT-347P. The sequence goes on from NZ_CATKPQ010000010.1 coordinate 11,683, forward strand.
CAGGTGCGGGATTGAACAGAAATCGCCGGCGCCGATAAAACCATCGTCGATGATCAGATCGACCGTCGACGCCGCAATCCCGCTGCGCTGCAAGGAGTGACCGTGTTGTTCCAGTTCCTGCGCCAGGTCGGTCATGGCCTGGCTGGTGCCAATCAGCAAAATGTCGAGACGTTTCATGTCGGCCTCCTCATCAAACCAGGTAATCGCGCAGCGCGTGCTGCACGCACGGCGTGTCGAGCAGCGAGCTGTTGTGGAAGAACTTGACGATGTTGCCCACCAGCGGGTGGTGGCGATTGATCGGGAACGCCAGTCCGCTGATTTCATCCCTGAGCGAGCGCCGTGTGGCCTCGCTGACCGGCAACGCGGCGATCAGGCGCAGGTCGAAGGATTGCTGAATGTCGTTGGTCAGGTAATGGCCGATGAACACCGGCAGAATCTGCGCGATGGTTTCGCGATCCGCTGCGCTGGCGGTGTGCCAATAGATGCGCACCATCCGCGCCCAGAAACTGGAATGGCGGCCCTCGTCAAGCAAGTGGTCGGCCATCAGGCCCTTGATCGACGGTTTGACCGTGTCATCGCGGGCAAACGCGGCAACATCACCGGTCACGGTGTTTTCGGCGATGGCCACGCAGATCAGTTCCACCGCGCTGCGCAGGTGTTCCGGTGCCAGCGCGACGGCGGCGGGAATGGCCCGGCTCAGTTCGATCTGATCGGGCAACTGAATGGGTTCGATGCCGGTCATCGCAACGGTTTGCTGCATGAAATCCATCGCCACCAGGGCGTGGTAATCCTCGTCGACCACCACGGTCATCGCGTCGTAACGACAGGCAAACGGGAAGGCCACGGCGAAGCGATTCTTGGCGATGCTGCGCGCGGTCTTGTCGACGATCTCAGTCTCGAAAATCACCACGTCGTTGATGAACTTGTACAGCGTCTGCACCAAGGCGAAATCACGCTGTTGCGGGCACTCGCGCAGGAAGGTGTCGCTAAGCACCAGCGGTTGGCGGCTGAGCGGATAGATCAGGCGTTCGTCGTCTTCCAGCACGCGTCGCGGCCGGGTGCGGATGGTCGCGCGGTTCTCCCAGGCATCGGCAAAGGATTGATAGTCGGCGGCGTTCATTGGGCCACCTCCGCCAACGGCGCGCGCATGCTCAGGCGCAGGCCGTCCCACAAGGCGATGCGGCTTTCCACAGCGGCAATGGCGCTGGCGTAGACCTCGGCTTCACGTTGCGGGTCGCCGTCGACCAGGCGCTCAAGCAGGTGTTCCGCCGCTGGGCCGTGATCTTCGGAGTCGACCTCGATGTGCCGTTCCAGGTAATAGCGAAAGGTCGGCGCCTGTTCGATGCCAATGCCCCAGTCGTCGAGGATGCGCTGGAACATGGTCGGGATCACGCTTTCGCGACCATGCAGGAACGCCGCCGCCACGCTGTGTCCCGGTGCGTGCAGAGCGGTGCGCAAGGTGTCGCGGACAAACTGCGCGGCGGCCGGATCAACCTCGACGCTTTGTAGCGCGACGTCATAGCTCACGCCTTCCTGTTGCAGGGCGACAAAATGCTCTACGGCAGTGGTACTCGCGCCGATTTCGCGCATCGCATCCAGGTACAACTCGAAATGGCTGTAATGCCCTTCAGTCAGACGGTCATCCGATTCTTCGCCGAGAACGATTTCGTTGATCAACCGGGCGGCATGAGGATCACGCGGCGGCAACCATGGCAATCGGGTGCAGGTCAGTTCCTGCTGCAGGCGTTTGGTCAGCGACATGAAATCCCAGACGGCAAACACGTGGGTTTCCATAAAACGACGCAACACCGACAACGAGGTGATCTCGGAAAATATCGGGTGAATGCTAAGTTCGGCTTTCTTCAGGGCGAGTTGGTTCTTATTGGGCATCATGATGTCCTTTATCGTTGATGTGAAATGGAACTGCTCTGGCAACTGCGCAAACAATGGAACAACGGCTTATTTGTTTTCTGTCGACGGACGACAGCCTTCCTCCTCACAGGTAAGTGCGTATGGGGATATAACTTTGTCATGTCGTCATGTCTGCCCATAAGCGCTGCTGCGCTGCCGCAGGCATTGGGCTGCTGTCGGAATGAACGGTGAAGTTCAAACTTGGCGAGGAAAAGCTAATACACCGGCAAAGTACTTAACAAGTGTTTTTTAATTATTTTAAGTTTGCTGTTTCTTGAAGTTGAGTTGACCCAATAAAACTGTTTGCTGAAGTTTTATTTGGGCGTAGTTGCTCCTTTCGGCGAATAATGGCCAAAATTGGTCAACAAGAGTGAATGCCTCACTCGAAGCAACTTTTGATTAATAAGAATTGAATGATTAAAAGGGGCGAAAGTTGGCCGTGACCCCGCGCCATGACTTCCTTTTTCCCGTGGCAAGGCTCCTTCCGTAGGTTCCTGGTGCGGGGACTGCGCCGGCAGTGCGGCGCGTCGCCCGTTCTTTGTGGGGTGGCGGTTCAAGAGTGCGGGTAAATTTGCGCCACGGCTATTACCGATTCATCAACGGCCAGGTGCGAATTTCGGGCTGAACGGCGCAGGAAGATTAGAGCGGGCATGCGGATCCGCCCACCCGAGGGCCGGCAGATCGCTGGAGGATTTGTAAGCGGGTTATTCGCGGGAGGCGCGCCTTCAGCGCGCGGCTTGTCGGCTTTGCGCGGCGGGTGTGGCGAGATAGCGGGTGATCACGTCGACACCACGATTGAGGTGCTGCTCAAGGAGTCTGATCGACAACTCAGTGTCGCGATCCTGCACGGCTTGCAACATTGCCCGGTGATCGTCCTGAGACAATTCGCCCAGGCCCATGGCCTCAAGGTTGAAGCGCAGAAAACGCTCTTCTTCATTGAGTCCGTCTTCGACCAGGCGCAGCAAGCGTTTGTTGGGCGCCTTGTTGTACAGGGCCATGTGGAACAAACGGTTGAGCCGGCCGATTTCCGTGTAGTCGTGCTGTGCCTCAAGTTCTTCGATGTAGCCGGCTGCGCGTGCGTGATCGGCAACGGTCAGTAGCGGAATCGACTGACGCATGGCTTCGGATTCGAGCAGGATGCGCAGTTCGTAAGTTTCGGTGGCATCCCCCTGAATCAACGGCGCGACGACGGCGCCTTTGTGCGCGGTCACGCTCAGCAGTTCCTGGGCCTCGAGCTGGCGCAACGCTTCGCGCACCGGCATGCGGCTGACACCGAACAAATCGGCCAGATCCTGCTGGCGCAGCGCCGTGCCACAGGGCAGACGACCATCAAGGATCGCCGAGCGCAGGGTTTCTTCGATCACCGACCGGGCCAGATGCGCAGGAATCGGTCCGTCGACTTTAATGCTGTGCAGCGGTTTGGGCTTCTGTGTCACGACTACGCACCCTGTAGGTCGGCTTGATTTGGATCCAAATGACACTAGTGATTGCTCTACAGCTTGTCAAACCCTGTAAAACATTGGTGTGCCAACTGCAGTTTAGCGTGCCGCCGATGATCTCATGGTGCCATTGTTTTTTGCCCGGCTAAGCTTCACCATCAAACGCTTTCCCTCCTGCCCCTGGAAACCTGCTGTGGCGGTACGTTTCGCGATCCCCCGGAGCCTGCGCTGGCTAGGCTGCGCACTGCTGCTGGCCAGCCTTATGCTGGGCGGCCTGCATGCCGATTGGGATTTTTCCACGATCAGCCGCAAAGCCACGGCACTGTACGGACCGCTGGGTGCCGGGCAGCAGCGCATCGATGCCTGGCAGAATCTGCTGGCCACGCAGAAACAAGTCAGCGAGATGGAAAAACTCAAAGTGGTGAACCTGTTCTTCAACAAACAGGTGCGCTACGTCGAAGACATCGATCTGTGGCACGAGGTCGACTATTGGGAAACCCCGATCGAAGCATTATGGAAAGGTGCCGGCGATTGCGAAGACTATGCGATCGCCAAGTACTTCAGCCTGCGCCACCTCGGGGTTTCCAGTGACAAGCTGCGCATCACCTACGTCAAGGCGTTGCGTCAGAACCGCGCGCACATGGTCCTGACTTACTATGCCACCCCCGATGCCATGCCGCTGGTGCTCGACAGCCTGATCGACCCGATTCAGCCGGCATCGCAGCGAACCGATTTGCTGCCGGTCTACTCTTTCAATGCCGAGGGGTTGTACCTGCCGGGGGCCAAGGGCAACAAAAAGGTCGGTGATACCAAACGCCTGTCGCGCTGGCAGGATGTCTTGAAAAAAATGCAGGCCGAAGGTTTTCCGGTCGAGACGACTAACTAGGAGCACGCGCTCAGATGTCTTTGTTCAAACAGCTGTTGATCGCTATCTGTCTGTTCCTGGTGGTCGCCTTCACCGGCAGCTTCATGGTCAGTCTGGAGAGCTCGCGCACCCAGTACGTCAACCAGTTGCGCTCCCACGCGCAGGACGCCGCGACGGCGCTGGCCTTGTCGCTGACGCCGAATATCGACGACCCGGCCATGGTCGAGTTGCTGGTCAGCTCGATTTTCGACAGCGGTTATTACGCGAGCATCCGCGTGGTGGATCTGAAGACTGACCAGACGATTGTTGAGCGCAACGGCATTGCGGCCGTCACCAATGTGCCGGACTGGTTCGTCAAACTGATTGGCCTGGAACCTGCTGGTGGCGACGCGCTGGTCAGCCGTGGCTGGGAACAGGCGGCGCGGGTCGAAGTGGTCAGCCACCCGATGTTTGCCGTGGCCAAATTGTGGCAGAGCGCGTTGGGCAGTCTTGGCTGGCTGCTGATCTGCGGTGCGATCAGTGCCGTACTCGGCGCGTTGCTGTTGCGTCGGCAGCTGAAGCCGCTGGATTACATGGTCCAGCAATCCCACGCCATCGCCCGCCGCGAATTCCTCAGCCTGCCGGAGTTACCACGTACGCCTGAGTTGCGCCGCGTGGTGCAGGCGATGAATCAGATGGTCGAGAAGCTCAAGGCGCTGTTTCAGGAGCAGGCCGAGCGCAGTGAAAAACTGCGCGCCGAGTCCTATCAGGACAATCTCACCGGTTTGGCCAACCGGCGCTATTTCGAGATGCAGTTGAACAACCGGGTGAGCAACCCGGAGCAGGCCAGTTCCGGTTACCTGCTGCTGTTGCGGGTCAAGGATCTGGCCGGGCTCAACCAGCGTCTGGGTGGTCAGCGCACCGATGAATTGTTGAAAGCAGTCGGCGAGCAACTGTCTCGCGAGTGTGCCAAATACCCGGAAACCCAGAACCTCGTCACCCGTATTCGCGGCGGCGAGTTTGCCGTGCTGGCGCCGGGGCTGGTCCGCGAGGAGGCGCTGCAACTGGCACAGAACCTCGACAGTGCCTTGAGCAGTCTGCACGCCACCGGCGCTACCGACGTGGCTGCCGTGGCGTCGATCGGCCTGGCGCCGTTCACTCACGGCGATTCGCCGCAGCAGGTGCTGACGCTCGGCGATCAGGCGCTGGCGCAGGCTGAGGGGCAGGGCGAACAGAATTGGGCGTGCATTGATCAGAGCCTGACGGCGGATGTCGGCGACGATCACCACGCCTGGCATCGCTTGCTCGATCAGGCCCTCAGTCAGCAGCGTTTCGAGCTGTATTTCCAACCGGTGGTGGCTGCCGCTGACACGCAACTGGTGTTGCATTACAAGGTGCTCTCGCGCTTGCTCGATGATCAGGGCCAGACCATCCCGGCCGGGCGTTTTCTGCCATGGCTGGAGCGCTTCGGCTGGACCGCGCGGCTGGATCGCCTGATGCTTGAGCGCGTGCTGGAGCAGATGAAGGAACATGAAGATTCGCTGGCGCTGAACCTGTCTTCGGCGACCCTGGCCGATCCGCAGGCGTTGAACAAAGTGTTCGAGATTCTGCGTGCGCATTCCAACCTGGGCGAGCGTCTTACCCTGGAGATCGGCGAAGAGCAGTTGCCCGAACAAGCGGTGCTGGAGCAGTTGACCCGACGCCTGCGTGAGCTGGGCTTCTCACTGAGCCTGCAGCGCTTTGGTGGCCGTTTCAGCATGATCGGCAACCTGGCGCGGCTGGGGCTGGCGTACCTGAAGATCGATGGCAGCTACATTCGCGCGATCGATCAGGAGAGTGACAAGCGTCTGTTCATCGAAGCGATCCAGCGCGCGGCGCACAGCATTGACCTGCCGCTGATTGCCGAGCGAGTCGAGACGGAAGGAGAGTTGTCGGTGATTCGCGAGATGGGCTTGTATGGGGTTCAGGGGCAGTTGTTGGGTGAACCGAAGCCTTGGCGGTGAGTCATCGCAAAAGCATCCCTCACCCTAGCCCTCTCCCAGAGGGAGAGGGAACTGATTGGGGGATATTCGGGAGATACGCCGACGTGAACGATTTGCGCTGAATCCATAATCGACTCGATTTCTCAGGTCGATGTATAACGCCAGACACCTCGGTCGGCTCCCTCCCAGAGGGAGAGGGGACTGATTGGGGGATATTCGGGAGAAACGCCGACGTGAACGATTTGTGTTGAATTCATAATCGACCCGGTTTTTCAGGTCGATGTATGACGCCAGACACCTCGGTCGGCCCCCTCTCCCTCTGGGAGAGGGCTGGGGTGAGGGTCCCTGGATTCTGGACAGATCAGATTAACCCGCCCTCATCCTCATCGATCAACTGGCTCAACCCGCCCAGCGCTTCACGCGCCTGGGTCCGGTCCATCAGTTTGGCCTGGGCCGCCGGTGGCAGGTCGGTGACGCGGATCACGCCTTTCTGGGTCAGCACCTGAATCAGGTCGTCGAGTACCCGAATCATTTCGAAGTCGCTCTGCTTGAGCTGTTTCAGGCTGGTTTCCACCACTTCATTGGCGAACCAGGCCTGGATTTCATGGCTGTCGGCCGGCAGCGTTTCCGTGGCCTCGGCATAGGCCGCGGCTTCCACGCGAATCAACAGACCTTGCGCATCGCGTTGCACGTAAAACATTGAGCATCCCTCAGAAATGAACCAGCGTCATGCTGTCAGCAGCATAGCCAACTGTGCGCGAGTATGCGGTGCGGCGACGCAATCGTCACCGGTCCGCACAGCGTAAACGTGACGGCCGCCCATCAGGGCGGCCGTTTTGTTCACGTATCAGCTGTTGTTGTGATCGACTTTGATGGTCGGGTCGCTGCCGGCAATCAGGTTGTGAAGGTTGGCGCTCGACCAGTTGTTGCCTTCCAGTTTGATCGTCACGTCCGGGGTTGCCGCAGCAGCGTCGCCGGAGTTGAACTTGCCCGCCGAGCTGACTTGCAGCGATGACGTACCGTCGACCGTGGTGATTTTCAGGAAGTTGTCGATGGTGCTGCCGGTTTCGCCCTGCAACAGATCACGCAGATCGATACGGTCACCTTCGCTGGCCTTGAAGTCCTTGATCACGTCGTTGCCGGTGTCACCCGCCTTCCAGACGAAGGTGTCGGCACCGGAACCACCGATGAGAATGTCATTACCCTTACCGCCGATCAGCGTGTCGTTGCCGGTGCCGCCGAGCAGAATGTCATTGCCTTTGCCGCCATCGAGCCAGTCGTTGCCGCCCGAGCCGAAGAGGATGTCATTGCCCGCGCCACCCAGCAGGGTGTCGTTACCATCATGCGCGCCGGAGACATCGAACGCCTGATAATGCTCGGTGATGTACTGGTGCACATTGCTGGTGGTGACTTTGCTGACCTCGACGCCGGTTTCCTTGGCGACGAATGCCTGCATCGCCTGGTAACCCTCGCCGGCAATGCCATTGAAGCTCACCAGGTCGCCGAACAGGATGTCGTTGCCGTCGCCACCGTTGACCGTGTCGCTACCCGGCATGGTTGCTTCGGTGTGACCGATGATCGAGTTGGCCAGATCCTTCGGATCGATGTTGGTCTGCGGCGTTTTATCCGAATCGTAAGGCTTCAGATCGCTGAGGCTGACATCGTTGTTCAGGCCGATAGCCTCGACATTCGACAAACCGCTGAGCAAAGCAAAGCCACTGGCCGAGTTGCTGGTCGTCGACGAGTTGGTGCTGTTACCGGTACCCGCCAGGCTCGACAGCTCATAGGTGCCGTCGCCCTGCGCGTGGATGGTGCCCAAGTTAGTGCCGCTCCAGCCCCACCACGAACTGTAGGTTTGCAGGGTCACGGTGCCGGCGCTGTTGATCGTCAACGCGTGGGTGTTGTCGATGTAAGTGCTGAACGTGTCGCCCGGCTTGTAGTTGCTGGTTTTCACCACATCGTCGAGCTTCACGTTGCCGTACAGCGTCGGGTTGGTCTGCTCGCCGCTCTGGTAGTAGGTCGGCTGGCCGTCGGTGATGAAGTACGTGAGGTTCTTCGCGCCGGTGTTGGCCACCGCGTCAGCGCTCTGGAACCAGTTGGCCGTGGTCTTGAACACGTCCTCGTAGTTGGTGCCGCCGCCGGAGGCCATCGAGTCCAGCACCGCTTTGAGCTGGGTCAGCGCGTTCGGGTCGTTGAGGTTCACCGACACCGATTTGTTGACCTGGGTATCGAAGTCGACCAGGAAGATATTCACCGTGCCCGAATTGCTGCCGCCCAGGCTCTGCTTGAGGCTGTTGAACACCGAGGTCAGCGAGTCTTTGGCCGCGCTGAGCGACGACGCGCTCATGCTGCCGGAGCTGTCGACCATGAACGCGATGTTGTAGTTGGTGCCCGGCACCACGGTCAGACCACCGATGTCGGCGACGATGATGTCGTTGCCATCGGTGCCGGTGACGGTGTCGTCGCCCGAGGTCGCGACCACGGCGTTGTAGACCGCCGGCACCACGGTGACCGGTATGGTCGCGGTGCTGCTGGCCGAGCCGCCGACCATCTCGGTGGAAGTCGAGGTCACGGTCAGGTTGAACTGGCCGTTGTAGTACGGCGGTGGCGTTACGGTAAGGCTGCCGAGGTTCCAGCCGGTGACATTGGCGTCGCCGCTGCTGGCGGTGACGGTGAACGTATGCCCCGCGCCATCGCTGAGCACCGAACCCACCGGCGCGCCGCTGATCTTCACGCTCAGGGTTTCCGAGCCATCGGTATCGGTCAGGGCGGTCGATATCGCCGACAGTTTCACCGTGGTGCCTTCGGCGCCGGTGTTGAGTTTGTAACCGTCGTAATAGCCTTCGCCGTTGCTGCCGTGCAGATCGGAGACGGTCACGCCCGAGTTCACCAGATCCTGCACGCCGGTGTAGATCGGCACGCCGGCGCTGCTCAGGTCGATCGGCGTGCTGCCGTTGACCGACAGGTTGACATCGTAGCTGCCCGGGCCGCTCTGGTTGTGGTGGTAGATGTCCAGGGTGTAGTAACCGCTGGTGGTCGGGGTGAACGAGCCATTGATGGCGCCGCCCGCGCCCCAGGTACCCGACGCCACACTCTTGCCGCCAATCGTGATCAGCAAGCTGTCATCGGCGATGCCGCTGAAGGTGTAGGTCTTGCCGGCTTCCAGATAGATCAGGCCCGAAGTCTTCGACGCCGTACCGGCGGTCACGCTGCCATCGGACTGCACGTTGGTGACCGAGCCACTGGAGTTCGGAGTACCGGCGCCGTCGATGACGTTTTTCAACGTGGTCGAATCCGCGCCATTGCCGTTGGTGCCCAGGCCCGACAGGCCGGTCCAGACTTCCTTGATCAGGCCGGTGGACTTCACGCTGTTGTCGGCCACGCTCACGGTCGGGGCATCCGCCACTGGCGTGATGTCGATCTTCACGGTGCCGGCGTTGCCCAGCAGTTGGCCGTCGGTTGGCTGGAACTTGATCTGAGCGTAGTCCGCCTGATTGTTGCCCACACCACTGCCGCCGTAACCGTTGACGCCCGACTCGTTGGCATCCGGCAGGAAGCGCAGTTTGCCCGCGTCGATGTCAGCCTTGCTGAAGGTCTGGTTGTTGGCGACGTCTTTCCAGGTTGAACCATCCAGGTACTGCAGTTTGCCTTCGCCCGGCAGCTGGGTGATTTTGATACCGAGGCTGCTGGCCGGGCTGTCGACGTCGGTGACGCCGAAGGTCGACCAGCCGAGTACCAGCGGCGTGTCTTCAGTGCCGGTGACATTGCTCGGTGCAGCAACCGGTGCGTCGTTGACCGCCACCACGTTGACCGTAGTGGTCGCGGTGTTGGAGTAGTTGCCGCCATCGGTCACGGTCACGGTGATGATCCGCGGCACGGTGCTCGGGTTTTCACTGCTGTTGGTGAAGTTGATGTTCTTGATGGCCTGCATGTAATCGGCCAGCGACGCGTTGCCGGACAGCGTCAGCGTGACGGTGCCGTTGGTGCTGTTGGCATTGATGGTGATGCCGTTGACGCTGTTGCCCAGGTTCAGCGCATCGCCGTCCTGACGGTTGGTCAGGACCACGGTGGCGCCAGTGAGCATGGTGCTGTCCGGGTCGGTGATGCTGATGTCGGTGTCGGCAATCGACACACCTGCACCCGGAGTGTTTTCGGTGAAGGTCACCTTGTAGTCGGCCCCGGTCGCGCCGCTGGAGTTATTGGCGTCCAGGTCGAGCACGGGCGGCGCATCGTTGTCGATGATCGAGGTGCTGACGCTGCCATTGGTGCTGCTGACCGCGAGGTTTTCGAAGTTGCCACCGGTGGCTGAATCGATCTTGACCACGAAGTTTTCGGTGCCCTCGGTGATCTTGTCATCGATGGTAGCGACGTTGAACTGCGCGCTGCTCGCACCTGCCGGAATCTTCACGGTGTACACGCCGGTGAAGTCCGAACCGTCGGCGGCGGTGCCGCTGTAGACGATTTTCAGGGTCACTTCGGTCTGCGCCGGGTGGTTCAGGCTGACCGTGTAGCTCGCGGTCTGGCCTTCGGTCACCGAGGTGCTGCCAGTGATGCTGACGGTGGTGGTGTCGATGGTATCGGTGACGTTGGTCACGGCTGGCGTGTTGTTGGTCACCAGATTTTCGAAGCCACCGCCGCTGGTGCCAGTGATAGTCGCCTGCACAGTGCCGGCGTCTTTGTAGACGTCGTCAGCCGGAGCCGGAACGGTTACGGTGCCAGTGGTTTTGCCAGCGTCGATGGTGATCACCGAACCGTTGCTCAGGGTCACGGTGACCGGACTGCCTGCGGCGTTGCTCAGGGTTGCGGTGTAAGTGATCTGGCCACCTTCGGCCACTGTGCCGGTCGCGGACAGCGACAGGTTGGTGGTGTCGACGGTGTCGGTCACGGTGGTGCTGACCGGGGTTTTGTCGGCCACAAGGTTCTCGTAGTTACCGCCCGTCACGTTGGTGATCGAGTTGGTCAGCGGCGCGTGACCGGTCAATGCATCGTTTGGCGCTGTGGTGGTCGCAGTGCCCGTGGTCTGGCCGACACCGATGGTGATGGTCTGACCGTTGGCCAGTGTCACCACAACCGGCGAACCGGTTACCGGAGCACCGACAGTTGCGGTGTAAACGACGTTGCCACCTTCGGCTGCAGTAGCGGTTGCCGTCAGTTTCACGGCTGTGGTGTCGATGGTGTCGGTGACGCTGGTCACGGCCGGAGTCGTGCTCGGCACCAGGTTTTCGAAGTTGCCACCGGTGGCGGTGCTGATGGTCGCCTGCACGGTGCCGGCGTCTTTGTAGACGTCGTCGGCCGGGGCTGGAACGGTCACGGTGCCAGTGGTTTTACCGGCGTCGATGGTGATCACGGCGCCGTTCGACAGGGTTACGGTCACTGGTGAGCCAGCGGCGTTGGTCAAGGTTGCGGTGTAAAGGATCGAACCGCCCTCGGCTACGGAGCCGGTCGCGGACAGCGACAGATTGGTGGTGTCGACGGTGTCAGTGACGCTGGTCGAAACCGGTGTCTTGTCGGCTACGAGATTTTCGTAGTTGCCGCCAGTGACGTTGGTGATCGAGTTGGTCAGCGGCGCGTGACCGGTCAACGCATCGTTTGGTGCGGTAGTGGTCGCAGTCCCCGTAGTCTGGCCAACACCAATCGTGATGGTCTGACCGTTGGCCAGGGTCACGACAACCGGCGAATCGGTGACTGGCGCGCCGACAGTTGCGGTGTAGACAACGTTGCCGCCCTCGGCTGCAGTTGTGGTTGCAGTGAGTTTTACGGTGGTGGTGTCGATCGTGTCGGTGACGCTGGTCACGGCCGGAGTCGTGCTCGGCACGAGGTTTTCGAAGTTGCCGCCGGTGGCGGTGCTGATCGTC